>CAKNZJ010000366.1 GCA_932222125.1 uncultured Clostridia bacterium | reverse complement strand
GTCGGCGTTGTTGACCATCTGGGCCTTGCCCTCGCCGAACTCGATGAACCGCTCCATCTGGCGCTTGAAGCAGGCGGCGTTGTGGTCGATGTCCTCCCGGGTGAGCATCTTGCGCATATCGGTGCGCCCGGAGGGGTCGCCGATCATGGTGGTGCCGCCGCCGATGAGGGCGATGGGCCTGTTGCCCGCCTGCTGCAGGCGCTTCATGAAGGTCAGGGCCACGAAATGTCCCGCTGTCAGACTGTCGGCGGTGCAGTCAAAGCCGATGTAGAAGGTGGCCTTGCCGGCGTTGATCATCTCGCGAATTTCATCCTCGTTGGTGACCTGGGCAATGAGGCCCCGGGCCGCCAGTTCGTCATACAATTGCATTGCTATTATTCTCCTTATTTTTTCCTGTCGTATTTGTTATTTTTTATAGCGCTGTATCTGCCGAAGTCCCGGCCTCCGCCCCTCCGGCGGCGGCCCGCCGGCCCCGGATCACATTGTATCCCACCACCGAGGCCACCACGATCACCGCCCCCACCAGGGCCAGGCGCCCGATCTCCTCGCCGTAGAACACCGCCACCAGCACCGGGTTGAGCACCGGCTCGATGCCGGAGATCAGCGACGCGGTCACCGCCGGGGTGGTGCGCAGGCCGATGCACATGAGCACATAGGCCAGCCCCACCTGGAAGGCCCCCAGGATCACCACGCTGACGACGGCCGTCTGGGTAAAGGCCGTCTCCCGGAGCAGAAAGGGGAGGCCGATGACCACGCTGGCTGCGTCCCCCCAGAACACGGAGCTGATGGGGTCTGCGTCCGGCAGGTCGTTGAGCAAAAATACCCCCGCGTAGCTCAGCCCCGAGATGAGGGCCAGCACGTTGCCCAGCATCCCGCCCATCTCCAGGCTGTCCATGAAGAAGCACACCACCCCCGCCAGCACCAGGGCGCAGGCGGCCAGGTCCAGCCGCTCCGGCTTTTTCCGCCAGAAGAGGACCGCCAGCAGGATGACAAAGATAGGGGCTGTGAACTGCAAAACAATGGTATTGGCGGCGGTGGTCAGCTTGTTGGCCATGGAGAAGAGCACGTTGGTGCCGCACACACTCACCGCTCCCAGGGCGATCCACCGGTTCAGCCGCAGCCGGTGCCCGCTCAGGGCCAGATAGCCCCCCCACCACCAGCAGCGCCACCACGTTCCGGGCACTGTTGATGCTCAGGCCGTTCCAGGGGATCACCTTGATGCACAGTCCCCCGATGCTGTACAGCACAGCGGCCAGGAAGACGAACAGCGTGCCCCGCTGCCTCTCCGTCAAATGTCCCTGTCGCTGCAAAAAAACACCCCCCGTCCCCTCCCGCCCCTCCGGCGGGTATGTGGACAGAGGGCGACAACATCGCGGTACCACCTCTGATTCGCCGGCCCCTCGCGGGGCGCGGCCTCAAGGGGTCCCGGGACCCCTGCGCTGTATCGGGCGCGCCCGGCGGAGCCTACCGCCGGAAAGCCGGTTTCGGTCCGCTGCTCAGGGACGTATTCACGCCGGTCTCCCCTCCCCCTCTCACCACACGGGGGCTCTCTGGGCGGGAGCGCGCGGCGCTACTGGTTCCCGTCATCGCGTTGACTGGGAGTAGTATAGCCGGAAATGATGGATTTGTCAATGGGGTGGGCGGTTTCCACAGAGTTGGTTGATATAGCACTTATTGTGTGCTATAATTCCTTCGATGAATTACAGTTGAGCTTATTCTACATAATAATTGCTATTTTTGAAATAGGGGGACTGGTTATGAAAACAAAACAATTTCTGATCACTGCATGCATGTTGCTTCTTCTGTGCGCCTGCCAGTCACCGGCAAATACAGAGGATACGGCGAACGATTTGCCGCCCGAAAATGTCGACGTCGAGACGCCGGCTGCAGACAGCCCCACCGAGGAGGAACCCGCCGCGCTGCTGCCGCCCGCTCCGCCGGCGTGTGAGATTGCATTCACAGAGACAGAATCGTTTCCGCTCCCCTTCGAGGAGGAGCTGCTGGTGGATGAGGAGGAGGGGATCCTCCTCTCCGCCGGGCAGGCGCTGTACGACTATGACACCATGTGGGAGCTGCTGGAGGAAAACTATCCCTACTTTGATGTCATCAAGGAGGAGCTGGGGATCAGCAGCCGGGTGGTCAAGACGCAGTATCGGGCCAAGCTGGTCTCGCTGGCGGATGATGGCTATATTGCGCAGAGAGAGTTTACTAATATTATTGATTCATGCATGAAAGAGTTTTTGACGGTTGGACATTTATATGTGATTTCCCCCGCCTTCCGACAAACAATTCTGGATTCTTGCCAAGATTCTGACCGATCTATTGATCAGACAATATTTGAATTGGCTAATTGCGGGAAAGTGAAAACATATTATACTTGTTTGGAGGGAATAGTCGAAGAAGTATCCGAATCTTCTATAACAGATACTGCTTGGCAGGGACCATATTCCCATATGAAAACGGCCAAATCGATTACCAGGCTTATTGCTCCAGACATCAGAGCAGGGTATGTAGATGATATTCCCTATTTATCCATTCCAACATTCAGCGGCTGGACTGAGGACACATATACAGGCCTATCTGCGTTCCTTTGCGAAAACAGCGGTCGGGACCACCTGATCATTGATATTCGCGGAAATACAGGCGGCAGCGAGTTATCATGGTCACAGGGAATCGTCACGCCGCTTATTTCTGAGGACCAGACATGGAATATGCTGGTCGGTGTAAAAACCGGCACGCTGAATCTGGCAATGATCCCGTTTCTTGACCACCCAAACGATATGTTTGATGTCTATCAGGATGATTCCTGGAAAATTGATTTCCCGCTTATTGCGGACAATCACTTCCACCATGTAGATCTGTTGCTGAAGGCAACAAAAACAATTCACGCCAGCGACAGTACATGTGCTTCGTTCAAAAAGATATGGGTACTCATTGATGAAAAGTGCTACTCCGCAGCAGATAGTTTCGCATATTTTTGCAAGAAGACAGGATTTGCAACATTAGTGGGGACAACTACGGGCGGGAATGGAATCGGCGGGCAGCCAACCGTAATGGCGTTGCCATATTCGGGGCTGTTGATTCTATATGATCCCTATTTATCCTTTAATCCAGACGGGACCTGTAACGGAATTTCGGGAACTACGCCAGATGTTGTCCCCATGCCAGGGCAGATGACGCTAGAAACTTGTATGCAAGCGATTCTGAAAGAATAATATTATGAGGAGGATTGCAAATGGAATTTTTGGTTATTCCGCAGTTGAGCAGGACCATTATCGAGTGCTATAGTGCAGGTAGCGATAGTGATGATTGTAGAAGGTTTGAGTGTAAAGTTTACAATAGCGGTGAATGCGAATGTTTCGCAGGGAGAGTATGTGCTCACTGTGATAAGTGCAATTGCAAGAGTCCTGCCTATGTTGTTGTTCCGTGTGCGATTACTGCTTGCAAAACTGATTGTCCCTGTTTTTTCCTGTCGTATTTGTTATTTTTTATAGCGCTGTATCTGCCGAAGTCCCGGCCTCCGCCCCTCCGGCGGCGGCCCG
>CAKNZJ010000365.1 GCA_932222125.1 uncultured Clostridia bacterium | reverse complement strand
GTTACCATCCTCTCCATGCAATCTCCGCAGATGATGTTGACATCCCTGGTAGCCCGGACGGACTGTCCGCATTTGGGGCAAACCAGTTTTCTTGTGCTGGACGGCCTCCTGCCTCCATTCCCCATGCCGGCGGCCCCCGTTTGCGCTGTCCCCGTACTGCCGGTCCTCATAGCGGACGGGAGGCTGTTCCTGCCCAGGTCAATCTCGTTCCAGTCTTTGATAAGGGCGTACTCCACAAGGTTGTCTCCTGGGGTAGTATTCCAGCCGTACTCTTTGCAGGGAACGCAGGTCAGCCCGTGGGCCTCGGCTATGGCCTTGAATTTGCCGTTGTGATACTTCCCGCCCCTGGATACCTCCTTAATGCCGTTCTCGCGGCAGTAGAGATGGCACATTTCATGTATCATGGTATCAAGCGTTTCTTCAATCGGGTAATTGAGCACTTCCGCAGCAATATTAAGCTCATACGCTCCCGTTTCCTTACGTTGCCATACTTTAGATGTGGTGCAGTGTCCATAGGTGCCTGGCTTACTTTGGACCGTTATAATCGGGACTGGCAGCTCCCCGGAAAAGAAGTCGGCGTTAAGAGAATTATAAATGTGTTCTAGCTGGCTGACGGCGCGGGACATCTTGGTCGATTGTTTTTTCATAGCGGTAAGCCTCCCATAATCATTAGTGAGTGTAGCACAGCTCGCTCGCGAGCTGTGTTGACCCCCACCAGCGCAGGCGGAGAAAGTTGTCAAGACTTGGCGCAGCCAACTCGCAAAAAATTCCGGCTCTTCGGAACCGGAATCTTTTGGTCTTGACAACTCTCGAAGCCTGTGCTATCGCGCTGTCGGTATAGCTTGCCACCCTCTCCAATGCAATATATGAGCCTAACCGTCAAGAATATAAAATTGCTAAAAAGTTGAATATTTTCGGATTTTCAGCTTGTCCGGATGTTTTTATAAAAAAATAATTATGAATTTTTTAATTTCTCTATTGACAAACGGATGTTTCTGGGTTATCATAATAGTAGGCGATGAGAGAACGGCTACTACATCCCATTCCATAGCAACAAGTTCCGTTTCTCTTAAAAAATAAAAAGGCTAACATCAAAAGGCTAAATTATCATACTAACTCTAAAGGCTATGTCTTGAGTTAGGGGATAATCTGGCCTTTTTTGTTTGCCCTAAAATATCGCCGTTATTATGAAAGAGAGGAGGTGATCGCCTTGAAAATCACGGAAGCACTTCTCGACGCGAAGCGTACCCTTGGCACTAAGCTGTGGGTTGTGAACGTCACTCCCATTTACGAGTACCGTGACCATAGAAGGACCGAGAATGTCCTGGGCTACCGTTACGAAACCGTCCTTGCGGAACGCAAGATGGATAAGATTGGAGTTGACATTGACGGCCCCGCTCTCCTGGACCCGCCCAATGGGTATTACGAAGTTGCGTTTGAAGGTCTGGAAGCCCGTATCGCCTGGAAAAACGGGGACTATTATATAGCCGCAAACGCCACAGGTGTTAAGGTGCTCAAGGACAACACTTGATCCCGGCGCGGTCGGACCGGGGGCCCCAAGCCCCCGGGGCGGCTGCCGTGTGGGAAGGGGAAGTATTACCCTTCCCACACCATGTAGCGTGTAGCAGATGTAGCACGATGGCATCTGATTAGGAGGACCCCATGGCAAAAGACCCGCAAATGAGAAAGGTTAATCTAACCATCAATAACCCTTCGGAGATGGGGTTGACCCTGGATGATTTAGATACGCTCGTCCGCAAGCTGAATCCACAATATTATTGCCGTTCAAAGGAGATTGGCGACAGCGGAACCGAACATTACCATGTAGCGATTTTTCGTCCCAGTCCCATTCGCTTTTCTACGGTCAAGCGTGTATTTCCGACAGCCCATATTGAAAAAGCCTACGGCTCCATGTCTGAGAACCGCGATTATGTCGCCAAAGGCGGAAAATGGGCCGCTACAGATAAAGCTGATACCGCTGTCCCCGGTACGTTTGCCGAGTACGGCACGATGCCTACCGAGCAGGAGGAAAGCGCATCAAAGTACGCTGCTCTTCTGTCGGAGGTACGTGACGGAAAGACCATCACGGAAATTGTGGACGCACACCCGGAAATGGCTCTCCGCGTCCAGCAGATTGAAGCCCTCCGGGAAACCATCCGCACTGACCAGTACGGCGGAGTGTTCCGTCCGAATCTGGAGGTTACATATCTCTATGGAGCGTCCGGAACAGGCAAGACGCGCTCCATCTTCGCAAAACATGACCCGCGAGATATATGCCGGATTACATCCTATCCCCTTACCGGCATCCGGTTTGACCCTTACCACGGTCAAAAAATTTTGGTGTTTGAAGAGTTTGCCTCTCAAGTACCAATTTCCGATATGCTCAATTATCTTGACATCTACCCGATCATGCTCCCGGCACGATATTCAGACCGAGCCGCCTGTTATGAGAAGGTTTACATCACCAGCAATATCCCGCTTTGGAGCTTGTACAAAAAGGTTCAGGAGGATTTCCCTGACCGTTGGGAGGCTTTCTGCCGCCGTATCCACAACATTGTCGAATTTACGGACACCGGAAGCATTATTGTCCGCAAGGGAAAGGCGGAATTGCCACAGTTTTCCACACCTGACGGTGAGATTACAAATGCCCCCGCAGATACAGATGGACTGGACGATGATGAGGATATTGATCTTGATTTGCCTGATTTTTCCTTGGAACAGTCTGTTTCACTTTTCGATATAGATTTGGAAAATCCACCGTTTTAATAATTAGGAGGTTATAATTCATGTATAAGTATGAAAATTTGAACCAGAGCAACCGGCTTGCCTATCTTTGGAACCGCTGCAAGGCGGGATTGAGGTCTATCCCCGAAAGTCCGGCAAGGTCCGCGTTGACCGCCCTCTATTGGTTCACCGCTCTGCTCCTGCTGCTCCATGCGGCAGGTCCCGCGGACGGTATCATTGGACACCTGATGCAGCCCCTGGTCTGCATCTTGGTGGTCCTCGGTTCCATCATCTTTTTTGTGACCGGCGTGACTATCTCTGCGATTCCGCGTGGGGCTTTCCAAACTGCGGATGCTTTCCGGCGTGTCGGCTTGACCAACGCCGCCGGAGAACCGCCCTTACTGGCAAGCTGCCGCAAGGAAGACGGTAAGACCGTCATAGATGTATTTACGCAAGGGCTCACCATCCCGCAGCTGCAAGAGCGCATAGAGCCGTTGGAAAGCGCTCTAGGTAAACGCATTACTAAAATCGAGCCGGGGGAGGATAATCAATCCATCCGTCTCCATTTAGCCCCCGGCAACACGAAGCTCCCGGAATTGGCTTATCTACCCCAAGGCCAGCCGTTAAAGCCGCTGGAAATCCTGCTGGGTACATCTCTGGACGGACCTGTCACCTGGGACCCGGATAAGGTTCCCCATCTGCTGATTGGCGGTAGCACCGGCAGCGGCAAGACTACGATTGGCAAGACTATTATTTCCCAGTGTCTGCCCATGGGGGATGTCTATATTATCGACCTCAAGGGCGGTCTGGACTATCCGCCCCAGTGGCAGACGCAAAGCTGCTCCTTCGCAACCACCTCATTTGATGCTCTGTCGGTTACTGGACAAATCGTCCAGCAGTTGAACCAGCGGAAAGAGATGTTTGACGCAGT
>CAKNZJ010000364.1 GCA_932222125.1 uncultured Clostridia bacterium | reverse complement strand
TTGAGTCCGCCCTGCATGAGATGATACGCAAAACAATAAAGGACCATAAGAATATCATCTTTAATGGCAACGGCTATGACGGTTCATGGATAGAGGAGGCCACTAAAAAGCGCGGCCTGCTGAACTATCCCACCACCCCGGACTGCATGCCCCATCTGCTGGACGAAAAAAATGTGACAATGCTCACCTCCCAAGGGGTGTACAGCCGGGCGGAGCTGGAATCCCGCTGTGAGATTATGCTGGAAAATTATGTCAAGACCGTTACCATAGAAGCAAACACTATGGTCAGCATGGCCCGCCGCCAGATTGCCCCGGCAGTAGAGACCTACACCGTAAAGCTGCTGGAGGCCGCCTCGGCAAAGAAATCACTTGACGCCAGGCTGGACAGTGCCTATGAGCTGGATTTAATAAAGGAGCTGTCACAGCTGGCCCATGAGATTTCTCAGCGCGCGGGCCAGCTGGAGGAAGCTGTCGGAGAGCTCTCTGGCACGGTAGAGGAGCAGGGCTACACGGTGCGTGATGTGCTCTTAAAGCACATGAAGGAGCTTCGGATGGTATGCGACCGGGCTGAGACCATCACTGCCAAAGAGTTCTGGCCCTATCCCAGTTACGGCGATATACTTTTCAGCGTAAGGTAAAAACATTGTAACTTAAAGGAGTGTGGATATTATGGGAGCAGAGCAGATTATATCCCTGGTGACGGAAACTGTGAGCACACAGGTATTCGGGGTCTGGTTTCTCATTGGCGCGGCCCTGGTGTTCTTTATGCAGGCTGGTTTCGCTATGGTGGAGACCGGTTTCACCCGAGCCAAAAACGCGGGCAATATTATTATGAAGAACCTGATGGACTTCTGCATTGGCACAGTGGTGTTCGTACTTTTGGGCTTCAGCCTGATGATGGCCGAGGACTACGTGATGGGCTTTATCGGTATACCTAACCTGGATATATTCCGTGATTTTCCTGGTTTTATTGAAGAAAATGCCTCCAGCTTTGTGTTTAATCTGGTGTTCTGCGCCACGGCGGCCACCATTGTCTCCGGCGCTATGGCCGAGCGCACCAAGTTTTTGTCCTACTGTATTTATTCCGGAGTAATCTCCCTGTTCGTATACCCTGTTGAGGCCGGATGGGTCTGGAACAGCCAAGGCTGGCTGGTCCAGCTGGGCTTCCATGATTTTGCCGGCTCTGCGGCCATCCACTCCGTGGGCGGCGTCACGGCGCTGATCGGGGCCGTTCTGGTGGGTCCAAGGCTTGGCAAGTACATGGAGGATGAAGAAGGCAAGGTGAAGAAGGTAAACGCCATACCCGGCCACTCCATCACC
>CAKNZJ010000363.1 GCA_932222125.1 uncultured Clostridia bacterium | reverse complement strand
GCCGCCGCACCGGGGGCAGGGGCCGACCGTCTCCCGGCCGGAGGGGAACAGCACCTCCCAGCCGGGGACCGGCTGATAGTCCCGGACCAGATTGCGGACCAGGGCGGCGATGCCGTCCATGAAGTCCTCCGGGGTCAGCGTCCCCCGCTCCACCTCGCCCAGCCTCTGCTCCCATTCAGCGGTCAGCAGGGGGGATTGCAGGGCCTCCGGCAGAACGGTGACGAGGGAGCCGCCCGCCTGGGTGGGAATAAGGTTGGTGATTTTCTTTGCTTTTTTCCGTTCCACCAGCCCGGAGGCCACCAGCTTCTCCAAAATAGCGGCGCGGGTGGCGGGGGTCCCAATGCCCTTTCGCTCCATATCGTCCGGCATATCTCCGGCCCCGGCGGTCTCCATGCTGGCGAGGATGGAATCCTCAGATAAACTTTGTCAAGGGTGTTTTAGAAAAAATAGAATTATCACCAAAGGGCGAATGGTTCTAAAGCTGTTGTCAAGGGGGAATGGAGATTTTGGCCTTGTCCTCTTGTTTCAAATTTCAGTTGTGCATGAGAGGCCCCCCTCGAACTTGAATTCGACTTCAACCATAAAAATCTTGACGGTTTTTCCGGGATGGATTATACTTATCTTTAAGGAGTCCCTGAATTGGACGATTCCGAAATGAATGGATTTTGTACACATCAGAAACTGTGTAGAGGAGGTTTGCCTATGTCTCAGATCACAAAACGAGCCTTGGCCTCGTCGCTAAAGCTTCTGTTGCTTCAGAAGCCGCTAAATAAGATTACTATCAACGACATTGCCGAGAAATGCGGCGTCAGCCGCATGACCTTCTACTACCATTTCAAAGACGTCTATGACTTGGTGGAATGGACCTGTGAGGAGGATGTCGCCCGAGCACTGGATGGAAAAAAGACCTACGATACCTGGCAGGCAGGTTTCCTCAATATTTTCCGTGCGGTAGAGGACAACAAGCCCTTCGTCCTGAGTGTCTATCGTTCTGTGGGCCGGGAGCGGGTTGAGCAATACCTGAATCCGCTGGTTCACAATCTGATTTTGGACGTGGTGGAGGAAAAGTCATCTGGGATGGCAATCAGTGAGTCGGACAAGAAATTTATAGCAAAATTTTATGAGTACGCCTTTATCGGGATTATGCTGGAATGGATTGACAACGGCATGAAAGAGGATGCTGCGGCCATCGTGGAACGAACCAGTCAACTGGTTCACGGAAATGTGATTCGTGCGCTGAATACGTTCCGTGTTGACAAGCCCTTACATTCTGGGGGAAATGTCTAAAATATTATCGATTGAGCCACCATGATAAAAATTTTATCATGGTGGTTTTTTTGTGCATTGTGAAATGGCGCGATGTGCCTTATCATAAGCTCATCAAACAAATGAGCCGTAGAAAACGGCTCGGGAAAGGATGTTATATATGTATTATTCCAGTGGTAACTATGAGGCTTTCGCTCGGCCTCGCAAGCCCGAGGGTGTCGATCACAAGTCGGCCTACATCATTGGTACCGGCTTAGCGGCTCTAACCGCCGCTTGCTATCTGGTGCGGGATGGTCAGATGAAGGGCGAGCACATCCACATCTTCGAGAAGGACCCCATCCCTGGCGGTGCCTGCGACGGCTGGAAGTTCGAGAACGTGGGCTACGTCATGCGGGGCGGTCGGGAGATGGACAACCATTTCGAGGTCATGTGGGACCTGTACCGCTCTATCCCCTCTATTGAAACCGAGGGTGTCAGCGTTCTGGATGAGTATTACTGGCTGAACAAGGAAGACCCCAACTACTCCCTCTGTCGGGCCACCGTGAACCGGGGCCAGGATGCCCACACGGACGGCAAGTTTGATGTTTCTGATAAAGCGGCCATGCAGATTATGCGCCTGTTCTTTACCTCGGATGAGGAACTGTACGACAAACGCATCACCGACTACTTCGATGACGAAGTGCTGAACTCCAACTTCTGGCTCTACTGGCGCACCATGTTTGCCTTCGAGAATTGGCACAGTGCTCTGGAGATGAAGCGGTACATCAAGCGCTTCATCCACCATGTGGGCGGTCTGCCTGATTTCAAAGCGTTGCGCTTCACCCGCTATAACCAGTACGAGTCCATGATCCTGCCCATGGTAAGGTATCTGGAGGTCCACGGCGTTCAGTTCCATTACAACACCAAGGTTGTCAACGTAGAATTCGACATTCAGCCAAATAAAAAGCTGGCCAAACGTATTGAGTTGCTGCGAGAGGGCATCCAGGAGTTTGTAGACTTTACCGAGGACGATCTGGTGTTCATCACCAATGGCGGCTGTGTGGAGAACTCCACTATGGGTTCCCAGAACGAGCCTGCGGCCTACAACACCGAGATTAAACCCGGCGGCGGCTGGGATATGTGGCGGAGGATTGCTGCCCAGGACCCCGCTTTCGGTAACCCGGACAAGTTCTGCTATGACCCGGAGCAGACCAATTGGATGAGCGCCACAGTGGAGACGCTGGATCAGAGGATCATCCCTTATATCAAGAATATCTGTAAGCGGGACCCCTTCACCGGCAAGGTGGTCACCGGCGGCATCGTCACTGTAAAGGACTCCTCCTGGCTGCTCAGTTGGACCATCAACCGCCAGCCACAGTTCCGGGAGCAGCCCAAGGATCACTGCTTGGTGTGGGTATACTCCCTGTTCTCCAACGTGCCCGGCGACTATGTAAAGAAGCCCATGCGAGACTGTACCGGCAAGGAGATCTGTATGGAGTGGCTCTATCATCTGGGCGTGCCCGAGGATCAGATCGAGGAGCTGGCCGAGCACAGTGCCAACACAGTCCCCGTGATGATGCCTTACATTGACGCTTTCTTCATGCCCCGCAACGATACCGACCGGCCCAAGGTAGTGCCTGATGGCGCAGTAAATTTCGCCTTCCTGGGCCAGTTCGCTGAGACAGCCCGCGACACCATTTTTACCACCGAGTATTCTATGCGTACTGGCATGGAGGCGGTTTACACGCTGCTCAACGTGGACCGAGGTGTCCCCGAAGTGTGGGGCAGCACCTATGACATCCGTGACTTGCTGGACGCATCCGTCAAGCTCCGGGATGGAAAACCCCTGACAGATATGAGCCTG
>CAKNZJ010000362.1 GCA_932222125.1 uncultured Clostridia bacterium | reverse complement strand
GTCCTCCTTGCCATAGGCCCGCTTGGTATCCAGCATCTGGCGGCACTCCCGGCCTGGGTCGCAGTTGAGGTGGGCGGTGAGAACACGCTCCTGGGTTTTGTCCCCGTTGAGGACATAGTTGATGCCCACGTCCAGGCGGCCCTTTCGGGCGAGAATTTTTGTGATAGCCATGTTCCCATCTCCTGTGGTATAATGGTTGCAGCAAACTTTAGGAGATAAATATGTGGTTCTTATTTGCGTTAGGCTCGTCCGTATTTGCTGCGCTCACCTCGATCTTAGCCAAGATCGGTATTGACGGAGTGAACTCAACCCTTGCGACAGCAATCCGCACCTTTGTTGTGCTGCTGATGTCTTGGGGGATGGTGTTCGTCACGAACGCACAGGGGGGCATTGTAGAGATCAGCAAGCGGAGCTGGTTTTTTCTCATTCTGTCTGGCGTTGCCACAGGGGCCTCCTGGCTGTGCTACTATAAGGCTCTGCAAATCGGAGAGGCTTCCAAAGTTGTTCCCATCGACAAGCTGAGTGTTGTGATTACCATGATTTTGGCGGCTGTCATTCTGCACGAACAGTTCACACCAAAGTCCATCTTGGGCTGTATTCTGATTGGCATTGGAACGCTGTTGATGGTACTGTAACGCTATTTTTTCGCAATCTGATACATCAACTCATAGACCTGATCCAGCAGGTACAGCCCCCGCTTGGCATCCTCGGCCCTGGCGATCCCGGCGTTGGCGCTGCGGGCGATCTGGTTGATGTTATTGCCGATGTGGTGGATCTCCGTCCGCAGTTCCTTGATCTCCTGGGAGGGCCGGGTACGGACGGGCGTCCCTTCGATCAGCCGGACGAGGTAGGCCCTCCGGGAGAGGCCGCACTGCCTGGCCTGGGCCACCAGCCGCTGGTACTGCGCCGGCGTCAGTTCGATGTGGACATGATGCCGGCCACGCTTATCTGCTCTGCTCATGCCGCCTCCTTTTTCCCTTGGGAGAGTTTCCGCTGTTCTCCGCCTGAATTTCCTGTTCAAACACTTTTTCCAAATCAAACACATTGCCATAAGGGACGCCCTTCCGGCTGTAGGGCTTCATAGGCATGGGGAT
>CAKNZJ010000361.1 GCA_932222125.1 uncultured Clostridia bacterium | reverse complement strand
TTTGCTATCAGGCCCTTTTTAATATCCCGCACCAACTCTTGAAATTTCGGGCGGTCTGTGTTTTTGCCGCTGTATCCTTTATCCGCCAATGTCAAGCACGGAACAAAAATTAAATGTAAATAAACTATGAACACTTCCGAATGGTTTCAACTGCGGGACTACTCGACCTCAGTATCAAAACACTTGGCATATCTGCTAATTAAATCTTCCAGCGCGGTGTGCCCGTTCTCGCAAAGTCGGTTCAGGTTTGTTTCATTTACAATGCCGGTGTCGTGAATCAGAATACCCAGCAGCCGAAGGGCTTCAAAAACCGCTCGTCTGTAATGGTACTCCATTTCACGTCGGTACAGCCACCGGAGATTTCCGTTACAATCTCCCGAATGTTTTTGAGCGTCTACCATTAGGCTGAGTGATGCGAGGATACTGCAAACCCGGTCCTGATAGGCGGCTTCTGTCGTATCGGCAAATCTAATATCCATGGTATTTCACCCCAATTTTATACGGATTAAGGGCCTCTCCGTCCAAGTTCTTGGATGGAGAGGCCCCTGCTTGGGACTATCTGTAATCTGTCCTGCTTGTGTTCACCAACTCACGCAGTATCTCGGTGGCCGTCTGTGGCACAGCGCCGTCAGCACAGACCACCTCAACAAACTGATCTTCCAGCCAGCGCAGATAAGCGTCCGTCCTTCCAACATCCCGCCCCAAGCGGGAGAGGTCTGCTACCAGCAGAAGGTCTATTTTCCCATCAGCCACCGCACCGGAAACCTCGGCCAACCCACGGCGGGAGAAGTCTAACCCGCTGGCCTGTTCAGCAGTCGTGCCCACAACCTTAAAACCGTGCGCTTCCGCATATGCCTCCAGACTGGCCTGTTGAGCCGCCAGCGCGTGTGCGTCAGGGTGTGCGACCCTGCAATAAATCCAGGCTCTTTTATTCTCCATCCTGATGATCTCCTTGCAAATCAAGTATCAGCTTTTTCAGCTCGTCCCGGTAATTCCAGACGGTTTCAATTTGCCCGCCAGGGTGGATGTGGACCTCTTTCAAAACATCCGCCACAATCTCATCGGTAATTTCCTCTACCTCCTGATACTTTCCAAAGGCAGAAACAAAACCGTTCCGCAAGCTACCGTCCGTGTCCATATTCTCCAGCGAGGCCTCCAACTCGGTGATCTGGACAGCGGCATCGTCCCGCTGTTTTGCGGCGGCGGCTTTTGCGGTGAGATATTCCGCCTTGCTGATCTCGCCCAATGCAAAGGATTCATAGAGGCCGCTGACCTGCTGGGAAAGCCG
>CAKNZJ010000360.1 GCA_932222125.1 uncultured Clostridia bacterium | reverse complement strand
TGTCTCCAGCAGGGACACGTCTGCGGGCTTATCCGGTGTGCCCAGGGCCAGCAGGTTGACCGCCTCCGTGGTGATCTGCAAAAGCAGTTTTTCCGGCGCGGGGTGGCGCTCGTATCTCGTCATTTCGCTCGTCCTCCTCATCATGATTTTGTGGCTGTTCCAGCAGCAACGATACCAGCTTTTTCCGGGGAAAGCTATTCACGATACCCAACAAGAATGGGCTGTGAAAACCGGGCAATACCAACAACCACTTGCCGCCGTTATTCGATCCATACCCGATCCGGCAGATTATACAGCAGAGCGTCAAATCTCCTGACCGCCTCACTGGAGCGATTCCATCGCTTCTCTGCGGCAATCGCTTCATAGGCAGCATCGATCTCCTTAATGGTCTGCAGCAGGGATGTGTTCTCGTCCCGGAGGATATCGAACGTGGCCTTTAGGTAGTCGTACTGCTGCCGCAGGTCAAAAAATGCCAGCAGGATTCCCAGACACTGTCCGATGGTGGCGATCATGTCCGCTTTTGTCCTCCGCATGAGCCGCTTCCCGGCCTCCGTTTGGGCCACCCCTTCTTCGTAAGCGGTCAGCGCAAAGTAATCTTCTTCCTCGCTGTCAAAGCCGATGGTCCGATAGCGGTTGCCGATCAGAGCCACGGTGCAGTCGTTGAAGGCCCGCTCCATGTCGCCGTCCCATCCGTAGAGCTCTCCGATGACCTCCTCCAGACTGTCCACCTTGGCCTCCAAGTCGGCAAAGGCCATTTTGAACTCCCAGACCTCATCCTCATTCCCATCCAAGGCGTTGAGCAGTGTGTCGTTATCCTGATCGGTAAACCAATAGATATCCGCACAGGCTTCCCGGATGTCCCATAATTCTGAGCGTATCGCATGATATCCCAGCGATGCCAGCGCGGGCCGCTTATACCGCAAATTGCGGGTACGGCGGGCTTTTGAACCGTCCATAGACATTCCCCCTCGTATAATAAGTTTCAAGTTAATGGTTTTCGGTATCAGCAGGCTATGAGATGCCCGTGATACAATCGCTGTAGGACAGCAGGGTTAAGTTCTCATTCCTCCAGTAGAGCCGAAAGGTTGCTACTCCAATAGTCAGTTCCCCTGAGCCGGAAGTTAGCTGCCAACTCACTGGCTGTTTGCCGGGAGAAGGGCCGCCCTTTCAGCAGTGAGGGCTATCGCATTGGCCCGTCCCGGAATGATTCTGATATGCGAGGTTGCTGATGCTCCGGTTATCATGGGTATCTCAAAGCCTGCTGGCCTGAAATCCCAACACAGGGGAGGTGAAAATCGTGAACCAATTATTCGTTGGCATTGATGTGGGAAGCCAAAACAACGCGGTGTACCTGATGAAACCGGATGGCGAGAAGCACAGCAGTTTCCGGATGCAAAACAGCCGTGGCGGTGCTAAACTGTTGACAGAGAGGATCGTGTCGGCGATCCAGGCCCAGGGATTGGAGGGCGTGGTGATTGGCATGGAGGCCACTTCCATCTATGGAGACAGCCTGGTCTATGCCCTCCGCG
>CAKNZJ010000359.1 GCA_932222125.1 uncultured Clostridia bacterium | reverse complement strand
AGCGCTCCATGCACTTGAGCTATAAATAATTTTGCTATCATGAGGGTCAACAGTAAATACCTTATTGCCAACATCAACACTGATAGCATAATCTCCAGTGTTCCGCACTGTCATGGTAAAAAATTTGTACTCCTTTGTAAAGGTGATCTGCTTTTGTAAAGAGGTGTTCTTATCGAGAACCGCTGTGAAGGATTCAGTCATCAAATAGGGGCTAGGAGCGTTGGGGTCAACGTCAACTATGCAGCTCTCATTTTCTCCGTTCACCTCGGACGCAAATGCATTAATGCCAATAGCAAAGAGAAGGCTCAGGGACAGAATGATGGACAACAATTTCTTCATTTTTTTCTCCTTTCATTATGTGAAGCTTACAATTCTGTTGAGTTGTTGCGCTAAAAAACAATCAATACCTCACCGTTCCCGTCACAATAACGGCATAAGACTCGTTGTTGCGGATGGCCAGCGTATACTGGCCGGTTTGAGAAATTTTAATCGACTTGTCGAAGCTTCCGCTGGTACAGTTTAGATGCTGGAAAACGCCGTTGGGGCTAACAATACCGAAGTCTATGCTAGCGGATTTTGGAGAATAGGTACAGTTAAACCCAACAGTATCACCTACGTCTAAATAGAACCAATCTTCTATGGCAACGATAGAGTTTGCCGAAATACTTTGATTGATCCGGTTAGAAACCCGAAGAATGGGAGCATTATCATCTGCGGTATCAATCGCGCCTACAGGAACTGCGGAACAGCCTAACACCAAAACGCAGGCCAGCAGTAAAGACCAAAGTCGCTTGCGCCTCAAGAAATTCATAATGCAAGTTACTCCAGGGGAAGTAAATCAATTCCCCCCATAGACGGGACATCTATCACCTCGCTCTCTAAAGTTGATTGTGAAACAGATTCTTCAGGGCGTTCCCGGAAGAGCAGCGTGCCAATCAGAACACCCGCCGCCAAAACCACAGCGGCCAACAGGGCCAGCAGGCGGTAATTTCTGGGCCGGGGGACCTCCACGGGGACCTCAACCTTGATCTCCACCGGGACCTCGACAACCTGGATTTCCGGCGGCTTTTCCTCCGGCGGGACCCAATCATCCTTTAGAAAGGCCTCCGCCGGTATGCCGAATACCTCGCTCAGCTTCGCGACGCTGTCGGCTGAGGGCCGGCCCTGGCCGTTTTCCCACTTGGAGATGGTCTGACGGGAGACCTCCAGCAGCTCCGCCAGGGTCTCCTGAGAAATACCCCGTTCTGTTCTAATGCTCCTAATCGTCTGCTTTGCGTTCATTTTAGTGCTCCTCCCCCAAAAAGGCTACCAACACCTGTTAACATTGGCAATTCTATACAAAAACGGAAATGTAAACACAGGTTTACATCCGCCCGGCAGTCTTAAAATATATCTCAATGATAGCAGTGAGCGCTATGCCTGTCAACAGCGGAGGCGGGCAAAAAAAGAGCGCCCCCAGAGGGGCGCAAAATCAGCTGAGAAGAAGCTCCAGTTCCTCCAGGGCCATGCCCGGCTGGAGGGCCATACTGATGGCGTAACCGATCACCTTGGACAGGTCGTTGACCTGGCTGTCGATGTCCTTGGGGGTGACCAGCAGGCCGCCGTCTCCGTGGAGGTCGGGCAGCTCGTCAGTGCCCAGGAGGTCGGCGGCCAGGGTGGCCCCGTCCACCACGGTGGGCACGCCCACAGCGATGACGGGCACGCCCAGAGTGTCCCGGGTGAGGCCCATGCGGTGGTTGCCCACGCCGGAGCCGGGGGTAATTCCGGTGTCGGCCAGCTGCACCGTTTTGCACAGCCGGGCCAGCGACCGGGAGGCCAGGGCGT
>CAKNZJ010000358.1 GCA_932222125.1 uncultured Clostridia bacterium | reverse complement strand
TTGATAATAAACTCTCGTCGAGTCGTTATTTTACCGTCCACGCGGATACTGGTATCCATCAAGGCTGAAACCTGGCCAAGGCGAAGCGGTGTCATATCGTCAACCCAACCTAAGTATTTGGCCTTCTCAGCCGCAAGCTCTGCCTGCGCCTTCGCCCGGTTCGCATCTTTTTCCGCCTGACGGGCTAAGGCCTTTGTGCGCTCCTGCTCCGCCCTGCGGGCGTAGAAGTCCTCCCGGTGTTTGGCATAACGATCAGCGGCAGCCGGGTCAAACTGACGGATAAACTCAATTTCCGCGTTACCAATAAATTTATCCTGCTCCATACGGTCATTCAATTCGAGGTACATATGGGTCATGCTGTCCACTCTGCAGCGGCACATGGTATCCGCCACCCGCTCTACGGTGTAGCATTCCGGGTGAGACAGCCACTCAAACCGCAACCCATCGCACTTGCCATCAAAGAACACAAACAGCTTAAACTCCAATTCTCCCCAGTCATTTGGGAAGTCTTTGCTTTTATACAGCGAGCCAATCACATGCTGCACATCATATCAGTGACGGACTACCTTGTTGCCATCCTTACCGTACTCGATCACGCGCCGACGCTCAAACGGGGTCATCAAATTATTCAATGTCATAATACACGCTCTCCTTCATTGAGAAAATAGATGTTATTCTTGCGATATAACCTGTTAACAGGGACCGCCCTCCGCACCATGAAAAGCACCGGCTGGCAATACCCACTCAGACTGCTCTACGTCATTCAGTGAGAACACTCCGCTGGTTAATTGGAAAAGTGCTTTTGGATCATCGTGACATACGCAGCTCACCGCATCTCCTATGTATTCCGCCAGAGTCATCTTATTGTCCAACGTGAACCCCAGAATCCGTTCGTCCGACTCCACGGCGCTGACCCAGTCCGGGAACAGCTCCCGGATACCGGCCCAGTGCTTGGGCAGACTGAAAATGCACATAGCACAGGAGCAACGGTTCCATCCGGCGGCGTAACAGGGATGGGGTGCGATGTGCCATCGCTTGATGATCTCCCAGACCTGGGCCTTGAGCGCTCCAGAACACCATCTTCCCTGATGACATCCGGATTTTGCAGGAAACTTCATGCGCTCACCGTCCGCCCGGAGGCCGTCCATACTGCGGATCAGGGTGTCTGCCACCTCACGTTTAAGGTTGGGGCTGCAGTAGCGCCCACTGGAGATACTGCCCTTCGCAGGGAACTTTCTGCAATCGCCTATCTCCTTCAGTTCGTCCATCGCTATGTTGCGGATCACGGAGTCCGCAACCATAATCTTGAGGATGGAACTGCACCAGCGTGTGGCCAGATTGCCGCTTTTGGCGGGGAATTTCATACGGCGTCCCATCTGTTCCAGCTCCACCTGCTCCACACTGCTCAATACCGCCTCACGCAGCTGCGCGGAGCGGATCTGCTTCTCAGACAGCTTGCATTCCCGAACGATACCGCTATCCGGTTCAGTATATTGGATTGGCCAGCTTGCGCCCATCCGGTAGACCTCGCCCCAAAAACCATTGACGCGCCAGGATGTGCGGAGGACAAGTCCCAGATACTCAGAAACGGCTCGGACATAGGCCTGTGTGACGGGCCAGTCCATTTTTCGGTCCGGGTGCCCTCCGTCAATATCATGGTGCCAGAGTTCGATCCGTTCCCGTGGGACGCCACGCTCCAGAAGATCCAGGACACATGCCAAGCTGTCTTTCCCGCCGGAGAAAAGGACGATAATTTTTTCATACTCCTCCAGCGGAAGCAACTGCGGAAGATAAATGCGGTCCATGTGCGGTGTTCCCCTGCGGCCTGGAATCGCTGGCAGTAAGGGCTGCCCGCTCCCATACCTATACCCGCTGTCCATAGCAGATACCCCGGTTAGAGAACGTCTCGCCATGGTCATGCGCAGGCATATTGGTATGGATACCTCTGCTTTCTGTTACTGATTTCATTACTAGTGGTCCATAAAATCTAAAAATTGCATAATAGTGGACGCCATGTTATAATGACCCCAGCAGAAACGAGGGGGTCAATA
>CAKNZJ010000357.1 GCA_932222125.1 uncultured Clostridia bacterium | reverse complement strand
GGTGTCGTAAAGAGGGGAGCGCAACCACCACCACACCGCAGACGTTACTGCGGTGTGTCGATTAGCAATCTTTGGGTTGCCTGCCTTAAAATAGGCATACTGCTGCTGATAGTTTTGCTCCGCGCTATTTGCATAGCTCCTTGTGCCCTGCACCTCAAACTCTGCCAGCAGGAACAGCTTGCAAGGCTTGCCTGTTACATAGGATGCCGTATTGGAGCCGCCGCCCGTGTTGTCTGTATACTTGGTCACCGGCTGGATCACTGCCTGCAGCTCGCTGGGCAGCGCTTTCAGCAGGCTGTTGCTGGCACCGTTTAGGAGTGTCTTGTTCATATAGCAGCTATCCCACCCGCCAGAATTTGTCCGGCTGTTATTCATGTGGAAATAGCCCGCGCTGGCCTGCTCGTTACCAAACTGGTTATCGCACAGCGCCACCTCTTTGCCGTCTATCTTCCCGATAAGGAAATGGATGGTTTTTGTACCCTCCCTGGCGCTGTTGTGGTCAAACCCTATGATATAGGTCTGGATGGCTAAATTGGCAAAGGTGAAATTCCCCACCTTGCCGTTTATGGTGATATTCTTGGTGTCCCCCACGCTCCAATAATTGGCGGCATTGCCCGAGGCCGCCACGTCCTGGATGGTGGCCCAGCTGTTATCGTTCAGCACCGTGGTGGGCAGGGTTACAGTCACGCTTACGGTCTTGCTCTGGGGGGCCGTATAGTTTGCACCCGCCCCCACCGCTATGGTGATATTCACCGAGCCTTTTGCCTTTGCCGTCACCGCGACCTCGTTCCCGTCCACGCTTACCGTGGCTATGCTGGTATTGCCGGACGTGGCTGTTATGGCCCCGTCACCCGGCCTTGTTACCGTGATTACCCCCGACATAAGGGAGGCCCGCAGCTCCAGGCTGCTCTTGTCCAGGGTTATGCTGCCAGCTGCCGGGGCTATTGCCCAGCTTACCTCTTTGGCCCCCGTGGTTCCATCGGGCCATTGATGATTTTCGTCCGGGGTAAACTGTACCTTGTAGGTGCCCGCATTGGTGCCTGCCTGCGCCCCCGCAATAGCCATCTGCGCGGCGTTGTAGCCCTCAAAGGCCGGGGTTTGTTCCTCCCCGGTATAGGTGAGGCTGCCGCTCTGGCTGGGCACAGAGGCTATTGTGGCCCGCCCTATGGCCCAGGTGACATCCCGGCTGCCCACCGTGCCGTCCGGCCATTGGTAGTTGTTATCCAGGATAAAAATTGCCCCATACTCCCCGGCACCGATTCCGCTGGTGTCCCCGGCTAAAGTCATAATATCCGGCTGGTAGCCCTCCCAGGTGGGCGAATGGCTTTCCCCATTATATACCGGGGAATTGCTTTGGCTGGGCACCTCTACCACGATACGGCCTATTGTCCAGAAGCTGCTCCGGCTTTCGTTGCCCCCGTTATCCGTCCAGTAGTAGCCCTGCTTGGGGGAGAATATGGCCTCATAGGTGCCCGCATCCGCAGCCTCCTGGATGCCGCTTATCAGCATGGCAGCAGGGTCAAAGCCATTCCAGACAGGCTTTTGCACTTCCCCGTTGTAGGTAAGGCTCCCAAACTGGTACGGCGTCCGGGGGATGCCACGGTCAACGGAAACGGACTCCTTCACTTCGTCCAGGAATTCATCCAGCGGCTGCCCGTCATAGGTAAAATTGGAGGCGTCCATTTCCGGCAGCTGGCTGGCGTCCACCTTGCCGTCCTCCCCCAGCGCTGCCTTGTGCGCCTGCACATGGGCCAGGCTTTCCAACATCGCCTCTATCAAAGGATTAAAAATCAGGGTGGCGCTGGCCGGGTCGCTGTCCTGCAGCTTGCGGATCGCGGCGGCCCTGTATTCCGGGTTTTCTGGTATCTTGTAATATTCCTCTGCCATT
>CAKNZJ010000356.1 GCA_932222125.1 uncultured Clostridia bacterium | reverse complement strand
GTGGGGGCTGTGGTGTGTGCGGCTGTATGTCTGTTCCTGATGAATTTCTCTAAGTCGGGGAAGACCGTGGATGAGTCCAGGGCCTGGCTGAAGCGGATTATTATCTGCTGGGCGGCGCTGATGACGTTGGGGGCTATTGTGACTTACATGGAGAAGATTATTCCACAGAGTTCATTTACACTGTAAATGGGGGAGCCGGGCAAGGAAACTTGGCCGGTATTTGTTTTTATGGGATGGTGAAGGTTCTGGATGGCTTTCTGGTGGATTGACGGGCAGTATTTGTAAATGGATTGGATGGAAGTGTCTGGAACATCTATCATCTAAATTCATCTGGGGGCAGGACAGGGATAAGATGTTGCTGATTTTGAAAAAAGAAAAGGCCGGTGCTCTCCCGGCAGGAAGGAGGTGGAAGGCCTCTGGAGGAGGAGAATAGAATAAGGTGCGTTTTTGAGTTTCCGGCGGTCTGGCAGATGGCGGAAAGGGAGGGAAGCGTGCCTGGAAAATAGGAGGAGTGAATGGGCTGGTTATTGGAATTGCTGTTTGAGTCTGTGAGTGAGATGTGTTCTAAGTTTATTGTGGACATGATGGATGTTGCCAGCGGGATGTTTACGGAGATTTTGTCTTGTGATCTGGATTTGTTTGAGGAACTGTTCGGGGTGGCGGGGGATTTGTACCGGAATGCCATTGTGCCTATGGGGGTGGCCCTGCTTTTGATGATTCTGGTGTGGCAGCTGTTTAAGTCTATGTTTGGGAAGCTGGGGACTGCTTCGGAGGACCCGGTGGAGTTGGTGTTCCGGTCTTGTTTTTGTCTCTTTATGATTTTGTTTGCAAAGGATATTGTGAATTATATCCTGGAGGTTGCGGGGACGCCTTATGACTGGGTGGTGGGGACTGTGATTACGGTGGATTCGTTCAGTGAGTATGTGACGGCGGCGGAAGGGATCATGTCGGTTCTGGGGATTGATGTGATGACGATTTCCATATTGAAGCTGCTGCTGCAGCTGGTGGTGGCCTGGAATTATTTTAAGATGTTGTTTATCCTGGCGGAGCGGTATGTGCTGCTGGGGATCTTTTCTTATACATCGCCGCTGGCGTTTGCGGCGGGAGGGTCTAAGGCGACCAACAACGTGCTGGGCTCCTGGACGAAGATGTTTGGGGGACAGGTGCTGGTGGTGATTCTGGATGCCTGGTGTGTGAAGATGTTTTTGTCGGCTTATGGGAATATGATGGCAAGTTCTTATGGGTTTACGAAGTTTTTTGCGGCCAATATGTGTCTTATCGGGTTCTGCAAGATTACGGCGAAGCTGGATTCTTATATGGGGTCT
>CAKNZJ010000355.1 GCA_932222125.1 uncultured Clostridia bacterium | reverse complement strand
GAACATAAAATTCCGCTTTAAAAAACGCCGGAATTTGTTCGCTCAGGTTTTTCGGGGCGTATTTGACAATGATGCAGCGATCCTCCAGGGGCTGGTATCCGGCCTCCTGGATGAATTTCTGGACTTCTCTTGACATGGTTATGTGCCTCCTACATCATTGAAATTCATTTTGGCGCGGACAGGCGGGATGAATTCATTGCGGTGCTGTGTATCGCAATTTTTTCAGCTCACAGGGGTAACGATGGGCTTGCCATCGGCGTCCACCAGCACGGTCATCCCCGTGCCGCTTGCCTTATTGTGAGAGCCCAGCACATAGTTTACGCCAGTCTCCGTATCCACGATGATCCTCACCACATTCACAATGCCCTGGTTATAGACCTCCACAAAGCGTTCCTTTGCCATTGCGTTTCCCTCCTTTCCTATCCCGCCTGTCTGCGAAAGGAAGCATACTACGCTCCCGGCCCGCTGTGGGCCGGATTTCCTAAACGGACAAAATTTTTCCTGAACGGCAAAAAACTGGGGAGAGGCCTTACGGGCCTCCCCCCAGTTTCTTTTTCAGCTCCGCCTTCCCGGACCGGGACAGCAGGCATTCCCGTCCGCCTACCCGGACCCGGTTTTTCCTCCAGTCCACCGACTCAATTTTATCCCAGGCCGCCAAGTAGGCCCGGTGGACCCGGACAAAGCGCCCGGCCAGCTCCCGCTCCAGTTCGTTCAGGCTGCCCACGAAGTCCAGCCGGCTGTCTGCCGTGTGGAGAAACACATGGTGGGCCTTGGGGGCGGTCTCGAAAAACAGGATATTTGCCAGGGGGACGTGACGGGTCTCGTCCCCAGTCCGCAGGGAAAACACCTCCGCCGGGTCTTGACGCTCGTCCAAAAGCCGGGCATGGACGGCCTCCAGGCACCGGGCAGCGGCGGAGCCGGTTTGATCCCCCTCCTTCACGATGTAGTCGAAGGCCTCCAGATGGTATTGAAAGGTTTTCCAGGTCAGGTCGCCATAGCTGGTGATGTAGATCAGTGTGCCGTGGGGGTCCCGCCGCCGCAGCTCCTGGCCCAGCTTGAAGCCGTCCCACTCCCCATCCCGCAAATCCACGTCCAGAAAGTAGACGCTCCGGCTGCCGTCCACCGCCGCGTTCAGCAGCTCCCCCGCGGTAGACGCGGCACAGGCCACCTTCATGTCGTAGTTTTCCACGAAGATTTTCCACACCAGGGCGGTCTTGAGCTGGTGGAGGACGGCCTCCTCGTCGTCGCAGAGATAAACGGAAATCATGGTCGTCCCCCCACTTTCAACTCCTGGACAAACACGCCCCTTGCCCAGCTGGTGGACGCGGCGGTGTTGGGGTGCTCCGACAAAATCCGCTGGTAGCTGGGCAAGCCCAGCCCCCGACCCTCCCCCTTGGTGGAGAAGCCCTCCGCCCAGATGCTGTCCGGGTCGATGGTTCCGGCGTAGGGGTTGGACACCCGCAGGGACAGCGCCTCCCCCTGGGCCAGCAGAACTACCTCCACCCAGGGCCTTTCCATTTCCAACGCGGCCTCGGCGGCGTTGTCCAGCAGAATGCCCAGACAGCGCACAAAATCCCACACATCCATCCCAACCCGTTCCACGGGATAGAGTGCCTCCAGACGGCAGTCGATCCCTTTTTGCCCTATGGCCGCCAGCTTGGACAGCAAAAGGCTCCTCACCTGGGGTATCCGCACGTTGCCCAGCTGGGTGGAGACCCGGATCTTCTCCCCAATGCGCCGGTCAAAGCCCGCGTCCAGCTCCGACAGGGCGGCGCGCAACTCATCCAACTCGCCCTCATCCGCCTGCTCCGACAGCCCCGCCAGTAGATTTTTGTAGTCGTGGCGGAAGGTACGCACCTCCCGGCGGATGGCCTCCAGGTCCCGCTCATAGAGCTGTTGCTGGGCAATGACGTCTTGCTGAACCTCCAGCTTTCGGGCGGCGTCAAACCACTGGGCCAGATAGAGCACCAGCCCCGCCGCCAGACCCACCGCCGCCAAAACCATCAGGTAGTACAGGGCAAAAAACTCCGAATGAACTCCCCGGTGGAGCAGGTAGGCTGCCTCTATGACGCAGACCAGGGAGTACAGAAGCAGGGCCATTCTGCGGGGGCTGGGGCTCTCCTCCAGCAAAAGGCGGAACCTGCGGCCGAAGCCCAAGCGGTACAGCAGGGCGGTGCAGAGCAGCACGATGGCACAGGTAATGGCGATCACTGCGGCAAACTGGAGGCCCTCGTTATCCATGAATATGTTGTTGAACAAAAACTGGGTCAGGGCGGAAAGGGCAGTCTGGAACATGCCCGCCATGGACACGGCGGAGAGGGCCCGCCAGAATCCGATCCTCCAGGCCCACCGGGTCCACAGCGTACAGCCCAGCGTGGCACTGAGGGTGCCGACCCAGAAGCGGATGAGATCCCTGCCGGGGAGGGCGTAGTACAGCAGTACGTTGAGTGTGCTGACGACCAGCGGGGATGGGAGCAGGGCTGGCAGCTTTTTCACCCGCCGCCAGCTGCGCTCATCCAGGACGGCGAACAGGTAGGCCGCCAGCACGGCGTGGGCCAGCGTGGAATCTAAGCATGCGGATAAAACCATCACCTGTATAGGCATGGCGATCCCTCCTCGCATAAAGCTGATCGAAACAATATACCACGCTTGGACGGGTTTGTCTACGCTAAAGCGGGCCGGAGGCAGTTCGTGCGCGTTTGTACGGTGGAGCGGCTTTCATCCAGAAATCTGAGGTGGCAGAGCAGACATGGACGCGGGGAGGCTGGGACGGTCCACCCGGCCTCCACACGGTGCTTTTGCCCTCCGTTCAGCGGATTTTCTGAGGCGGTTGCGTTCGGCAAAATGCCCAGGACAAAGGGCAATGCAGACGTTCGAAAGTATAGCGGGATAAATTTCAAACACATCTGCCCGCAGTGCGGACAGGGATGTTATACGCAGAAAAGTGCAGTGCAGAGAGGGACAACGGGCAAAATCTGCGCCGCAGTAAACAAAGAGGTCTGCAAAGATCTTTTAGACAAATTTCGATAGTTTATAGGCGTTTCTGCTCCGTTTCATTTACTCTCCAATACTCTTTGAAGCCAGTGTTTCCATGTGTTCCACGTCTGTCTGTGGCTAATTATGTGGTCAGGAAATAGAGCGCATTGCTACATGTTCGTCGGGATACCCAACAGCATCATTTTCTATAGTTAAAAAATACGGCTGGACTGTGACAACCGGCAGGCTGCTCCCTATGGTAAGGTACAGTCTGCCGGTAATTTGTCGGATTGGTCCCCTATCAAATATTGCGCAACAAAACAAAGAATAAAAGTCCCTGGTTTCCTAGCTAAAGTCTGATTTCGTTTTCGACTTTTCCTCTCAAAGATGATAAGCCATCATCAGCCTTCTGCCGCGCTTTTTTCGCCTTGCTCTGACGGATGCTTGACGCTCCCGTACCGTCACGGTTCAAAAACCACCTCCTTCCCGTCCGATTTTAAAATCATGGTAACTTTCTCACCGTCATAACCAACAGACAGGGCCGGGTCATTTGAAATCTTCAGACTGCCAACGCCATCCCTGCCGCATAGATAAACGCGGTCGGAATCCATGCGGTTGATAAAGTACAGCCCCTGCTCAGTCAGGCAAAAGTCGTAAGCAACAGCATTCCGAAACGGTCTTGCCTTGTGGGTCTTGGTGTCATACGCTGTCAGCAAAGAATTTTCGTTGATGAAGTAGATCGTCCGCCCATCAAACGCTATATTCCCCCTGGTGGGGATGTCCAGCATT
>CAKNZJ010000354.1 GCA_932222125.1 uncultured Clostridia bacterium | reverse complement strand
GCTTGAAATTGCCACAGAGGATGAGGTCAATGCCGTGCTGGACGTGGTCTTTGGCGACGCCGCCCAGGGTACGCCCTAATGGGGATCGGAACCATTAATGTCCCCGCCCCTGACGCGGGGGCATACATCAGGGATCACAATCAAGATCAGACTGCCCATCCAGACATCTGGGATGGGATCAGGAGCAATGCTGCGGCGATTGCGGATGTTGGGAAGATGGCAGAGGCTACCCGAGATACGGCAGGAAAAGCCCTTACAACAGCGGAGGAGGCGAATAAGGCGCTCGCAGAGCTGGTGCACACCATAAACGAGGTGCCGGCCCAAATTGGCGTTCTGACCTACACTGGATTGGAGCAGTCTCCCAAATGGTATGGATATGACCCAAACAGGATGACAATTGATGGGACTATATCCGCAACCGATGCTGGCATGTACGAGGCAACATTCAGGCTCAAGGGCGGATTGCAGTGGATGGACGGTACGTCCGATGCAAAGACAGTAGAGTGGAAGATTGCTAAAAGATCTGGTGCACCTGTGGTGGATTATTCAGGTATTACACTTCCTGCAACTACAGTAACAATACCATTGACCTGGCAACGAGATCCTTCATTTGACATAAATAGCAGTTATTCTGAAAGAAGTACTTCGCACTATTTGACCTGTGCGTATACTAGGAGCCGTGGCATGATACGTACTGTTAAGTTTACCGTGTCACAATTCACTGGAGTTACAGAGGCAGAATATACAGTTAGCGTTAAAGGAGACTCAAATACAGAGAATGGTGCAGTTTCGTTTTTTGTAAGCGCATCAAACGGGGAAATTACTGATGTGTGGCATGTAAACGGGTGGTGATTGGGTGGAGATAACCATCAACCAACAGAGTATCATCACAGCCGACTCTACGCTGGAACTATGAGAAAGGAGGTGAAGGTATGGAGGGAATTATTGTGGCACTGATTGGTTTGGCAGGATCTGCCACCGGCTCCATCGTTGGTGTGTTAGCCTCGGCCAAACTGACCAGCTACCGCCTGCAACAGTTAGAGAAACGAGTAGAAAAGCATAACAACCTGATTGAGCGGACCTATAAGCTGGAGGAGCGTGCCCAGCTCCAGGAGGAGAAAATCAAGGTGGCAAATCACCGCATTGGGGATTTGGAGAGCGCATTACACAAGTAGTGGAAACT
>CAKNZJ010000353.1 GCA_932222125.1 uncultured Clostridia bacterium | reverse complement strand
GCTTGAAATTGCCACAGAGGATGAGGTCAATGCCGTGCTGGACGTGGTCTTTGGCGACGCCGCCCAGGGTACGCCCTAATGGGTATCGGAACCATTAATGTCCCTGGGCCGGATGTGGAGGCGGCCATCAGGGATCACAACATGGCCCTGGAGGCCCACCCATCCATACAGTTAGCGGTCGAGGATGTGGAGCTGCGTTTGAAACATCTGGAACTGAAACACAGTACCAATGTCACTGACAATGCGTTCTCGGTCACATTCGCCAGCCTGGATGGGGTGGAGGCAGCCGGCGTATGGAATCAGGCGCTGGCCAGGATTGAGTTTTAAGGGAGGGATATATCGTGGCAGTAACACGGTTGGGGGAAAAAGAGCTTGGAAGCCTTGTCAAACTTAACGAGAACGGTGCGCCGGTTGAGTTTTATGTTGCCAAGCACGATTACGAAAGCGAGCTGAACGGACCAGGGCGCACTTTGCTAGTGCGCAAGGATTGCCATAGCATGATGCAGTGGGGGATTGTATCAAGCTACCCTGAAAACAGCGTGTATGGTAATAGTATCATCAGCAGATGGCTCAATGGGAATTACTTAGCCATGCTGGACGAAAATATACAGGCTGCGTTAGGAGCAACTAAGTTTTACCACCTTCCCCGCGCAAATGTTAGCCATGTTCTGAGCCGTTCTGTGTTCTTACTTTCCGCAACAGAGTTAGGTATAGAAAAAACAGGTTTGATGTATGACGGCACAGAGCTACCTGTAGCTGATATACTCAAGATTGCCGAGCTAAATGGTTCAGCGGTGCTTCAATGGACCCGTACAATTAGTGCGGGCAACGATTATATATCGGTCGCGAATGGCGGGGGACAAAGCGCAGGAGCCGATGGCATGTCAGAACATGGATGCCGTCCCGTTTTTACCATCCCCGCCTCTTTCGTTGTGGATGATGACGGCATGGTGCGGGAACTGGCTGCCCCCACCATTTCACCCGATGGCGGAGTGCTGGGTATTAAAAGTGAGGGATTTGGCATCTCATATACAGTCAGCGATTTAGACGGCGATACGATGACCGTGACTGAGAAGCTGGATGGGGCGGCCAAGAAGGTCTGGACTGATGTGGCCAGCGGGACTGAATTGGCCATTGAGTGGCTTGAAAATGCCAACGAGTTTCGCAAAATCCTCAACGGGGAACACACCATCACAGTGGAGATCAGTGATGGATACGCCCACGCCACAGCCCGATTTAGCTTTGTCAAGGCGGCACATCGGGCGTCCATCACCCTGGCAGAACCGCTGGCGATTGCTGGTGACATCACTGTGGCGGTGTTGGCCGTAGTGGGGAATATCCCAGAGGACGCCATCTACCAGGTGGAGGCCACCAACAACGGCAAGGACCCCAGTCCTGTGTGGCAGGATGTAACTGCGGAGGTGCAATCAGGGGGAAACATCGTGTTTCACAACCATGTGGCGGCAAATGGGGCGGCGTTTAACTTTCGCATTACGGTGGAGCGGGGTGCTTCCAACACCGGGGGCTACATCTCGGCGGTCACCGGAGCGTTCCAATGAGGAGGATGACAAAATGGGATTGACATGGAAAAAGAGCAACCTGCCCACCCTGGCCGAAAAGAAAGCGGCCATAGTATCCCAGGCCTGCCAAGAGGTCATCTACGCAGGAATTGATGTGGAGTTGTCCACGGGCAGGAAACATTTCAGCTTGGCCACCCATGATCAGGCGAACATTGATTCCATGTTCGCAGCGGTCACTTTGGGCGCAACCGAATACCCATACCACGAGGATGGGGGAAAGTGCGTCATGTACCCGGCCCAGGATATTATATCGTTGTATGTGGCCTACAAGAGTTTTGTCACCCAGCAGACCACCTATTGTAACTTTTTGCGGGTCTGGATCAATCGTGAGAGCGATCTCCAGGTGCTGGGGGAGATCGTGTACGGCAGTCAGCTGCCGGACGATTTGGCCGCTGAAATGCAGGAGGTCTTGAAGGCCGCAAACCGGCAGATCCAAGGCATTATCGGTGCCTTCGGTGCGAAGTAAGGAGAGTGTAAGATGAAAGGGATATTGAAATGCGCCGTCCTCGCTTTATGCGGAGGCGGCGCTTATTTCATCATTGAGACGCTCTGGCGGGGGCACAGCCACTGGACCATGGCGGTACTGGGCGGAATTTGCTTTGTGCTGATTGGCGGCATAAACGAGTTTTTCCCGTGGGAAATG
>CAKNZJ010000352.1 GCA_932222125.1 uncultured Clostridia bacterium | reverse complement strand
TGCAACGGCTCCGGATATGTGCCGAAGTAACTCCAGTAGTAGCTGGTCTCCTCCCCAGAGGATGTCCAGGAGGGCGGCAACAGTACCCTCTACATCGGCTTCTACCTCCCAGAGCTGAAGATGGCGGACTTGACCAACTGCAATGCCGCGTCCTATACCCAGTGGACGTTCCAGGAGAAGACGGCCTGAGCGCCGGAATGATAATTGAATGAGGTGACTATCTATGGAATGTCAAGCCCCGAATGAAAAAATAAGCAATTAGAAAAAGGGCGCACTAAACCAAGCCCTCAAGGAGGGCTTCAAAAAAGAGGATATAGGATTAGCGGATCAGTGCCGGATCGTAGGGGATATTCTTGGTTTGCAGAGTGAAGATCACCCGCAGCAGCTTCTTGGCAACATGGGTCATGGCAACCTGATGGGTCTTCCCCTCAGCCCGTTTCTTGGCGTAAAACTCAGCGAAAATAGGTTCGTTGGAAACAAGTGGAAGGCAGCAGTTGAGAAGGGCACAGCGGAGATGAGGAGAGCCATGCTTAACCATGTGGCCGGTGGATTCCGACTGGCCGGATTGGAAATAGCCGGGTTCCAGGCCGGCGAAGGCGAGCATCTTGGAAGGATTCTTGAACTTGCTGAAATCACCATACTCAGAGAGGATGACGGCGGTGGAAGAAGCTCCAACGCCGGGGATGGAGAGCATGGGCGGGTCAATACCATGGACACATTCTTCGATCTGGTCATCCAATTCCTCCACCTTGGCGTCCAACTGCGTGTAGAGTTCCAGCAGGATGGACATTTCCTGGAGAAGGAAGCCGGTCGTACAGCCAACGGTGTTCTTTGCCAGGGTCTTGAGTTTGACAAAGTCATTGAGAGAGAAGTGTCCCCGCGAGATTTTACGAAGGGGTTCATAAGAGCGTGTGTTCATGCTGGCGATTCGTTCCGGCGATTGGTAGTGGTCAAGGATGTACAACGCTGTGGCGGAGAACTTTCCCTTGAAAAAGGGTTTGAATTCGGGAAACATCTTGTCCAGAACGTTGGTCAACTCCACCAGTTGGCGGGAACGCTGGCGGACGAGGCTGCTGCGGAATCTTGTCAGTGACTTTAGCTGATCCAGGTGGTAAAATGAGGGCGGATAGGGCTTGTACTCTACCGTCATCAGGTGTCAACGCCAATTTGAAATTGTAAGAAAACGCCGAAGAAATTTTGTAGTTTTTCGGCGGGGTGGGGTAACAAAACTAAGCGT
>CAKNZJ010000351.1 GCA_932222125.1 uncultured Clostridia bacterium | reverse complement strand
GACACCGCCGAGGCGGGCTGACCCCCGCCAAAGCATGAAATCCTTTTGACAGTGTGTTTTCCTAATAAAACGCAATCTTAGGGAGTGTGGCCACACTCCCGAAAAACGGCCTGTACCGGCCCTGCCAGGCCGTGTCCATTTTGCTTGTTGGGATAGTCCCAAACCCCTATACAGAACGGAGGCAACAACCGCAAGGGCATGGCAGCCACGGCGATATATTCTGTCAAACCGATTAGAAAAAATATGCTCCAAGGCACAGAAACAAGGAAATGGCAGAAGTCAGGGGTCAGGCGTAAAAAACAGCTCCCAGAGGCATTGAAAACACAGGCTTTTTTCGTGGGTGTCGGAAAGGGACAGGGGGTTTTATATCTGTTCTTCCGAAAATGGGGGTAACTCTTTCTACATAGCACTCTTGCCGACACCTTGGCTGATACTCCCAAATCAGCCTACCAGCCTACGCATTTAGGGCCTGTTGAGCGGCCTGTTTTCAAGGCTTTCCGGCTACGGTCGATAGAGGGGTAATACGATTTGGCCTGCACCCGCCAAAATGGGTCTCTAACAGCGTACGGATAGACGCAAAAAAGCCAGGGCAGGAGACCAACGCCCCGGCGCTCCTGTCCTGGCTCCTGCTAGACTATGAAACTGCGGGTCAGATAACGGCCACGATAACCCTTGCTGCTATTTGGCCTTCCTGCTTCCCGCTTCTGTTCCATTCCACTCCTTTCCAGCGGCTTTGCCGCTCGTTCTCCAAGGGAGGGGGGGGAGGATGCACAAGGCGTATCTGAAAAAAACAAACTCACTTTTGCTCAATCACCTGATTTTGACGGGTAAGCTACATACCTACCTTGCTGATTTGGACGAGCAGGCAAAAGAACGCTATCGGCTCATCCTTCGCCAAATGGCAGAAAAAGAGGGGGTGACCGAGGGTTTGAAGGATCAGTCTCAGTGGGAGTGGATTAAAGCAATGAATGATAGTGTCAGCCATGCCGAGGAAATTGTCAAGAGCGAGATGATTAACGCTTAACAGGTTCAAAATCCCGGCAAATGCACTGGCACAAAGAGCGGAACAGGAATGACTGTGCGCTCTGCATACTACCGGGCCAATATTGCGTTTGTAAGCGCAGGCATAAGTAGGACTTGAAGGGAAGAACATCAACCGCTATAATAAGACTATCTTGACTGGCATAGTTTGCCTCAATTTCTCTCAGGAGGCAATTGTGCAAAAACTAGAATCAATCGTCTTTGTGGCGGGGGTGATGCTGCTGATTTTAGCGGCGGCGGTGGGCTATCTCTCCGTCAAGTATCTGGCCGCTATCCTCCCCGCCGGCAGCTACGAGGACAAAGGCGTTTATACCTTTTGGCCCTATCAAGTCCTGCCCGTCCAGGTGCAGCACACAGGGACCAGCGGATGCAACCACCGCCCCCGCTGACCGCTCCTATATCACCGTGGAGCCGGGCCAGACCGCCGGGAGCTACACCACGATCCATCACCAAACGAGTGATACGGGGCTTTTCTAGAATTTCGTCGGCGAGATCAGCGATACTATCGGCGCATGTGATGATGACGCGGAGAATGGAGGCAGCTATGAAGTCTGCCAAGTCAAGGGTAATGAAGAACAGAATTTCCTCTATTATATTCAGCAAATCATTTTGTCTTTGGGCCATATATCGCTTTCTTCTGCGCCCGCAAGGATTTGCAGATAAGCCCGCCATCTGTGGAAACGGTATCTTCTGTTGCGCTTGTTGATAAAGGCGCGGAAAACATCTTGGCCCAGATAAACGGCCCCGACATGATTGCCGCTTTGCTGGAGAGGTTTGATGGCTACAGGATCCAAACGCGAAATGGCGAGGGCTGGGTGTACGGTTCTCTCACTATGCAACACAAGAATTTTTCTTTTCTTCAATGTGAAACTAGATACTGTTATTCGCCGGAGCAGGAAATATCCTATTGCCAAAAGCGCAGACGAGGCGGCGCGGGGGATCGCGGACAGTTTTGTTTAGAATTGACCTACTTCCTTTGGCAAGGTTTCCCAGCCATAAGTCAAGTAGTTCAATAAATAAATTTCAATAGATCACGGAGGTAATATTTATGGCAAAACCAGTGTTTGAAGCACGAGCAAATGAAACAGTGTTTGCGGAAAGGGTGTCGGCGGATAGTTGGAAAACACCGCATCAGACAATAGGCAGACAAATATCCGGGAAAACCTATTTTACCGACCAGCGGATTGTATTTTTAGCTTCTGGCCTGATTGGGACAGCGAGTGCCAGTTGGGAAATTGAGATGAAAGACATTCGGTCAGTTGAAACTTGTATGACGCCACCCTGTTTTCCATTTGGCATTTGGATTACAATGAAAGATGGTGGTAAATACAAGCTCGGCATGATGAAGCGCAACAAATATATTGACTGGATTTCTCAGCACATATCCTAAAGCAATTCTACATGGCAGACAGCCGCCATCCAACGGAAAGGGCATAAAAACCGTTGGATGGCGGCTGTCTATTGACGCGCTCCAAAGAAAAATGCAAATGAACGCCAACCGGCGGTTTTGAGGCCCCGGCCCCGAAAAAGGATAAGACACTGCTTGCTACTACTATCAGCGCCTATCAATGCGGAGTTGAAAGTCCAGTATTGATAATATACTCTGCTCGTATTAATTCAATCAAGACGGTTAAGGAGGTATGAGAAATATGAGTAAACTAAATAAAAATTATTTGAGCTTTACCTTTCTGCTCATGCTGATTTGCTGGGGGATATGTGTATTATTGCACTGCATTGTAAACTCTTTATTGGGGATTTATATCATCAATGATAATATATGGGGAAATATAACTGCAACCGCAATTTTAATTTTTTGTTCTTATGCTTTAGTAAAAATGAAGGGCAGGATAAAATTGTTCAATTAAGCAAATTCTGGTATGTCGAGGGGGATTTCATCCGCCCACATCTGCTCTCACCAAGGGATTTGACATTTGTCTGAAATCGTACTATTATATCATGGTGCAGTTTTGCGTGATTGGGGGTTCATGAAGTGGAAGCGAAGACCGGGTGGAGTATGAAGAGGTACAACTATTTAAGCAGCGAAATTGAGGCTGCATATCATGAGGCAGCGTTAAAGCTGGGGTTATCCGACAGCGCGATGCTGATTCTCTATGCGATCTGCGATCATGGAGAGGATTGTATGCTAGGTGAAATCCGCCGCCAATCGGGGATCAGCAAGCAAACGGTTAATTCGGCTCTTCGCAAACTGGAGGAAGAAGGGATCATATTTTTGTCCGCGGCGGGAGGAAAGACAAAACGAGTTTGCCTCACTCAGGAGGGAAAAGCTTTGGCAAAGGATACCGTCTGTAAAATAATTGAGATTGAAAATAGGATCTTTGATGGGTGGAGTGAGGATGAGCGAACAGTGTATTTGGAGCTGACACAGCGGTATTTGATAGAATTCAGGAAGGAGATCAAGGGGGTATAGCGATGAAAATTATCACCATTAGTCGGGAATTTGGCAGCGGCGGCAGGGAGTTGGGAAAACGCCTTGCAGATACGCTGGGCTTTGACTATTACGACAAGGAGATTATCTCAGGTATTGCCAAAGGGCAGGGGATGGACGAGGGATATGTGGAAGAGGCGCTGGATCATTACACCGGGCAGCGGTTTCCACTTACCTTTCGCCGCTCCTTTGCCGGAGCGGGCATGATGCAGGCTGCTCAGACGAAGCTGCTGCTAGAGCAGAAGCGGGTCATTGAGGGCATTGCGGGTAAGGGCAGAGATTGCATTGTGGTGGGGCGCAACGCAGATGTCATCCTGAAGGGAGAAAATCCGTTCAATATTTTTGTATGTGCCCAGATAGAGGCAAAGATACAACGGTGCGTGGAGCGCGCGCCTGAGGGGGAGTGCCTCTCGGAGCGGGAGATTGAACAAAATATTCGCCGGATTGATAAAAATAGGGCCGCTACACGGGAGATGATTGCGGGCGGGCGATGGGGCCAGCGGTGGACATATCACCTTACGGTGAACACCACGGACTGGATCATCAAGGAGCTGACGCCTGCCGTGGCTGATTTCGCGGTGCGCTGGTTTGGGAGAAAAACATGAATATTCAATTATCAGACAGTTTTACCTATCAAAAACTACTACACTTTACCTTGCCCTCCATTATTATGATGATCTTTACCTCAATTTATGGTGTAGTAGATGGATTTTTTGTATCAAACTATGTGGGGAAAACACCCTTTACTGCAGTCAATTTTATCATGCCGTTTTTGATGATTCTTGGGGCAATCGGATTTATGTTTGGTACGGGAGGCAGCGCCCTGATCTCTAAAACCATGGGTGAAGGATACCCGGACCGTGCCAAGGGGCTGTTTTCCCTGTTTGTCTATGTGTCAGCGGCGTGCGGCATTGTCATAGCTGTGCTGGGCATGATTTTTATTCATCCTATCGCCGCCTTTTTGGGGGCAGAGGGAGAACTGCTGGAAAACTGCGTGACCTATGGCCGCATTATCCTGGTGGCCATTCCCGCATTTATCCTGCAATACGAATTTCAAAGTTTCTTTGTGACGGCGGGCAAGCCACAGCTTGGCCTTGCTGTCACCTTGATGGCGGGAATGACCAATATGGTGTTGGACGCTCTGTTTGTAGCGGTACTGCGCTGGGGATTGGTCGGGGCCGCCGCAGCTACCGCCATCAGCCAATGTGTAGGGGGAATTGTCCCGCTGATCTATTTTTTGGGGCCAAATAAGAGCTTATTGAGGCTAGTCAAGACAAAGTTTGACGCAAAAGCATTAGGGAAAGCCTGTGTCAATGGATCATCAGAGCTGATGTCCAACATCTCCATGTCTGTGGTCAGCATGCTCTACAATGTGCAGCTTATGAAATACGCCGGGGAGGACGGTGTGGCTGCCTATGGAGTGTTGATGTATGTCAATCTGATTTTTCTGGCCACCTACATTGGCTATTCTGTAGGGACGGCGCCGGTGATTGGCTATCACTACGGGGCCCAAAATCATGAAGAGCTGCGCAGTATTTTAAAAAAGAGCTTTGTGATCATCGCTTTGTGTTCTGTGGCGATGCTGGCATTGGGACAGATACTGGCCTATCCGCTGACTTTATTGTTCGTAGGCTATGATAGGGAACTGATGGAGTTGACATTGCGCGGTTTTCAGATATTTTCCTTCTCCTTTTTGTTCTCAGGCATCGCCATCTTTGGATCCTCCTTTTTTACAGCCCTCAACAATGGCTTGATATCAGCGCTGATCTCTTTTCTGCGCACTCTGGTGTTCCAGATCGCGGCGGTGCTGCTACTTCCTCTGGTTTTGGATGTGGATGGCATATGGATTTCCATTGTGGTGGCTGAGTTTATGGCATTTTTGGTGACAGAGCTGCTGCTGATGGCCAATCGTAAACGATATCACTACTGAGCATGGAATGTACAGCCGGCCCCTTTTTGGGGCTGGCCCACAGATAACGTCTAAATTCTATTATTTAAAGTTAACAATGGTCCTGACCAAGAGCTTGTCAGGACCATTGTTATGTGGAGTAGGCTTATTTTTTAAAGACCAACAGTTTGCTGACAATATAATTAAGGATGGTTACGATCACATTAGAAATAAATTTCCAAACAAGATTGTTCCAATGCATCACGTCAACCGCCAACACCATAATGGCCACATCTAAAATACCTGTCAAAATACGGCACCCAAAAAAGGAGATGAATTCCAGAACCTGTTTTTTCAGCTGGGTCTGTTTGCTCTGAAAGACAAATGTTTTATTGGTAATAAAAGCGAATATCACCGCTGCTAGCCATGCAACGGCAGTGCTGGCAGCATTGCTGACTGCGCAGTAGTGATACAAGGTGGTGTAGCAGACAATGTTAATAACAGTGGTACATCCGCCAAAGAAGAGATAGAGTATCACCGATCGGTGCTTATAGAAAAGTGTCTTGAGCTGCTGAAAAAAGGTCTGCATTGTTGTCCTCCTGTGCCACAAGGATCGGTGACGCGCTTGGCGCAGTCAACGGTGTGGAGTCAAATTGACTTTGAGCCGGTACCTTTACTGGAGCCGCTTCCACAGGTTTCTGAGATGATGTACCGGGGCCTTCCCTTGATTTCTTCGTATATTTTTGCGATATAATAGCCAATGATACCAAGGCTGATCATCATAATACTACTGGAGAAGAGCTGAATCAAAATGACGGTGGTGAATCCGCCCAAAGCCTGTCCAAGAATTTTCTGAACCAGTACAATGCCTCCCAGAATCAGGGAGACGACAAACATAAGTGCACCAAGAACCGTGACGATCTGCATGGGGACGGTGGAAAAGGAAGCAATATTGCTCAGAGCATATTTGGTGAGCGCGGCTGTGGACCATTTTGACTGGCCAATTTCCCGCTCCTGCACATCAAACTGGATATAGGTGGTTTTAAATCCAATCCAGGATGACAGCGCGCGAAAAAAGGCATTTTGTTCACGGAGATTGATGAGAACATCAACCGCTTTGCGATCCAGCAGCTTAAAGTCCGAGGCGTTGGCCATATCAAAACCGGTGGCGGCGCTGATGAGTGAGTAGAAGGCTTTGGCTGCAAGAGAGTGCAGCCTGCCCTCGCTGCCCCGGCTAGACTTTTGACCTTCAATAATTTCATAGCCCCGTTCCCAAAGCTGATACATTTCCACAATTTTTTCAGGCGGATGCTGCAAGTCACAATCAATGACAACACAGCATTCACCCAAGGATTCCGTCAGTCCTGCCAGGATGGCCGCTTCCTTTCCGAAATTCCTGGAGAAATGTGCACCGCGAACTTGGAAGTGTGCCTTTGCAGCTTCTGTAATTTGTTCCCATGTGTTATCCTTGGAGCCATCATCTACAAAAATCAGCTCACAGGGGATTCTGGCCTTAGAGAGGATATCCAAGATGACGGCAGTGGTTTTCCCAATCAGCTTCTCTTCGTTGTAGGCGGGAATAATAACGGAAAGCATATTTATCATCCTTTGCGGTGGAATGCTCAAGACCGGCGCGCTGGGATATGAGAATGACAACAATGATTGTCAACAAAAATTGCCGGTTCCTAGGGACCGGCAATTTTTAAGCTGTATTAAAACAGATGAAACTGAACGATCAGGGCTGAAAATACGATGGATACTGTGGACACCAGCTTGATGAGGATGTTCAGGGACGGGCCAGAGGTGTCTTTGAAGGGATCGCCTACCGTATCGCCAATAACGGCGGATTTGTGGCACTCAGAACCCTTGCCGCCGTGGTGGCCGGATTCAATGTACTTTTTGGCGTTGTCCCAGGCGCCGCCAGCGTTGGACATGAACACCGCCACGGCAAAGCCGGTGACGGATACGCCGCCCAGCAATCCCACAACTCCTTCTACACCTAATACCAGACCGGTGATGATGGGGACCACAATTGCCAGCAAGGAGGGCTTGACCATTTCACGCAGAGCGCCTCTGGTACAAAGGCCAACACAGGAGGCGTAGTCAGGATCGGTGGTGCCGTCCATAATCCCTGCAATCTCTCGGAACTGCCGCCGGACCTCCACCACGATAGACTGAGCTGCCCGCTGTACGGCGCTCATGGTAAAGGCGGCGAATACGAAGGTCAGCATAGCGCCCAGGAACAGACCCACCAAAACGGCAGGGTTCGTCAGGGCCAAGTCGATGGCGCTGCCCACTTCTTCCAAACGGGTAGATACGATGTCCACATAGGATACCAGAAGGGCCAGAGCGGTGAGAGCGGCGGAGCCGATGGCAAAGCCCTTGCCAGTGGCGGCGGTAGTGTTGCCGAGGGAATCCAAGGCATCGGTGCGCTCACGCACTTCAGGCCCTAGGCCGGACATCTCAGCGATACCGCCAGCGTTATCCGCCACAGGGCCATAGGCGTCGGTGGCCAGTGTGATGCCCAGGGTGGAGAGCATGCCGACGGCGGCGATGCCAATGCCGTACAGTCCACGAGAAAAGCTGATGGCATAGTCTGCGGAGCCCGTGGATAAGGACCCACCGGCAGCCAGGAATGATACGATAACTGCCACGCCGACGATGAGGATGGGAGCGATGGTGGAGAGCATACCCAGGGAGAGGCCACCGATAATGGTGGTGGCTGCACCGGTCTCTGTGGCATCGGCCAAGCTTTTTGTGGGCTTATAAGTGTCAGAGGTGTAGTACTCAGTGAAGTATCCAATAGCACAGCCGCCAATCAGCCCGCACAGAATGGCAATATACACGCCCCAGCTGTTCAGCAAAAAATAGGTGAGGGGAGCGGCAATGATAGCGGCTACCACAGCCGCGGTGTATGTGCCCTTTCGGAGGGTGCCCAGCAGTTCTCGCTGAGAAGCACCCTCCTTGGTGCGGATCATGAAGGAACCCACAATGGAGCAGAGAATACCCACAGCGGCCAGCAAAATGGGAAGCAGCATAGCGCCCCATGAAGTGCCAAGGCCGCTATAAGCAGCTACGCCAAGGGCGAAGGTGGCCAGGATAGAACCAACATAGGACTCATACAAGTCTGCCCCCATGCCGGCTACATCGCCCACATTGTCACCTACATTGTCGGCAATAGTGGCAGGGTTCCGGGGATCATCCTCGGGGATGCCCGCCTCCACTTTGCCAACCAGATCGGCGCCCACATCAGCAGCTTTCGTGAAGATGCCACCGCCCACCCGGGCAAACAGGGCCATAAAGGAAGCGCCCATGCCAAACATTACCATGGTCTGGGCAATCTGGGGAGCGTCATAGCCAGCTAAGTATTTTAGAATGTGGAACCAGATAGACACGTCCAGTAGACCTAGGCCAACCACAGTGAAACCCATAACTGAACCGGCGGAAAATGCGACGTTTAGGCCCTTGTTCAGGCTTTCAGAGGCAGCCTGAGCGGTGCGGGCATTGGCACTGGTAGCTACCTTCATTCCCACAAAGCCGGCCAGGGCAGAGTAAATGCCGCCGGTGAGAAAGGCGAAGGGAATAAACCAGTTATCAAGGAACTGAAAGAAACTCAGCACCAACAGGATAATAAAGACTACGATAAAAACTTTGAATACCGTGGCATACTGATGGCTGAGATAGGCGTTTGCGCCCTCCCGAATGGCGGAGGCAATTTTTTTCATGGTGTCGGTGCCCTCATCGAAGGACAAAACGCGGCGAGCCTGGTAAGCGGCAAACAGCAGGGCAAGGATGCCGGCGGCCAGACCCAGCCAAAAGAGATGTTGGATTTCCATTGACGGCTGCAACTCCTTCTGTGTGGAATAAACTTTTCTCTTGCTTGAGATTTGATTTATTATATACTAACATTTTCTCCAAGTAAAGTAAGTTTTCCAAGAAAAGATCGTCATGTATTTAACAATGTGGCAGTGCGGTGAGGCAGACAGTTTTGGAACCAGAGACAGGAGACATTCTTGACGGACGGGATAGCGTATGATAGAGTGGGTTCAATCCATTTGGAAATAGGTGAAATAGGCGGCCTGGATGGATGGCTGAGAGAGGGTGGAAGTCAGAATGATAGAGGTATTTTGGAGCGTACTGCTCCCATTTATGGGGACGGTGTTAGGGGCCGCATGCGTATTTATTTTGCGGGGAGAATTGGATCAGAGAATACAGAATGGCCTGCTGGGCTTTGCGGCAGGGGTAATGACGGCAGCCAGCGTTTGGAGTCTGTTGATTCCTGCCATTGAGCAGTCAGAGTGGATGGGCAAGTGGTCCTTTTTGCCAGCTGCAGTGGGGGTCTGGCTAGGGATGATGTTCCTGCTGCTGCTTGACCGGACTATCCCACATCTGCATGCCAATGGTCAGGAGGCGGAGGGGCCGCCAACCACGTTGACCAAATCCTCCATGATGGTGCTGGCGGTGACCTTGCACAATATCCCGGAGGGGATGGCGGTGGGAGTGCTGTGTGCCGGTTGGCTGTCTGGCCATGGCAGCATTGGATTAGCAGCCGTGCTGTCTTTGGCTTTGGGGATTGCCATTCAGAATTTCCCGGAGGGAGCCATCGTTTCCCTCCCCTTATACGGAAAGGGAGGCAGCCGTCCAAGGGCCTTTGTCATGGGAGTGCTCTCCGGAATTGTGGAGCCTTTGGGCGCCCTGTTCACCATCTGTTTAGCCAGCCTGGTGACCCCGGTGCTACCGTATCTGCTGGGCTTTGCGGCGGGTGCCATGCTGTATGTGGTGGTGGAGGATCTCATCCCGGAGATGTCGGTGGGCAAACACTCCAATTTTGGCACCATCTGTTTTGCCGCCGGTTTTACCATTATGATGGCACTGGATGTAGCCTTGGGGTGACAAAACAGTTGCGGAAGAAGTTACCACTGCCAGACAGCTTAGTGTGTGACAGCAGAATCTGGCGTCAAATCGTCAAGGGCTTAACCTTCACGGCGGCTGTAAGCACTAGCAGTTGAGGGAAGAAGGGATGGGGGATATTGTCAGGACCTTTCTTTGATAGGCGGCAACTGACTCTTGACTACAGCGACATTTAGGGTATAATGATGAATTGCGCCCAAGATATAGTGGTTTTGGAAAACGTGGACAAGCGTTTGGAGAGAGCGGGAAGGAGAAGCTCATGAGGATCATGAAGCGGGACCGGTCACAACAGGAATACTGTCCGAAAAAGATTAAAAGCGCGGTGGCGAAGGCATTTGCCAGCGTGGGGGAACGGGTGGATGAGGAGAAACTGAATCATATCCTAACCCTGGTAGAGGAGAAGTACCCGGCCGGGAATCAGGAGCACATTCTCTCGGTAGAGGAGATTCAGGACTTGGTGGAGCAGGCGCTGATGGAGGCCAGCTACTACCGGGCAGCAAAAAGTTATATCTTATATCGGGAGGAGCGCTCCAGAAAGCGCAAGGCCAGAAATGAGCTGATCAGGATATTTCAGGATGGAGAGGGTGAGCCCTCTGGCCTGTGTAAGCAGTTGGTATCGGTGCTGAATGGGATCCAGAAGGAGTTTCCCTTAGAGGAATATAATCTGGAGTATCTGACGGCCAAGTTTCAAGCGCTGCACAAGCCTGGTATGAAGGAGCTAGACAAGCTGTCCCTGCTTACCCGAGGAGCGGTGGAGCTTACCACACAGGAAGCGCCAAAGTGGGAGATGATTGCCGCCAGACTGCTTTGGCTGGGCTTTGAGAGCCGCTTGAAGGAGGATATGAACCGGCTCAACATCCACGGATTTTATGAGAAGATTTCCTACCTCACCGACTTGGGTCTGTATGGGACTTATATATTGCAGAACTATACGCGGGAAGAGGTGGAGCTGTTTGAGGGCTGGCTGTGCGGAGAGCGCAACCACCTGATGACCTATTCCGGGCTGGATCTGCTGTTAAACCGTTACGTCATCCGCACCCATAAGGGCATCCCGGTGGAGACGCCACAGGAGATGTTTATGGGCATTGCGATGCACTTGGCCATGAAGGAAGACAAGGCGGAACGAACTCAGTGGGTGCGCCGGTTTTATGACATGCTCAGCAAGCTCCAGGTAACCATGGCCACCCCCACTTTGTCCAATGCCAGAAAGCCCTACCATCAGCTGTCCTCCTGCTTCATTGATACAGTGCCGGACAGTTTGGACGGTATTTACCGCAGCATCGACAACTTTGCCATGGTGAGCAAGTTTGGCGGCGGCATGGGAATGTATTTTGGAAAGGTGCGGGCCAACGGCAGCGTGATCCGGGGGTTTGAAGGTGCGGCCGGCGGTGTAATCCGTTGGATCCGCCTGGCCAACGACACGGCGGTGGCGGTGGACCAGCTGGGGATGCGTCAGGGGGCAGTAGCGGTCTATCTGGATGTGTGGCACCGGGATCTGCCTGAGTTTTTGACTCTGCGCACCAACAATGGCGATGACCGGATGAAAGCCCATGACGTGTTCCCCGCAGTGTGTTACCCCGACTATTTCTGGAAGCAGGCCAGGGACAATATAGAAGGGGACTGGTATCTCATGTGTCCCCATGAGATACTCTCCGTAAAGGGATACGCCCTTGAGGACTCCTATGCAGAGGAGTGGGAGGAGCGGTATCTGGACTGTGTCAGCGATATGCGCATCTCCAAGCGGGTTATCCCCATCAAGGAAATTATCCGCCTGATCCTGAAGAGTGCCGTAGAGACTGGGACTCCATTCACGTTTAACCGGGACCATGTGAACCGGGCCAATCCAAACGGGCATAGGGGCATGATCTATTGCAGCAATTTGTGTACTGAGATTGCCCAGAATATGCAGGAAATCAAGCATGTGGACCAACGAGTGGAGACGGTGAACGGTGAGACAGTGGTGGTCACGGTGAACAAGCCGGGTGAGTTCGTGGTGTGTAACCTGGCCAGCCTGTCACTGGGCAACATTGACGTGGAGAACCGTGAGGAACTGACCCGGGTGACCCGGCACGCGGTGCGGGCACTAGACAATGTAATCGACCTAAACTTTTTCCCCTTGCCCTATGCCAAGCTGAACAATGAGAAGTACCGCCCCATTGGACTGGGTGTCAGCGGCTACCACCACATGCTGGCCAAGTATCATATCTCCTGGGAGAGCGAGGAGCACCTGCGCTTTGTGGACAGGGTATTCGGGGACATCCATTACGCCGCCATTGAGGCAAGCTGTGACTATGCCCGGGAGAAGGGCAGCTATCTGTATTTTCAGGGCAGTGACTGGCAGACGGGGGCGTACTTTGACAAACGGGAGCTCACTGACCCGCGTTGGACAGCCCTTCGAAGGAAGGTGGCCAAGGGGGGGATGCGCAACAGCTACCTGATGGCTGTGGCGCCCACTAGCAGTACCAGTATCATTGCAGGCACCACAGCGGGGCTGGACCCGGTAATGAGCCGGTACTTTTTAGAGGAAAAAAAGAGCGGTCTGATGCCGCGGGTGGCGCCCGAGTTGTCCATGGATACCTTCTGGTACTATAAAAACGCCCACAACATTGACCAGGCTTGGTCAGTGCGGGCGTGTGGCGTGCGTCAGCGCTACATCGACCAAGCGCAGAGCATGAATCTGTACATCACAAACGAATATACCTTCCGTAAAGTGCTCAATCTGTATATTCTGGCCTGGGAGCAGGGAGTAAAGACCATCTACTATGTCCGCTCTAAGAGTCTGGAGGTGGAGGAGTGCGAGTCCTGCTCATCGTAAGGGAGGGCAATGCAACCCCGTTTGGAATGGGTGCCGCAGGAAGAAAGCTGAGGGAGAGTGCGTCATGTCCACGTCAGAGATGATAAAAAAGCCCTTGTTCAACCCCAAAGGGGATACCGATGTACGAGACCGGCGGATAGTAGGGGGAAACACCACCAATCTCAACGACTTTAACAACATGAAATACGCCTGGGTCAGCGATTGGTATCGGCAGGCGATGAACAACTTCTGGATCCCCGAAGAGATCAACATGGGGGTGGATATCAAGGACTATCGCAGATTGCCTCAGCCGGAGCGCCGTGCCTATGATAAAATTCTATCCTTTCTTATTTTCCTGGACAGTATCCAGACGGCAAACCTCCCCAATATTGGTGAATACATCACTGCCAATGAGGTGAATCTGTGCCTGTCCATCCAGGCTTTTCAGGAGGCGGTCCACAGCCAGAGCTACAGCTATATGCTGGACACAATCTGTGAGCCGCAGGAACGCAACGATGTGCTGTACCAGTGGAAGGATGACCAGCACCTGCTGGCCCGCAATGAGTTTATTGGAAACTTGTATAATGAGTTTCAGGGGGACAAAAGTCTGGATACTTTTGCCAAGACATTGGTGGCCAACTACATTCTGGAGGGAGTATACTTTTACAGCGGCTTCATGTTCTTCTATAACCTGGGCAGGAATGGGCGTATGCCCGGCTCGGTGCAGGAGATCCGGTATATTAACCGAGATGAAAATACCCATCTTTGGCTGTTTCGCAGTATTCTCCTGGAGTTGAAAAAGGAGGTCCCGGAGCTGTTTACCCTGGAAAAGATGGATGTCTACCGGGACATGATTCGAGAGGGGTGCGAGCAGGAGATCCGATGGGGACATTATGCCATTGGAGATCAGGTGCAGGGACTGAACCGGGAAATGATTACCGATTATATCCAGTATTTGGGCAATCTGCGTTGTACGAATATTGGCCTGGCGCCCATTTACGAGGGACACCGGCAGGAGCCGGATAGCATGCGCTGGGTGTCCCAGTATTCCAATGCAAATATGATAAAAACAGACTTCTTTGAGGCCAGAAGTACCGCCTATGCCAAGAGCAGCGCCTTGGTCGATGATCTGTGAGAAGGTTGCTGCGGTTGCGGGGGCATACATTGAGCAGAGAGCTGGCGGGCTGTGATATATCACAGCCCGCCAGCTCTCTG
>CAKNZJ010000350.1 GCA_932222125.1 uncultured Clostridia bacterium | reverse complement strand
TCCGACGATGTAGTGGTTGCACCGGTTGACGGGGATCAGGATCTTAAAGGCGTTGCTGGGGCCGACGGCCTGAGCGATGGCAGGGGTGATCTCCCCCAAGAGGGCGTCGGCAAAGACAATGCCAATGGGGCCGATGATGATGTCCGAGTCCCTGGCATTGACAATGCAGGGGTTCTCCCCTGTGGCCCCGTAGTCCGCTCCCGCTTTTACCATGGCGGCGGTGGCTGTGGAGTTGGTGCCAATGGCGTACAAGGGCAGGTCCGGGTGGTTTTTCTTTAACTGCTCGATGACGGTCCGTCCCATCTTGCCGCCCTGGCCGTCGATGATGGTGATCTTCATACGTGATGTCCTCTTTTCTGGTGGTTGGATTTTTGGTTTGGTGCATTCTTGTATTATAGCTTTATGTTGAGAGGTTTTCAACTGGTAAATGGGGCTTGGGGCGCGTTGGGTCTATCATTTATCAACATTATGTGGTAAAATAGGGACACAAATTCAGATGGGAGGCGGGCGGTATGAGAAGAGGAAACTGCATGTATATGTGCATTGCAAAAGCTCCGTGCAAGGTCTTTTAGAGCAGGATTGCACAGTGAGGAGCGTTTAGAGACTGCTCTGGGACTTTGCGCGTCCAGGTAAATCACATTTATCTGAAAAGGAGCAAAGTCTATGAAAAACGTTAAAGAATTTTTGACAGCTGTGAAAGAGATGAAGACGTACCTGATTTTGTGGCTCACCCAGTCATTTTCCGGTCTGGGCAGCGCCATGACCAGCTACGGGCTGGTGATCTGGTCTTACACCCAACAGGGCTCGGCGCTGATGACAGCCCTTCTGATGGTAAGTTCCTACGCGCCCTATGTGGTGTTCAGCATTTTTGCCGGGGCTTTAAGCGATAAGTGGAACAAGAAAACCACCATGCTGGTATGCGACTCCACAGCGGCCCTTACCACGGTGATCATGCTGGTTCTGCTTAGAGGGGACAGGCTGAGGATCTGGCATCTCTACCTTTTGAACATGGTCAACGGACTGATGAACACGGTGCAGCAGCCGGCGTCGGAGGTGGCTGTCACCAGGGTGCTGCCGAAGAAGTATTACCAGCGG
>CAKNZJ010000349.1 GCA_932222125.1 uncultured Clostridia bacterium | reverse complement strand
TCCGGCCCGCCCTCTTTTGTGCCGACAGCGGCAGCGTGGTCCAGCAGGCATTTGTCGATCACTTTCATCAGCGGACGCTTTATCTCATAGTTCATAGAGGGTCTGCCTCCTTTTCGTGATTTTGTGTTATATGAGCGGGAAAAACTAAGGCGGGACTACCAAACGGCGGAGAAGATGATGTGTCACTTGCGCTCTGCCTTTTCCTCACGGGCAAAGCGTTCCTCCAGCCGTTCCACGCTCCAATCTTTCTTGAACTGTCCCAGGGGGCCGGGGCCGAACATGGTCCGCGCCCGGTTGTCCATATCCCGCAACCGCGCCCACAGCTCCGGGTGGTGGGTCCGCAGTTTCCGCAGCTCGTCAATGCGTTGCAGGGGACAGCACCAGCAAGAAGCACGGCGGTAAATCTTATACAGCCCGCCAAAGTCAAAGCCCCGGCTGTAACAAATCTGCAATGCCTGAGCCTCGGTGATCTTCCAGTCCACCAGAGGATAGCGATTCTGCGGATCATCTTTACATCGGTGGGCCTCGTCAGCGGCGATTCCAATATAGTGCAGGGCGTTCTTCCCCTTCTCCTGCTTCAGCCGGTTGGCCTCTTTCCGAATCAGGTGTGTTTTGCGCTGTCCAGTACACCAGCGTACCCTCATACCGGGCCAGCCATAGCCCGTCAAAGGCTGACCTTTCGCGATACGGCGCTCAATAGCCCGTTTTTGCTGCTGGGGAATCTCAAACATCATCCACTCGAAGCTGTGGGGATGGCGCAAAGTGGTGATATGGATGCCACGCTCCCGAAAAAGCAAACTGTCCAGTTTGGCAATATGTTCCTCCATTTCAGGAAATTCCATGCCGGTATCCGCATAGAGTACGCAGTCAATGGGCATTCCCTTCTCAATCATCAGGAGCAAAACGCACGAACTATCTTTTCCACCGCTCAGGCTGACAGCGTGATAAAAGTTGCCGTTTTCGTTTGTTTTCGTCAATTAAACCTCCTTAGACGCAAAAAGAAGCCCCGGAAGGAACAAGTCCTTCCGGGGCAAACGAATGATGTGTGGTTAATTGGAGTTAATAGCCCGTCCGGGGCAGTGTGGTGGATTTCCCGTAGATGTTCGTCACCCAGCGGGACACCGCCTGAATCCACTCGCCATTGTAAACGCCGCCTACATCAGCCTTATTTACAAAGGCTCCGGCAGGCAGGCCGGAACGGGCGGTGCAATAGATGTAGGGCTTTTCCACCTGGGCGAAGCCAGCGGGGGCCTGACCAAACACAAACATGATCTCGGTCACTCGCTCATTGGAGGCCAGCCCCAGGGCAACAGGAGACGCAGCCAGGGTGTAATTCCGGCTGGTGGACAGGTTATCCGCCAATGTCTGATATTCGCCGCCGTTGACCCGGTAAACGATCTTGTAATTGCCAGGGCGGTTATAGGTTCCGGTAACAACGGTATCCAGCCGCACCTCCGCAGGCAGGGTGTCCCTCCAATAGAAGCTGTCCAGACGGACATTGGAGCTGTTAGCGATGCCAGAGAACACATAGCGCACCGGCTGTCCGCCCATGACCTCCTTGGGACCGGTCTTAGTGATGGATACGCCGGTGGTCAATGCCTTGTTGGTCACTTCAAAGCGCACGATCTGGCCCTCATGCTCCAAATAAGCAGTGAGAACCGTATCGTTCACACCATAATTTGCGGGAGCCTTGACCTCCCGAATGGTGTAGCGGCCCAGGGGCAGGGGCTTGGACGCCGCCAGACCACGGCTGTCGGTTTTGATGGTATCCACCAGATTGCTGGCCTTATCGTAAATCTCGAACACGGCCCCCTCCAGCAGCGTCCCCTCCGGCAGACCGTTGGTGGGGTTGTAATCAGCGGATTTTTTTACGATCTGAATCTGCGCCGTAATGGGCGTATTCTTCCACTCCACCAGCGTGGTCTCTCCGGCAGTGACATACACGGTTTTCATCTGCGTATCGGGGATATAGCCCTCGTTTTCCAGCTCCCGCAGGTAGTAACGGCCGGAGGTGGTCAAGTTTTCAATGTAGACGTACCCGCTGTTGTCGGAAGTGTACTGGCCCACGGGGGTGTTAGCGCTGTCGTACAGCAGGAATGTTACCCCTTGGATGCCCTTCCCGGTCACGCTGTCGGTCTTATGAATCAAAATGCCGCTGAAAGCCTTGTTGGTAATGGTGACGGTTGTGGCTTTGCCGTCCTGGATGGTGAAGTAGGTGGGGGTAGCGTCCAACTCAAAACCCTTCGCCGCCTCGATCTCCACAGCGTAGTAGTCTCCGGCATCCAGGTCCAGATGGGCGCGGCCCTGCTTATCGGTGGTAATGGTATCCACCAGCGCACCGTCCATCTTCCTGATCTCAAAGGACACGCCGGGGATGCGCTTGGATTTGTCGCTCTCGGAAACCTTGATAAGCTCCAGTCCGCCCTCGGCCTTGTTGAAGAAGGTGAGACTCTGCGCGTTCCCCTGCTTGATGAGGATGGACTGCGGTGTGGTATCCAGCACATAGCCGCTGGCGGTCTTGGTTTCCTTGGCGGTGATGGTTGTGCCGGGGGTCAGATCGGTGAGAACAATGCGCCCGTTCCTATCGGTGATATACTCGCCGTTGTTCGGCCCCATAACCGCACCAGAGCTGTCGGTGACGAGGAAGGTCACACCCTGGATGGGATCGGTGGTGCCGTCCACATACTTCTGGATGGTGAGGGTTTGCTGGGGAGCGTTGTAGAAGGTGAGGGTCTGCGTGTCCTCCGGGCGCACTTCCACCGTCTGCGTCCGGGTGGCCTCGTCAATGGTGTAGCCGGGAATCGTCCTGGTTTCCTTGACCACGATAGTACCCACCACGCCGGAAATTCGGATTTCTCCGTTGGCATTGGTGGTATACAGGCCATTGCTGGACAAGTGGCCGTTGGCGGTGTCCACATAGCCGCCGCCAGCATAGGTCAGCTCAAATTCCACACCGGACAGCGGCTGCTTGGTGACGGAATCCAGCTTGCGGATTACCAGCCCACCAGCTCTCTTGTTCCAAAAGGTCAAAGACTGCGCTTCGCCTTCCTTAATGGCGATACTCTGGGGCTGGCCGTCCAGGATAAATCCATCCACCGTCTTGGTTTCTTTAGCGGTGATGGTTGTGCCGGGTGTAAGGCCGGAGATCACAATGCGCCCGTCATTATCCGTGGTATAATAGCCATTGTTCGGCCCCACCACAGCGCCGGTGCTGTCCGTTACCAGAAACTCCACGCCAGCGAGAGGTTCATTCCTGCTGCCATCAATATACTTCTGAATTGTCAGGGTATTGGCAGGAATGTTGTAAAAGGTGAGCGTCTGTGTCTCCTGCGGATTGACCGTAACGGTCTGGCTCTCCCGGCCCGGTTCAATCGTATATCCAGACAAAGGCCGGGTTTCCTTGACTATGACTGTACCTACGATGCCAGAAATATGGATTTCGCCGTGGTCATCGGTGGTGTAAAGCCCCTTGCTGGATAGGTGCCCGTTATCGGTGTCCACATAGCCGCCGCCAGCATAGGTCAGCTCAAATTCCACACCTGCCAGCGGTTTCCCGGTCTGCTTATCCAGTTTCCGAATAATGAGAGAACCAGCGGGCTTGTTCCAGAAGGTCAGGTTCTGCGCCTTACCAGCTTCAATCCTGATGCTCTGGGGCCGTCCGTCCAGAACGTAGCCGTCCACCGTCTTGACTTCCTGTGCGGTGATAGTAGTGCCGGGTTCCAGCCCTTCCAGCACGATTTCACCGGCATTGTTGGTGTAGTAGATGCCTCCATCGGGGTTCAGAGGCTTGCCGGAGCCATCCACTACCTTAAAGGCCACGCCAGCCAAAGGCTCATTGGCGGTGCCCTCGATATATTTATGGATAGTCAACGTCATTTTCGGGTCGTTCTCGAAAGTAAGGTCATTGCCGCCAGAGCTACCGCCGCTGCTGCCAGAGCCGTTTCCGCTTCCACCATTGACAATACTGTTTCCAGAACCGTTTTTGACAATGATGGTCTTGGGCGTGGTATCCAGCACGTATCCATCGGGGACTCTGCTCTCCGTGACAACAACGGTGCTGCCGGGAACGAGGCCCGTCACAACAACGGTGCCGTCCTTCCCCGTGACATAGCGGCCAATGATGTTCCCGTTGCCGTCCTTCACGGTAAACTCCGTATTGGGCACGGGCTTTCCGGTCACGGAGTCCAGCTTGGTCAGGGTCAGGCTGCAAAGAGGCTCATTCAAAAAAACAAGGGTCTGTGTGTCCTCCGGGTTGACGGTGACGGTCTGGGTCTGGGTGGACTGGTCGATCACATAGCCGGGAGCCGCCTTGACCTCCTTGGCAACAATAGTCCCGGTCACGCCGGAAACGCGGATTTCTCCCTTGTCGTCCGTGGTGTACAGGCCGTTGCTGGAGAGGTGGCCGTTGGCGTTATCAACAAAGCCGCCGCCCGCATAAGTGAGCTGGAACTGCGCCCCGGCGATCAGATTGCCGGAAACACTGTCCTTTTTCTGGATGACCAGCGTACCAGCCCGCTTGTTCCAGAAGGTGAGCTGCTGCACCTGTCCGGCCTTAATGAGAATGTCCTGGGGAGTGCCATCGAGGACATATCCCTCCACAGTCTTGATTTCACGGGCAATCACGGTAGTTCCCGGCTCAATGCCGCCCAGAACGATCTCACCAGCCTTATCGGTGTAGTAGGTTCCGTCGTCCGGGCCAACAGCGGCCCCGGAGCCGTCCACCACCTTGAAGCACACGCCGGAAAGCGGTTCATTTTCAGTGCCCTCAAT
>CAKNZJ010000348.1 GCA_932222125.1 uncultured Clostridia bacterium | reverse complement strand
GGTGGACAGTGCTGACCCTTGCCGGGGTTGTGGCGACACTGCGCCAGAGCACAGGGTGAAGGAACCTTTCCCTCCGTGCAACTCTATACTAACACGGGCGATTTTGTTTGTAAAATTGCCTATTTTGCTGTTTTTAATAACTTTTTTGAGGAAAATTGGCTTTAATTTCAGGTGAAGGACGTCTTGGAACATATGCTAAGCATTGGCGCATAAATTGATAGGCATTGTCAACCAGCCATCAGACGTGTTTTTTTCTGAAATCGCAAAATTTCATAACTTTTTCTTTAGTTTACAAGGGACAATCAAAAATCACACTGGCAAATTGCACAAAAAAGAGGCCTCCGGTTTTGGAGGTCTCCTGGCTGTGTTGATATTAGGTTATTGACCGAAGGTCATGTTTCCCCAGGCTTCTTCGAGTTGTTCTTCGGTGGGGGTGCCCCAGTTGACTGTCCAGCCTTCGGCTTCTAGTTGCCTCGTCTTTTCTACGTCTTGTTGCATCATGTTTCTATAGGAAGCATCTGGAAGGTTTTTATATGTTTCTTGCTGCTCTGGTGTGAGTGTTTCGTAGAATGCCTGGTTCCAACCGTCTTTATTTTGTTGGCTTGTACTGGATTGCTGAGGTTGTTGGGTTTGGGTGGTGTCTCCACCTTGGGGTGTTTGCTGTTGGGTTGGTTGCTGGGTTGGCTGCTGTTGCTGGGTTTGACCTGATGGCTTACCTTGGGTATTACCTCCACTTGGTTGCTGAACTACCGGTTCAGTTGTCGGCGGTGTCGCTTCGAGGGGCTGTTCTGCCTGCTCTGCGGGGGCTGTCTTTTCGGGGGCTGTTTCCTCGGGCGGCTCGGTGTCCTCAACTTCATCCGGTGCCGCTGGGATAGTGTCGGATTCCTGTTCCGGGGACGCTGGGGACTGCTCCGGCGGCTCTGGTTTGGGGTCTGCTAACGGCTCCGGGGTGGATACGTCCGCTTGCGTTGTCGTTACTGTCTGAGGCGGGTCTGGCTCCGTGGGCTGGTCCTCCTGGGGCTTGTGACAAGCGGTCAGGCTTACCAGAAGTAACGCCGCAGACAAACCATATATCAGCGCCTTTTTCATCATGTTTGTACCTCCTCATATCTTATCAGGTTTTCCAATCTCGCCAGTACTCACCCTTGGGGGTGGGACCTCCCGGCCCCCATGGGTTTTCCTGGGAGACGGCAAAGCGGCGCAGGGGTTGTAAATCCCTACACCGCCGAAAGCTACGCACACAAGCCATTGATTTCCCCATTGATTATTGCCGGGAAAACCGTTATAATGGACTTCGGGCGCAGTTAAATCTGCTGTGTGGGACTGGGTCTTAACGGGGCCTCCTGCATAGGGGCGTGGGGTACTCGCAATACTTCACGCCCTGCCTTATATGCTTTTGCTGTCTCTTGCTTCATTATAGCTGATAGCGGAAAATTGTGCAAGGGATTTTTTATGTTGTTGTTGACAAAGTGGCGTTGTTGTGGTGTCGGCGGCTGGGTGGCCCGCCACGGCTGGCGGCTGGGTGGTTGTCGGCGGCTGGACGCAAGGCGGGATTAGCGGTTGGTTCCGCTCCCTGGCAATTCCCCGCCGTTAGGCTGGCGGTATGGGGGAGGCTGGCACCCGTGGGAATTGCTGTCGCTCTGATGGCCTGCGGGCCATAGGTTTTTGAGGCGGTGACGCTGGGACCGCTGGTGAGTATGAAAAAACAGGGGACCAGGTTTCGGCCTCCTGTTTCTCTGTTTTTTAGAGTTCGGCTGGGTTGGTGTTGATACTTCCTTATTGTGCCCCGGCTTCTGTCTGGAGGGCTGTATCATCGTGTTAGCCTGTGTGATCTTCTCGGCCTTTGCCTCCACACCGCCCGCCATCGCGGACGAT
>CAKNZJ010000347.1 GCA_932222125.1 uncultured Clostridia bacterium | reverse complement strand
GGAAAGTGTAGCCTAGTGAGGGGAACGCGGCCAGCAGAGCCCCGGCAGCCCCGGCCAGCACCCTGCTCTCAAATCCCAGAAGCGGGGCCATAAACCCAGCAGCCAGGCTCAGGAAGAGCATGGCCAGCAGGCCGATAGCCATGGGCATCTGGGTAAAGCCATTGAGGGCAGAGACATAATGCAGAAACCAGCGGCCGGAAATGGTCATCTGCTGGGTGTCATAAACCCGGCTGAGCCCGTCAGAGTTGGGGATAAGATTGGTAAAGGCGTAGAGATGGACAAGGCAGCCAGTGAGAAAGCAGGAGAAAAAGGCGGCGCGGGCGGGAATCCGCTTCCAGAGGGCGCCAATCCGGTTGTCAATGGTCATGAGGAGGCCTCCTTGATGGTGGGTGAGTTTCAAACGCGGGTGCAAAACGCGCAATCCAGGGGCAGGCCCTGGACAGCGCTCAACATCTATAACAGCTTCACAGTCATGAAGTGTCCTATGATTATAGTATAGCATAAAGAGCTGGGAATTTCAACCAAGCCGCTCCCACTCCTCGGAAAGCTCCTCGCCGTACACCTGCTTCACATATCCGCTGGTGGTGTTTATCACAAATCCCACCTGCTGGGGATACGCTTCCGCGTTTTCCTCCTCAGCCCCAACTTGGCCTGGGATAAGCTGGAAGCGCAGGACAAGCTGCTCATTACCAGCATCTTCAAAGGGCTTCTCTCCCACAAAGGTCAGCTTCAGGGTGCTCTCCTCCTCTGTGTCCTCTTCGGTGCTTCTTGCCACACAGTACAGCTCGTTGTCTTTGCACCGGACCTCTGCCATATAGAGGGCGGGGGGGAGGCCGTGGAATTTTACGCCCACTGTCAAGCTGTTTTCTGACGGGAGGCAGGACACCACCTGCATGGACGGCTCCTCTGACTGGGGGACATCCTTCTGGGAAGCAGGGGAGGGAGAGACAGCCTCTACCCCTGGATGGGAGATTTCCTCGCCCGCGCTGTGGGCCCGGGTGCCAACCCCCAGGCTGTGCATCAGCCAGCTGCCCCAATATATCCCGCAGCTGAGCACCAGGCAGGCTGCAATAGCCCCGCCCAGCCAGCTGGCCCAGCGGTGCTTGACCTGCTCCAAAGGCACTTCTATCAGTTTTTCCTGGTTTTTTTCCCGATGGAGGAAAGCCAGGGGGCCCTTGGGCTCT
>CAKNZJ010000346.1 GCA_932222125.1 uncultured Clostridia bacterium | reverse complement strand
TGAGCCCGGAGGGGGGCTTCCTGACCAAGACGGACGTGAGCTTTACAGTGCCCTTCCCTGGGGGCGCGGTAAAGTCTGTGATGTATGATTTGGTGGTCTCCGGCTATGAGGGGGGCAGCAACCGGCTGCATCTCTTTGACTTGGAGAGCGTGGACGAGAGCCTGGTCAAGAACGGCATTGACTTTGACAAGAAGGACATTGCCCACAACCTGACCCTGTTCCTGTACCCGGATGACAGCGACGACGCGGGCCGCCTGCTGCGGGTGTACCAGCAGTACTTTATGGTGAGCAACGCGGCCCAGCTGATTCTCAAGGAGCTCTCCGGCAAGGGCTATGCCCTGCGGGATTTGCACAAGCACGCGGTGGTTCAAATCAACGACACCCACCCCTCCATGATTATCCCAGAGCTTATCCGGCTGATGCTGAAAGACGGCATCCACATGGACGAGGCCATCTCCATTGTGGAGAAGACCTGCGCCTATACCAACCACACCATTTTGGCCGAGGCCCTGGAGAAGTGGCCCCTGCACTATCTCCAGCAGGCAGTGCCTGAGCTGGTGCCCATTATTCAGGAGCTGGATAAACGCGTCCGGCAGAAGTTCCCTGCCCCCCAGGATTTGGAGGAGGGCGGGGAGAACCCCAATGAGAAGCTCTGGCTCATTGACAGCCACGACCTGGTGCACATGGCCAATATGGATATCCACTATGGCTTCTCCGTAAACGGGGTGGCGGCCCTGCACACAGACATTTTGAAGCAGGCCGAGCTGAAGCACTTTGCGGACATCTACCCAGAGAAGTTCAACAACAAGACCAATGGGGTCACTTTCCGCCGGTGGCTCATGCACTGCAACCCAGAGCTCAGTGATTTTATCACCGGGAAGATTGGGGACGGCTGGAAGAAGGATGCCATGGAGCTGGAAAAGCTCCTCCAGTTCCAGGACGATAAAGAGACCCTGGATAAGCTGCTGGCCATCAAGGCGGAGAAGAAGGCCCAGCTCAGCGCTTATATGGAGGAGAAGACCGGCAGGGGCCTGGCGGAGGACGCTGTGTTTGACATCCAAATCAAGCGCCTCCACGAGTACAAGCGCCAGCAGATGAACGCCCTGTATATTATCTGGAAGTATCAGCAGATTAAGGCTGGGCACAAGCCTGCCCGGAAAATCACCCTGCTGTTTGGGGCAAAGGCTGCCCCGGCCTATATTATCGCCAAGGACATCATCCACCTGATTCTCTGCCTCTCAGAGCTGATTGCCAATGACGCGGAGGTCAGCCCCTGGCTGGAGGTGCGCATGGTGGAG
>CAKNZJ010000345.1 GCA_932222125.1 uncultured Clostridia bacterium | reverse complement strand
GTCCTGCTGTGCGCCGCAGGGTATATGCTGGTGGGGGTCCATTTTGACAACGCAAAGTTATTTCAGTATGCGATGAGGATACGCTCTCCCAAATTGATCGTTATGCTCATTACCGCCTTTGCCATTGGCGGGGCGTCCATTGTGTTTCAGTCTGTTATCAACAATACCATTGTTACTCCCTGCCTGCTGGGTATGAACTCCCTCTATACGCTCATCCACACCGCAGTTGTCTTTGCGGCGGGGTCCGGCAGTATTCTGGCCGCAAACGCAAACTGTTCGTTTGCGGTGGACTTGGTGCTGATGGGCGTGGTGGCAACGGTGGTTTACAGCTATCTGTTCAAAAAGACAAAGCACAATGTACTCTATGTACTGCTCATCGGCACAGTTTTATCCTCTTTCTTTTCCAGCATCCAGAGTACCCTCACCCGCGTGATGGACCCCAATGAGTATGACAATCTTCTGGCGACCCTGGTGGCCAGCTTCAGCAACATCAACTCGGAGATCATTGTCATATCGCTGATTGTGCTGGCGGCTATTGTTTTTGCCCTTCGGAGAGAGCTGGCCCTGCTGGATGTGATCACGCTGGGGAAAGATCAGGCCATTAACCTGGGCGTGGATTATGACCGGTGCGTCCGCCGCCTGCTGCTGGGGGTCACGCTGTGTATCGCCGTGGCTACCGCCATGGTTGGACCGATCTCCTTTCTTGGTCTTATCATCGCAAACCTGTCCCGGCAGCTCTTGAAAACCTACCGCCACACGCAATTGATTCTCGGCTCCGCTTTGTTCGGTATGATCGTGCTGGTGGGCGGACAGCTCCTTGTGGAACACGCCTATTCCTATACGATTCCGGTCAGCGTATTTATCACAGTGGGCGGCGGAGTGTATTTCCTCTATCTACTTCTTACCAACAGGAGGACTTGACCATGCAGGTAAAAGAGTTGACAAAGCGGTACGATGGCAAAACGGTGGTAAATGAGGTCAGCTTCGCCATTCCCAAAGGGAAAGTGATTTCTTTGATCGGCCCCAACGGAGCCGGGAAGTCTACCGTTATGGGAATTATCTCCCGGTTGATCGCGCAGGACGGCGGAACGGTGGACTTTGAAGGGTCGGATATTGGGAAATGGAAAAGCCGGGAGTTGTCCAAGCGGCTGGCCATCCTGACGCAGACCAACAATATCCAGATGAAGCTGACGGTGCGGGAACTGGTGACCTTTGGACGCTTCCCCTATTCCGGGGGGCGGACCACGGCGGAGGACCAGGAGATCATCGACCGGGCCATTTCCTACATGGAATTGGGGGCCTTTGAGGATCAGTTTATTGACGAGCTTTCCGGCGGCCAGCGCCAGCGGGCGTATATCGCCATGGTGATCGCCCAGGACACAGAGTATGTTCTGTTGGATGAACCGACCAATAATCTGGATATTTACCACGCCACCAACATGATGAAAATCGTCCGTCGCCTCTGCGATGAGCTGGGCAAGACGGTGATTTTAGTGCTGCACGAGATCAACTACGCGGCATTCTATTCTGATTATATCTGTGCGTTTAAGGACGGCAGGATTGCCAAGTTCGGCACGGTAAAGGAGGTGATGACCAAGGAAAATCTATCCCAGGTGTACGGCGTGGACTTTGAGATCATGGAGATCGCGGGCCGTCCGCTGTCCATCTATTACTAAGCCCCCACATTTTTCGGTACTTTATTTGAAAAGGAGAACAACGCTATGAAAAAATTGATGTCCCTGCTCCTCGCTGCCATGCTTGTGCTTGGCCTCGCCGCCTGCGGCGGACAGGCCGGCGGTGCGCCTGATACGAACCAGCCGGAGAACAGTACAGCTCCGGTTTCCGATCAATCGGCTCCCTCTGAAACACCCTCAACTCCCGCCGCTCCTGAAACCATCACCAT
>CAKNZJ010000344.1 GCA_932222125.1 uncultured Clostridia bacterium | reverse complement strand
TTATGTGTGGGTATCTATTTTTCAGGTTAAGTACAGTTTGTGCGGCGAGGGCATCAAAGCCCCGCGCACCTCCGGCTCCATAAAATTGGACGCCCTGCTCAATCAGGCCAATAATCGTTTCTTCCAACTTCATGGCGAGTTCTTGGCGGAAAGCAGGCGGCAGCTCGCGGTGGCCTGTGAAGCAGCAGGTTCTTTTTCGCATTTCACGCACTCCTTATATCCTTTGTTGGCCGTATTATATCATTGTATTGCTATAAATGGCAATTCCCCTCTATAAATAATTTCTGCGGGACGTGGTAACCTTTTACCAGGAGGGGCAAAGCTATGGAAACAGTCTACCGAGAGCAGTACATTCGTTTTGGATTGAAGGTTCAATACTATCGCAAACTGCAAGGACTGACGCAGGAAGCCTTTGCAGATAAGATTGGGCGGTCATGGTCTTTCGTTGCAAAGATCGAAAGCCCCACGCAGGTGTTTGGCGTTTCGTTGGAAACGCTGTTTAAGATTGCCGACGCGCTGAAAGTCCCTGTCGCAAAACTATTTGAAGAATAAAAACACGCCCTGGATTGACTGTTTTCAGCCAATCCAGGGCGAAATAATTAGATTTCAGGGACTAATAGGCAGGTGTTCCATACCCATAAATTTCGTAGTGACCAACGGCATAGCGGTTTTCCCGGCAACTATCGCCGGAGTTGCCCTCCACAGTGTAGACGATGCCGTTCTCCACCTTCTCCACGATGCCAACGTGGTCGGCAAGGCCGTCCTGCGGCCCGGAGCTACCTTTGTTGTCCCAATCAAAGTAGATGATGTCGCCGGGGCGCGGCTCATAGCTGTTATCCTGCCAGAGTCCCCGATCCTTAAACCAATTAGAGCCGCTGATGCAGCCCGCGGTTTTGGGGATCACCCCGGCGTCCAGATACCCGCACTCGTTGGCACACCAACTGACAAAGCAGGCGCACCACTCCACACGGGAGTTGAAGCCGTACCATGACCAATAGGGCTGGCCCCCCACGTTGCCGAGCTGGGAGAGGGCCACCACCACGATCTCCCCATCGCCCACGCCGATGCCGTATAGGACGCTGCTCCACATACTGCGGTTTTCTTCAGCCAGTAACTCCGCAAGCTGCGCCCGCTGGTCTGCGGTGAAGTTGTAAGCGTCCGCCATTTCATCGGCGGTCTTGTGGGTCA
>CAKNZJ010000343.1 GCA_932222125.1 uncultured Clostridia bacterium | reverse complement strand
GGTAAAGATGATTGTACCACAACGGTTTGGGGAAGTCAACAGGTTTTTGCAAATATTTTACGGCTGTTTCTGCGTTTGTCAATGATGTGAACCAAGGAAAGACTCCAAGCGCTGGAGAGGGCTAGCCCAGTCCAGTGAACGCATAGGTCTGTTGTTGTACCAAGACAAATGAGCACTGAGTTTTCTATTCAGTTCTTGAACATCGACGAATTTCTCCCAGTCATAAAAGTAACGCTGGTCGCTTCTGTGGCTTCGCTCCACCTTGCCGTTGTGCCAAGGTGTTCTGGGGGGAATCAGCTTATGTGAGATTCCCTTGGCAGCCAAGGTCTCCTCGAAGGGGCACAGTTCCGTCTCACTGATGAAGCGATAGGTAAACTCTGTACCGTTGTCTGTCTGCACCGTCTGAATCGGGAAGGGGAACGCCTGGAGCAGCCGCCCCAGGAAGTCCACAGAGTTTTCCGGTGTATGCTCCTCATAGCCATAGACAAAACGCAGCCGGGTACACTCATCAATAGCGGTCCATTGGTACAGGTGCTTTCCATCCCTCTTGGCCGCGCCCTTCAGACAATGATAGGGAACCTCTTTAACGTCAATCTGCACCTTTTCACCCGGCTTTTTCAGTTCTGGATACCGCCGTGCCTTCCTGGGAGGCCGCTTCCGCTTCTTCCCCCAGCCCAGACCCAGCCGGGTTGCCGCATGGTACATCCCTCCAAAACTGCGGGTATATCCATGCGCCTGTTTCAGTTCGGCATACACGCCGTCCCAGCCGTAGCGCAGGTATGCTTTGCTGAACGCCGCCCGGATCGCCGCCTCTTCCTCTGGTGTGTGCTGCTTCGGATGGCTGTGGGGCCGGTGGGACCGCTCACACAGTGACTGCCATGTCCCATCATACCGCTTCGCCCATCTCTTCACACTGGACAGACTCACGCCATACTGCCGCGCCGCCTTGCTTTTTCCGTGTTTTTCCGCATATCTTACTACCCCTTGACGCCGCCGCGCTTCCTGTGCTATCCTCTTCATGGGAAGTCTCTGCCTTTCTTCGTGGAATGTTTTGTGGTGAACTCATTCTATCACGTTCGGGCTTTGACTTCCCTCTTTTTTCGGTCACATCATTTTAACATATACAAGGGCTGTTATTTTTTTCACAGTGCTTGCCATACGGGCCATACGGGGGGGCTCCGGCG
>CAKNZJ010000342.1 GCA_932222125.1 uncultured Clostridia bacterium | reverse complement strand
GGGGAAAGCTGGCGGAGATCGGTCTGCCAGACGCCATCAAGACCCGGCGAGGAATGGGGTATCAACTATGACCCTGTGGGAATTTTTGTCGGACCGACTGAAGCGTATCGCACTCCAAGTGATTTGCGCCGGACTGGCAACGCTGTTCCTTTTCGCCACGGGAACGCAGGCGGGAGTTCTGGTGATTTTGCTGATTGTGCTTCTGCTGGTTTTTCTGACGGTGAATATGTTTGATTTCTTTCAGCAGCGAGCCCGCCTCTTGGAATTGAAATCCATTCTGGATGGTCTGGACCGTAAATACCTGTTTACGGAGTGCGCTCCGCAGCCAACAGGGCTTTTTGAACGGCGGCTCTTTGACCTGACTCGCCTGGCTGGCCGCGATATGATTGGTGCCGTATCTGACGCCCAGGCGTCCCAAAGGGAGTACCGGGAGTATGTGGAACGCTGGGTACATGAGATCAAAGCCCCTCTCACCGCCGCCCGCCTCATTTGTCGGGAGTTGGACGGGGACACCCGCCGGAAGCTCACAGCGGAACTCAGTCAAATCGAGGCTCATGTAGAGCGGGCATTGTTCTACGCCCGTGCTAAGAACCCGGAGCAAGACTGCCTGTTCCGGCAGACAGAGCTTGAAAAAATCGCAGCGCAGGCCATTGAGAACCACCGTTCCCTGTTGATCCAAAACGGTATTCGGGTAGAGATGGAAAATATGAACTGCGCCGTCTATACCGACGAAAAATGGGCGGTCTTTATTCTGGGCCAACTGCTCCAAAACGCTGCCCGCTATCGGGGACCGGAGCCGGTCATCACCCTTTCAGCCAAGCCTCTTGGGAGACAGACCCAGCTTATTGTTCACGACAACGGCATCGGTATCCCGGCGCATGAACTTCCCCGTGTGTTTGAGCGTGGCTTTACCGGCAGCAATGGACGGATTCGGGGCGGCTCTACCGGCATAGGTCTGTATCTGTGCAGGAAGCTGGCGGTTTTCCTGGAATTGGAACTGCGCATGGATTCACAGGAGGGGACTGGAACTACAGTAACGCTGACTTTTCCCGCAAAGCAAAACCTTACAAAACTGTAAGACAAATCAATATGACTTCGATACAACGGCCTTCGCTTTTGGTGTACTATAGAGCCACAAGCAAAGGAGGCAAATTGCCATGTTACAAGTACAAAATATCGAAAAATATTATGGGAGCAAAAACAACGTCACTAAGGCGCTGGACCGGGTGAGCTTTGACGTGGAGGCTGGGGAGTTCCTGTCCATCATGGGGGCATCCGGTTCAGGCAAGACCACCCTGCTCAACTGCATCTCCACCATCGATACCATCAGTGCTGGGAAGATTCTCCTGGACAGGGTGAGCGTGGCCGACTTGTCCGAAACCGAACTGGCCAAATTCCGCCGGGAGCGGCTGGGTTTTGTCTTCCAGGACTTTAACCTGCTGGACACCCTCACCATCGAGGAAAACATCGGCCTGGCCCTCTCCCTGAATCACCAGGATCCTGGAACGGTCCAGAGCCGGGTGCGGGAGGTGGCTGGAAAGCTGGGCATCACCGACATCCTGACAAAATTTCCGTATCAGGTTTCCGGAGGCCAGAAGCAGCGGGCCGCCTGCGCCCGAGCAATGGTCGCGGGACAATCCCTGCTCTTGGCTGACGAACCCACCGGGGCGCTGGACTCCAAGGCATCTAAGAATCTGCTGGAAATCATGACCACCATGAACCAGGACATGGGCGCTACCATTCTCATGGT
>CAKNZJ010000341.1 GCA_932222125.1 uncultured Clostridia bacterium | reverse complement strand
TTGGTGAAGCGCCGCGCCAGCTCACAGCCCAGGCGGTTGGCCTCCTCCGGGGTGATCTCGCCGGGAACAAAGGACTGCCGGATGGTATAGGCAATCACATCATCGGCCCCGCGCCGCCTGCCGGTCTTAGCAAGATACTGCCGCTTGGAAAACAGAAACTCCGCGTCCGCGATCCGGCTGTCGCATTGGTAGCTGGAGATCAGCCTGCCGCCGTCCGTTTTTTCTGGATTCTCCACATAGTCGATGATGTCTTGAATGGCCTTGCCCACAGTCCGTCCCTTGCCTATGTGCAGAGGCATGATGCGGGTGGTTGCCATTGGCGGTCCCTCCCTTCAAAAAAAACGGCCCGCGATTGGCGGACCGTTTCAGACTGTGTATTCAGTTTTCGCCGCACCGTTCGGCCATCGCCTCACCCGTGCGCTGAATATCCACATCCTCAGAGGGCAGAAGTTCTCGCTTGTAGCCTTCGGTGAGCTTGTACCCCTGGTATTCCTCATACCGGGAGCGCAGCACATCCCGCAGATGCTCCGGGGTCTGGCACAGCCGGGAAGTCACCCACTCGCTGTCCTTTTTCCTGCTGTCCCAATCCACCACCAGATAGCCCTGGCTGGAAGTCAGCACCTCACAGGCTTTATCCTCGGCCAGATAGTCCCGGAATACAGCTAACACTTTTTCATAGGTCATAATGAACACCTCTTAAATTTGATTTGATACCAGCATAGCGGCATGGACGATTTTTTGCAAGGATGCGGCCCCGCCACTCATTTTTTATTTATCTGCATTGGAAACTGAAAAATGATTTTCTGCTTGCGCTTCGCAAAGTCCAGTGTTTTCGCCGCCCCGCCCCACCCATGCGTGACGCCGGAGATCACCACATCGCTTTCCTGGACCATCCACTCGTTTCTCCTGACAATGGCGTAACGGGGCGGCACATTCTCCAACGGCGGGTAGGTGGTGCTGTCATAGCGGGAAAGGTCAGCGTCCCGGTTGAGGTAGGCCAGCACCAGGACCGCTTCAATGCTGGGATAGGTGGCCTTTTGCCGTCTCACCGCCGCTGCTGCCAGACTGTCAAAGTCTCCATAGCCGCCGAGATAAAATGTGGCCGCGCCGCCCTCAATCAGCGATGGGAGTATTATATCCAACCATTTGGAGATTTCGCAAGTCTGATATATTTTGCTGTGTCCGCAAAAGGTTACAATCATAGTCCGCTCCCATTGTGCAACTTCTTAGACAAGACTTCTTATATCTTATAAAGTCATTCTAACAAAGGTACACTTATCTTGTCAATCAACAATATAGACAAGGTGGTGTTTGAACTTGGAGAGATACGGTACAATCAAAATCAACTTGGCAAAACTCATTGAGGAAAGTGGCATGAGCAAGAACAAACTCAGCCACCGCGCAGAAATGCAGCGGACACAAATCAATCACTACTGCAACAACACAGTGACCCGCCTGGACATTGACGTACTGGCGCGGTTATGCACAGTGCTTGAATGCGAGATAGGTGATCTTCTGGAATTTATCCCACCTAACGCGGATATTGAGCAAAGGTGACTTCTGCTGTACTTCCTTTTGCCTCGAAAGACTTATCCTTTATACTATAAAGTGATGTCACCTAACAGTCAAGTGACTGTATAAAATTTTCTTGGAAAGCCATATCATAAACTTACACAAAAGCATAGAAGTGGGGGAATGATATGGCTACAAATAAGCGGGTATTCACATTGCGGTTACCTGATGAAGTCTTTGATAAAATCGGAATCCTCGCCACCAGAGAACACCGTTCCATGACAAATTACATTGAGTATGTTCTGATGAAGCATTTGGCCGAAGTCGAACAGGAGAATGGTGAAATCGTAGGAAAGCGAGATAGTGAATAATTTTATTGGAGCCTTGCCAAAGAAACGAGGATTTTCTGTGCCGCATCCCACAGTCCGTCATAGCTCTGCCGCAGTTCTTCCAGGTCCGCATCATAGAAACGGCCCGTCTCATGGACGCGGCGGGTGAGCTGGTTGAGATTATTACTGGACCGCCGCAGCAGGGAGACCATCTCCCGCAGCTCCGGTAGTTCCAGATTTATCACAAAGCCGTCAATCGCCATCTTGCGGAGGTACGCCGCCATATTGGTGGTGCCGAGCTGGGCCATCTTCTGTTCGATCAGCGCCCGTTCCTCCGGCGTGACGCGGAATTTCAACTGTACCTCCCGCTCTAAATTTGCCATGCCTACCGCTCCTGGGTC
>CAKNZJ010000340.1 GCA_932222125.1 uncultured Clostridia bacterium | reverse complement strand
CAAACGGGCGGCTATGTTTTTCACCTGCTCGCCAAAATAGTAACGCAAGATGAAAATATCCCGGTCCGGCTGGGGCATAGCGTCAACGCATTGCTGCACCAACTGTTTTTGGTCTTTGTCCGCCAACTGTTCGGCTGGGTCGGCCCCGGGAGCGCCGGCCTTATCCTCCGGCGGCAGCTCCTGCCAAACCGTGCGGCTTAAACGCCGGCCACGGTCCAGGGCCACATGACGGGCAATGCCGCACAAGTAGCTTTTCAGGCTGCGCCCAGCCTCAAATCTTCCCTCCTGGCCCACCGCTTGGTAAAGCCGCCAAAAAACCTCCGATGTACACTCTTCCACATCCTGCTGGCATTCATTGCCCAGCACCCTGCGCACAACCGCCTGCACCAAGCCGCCATATTGCTTAATGGCCTCGGCCAGGCCTTGCTCCGGCTGTTGCTGAATCAGCCCCAACAGGCCTTGTTCATAATCTGTTTCCTGCATAGCTGCCTCCTCGCAGTTTGTCTCAGCCCAGCCCTGATCGGCCGACCAAAGCAAGCTCAGATTTTTACTAACTTCCTGCATAGTTGCCTCCCGGTGGTGTGCGAAGCCTACCACAAATCTTAAATCTTTTTAGAAGATTTACGCGCGTTTTAATCTTCACCTATTAATTCGTATGAAAATGCAAAATCACTTATGAAATTGGGAAAAAAATGAAGGAGCTATACAAACATAGCCCCCTCAATCAGTTTCTTCTATTAAAATACTTTACTTGATATACAGCAACGGGTCAGTGGTGGAACCATTAACAATAACCTCAAAATGCAGATGACTGCCAGTGCTTTTGCCAGTGCTGCCCTCCAAGCCAATCTGCTGACCAATTTCCACCTCGTCGCCCTCGCTTACCAAAATGCTCTGCATATGCGCATATCTGGTCTGCAAACCGTCGCCGTGGCTGATAACCACTTCATTGCCGTAAGTGCCGTGATAACCGGCGGAAACCACCGTGCCCGCTTTGGCCGCCCAAACCGGGTCGCCCGAATCGCCGTCAATATCCAAACCAGAATGATTGTCCCTACTGCGCGGCCCGTAGTAGGAGCTGATACGCGTGGCCGTGGTGGGCCAAATCATGCCCGCCTCCGTGGCCTGGGTT
>CAKNZJ010000339.1 GCA_932222125.1 uncultured Clostridia bacterium | reverse complement strand
GTATGTTCACCTTCTGACTTACCATCCGTGCTGTGAAACCAACCAAATATGAAATAAGGAGATAATTTGCACCTGAAAATGGCAGGTTGCGAATTATCTCTTTTTTGTTGCAAATATTCGGCTAAAATAGAGTTTAGCCAAACTTATAAAAGGGGGAGATACCATGAAAAAGCACGTTTGGAAGGCCCTGTCTCTGGTCACGATCTTTCTTTTGATCGTATGTATGGTAGGCACCAATACTGCGACAGCCTATGGCTCCATACTGAACCAGGCACTGGACATCGAGACCAGCCGCGTGGAGGGCGGCAGCGGCCAGTCGGCTTATTATGTCTCTGACTATGCCAATCTTGAGGAGATGTATCAGGCCAAAGTGCAGCTGCTCCGGGAGATTGCGGACGAGGGTGTAGTCCTGCTGAAAAATGACGGTGCCCTGCCGCTGCGCACTGGGAAAATCGCCATACTGGGGGAAGACGACTTCATTTTCTCCACTAACTCAGGCGGCGGTTCCTTTACCGCAGAGATGAAGGCAAGGAGCACCACGCTTACCGGCGCACTGAGTCAGGACGGGCTCACTGTGGCGGATGACCCGGCAGGCTGCGATATGGCCCTGGTGGTCATTGGCCGAATGGCTGGCGAGGGTAAAGATATGGCGCTGGGCGGCCTGACCTTGACCGACGACGAGCTGGCCTGCATCAATACCGCCAAGGCCTCCGGAGCAAAAGTCGTGGTTTTGCTCAGCGGCGACCATCCTGTCGAGATCGCGGAGTTGGAACATGACGATGGCGTGTCGGCCATTCTCCACCTTGGCAATGCCGGTTACAGGGGTGCTTATGGCGTGGCGGACGTCATCACCGGTGTGGTATCCCCCTCCGGCAAGCTGGTAGAAACCTATGCCGTCGACACCATGTCCACCCCCGCCATGATGAACTTCGGCAACTATGCCTATACGAACGGCTCTAAGATTAAGGCCTCGCAGGCAAAGAACTATGTGGCTTATGCCGAGGGCATTTACACTG
>CAKNZJ010000338.1 GCA_932222125.1 uncultured Clostridia bacterium | reverse complement strand
GCACGGTCACATCGCCGATGCGGCGCAGGCCCAGGGCCTCAGCAGTCGCCTTGTGCTTGGCCAAACGGCCATTCAGGCTCTTGACGAGCTTGATCTCAATTGTTTTAGCCATTGTCTTGAGCCTCCTCAACCTAAGATCTCTTCCACGCTCTTGCCACGGATGCGGGCAACCTCAGCGGGGCTGCGCAGCGCCTTCAGTCCTGCCATCGTAGCGGCCACCACATTCTGAGGGTTATTGGTGCGAAGGCACTTAGCGCGGATATCAGATACGCCCGCGGCCTCCATCACAGCGCGCACAGGTCCGCCGGCGATGATGCCGGTACCCTTGCTGGCGGGCTTCAGCAGGACCCGTCCGGCGCCGAATTCACCGATAATCTCATGAGGAATGGTCGTGCCGGACAGGGTGATGGTCACCATGTTCTTCTTCGCATCTTCGATGCCCTTGCGGATAGCCTCGGCCACCTCTGCGGCCTTACCTAGGCCATAGCCCACCTTGCCCTTCTCGTCGCCAACCACCACCAGGGCGGAGAATTTGGCCACACGGCCGCCCTTGACGGTTTTGGAAACCCGGTTTAGATAGACGACCTTTTCCACAAACTCCTTGGGTTCTCTTTCAAATCTTGGCATTGCTTCTTTCCTCCTCCCTTAGAACTGCAGGCCGCCCTCGCGGGCGCCCTCGGCCAGAGCTTTCACCCGACCATGGTACAGATAACCGCCCCGGTCAAAGACTACACTCTCAATTCCCTTGGCCTTGGCACGCTGGGCGATGGCCTCGCCTACTTTTTTGGCCGAGTCGATCTTGGTGCCATCGCACTGGAAGTTCTTCTCCAGGGAAGATGCGGAGACCAGTGTAACGCCCTTAGTATCATCGATGATTTGAGCATAAATGTTGGTCTCACTGCGGAACACGTTGAGGCGGGGACGCTGGGAGGTGCCAGACACCTTACCGCGAACCCGCTTATGACGATGCAGGCGTTGAGCCTTGGTATTGGGTCTTTTAATCATAATCGGCACACCTCCTCATTACTTTTTGACGCCGGTCTTGCCCACCTTGCGGCGGATGACCTCGTCAGCATATTTGATACCCTTGCCCTTATAGGGTTCGGGGGGACGCTTTTCACGAACTTCAGCAGCAAACTGGCCCACCAGCTGTTTGTCATGTCCAGCGATGATAATCTGGTTGGGATTGGGCGTGGTGATGGTAATGCCCTCGGGGGCTTCCATGGTAACCTGATGGGAGTAACCCAAATTCATCACCAGCTTGTTCCCCTCCATGGCCACACGGTAGCCCACGCCATTCACCTCCAGGGTTTTTTGATACCCCTCGGTGACCCCCACCACCATGTTATTGAGCAGGGTGCGGGTCAGCCCGTGCAGAGCGCGGTTTTCCTTTAAGTCATTGGGACGAGTGACATGCATCTCATCCCCCTCCCGGGTAATGGTCATGTTTGGGTGAAGCTGTTGGGTGAGCGTGCCCTTGGGGCCCTTCACCGTGACAACGTTGTTGTCCTCAATCTTAATCTCCACGCCGGCAGGAACGGCAATAGGAGCTCTACCAATTCTCGACATTCCTATTCCCTCCTTACCAAACGAATGCAAGGACTTCGCCGCCCACATGGGCCTGGCGCGCCTTTTTGTCTGTCATAACGCCCTTAGACGTGGAAACAATGGCGATTCCCAGGCCGCGGAGAACTTGGGGCAACTCTTCGGCGCCGGCGTATACCCGCAGACCAGGTTTGGACACCCGGCGCAGACCGGAGAGCACCTTCTCCTTGCCGGGCTGCAGATACTTCAGGGTGATCCGGATCACACCCTGACGGCCATCGCTGATGGTCTGGAAGTTCTTGATATAGCCTTCATCCAGCAGAATCTGGGCGATGGCCTTCTTCATGTTGGACGTAGGGACATCCACAGTGTCATGCTTGGCGTTGTTCGCGTTGCGGATACGAGTGAGCATATCCGCAATGGGGTCGGTGATTTGCATGAGATGTTACCTCCTATTTAGATTACGGATTCTTCATCCGTACAGGCGGAAAGGTATCGAAGGCCAGGTAGCGTCCTCCGACCTGTTATCCGTCTTTTCCCACGCTGGGGGTCTCGTGATTCGACAGATTTCAACCTGTCCATATAACAGGCCCATAGGCGGGAGTGACTACTCCCGCCTTTAGATACACGGCCATTTTTGGCTGGAGACCAGCATAGCACTGGCCTCCCTTGGCAAAGCTCACCTTGCTAGGCAAGGCAGTGTCAGCGGCAGGGGCTGCATGCAAGCCTTTGCGCAACGTAGTCAAAGGGATCTTACCAAGACGCCTTCTTAACACCAGGGATCTGCCCCTTATAGGCCAGCTCCCTGAAACAAATACGGCAGATCCCATAATTACGCAAATACGCATGGGGGCGGCCGCAAATCTTACAGCGGTTGTAGCGGCGGCTGGAGAACTTTGGTTCAGCCTGCTGCTTGAGAATCATGGATTTCTTAGCCATAGCTGTTTTTCTCCTCCTTAACCGTTGGTGGTGAAGGGAGCACCCAGCAGCGATAGCAGCTCCTTGGCCTCCTCATCCGTCTTGGCAGTGGTGCAAATCACCACGTCCATACCCCGGATTTTGTCAATCTGATCATATTCGATCTCCGGGAAGATGAGCTGCTCCTTCAGTCCCAGAGCGTAATTGCCCCGACCATCAAAGGCGTTTGGATTGATACCACGGAAGTCACGGACACGAGGCAGCGCCACGTTGAACAGACGGTCCATAAACTCCCACATTTTATCCTGGCGCAGAGTTACCTTGGCGCCAATGGGCATGCCCTCCCGCAGCTTAAAGTTGGCCACGGACTTCTTGGCCTTGGTGACCACCGGCTTTTGGCCGGTGATGGTGGCTAAGTCATTGAGCACAGACTCTAGCACCTTGGCATTGTCTCGGGCCTCACCGCAGCCACAGTTGACCACAATCTTGTCCACCTTGGGTATTTCCATGATAGACCTATAGCCGAACTTCTGCATGAGAGCAGGAGCCACTTCGGCGGTATATTTTGCTTTTAAATTGGGGTTCGCCATTTGTCACTCCTCCTCCCTTACATTTCGGCGCCGCAGTGCTTGCAGACGCGAACTTTCTCCCGGCCTGCGCCCTTGTGCGCCACTCGGGTGGGCTTATTGCACTTCGGGCATACCGTCATCAGCTTGCTCGTGTAGATGGGGGTCTCTTTCTGGACGATGCCCCCCTCATCACCTTGACGACGGGGCTTCTGATGGCGGGAAGCCACATTGACCTTTTCCACGATGGCCTTACTGGACTTGGGGTCCACGGACAAAACCTTTCCCTGTTTGCCCTTGTCCTTGCCGGACAGAACCACCACCGTGTCGTTCTTTTTGACGTTCATACTCATACCTCGCTCCCCCTTTACAGCACTTCGGGAGCCAGAGACAAGATCTTCATGTAGTCCTTGTCGCGCAGCTCACGAGCCACCGGGCCAAAGATGCGGGTCCCACGGGGGTTCTTATCTTCACGGATGAGAACGGCGGCATTGTCGTCAAAGCGTACATAGCTGCCGTCGGTACGGCGCACACCGCGGCTGGAGCGGACGATGACAGCCTTAACCACCTCGCCCTTCTTCACCTGGCCGCCAGGGGCGGCCTTGCGCACTGAGGCCACCACTACATCGCCAATGTTTCCAAAACGGCGCTTGGAGCCGCCCAGTACGCGGATGGTCTTAATCTCTTTGGCGCCGGTATTGTCGGCCACCTTCAGATAGCTTTCTTCCTGAATCATACTGGCACCTCCTTATTTGGCCTTCTCGATGATTTCCACCACACGCCAGCACTTATCCTTGGACATGGGGCGGGTTTCCATCACTCGGACGCGGTCGCCCACACCACACTGGTTCTGTTCATCGTGGGCTTTCAGTTTATAAGTCCTCTTAACGATCTTCTTATACAGAGGGTGGGCCACGCGGTCGGCGATGGCGACCACAACAGTCTTATCCATCTTATCCGAAACCACCAGGCCGACTCTGGTCTTACGAGAAGAGGTTCTCACTTCACTCATGGTTTACTCCTCCTTATCGGCCCTGCTGCTCACGCAGGATGGTCTTGACGCGGGCGATATCCTTCTTGACTTCCGCGATACGGATTGGATTTTCAAGCTGGTTGGTGGCGTGCTGAAGACGGAGGTTGAACAGGTCCTTCTTCAGCTCCACCAGCTTGGTCTCCAGCTGGTCGGCGCTCATTTTACGGACTTCGTTAGCTTTCATCTTCACTCACCACCATTCTCGGTCTCTTTCTTGACGATCTTGCATTTGACGGGCAGTTTGTGACTTGCCAGACGCAGAGCCTCCCGGGCGACCTCCTCAGAGATACCGGCGATCTCAAACATGACCCGGCCGGGCTTTACCACAGCCACCCAAAACTCGGGGGCGCCTTTACCGGAACCCATACGAGTACCCAGCGCCTTCTTTGTCACAGGCTTGTCAGGGAAAATTTTAATCCAGACCTTACCGCCACGCTTAGTGTGACGCGTCATGGCCACACGGGCGGCTTCGATCTGATTGCTGGTGATCCAGGCGGGCTCGGTAGCCTGCAGGCCCCACTCCCCGTAGGACACCTTATTGCCCCGGGTAGCAACGCCAGTCATGCGGCCCCGGTGAACCCGGCGGTATTTCACTCTCTTAGGCAGCAACATTACTGGGCGCCTCCTTCCTTAGGAGCGGCAGGGCGGGGCGTCCCGGCAGGCCGAGGGCCACCCTGACGGTTGAACCCACCCTGACGGCGGTCGCCACCCTGGCGGTTAAACCCGCCACGGCGATCTCCATCCCGGCGATCCCGGCGGGGACGCTGCTCCCGCTCTTTGTAGTTCTTCGTATCAATGGTTCGAGGGGTGGTGCGAAGGGTCTGAGTGAGCACTTCACCCTTGTAAATCCATACCTTCACCCCCAGGCGGCCATAAGTTGTGGCCGCCTCGGCAAATCCATACTCGATGTCAGCACGGAGGGTTTGCAGCGGAATGGTGCCGTCATGATAGTGCTCGGTGCGGGCGATTTCAGCCCCGTTGAGACGGCCGGAGACCTGCACCTTGATGCCCAGGGCCCCCATCCGCATGGCACGCCCCATGGCGTTCTTCATGGCCCGACGGAAGGCGATGCGCTTTTCCAGCTGTTGGGCAATGTTCTCTGCCACCAGCTGCGCGTTGGTATCGGGACTTTTGACCTCCACGATGTTCAACGCCACGCTCTTTCCCAGCTTCTTTTCCAGTTCTAGGCGGAGCTTTTCAATCTCCTCGCCCCCCTTGCCGATGACTACACCAGGGCGGGCGCAATGCACATAGATGCGCACTTTGGCGTTGTCCCGCTCGATTTCAACCTTCGGCACACCAGCGGAATACAAGCGCTTTTTCAGGTCACGCCGCAGATTATAGTCCTCAACCAGGAGGTCGCCCACTTTTTCATCCCGGGCATACCAACGGGAGTCCCAGTCCTTGATCACACCCACGCGCAAACCGTGGGGATTCACTTTCTGTCCCATTTGCTCTCGACCTCCTTACTCAGCGCTCTTTGACCACAACGGTCACGTGGGAAGTTCTCTTATTGATGCGATAAGCGCGGCCCTTTGCCCTTGGCATAAAGCGCTTAATAATCGGGCCGGGTGTGGCATAAGTCTCCGCGACATAGAGCTTTTCCGGGTCCATGCCGTGATTGTTTTCAGCATTTGCGGCAGCGCTCTTCACCAGCTTGGCCAGGGGCTCAGCAGCGGCCTTGGGAATTAGCGCCAGAATGGCGCCGGCCTGAGCCACGCTCTTGCCCCGGATCTGGTCGCACACAATGCCCACCTTGCGGGGAGAGATGCGAATATATCTCAATGTGGCTTTACCTTCCATATTCTCTCTCCTCCTTATTTACCGGTCTTGCTGCCCGCGTGTCCCCGGAAGGTCCGGGTGGGGGCGAACTCGCCCAGCTTATGGCCCACCATGTCCTCCGTCACATAGACGGGAACGTGCTTGCGTCCGTCGTGGACCGCAATGGTGTGCCCCACAAACGAGGGGAAGATGGTGGAGGCACGGCTCCAGGTCTTCAGCACCTTCTTCTCGTTCTTTTTGTTCATCTCATCCACCCGCTTAAGCAGCTCAGGAGCACAAAACGGGCCTTTCTTGATGCTTCTGCTCATTTCTTACTCCCTCCTTACTTTCCGTTCCGGCGCCGGACAATGAACTTGTCGGTGCGGTTCTTCTTCTTGCGAGTCTTGTAACCCAGGGCAGGCTTGCCCCATGGGGTAACAGGGCCGGGACGGCCTACAGGGCTCTTGCCCTCGCCGCCGCCGTGGGGATGGTCATTGGGGTTCATCACGGAGCCGCGCACCGTGGGCCTCCAGCCCATATGCCGTTTGCGGCCGGCCTTACCAATGTGGATGTTGCCCCAGTCGGTATTCCCTACCTGGCCGATGGTGGCCATGCAGCTCTCCCGGACCAGACGCACCTCGCCGGAGGGCAGGCGCACCTGGGCCATACCGTTCTCCTTGGCCATGAGCTGGGCGGCGGTACCGGCAGAACGCACCAACTGGGCACCTTTCCCAGGATATAACTCCACACAGTGAATCATCTCTCCCACAGGGATCTCCGCAATTGGCAAAGCGTTCCCAGGCAGGATGTCTGCGCCGGTCCCCGTGCTGATGGTGTGGCCCGCCTTCAGGCCCACTGGGGCCAGAATATAACGGCGCTCCCCGTCCTCATACTCGATAAGAGCAATGTTGGCAGAGCGGTTGGGATCATACTGCAAGTTGATGACAGTGGCCTTACCCGCTTTATCCCGCTTGAAGTCGATGATGCGGTACTTGCGTTTGTTGCCGCCGCCCCGATGGCGTACGGTGATTCGGCCGTAGCTGTTGCGGCCAGCATTTTTCTTCAAGCTTTCCAGCAGAGAGCGCTCCGGCTTGGCCTTTTTGTCAATGCCCTCGAAGGCGGACACAGTCATGTGGCGGCGGGAGGGCGTTGTGGGCTTATATGTTTTAATCGCCATTGTTTAATCTCCTCCTTACACCATGCCTTCGAAGAATTCGATGGTTTTGGAATCCTCACTCAGGGTGACCATGGCCTTCTTCCAGCTGGGCCTGCGTCCTTGGGGATATCGGCCCATCCGCTTGGCCTTTCCCTGCATATTCAAGGTGTTGACCTTGGCCACTTTCACCCCGAATATCTCTTCCACAGCCTTGGCAATCTCAATCTTGTTGGCATCCTTGGCCACTTCAAAGGTATACCGTTTGTCTGCGGCGGCAGCCATGGACTGCTCGGTGACAATGGGGCGCTTAATGATATCGTAAGCGGTCCTCATTACGCAAACACCTCCTCGATAGCGGCCAACGCAGCCTTGTCAATGATGACTTGGTTGGCGTTGACAATGTCGTAGACGTTGATCAGGTTTGCAGGACTAGTGACCACACCGGGGATGTTGCGAGCGGACTTGACCACGTTGGGGCAGCTGGTCACCACCATAGCCTTCTTAGACTGCACAGTGTCCAGGAACGCCCGGAAGCTCTTGGTTTTGATCTCATCCATGCTGAGCTGATCCACCACCAAGATGCTGCCGGCGGCAGCCTTGGCAGACAGGGCGGACTTTAGGGCTAGACGACGGGTCTTCTTGTTCAGGGTGTAGCGGTAGCTCCGGGGCTTCGGGGCAAACACGATGCCGCCATGGGTCCACTGGGGCGCCCGGGTGGAGCCTTGACGGGCTCGGCCAGTCCCCTTCTGACGCCAGGGCTTTCTGCCGCCGCCGGATACTTCAGCCCGGGTCAGAGCGCTCTGTGTTCCCTGACGGCAGTTGGCCAGGTGGTTTTTCACCACGTCATGGATAACGCACTGGTTTGGCTCCACGCCGAATATAACCTCGGAGAGCTCGACCTCGCCGATCTGCTTGCCGGACATATTGTATAGGTTCGCCTTAGGCATTTGTCACACTCTCCTCTCTCACTTGTTACGCGCAGACGCCTTCTGCGGGTTGACGCGAGCAGACGCCTTCTGCGGGTTGACGCGGCCAGCCTCTGTCGCCTGCTTCTCCGCCACCTTCTTGACACTGCTGCGCAGGGACACCACGCCCCCTTTGGGGCCAGGCACAGCGCCCCGCACAGCGATAACGCCCAGTTCCTCGTCCACCTGGATCACATCCAGGTTCATAACGGTTACCTGCTCATTACCCATCTGGCCGGCGCCGATCTTGCCTTTAAAAATGCGGGAGGGATCGGTACCTGAGCCCATAGAGCCGGCGTGCCGATGCACAGGGCCGGTGCCGTGGGTGTTTTTCAGCGTATGAGCGCCCCAGCGCTTGACCACGCCCTGATAACCATGTCCCTTACTGATGCCGGTAACATCCACACGGTCGCCCGGGGCGAACACGGTGGCGTTGATCTCATCGCCCACGTTGAGCTCGTCGGCATTATCCAGCTTAAACTCCTTTAGAATGCGCACGGCCTTGCCAGCCTTCTTGCTGTGGCCCAGTTCAGGCTTTGACAGCTTGCGCTCTGGGACCTCTTCAAAACCGAGCTGGACGGCGGAGTAGCCGTCCCTTTCCCCGGTTTTCTTCTGCACCACAGTGCAGGGACCCGCCTGGATGACGGTGACCGGGATGACCTTGCCGGCTTCATCGAAGATTTGGGTCATGCCCACCTTCTTGCCGATAATGGCCTTCTCCATGTGTATTCCTCCTTAAATTAGGTTATTGGTTGAAAAACATGGGCATTGGGCTCCCATTGGTTTTCCAACTTGACCCGTCCGTCTCAACAAGGCGACGGACCGCGGTACTGCATTGTTATAAGAGCAAACCGAACCCATTTGCCGCTCCTCCGGTTTGCCCTGCGGCATGCCGCATCCCTTTGCTGTGTTCAGGATTTACAGCTTAATTTCGATCTCCACACCGGCAGGCAGTTCCATGCTCATCAAAGCCTCCACCGTCTTGGGGGAGGGCTTAACCACATCGATGAGCCGCTTGTGGGTGCGGCGCTCGAATTGCTCCCGGCTGTCCTTATATTTGTGGACGGCCCGCAGGATGGTGACAACCTCCTTTTTGGTGGGCAGGGGGATGGGGCCGGAGACATCGGCGCCGCTGCGCTTAGCGGTGTCCACAATCTTCCCGGCGGCCTGGTCGATGAGCTGATGGTCATAAGCCTTCAGCCGAATACGGATCATTTCTTTTGCTGCCATATGTTGGTTTTCCTCCTTACAAAACATACGAAGTGATGAACGGCGTCCCTTCGTACGGTGAGCGAACTCAATACACGTTTCCGTGCGTATCACTCCCCGGCATGAATAAAACCGGCGCAAAGCTGGCCGGTTCCACCCATCTGCAGCGATATACGCCATGACATGAGCTCTCTCAGCCGCCCGATTGCAGCGCAGCCCCCCATGGAGGCATCAACGCTTGCGGACATACTCCGCAGAAGTTACCTCGTTGCCGAGCAATCTCCCGCATCATCGCAGAATGCGCCTATTTGCAGACGCTGGATTATTGTACAACACGGCTATACTAAAGTCAAGATTTTTTTCATAAATTTTAGGCTGTTTTCCACTTTTATTATTGTCCCGCCCACCTGTCTAGCTCCCTTGGAAGCGCATAGCCTAACATAAAGGGGACGGCCCAGTTGGGCCGTCCCCTTTATGTTAGGCTATTAAATCAATAGGCCACGCCCCAATAGATCATCGTTCGGGCTGGTTTGCCGCAGCATACGCAGGTGTTCCCCACCTGCTCCTGAGCCAGCGGCATACACCGGGAGGATACCCCAGCCTCTTCCTTCATCTTATCCTCGCAGTCCCGGTCTCCGCACCACATGGTTTTGGCGAAGCCTCCCTCAGTCTCTATAAACGTCTTAACCTCCTCCAGTGTACGGCACACTCTGGTGTAATCGTCCAGGTTTTTCTTTGCCCGAGCAAATAGGTTGTGATGAATCTGATCCAGCATCTCCACCGCAGCGGCTTCTACCCCATCCAAAGAGGCAACGTGCTTCTCTCCGCTGTCCCGGCACACTAAAACGCATTGATTCTGCTCCATATCCCTGGGCCCGATCTCCACCCGCAGGGGAACTCCCTTCATCTCATATTCGGCTGCCTTCCAGCCCATGGACTGGTCCGAGTCATCCATATCTGCTCGGATGCCCGCTTTCTTCAGTCTGGCCAGCAGGGTCCGGGCCGCGTCCAGCACACCTGGCTTGTGCTGGGCTACGGGAATAACCATGGCCTGGATAGGCGCCACCTTGGGGGGAAGCACTAGCCCGCTATTGTCCCCATGGGTCATGATGAGTCCGCCTATTGTTCTGGTTGTGAGGCCCCAAGAGGTTTCAAAGGGAACGCTCTGCCGGTTATTTTGATCGGAAAAGGTGATGCCAAAGGCCCGGGCAAAGCCGTCCCCAAAGTAATGGGATGTGCCATTTTGAAGCGCCTTTCGGTCGTGCATCATGCACTCGATAGTATAGGTGCGCTCTGCCCCGGCAAACTTCTCCTTGTCTGTTTTTAATCCCTTGACCACCGGCATAGCTAACACATTTTCACACAGATCCGCATAGATGTTCAGCATCTGCTCTGTTTCGGCGATGGCCTCCTCGGCGGTGGCATGGAGGGTGTGTCCTTCCTGCCACAAAAACTCCCGGTGGCGCAGGAAGGGACGGGTCGTCCTTTCCCAGCGCAGCACGGAGCACCACTGGTTATACAACATGGGCAAATCCCGCCAGGAGTGAACCACATTGGCCCAATGCTCGCAGAACAATGTCTCAGAAGTGGGGCGGACACACAGCCGCTCCTCCAGCTCTTCTCTCCCGCCCATGGTTACCCAGGCACACTCTGGAGCAAACCCCTCCACATGGTCCTTCTCTTTTTGGAGCAGGGACTCTGGAATGAGCATGGGCATGGAAACGTTGCTGTGCCCAGTCTCCTTGAAGCGCTGATCCAGCTCCCGCTGAATATTCTCCCAAATGGCATAGCCATAAGGCCGCAGGATAAACATACCCTTGACGCTGGTATAGCCAATGAGCTCTGCCTTGGTACACACATCGGTGTACCACTGGGCAAAATCGGCCTCCATATCAGTGATCTGAGTGACCTGCCCGCTTTTGTTTTGCGCCATAATTATGTTTCGCCCCTTGATCAAATAAAATAATGGACCCGCCCCATCTCAACGGCAATCTGCAGCGGGGCCTCCGGCAGGGTGCACCGTTTGGAACCAACCGCAAAATACTAGGCATTATTGTATTGCCAACGTCAGGAAAAGTCAAGGAAAATCAACCAAAAGCAAACCGGCAGTTCCCCGAAACAAGGGTGACTGCCGGCCCGTCCTAATCCCCGCTCAGATGTTAAAACCCCTTTCGTCTAGCACCGCCCCTCCGGGGCAAAGGCCTGAGCCGGCAGCAGGTGGCTCAGACCTACCAACGCCTCGTCAAAACCTCCCCTGTCCCAACGGAGGCGCGGACTTTCCAAACGCCCTAATTCTGCCTTTCCCAATGGAATGGTGACCACCATATTCAACCCTCTACCCGAGGCGCCGTCCGCCATCAATCTGCCTCCGTGGAGGACGGCAATCTGTTGGGCAATGGCTATACCGCTTCCGCCCCGCCGCCATTCAGGCATATCTCCGCCCTCTCCGGAAAGCGTATCCTTCAGCCGCTCCATAGACACATCTGGGCCGTTATCCTCCACGGAGAACATGGCCTGGTCCTCTTTTTGAAGCAGAGTCAGTCTCACCCGATCCCCTGCCCTGGCTCCGTTGGAGACTAACTCCAGCAGCATATGACGCAGCAGCCCCCTGTCCACCCGGCCCAACAGATGGGGGGGTGCCTGGACAGTGAGTGTCACATTGATCCCTGACAGCAGTCTGGCCATCTGCTCCCCCAGTTCCTTCACCATCTGCCCCAGGTCGATGGCGGCCAGCTCCATCTGGGGCACACCGTCTCCCAGGCGATAGGCCAGTTCCATTCTGCCCACAATGCGCAACATCCGGCAGATGCCTTGGTTCAGTATCGCCAAATGCTCCCGGCTAGTCGCATCGCTGGCGGTACGCTCAAGCAGCTGGCTGGCCGCTGTCATCTGTGCTAGCTGCATCCGCAATGCCGCCGCTGTCCTGGCTGACTCCTTGCCCAAGCTCTCCAGATCCAATTCCGTCTCCCTCCTGACCGCTCCCTTTTACCACTACTATGCTATGCAGATTTTGCCGCCTCTCTCCAGGGAAACCTTCCCAAAGGCCGCTGTCCAATCTGTCAAACAATGTCGAATTATGGGGAATATCTTATCAGATTCTCTAGCCCTTGGCAAGCCCTCCCGCTTCTTAAGCAAACAGAGCCCGGAGCGGTTTGCTCCGGGCTCTGTCCTGCGCTTTCTGTCCTGCGCTTATTGTTTTCTTTATTCCTGATCCAGCAGAGCGGCCACCTGGGCCATGGGGTTGGGGGCATAATCCTCCACCCGACCTTCGTCCACCGCCCGAGCCAGCCCTGGCTCCAAAGGCAGTTTGGCCAAAACCGGCTTGGATAGTTGAGTGGCTAACGCGTCGATGGTGCTTTTGCCAAAGATATCATGCTGCTTGCCGCAATCAGGGCACTGGAAATAGCTGTAGTTCTCCACCAGGCCCAGCACCGGCACCTCGAGCATCTCCGCCATCCGCACTGCTTTCGTGACGATCATCCCCACCAGTGCCTGGGGCGCTGTAACCACGATGGCTCCATCCACCGGCAGAGACTGGAACACGGTCAAGGGTACATCGCCGGTTCCCGGGGGCATATCTACAAACAAGTAGTCCAGCTCCCCCCAGATCACGTCGCTCCAAAACTGCTGCACCGCGCCGGCAATGACCGGCCCCCTCCACATCACCGGGTCCGTCTCCTGATCGATGAGCAGATTTAAGCTCATGATCTCCACGCCACCCTCCGTAACGGCAGGGTAGAGCCCTTGCTCTCCCCCTTGCGCCCTTCGGCTGATTCCAAAGGCCCGGGGCACAGAGGGACCGGTGATATCCGCGTCCAGCACGCCTACCTTTTTGCCCCGCTGGGACATAGCGGCAGCCAAGGTGCATGTGACAGAGGACTTACCCACCCCTCCCTTGCCGCTAACAATGGCAATGACCTTCTTGATGCTGGACAGCTGGTTTGCCGGCTTTTGCAGACTCTGAGGATCCTGCCGCGCTCCACAAGAGGCACCGCAGGAGGAACAATTATGAGAACACTCGCTCATGTTTCTCCATCCTTTCCATAGACTTTTAAGAGATACTAGATCAAAAAAATGTTTGCCTTTTTCCGGTAATACCTTGACAGACGAAGTGCCCAATGCTATACTGTGTCCATGGCATTACCTCGGTACACGAAGTATTCCGGCAGCATTAACACATCGGGACGCCTCAGGCGCCCCCACCCTAAGAAAGGGGGATCGTCATGTCCATTTCGGCAGACACCTTGCGTGGACACACCGATACCATTATTTTAACACAATTAAAGCGCGGCGACAACTATGGATATGAAATCAACAAAAACATTCAGCAATGCACCCATGGAGTCTACGGCTTTAAGGAGGCGACCTTGTACACCGCTTTCAAACGGCTGGAGCAGACCGGTCTCATCACCTCCTACTGGGGAGACGATGGCCCGGGAGCTCGGCGGCGGTACTATTCCATCACAGAGGCTGGACAGCAAGCCTGGGAGACCGGCCGTCAGGCCTGGAAAAATACCCGCACCCTACTGGATGCACTGATTGATATAGAGGAGGAGTGAACGATGGAAGACGTCAAACAAATGCTGGTCAGTCAAATTGCCGGCAAATTGGCCGCCGCCCCTGACAGTATTGCCAAGTCTGAGCTGGTAGAAGAGCTGTCTGAAAACCTGTACGCCCGATATCTGGATATGACTGCCTCCGGCATGGCCGGGAACGTAGCCTTTGAATGCGCCTTGGACAATCTGGGGAATACAGATGACCTGGTTGATTACCTGAACAGCCTGGACCCGGATCAACCCCTTCCTGAACTGGAGCCCCCATCAGGCTGGCCGTCCATGGACGATCTGGATAAACTGTTCAAAAATGTAGAGGAAGTGGTGCGGGGCGCAGTGGGTCAGGCCAAAAGCGTGATCCAGGATGTCAAGGGACGGCTTCGAGAAGACGGCTTTCTCAACTTCACCTCCCCTGGCGGCCGGGTGGCGGTGAATATTTTCAAAGGCGTGGATAAGGATAAGGACTGGCCCTCTTCCGAGTCTCCTGTCTCAGAGGAGGAGGAAGCCGCTGTCCAAAAGCTTTCCGCCCAGGACAAGGACCGTATCTACGGCTTTGGCTATGACAAAACCAAGGGAGGGTTCTTCACCCAATGGGGCGAGTGGAAGGGGACCAGACTGGAGCCCATTAGCGATCCGGGAGAGGGTATCCCATCTCATGCGCTGCGGGGCATCGACCTGCAAACCCACAGTGGCAGCGTCATTATCTCCATGGATCAAGAGGCTGACGGCGACGTGGTCATCGGCGGCGACATCCCCGATCTGGAGGTAAGCCGCTCCGATGACGGTGTGCTCACCATCCGGCCCTGCCGCACCGCCAGCTCCTCCTTCTTCTTCCACCGCGGCCTGTCCACTGCCAGAGTAACCCTGTCCCTTCCACGCCGGCAATGGGACTTCTTAAAGATCACCACCGTCAACGGGGATATAACGGTGGGAGGAGAATTTCCCGTGGGGCTCGTGGCAATCAAAACCTCTAGCGGCGATGTAGAGGGCCGCCTGATCCAATGCGAACGGCTGGATGTAGCTCTGGTCAGCGGTGATACGGACTGGCGGGGCGACGTGGGAGAGGCCAGGTTGGAGAGCGTCAGCGGCGACCTGCTGCTGGATGGACGGTTTGGCCCATTGAGCGTGTCCTCTATCAGCGGCGATGTGGAAATCGTCGGCGGGGTCGACCACCTGCGGGCTTCCGTGCTCAGCGGGGACCTGTCTCTGGAAAGTCACAGTTTGCCCCAGGGCCTAGAGCTGTCCTCCAAGTCCGGGGACTTAGCGGTGCGCATTCCGGATCACGCCCCCTTCTCCGTCCGTTTCAAAACCGTCAGCGGAGACCTGTCCTCTGATTTCCTCCACAGCGCCACAGAACACCGGCAAGGCACCCTCCATCACCTTCAGGAGGAGAATGGACCTGGCCCCGTGTACCGGCTATCCACTGTCAGCGGCGACCTATCTCTGCGCAAATATTAAGGAGGCTATTGCTATGAATCGGCTCTATCGCACTCAATATTCTGACGCCGTACTGGCCGGCGTATGCGGCGGCATCGCCCGCTACTTCAATATGGATTCCACCCTGATCCGGCTGATCGCCGCTGTACTGATCTTCGCTGGCGGCCTATCCCTGTGGGTCTATATCATCGCCATCTTTATCATGCCCAAGGAGGGTTCTATGCCCTGACGGCAAGTTTTGGCGCAACGCCGGGTCTGGAAAAATTCCAGGCCCGGCGTTGCGCGCATCCCTTTCCCTTTTATAAATGAACCGTTTTCAGATATCACCGGCCGAGCTTAGCCACAGCGAAAAGAAGAATAACAAAGCTTTCTCCTCAGGGCTTGTGAAATTTACTTCAGCGTGGTATCATAACATCATATATACGTTTGGAGGTGCTCCATGGCGGAATTGCATATGCTCTCCTATAAGCTGTACGATCTTCAGTTTTTCAATAAATTGGATAAGCCGGGCCAAGTTCCGTTAGAAAACAATTTTTCCTTTTCCGTGAACTATAATCAGGAGAATACCCGCTGCATGGCCAAGTTGTATCAATGCGTTAAGGATAAATGTGACGGGCCGGACCACCGCTTCTTTGTATCGGTGGAGCTGGGAGGCATCTTTGAGGTGCTGGGAGGGCTCACCGATGAGGACAAAAAGGATTTTCACATCCAATGCTACCAACAGCTGTTCCCCTATGCCGAGATTCTCGCCAAGCAGATGTGCGCCGCAGGCGGAATGCCTAACTTCATGCTGCTGCGTCAGAAAATGAACAAGGACAGTGTACTGCTCAACCGCCCGGGCAACGCTGAACCATAAGTAAAACAAGCCGCTCCCGGCAGGCAGGTCCTGTCAGGGGCGGCTCCATTCTATTATCAGCTTTTTTCCTCAAAGGTGGCCCCGCAGGACCTGCAGTGAACGGTGATGCGCCCCTTACCCCTGGGCACTCGCATCTGCTGGCCGCAGTTTGGGCATTTGAAATAGCGATGCTCCCGATCCCCCGCCCTGGTGCGCAGGGAGTGGAACCAGCGTTGGATGGGGCGGGTCAGCCGGAGAAAGCGGGCATTCTCCTCCCGGCGCCGCTCTAACCGTCTGGAAAAGGCCCGAAATAAGGTAATCAGCAGCAGCGTCAAAGCCACCGCATCCAGCACAATCCAGCGTGTTAACAAAAAAATCGTATGAAGGATGAGATACCCCACAATCAGGAATATATTCAACTGGTCGCCGCCATAGCGGCCGGCCATCAGCCGTGCTAGCATTTGCCGGATCATGGGCGCTCACCTCTTACTTGGGGATAATTCTATGATAATATCCCAATTTGGTCAAGTCAATGGGGTGGGCGTAAATAAAATGTGAACTTATCCCCGGACAAGGGTGCAAAAACCTGCTATACTCTACCAAACGTCCCAAGGAGGAACCTTTCAATGGCTCGTATCGACAAAGAAAACTATTATTTAGACATTGCCGGAACCGTGCTGGAGCGCTCCACCTGTATGCGCCGTCATTATGGCGCCATCATTGTCCAGGATGATGAGATCGTATCTACCGGCTACAATGGCGCGCCCCGGGGGCGAAAAAACTGCCACGAACTGGGCTATTGCACCCGGGAAGCCCTGAATATCCCCTCCGGCCAGCGGTACGACCTATGCCGCTCCGTTCACGCCGAGGCCAATGCCATCATCTCCGCTGCCCGGCGAGAGGTGTTGGGGGCCACCTTATATATGGTTTGCAAAAATCCTGCCAGCGGCGCGCTGATCCCCCACTCCTCATCCTGCTCCATGTGCCGCCGGCTTATCATCAACGCAGGGATTGCCCGGGTAATCATCCGGGATACCCCCACCGAATACCGAGTGGTAGATGTGCAGAGGGATTGGGTCGACGAGGACGACTCCCTTCCGGACCAGGTGTTGGCATGAGACGCCTATCCATCCTCTGGGCCGCCCTGTTGCTGCTATTGACCGGCTGCGGCACTCAGGGACCGCCATCCCACTCAGTGACAGTGATTGCCATGGATACCGTCATGACTATCACCGCTTACGGAAATAGCGAGTCGGCACTGGAACTGGCTCAACGCCGCATTTTGGAATTGGACTCCCTGCTGTCAGTCACCGATCCTGACAGCCAGATTTACCAGCTCAATCACGCCGGCAGCCATTCCCTATCCCCCGACGCCGCCAGTCTCCTCTCCCAGGCCCTGGAACTGTGCCGGCGCACCGGCGGCCTTTTAGACCTGACCATCTATCCGGTGGTGCGGTCCTGGGGATTTACCACCGGACAGTATGCCGTTCCGGACAGGGACACCATCGCCCAGCTTCTGGCTAAAGTGGACTACACCCAGGTTGGCTTTGACCCGACTACCAACACAGCCACCCTTCCCCACGGCATGGAACTTGACCTGGGCAGCGTGGCCAAGGGCTACACCGGCGACGTGCTTGCAGCGCTGATGGCAGAGCACGGTGTGGACAGTGCCCTGCTGGATCTGGGCGGCAACATCTATGCCATCGGCGCCAAACCGGACGGCTCCGCTTGGCGGATAGCCATCCGGGATCCTCTCAATCCCGGCAGCTCCCTTGGCGTGGTGTCCGCCTCCAACGAGGTTATCATTACCTCCGGAGGATATGAGCGGTATTTTGAACAGGATGGCGTGCGCTACTGGCATATCATTGACCCATCCACTGGGTTCCCCGCCCGCAGCGGCCTGTCCTCCGTCACCATTGTTGGGGAGAGCGGGTTATACTGCGACGGGCTGTCCACCGCTTTGTTTATTATGGGGATGGAGGGGGCTTTGGACTATTGGCGGGCTAACCGGGATTTTGAGGCCATTTTGGTCTCGGACAGCGGCGCCATTACTGTTACCCCCGGTCTGTCAGATCGCTTTTCCACCACCCAAGGACATGCCGTCACTGTGGCAGAAGAATAGGGCCATGGCGCTCCCTTCCCCGGCATCCCATGCCTCGTTGGCTGTAAAAGAGCCGGAGGCCTTTGGACTCCGGCTCTTTTACACATATTTTGACAAAATGGATGGAAATGAAAGCCGACAGTCCCGGAAGGAAATGAGACTCTTTCAGATTCCCCTTGACAGGAAACCCCCTGGCCTTTACAATGGATGAGGATAATTCTGAAAAACCGTGGGGTCTTTCCCCATTTTGAGTATTGCAGTCTTCTTTTGACTGCCCCTATACAGCCTGTTTTGTAGAATAGATGTGTAAACCTCAAACTAGTGTGCCCAATTTGGGTGGGCGGTTTTTCGATTATCGCGGTGTGCGCTGACACATCGCGTCTTATTTTGCCCAAAAATATCTGAACACAGCATTTATTAGGAGGTGTAGAGCAAGATGGAAGTCCAATTATGGGTACTAATCCTTGTGGCTATCGTAGTTGGTCTAGTATGTCTGGCAGTTGGCTCCGTCATCGGCTATCTTCGCCGCAAGGCCGCTGCCGAGCGGGAGATCGGCTCCGCCGAGGAGGAGGCCCGCCGGGTTATCAATGAAGCTATCAAAAACGCCGAGAGCAAAAAGCGTGAGGCCACGGTGGAGGCCAAGGAGGAGATCCTTAAGGCCCGAAACGAGTTTGAGCAAGAGGTCAAGGACCGCCGAAACGAGGTTCAGCGCCAGGAAAAGCGTCTGAATCAAAAGGAGGAAAACCTGGACCGAAAGCTGGAAGCTTTAGAGCGCAAAGAGGAAGCTGTATCCGCCCAGATAGCCCTGTTAAATGAGGAAAAACAGGAAATAGACCAGTTGAAAGAGCGCCAGATGGAGACCTTGGAGCACATCTCCGGCCTCACTGCGGAGGAGGCCAAGCGCTACCTTATCGACCAGTTGGCCGATGACGTCACCCACGAACAGGCGGTGAAGTTAAAAGAAATCCAGGCCCACTTTAAGGATGAAGCTGAAACCTATGCCCGGCAGCAGATTGCCCTGGCCATCCAGCGGTGTGCCGCTGATCATGTGTCCGAGGCCACCGTGTCTGTGGTCCCCTTGCCTAATGACGAGATGAAGGGCCGCATCATTGGCCGAGAGGGCCGCAATATTCGCACTCTTGAGACCATGACCGGAGTGGACCTCATTATTGACGATACACCAGAGGCCATCACCGTGTCCTGCTTTGACCCGGTCCGCCGGGAGATCGCACGGCTGGCCCTGGAAAAACTGATTTTGGATGGGCGTATCCATCCTACCCGCATTGAGGAAATGGTGGAAAAGGCCAAACGAGAGGTAGATGCCACCATCCGTGCCGAAGGAGAGCGGGCTGTATTTGAAACCAATGTCCATGGCCTTCATCCCGAACTGATCAAGCTGCTGGGTCGCCAACATTACCGCACCAGCTATGGGCAAAACGTACTCAATCACTCCATCGAGGTGGCCCATCTGGCTGGGCTGCTAGCTGCCGAGATCGGTGCCAACGTAGCTGAAGCCAAGCGGGGCGGCCTACTTCATGACTTGGGTAAGGCCATTGACCACGAGGTGGAGGGTTCCCACGTCCAAATCGGTGTGGAACTAGCCCGGAAATACCGGGAGAGCGAGAACGTGATCAACGCCATCGAGGCCCACCACGGTGAGGTGGAGTGCAAGACCATTGTGGCCTGTCTGGTGGCCGCCGCCGATGCCATCTCCGCCGCTCGTCCAGGCGCCCGCAGGGAAAATGTAGAGTACTACATTAAGCGTCTGGAGAAGCTGGAGGAGTTGACTACCTCCTTTACCGGTGTGGACCGGGCCTATGCCATCCAGGCTGGCCGAGAAGTTCGCATTATGGTCAAGCCCGAGGAGGTCTCAGAGGACAATCTTGTCCTGCTGGCCCGGGATATCGCAAAAAAAATCGAAGAGGAGTTGGAGTACCCCGGTCAGATCAAAGTCAATCTCATCCGGGAAACCAAAGCCATCGAATACGCCAAATAAAATACACCGCCGGGGGATGAAGCCCCGGCGGTGTATTTTATTATCTCGCTCAGACACTTCTTCCCCTAGTCCCTCTCTTCCCTGTCAGGACATTTCCCCAGGTATTTGGAGAGCAGGATGGGGCCCTTCCCTTTGCTCAGCGCAGCAAGGTATTCTCTCCGGACACAGCGTCCAGGGAACTCTCCGTAGAAAAATACTGACTCAAGATTCCCCCGGCCACCCCGGCCAAAGAGTGTCCGGACCCTCCCCGCTCAGCCACCAGGCAGAGCGCTATCTGAGGGTCATCATAGGGGGCAAAGCATACAAATACAGCGTTTGCCGTGCTGGACATCACCTCCGCGGTACCCGTCTTGCACCCCACCTCCACCGGTAGTGAGGAAAAGTACCGGGCCATAGCCGGCGTCTTAGCCAGATCGTACATGCCCCGTTTAACTGCCTCCAGATAATCCGGATCCATTTGAACGGTATTCATCAGCTCCGGTTCATACTCATATGTGGTCTGACGGTAATCGCTGGAGCGCACCTCCTTGAGCAGATGGGCTTGATAATGGTTGCCTCCGTTTACCAGGGTTGCCACATAGTTGGCCAGCTGAAGAGGCGTGAACTGGTTGTCTCCCTGCCCAATAGCGGCGTTCATGACCTCGCCTCCATACCATACGGAGCCCGCCTGGGCAGAGGTCTCCGGACTGGCCACCTTTCCCTTGGACTCACTGATCTCTATCCCAGTATACTGCCCTAGCCCAAAGTTGGTAGCGTATTCCACTAGCTTGCTGATTCCCAGGCGCCGCCCCACATCGTAAAAGAAGATGTTACAGGAATCAGTGATGGCCTGGGTGACATTCTCATTGCCGTGGCTGCCCGCTGGCCAAATCCAGCACTGGGGGTGTACATCTGGATAGAAGGTATAGACGCCGGTACACCGCACCATATCCCGCCTTCCAATAATTCCCTCCGATAGCGCTCCCATGGCCGTGACCATCTTGAAGGTGGAACCAGGGGCATACAGACCGTTTGTAGCCCGATTCACCAGGGGGCGGCGGACAGTGTCCTGGCTCAGTTCTACCACATTGTCGGCGTAGGTGGACAGATCATAGGTAGGGTAGGAAGCCATGGACAGCACACCGCCGCTCATGTCCACGACCACGGCAGCCATACCGCCCGGGTTCTCCAACGTGCCGGCATACTCCTCCAGCAGATCCTCCACCGCAGCCTGCAGCTTCATATTCAACGTGAGCACCACATTGTCTCCTGGTTTTGGCTGGGTGCGCCACTCCTGGTTGATGATATTGTCACTCTCATCCTTTTCAATGAGCCGGCTGCCTCGGGTCCCTTGAAGATGAGACTCAAAGGCCTTTTCCACTCCATCCAGACCCACATAGGCGTCCATGGGATAACCCAGCCCCTGATAATACTCCATGTCCTTCGGTTGAATCGCACCCACCCGGCCCAGCACATGGGCAGCGTAGTTGGTGTTATATTGGCGGGAGGTGGAGGTGGTAATGTTGACCCCCTCCAGGGCCCGTTCCTTTACCTTTGAGATGAAGGTGATGTCTACCCCTTTGGCAAAGACATAGGCATTGCTGACAATTCCATGGCGGCGAAGATACACCGCGTATAGCACCCCAGCCAGCGCCCGGTCCTCCGAAGTGGGCGGGCCTTCCAGCTCCATGCCAAAAGCCTTACACAGCTTCTCCAGCAAAACCGGGGCGGTCAACTCCTCCCGGGTCACATCCTTGGCAATGCCGCTCTTCTCCACCAGCCTGCCCAGCCGGGTGGGCGCCAGTTCCACCTCCCCATCTTCCTTCTCCCTGCTTATATAGAGCGGGTCCTCCCCGGTAAACGTCCAGGGAGCCTGGTCTGAGATAGGCAGCGCCTCATCCCAGCTCACCCCCTCTTCCCGACATAGCGCCAACAGCGCCTGGAGAACCTCATCCCTTCGCTCCCCCATAGAATTGGTGTCCAGTTCCACATTGTAGCTGACCTTGTTGGCCACCAGCACACGTCCATAGCAGTCCAAAATCTCTCCTCGGGCACTGTCCACCGTCTCCGCCTCCAACAGGCGGTGGCTGGCATTATTCAAATAATCCTGCCCATTCACAATCTGGGTCTGGAACAGCACAGCTAAAAAACCTGCCAGCGCAGCGCAAAACAGGCTCATTAGCACTCGGGTGCGCACCAGAAGCCGTCTAGCCTCCCTTTCTGCCCTTGCCTCCTGGGCGCGCACGGAGTCATAAGAATTGTTCATGACAAATCCTCCCATAGCGGGCACAGCAGAACTGGCCCACCCAGTACACCGGAATGGTCAACAACATGGTCCACAGCAGCTCTGGTATAGCCACCCTCATCAGCACGGCCAGCGGCGCCTCGTGAGCCAGTAACCGGCTGCACACCTGCCATCCTTCCCAGCAGACCATCGTCACCAGGCAGCACAGCAGGTGCCCCCAGATATCCCGGCGCAACACATACTGAGCGGCCAGACCAGACAACCATCCAATGACAGACAACAACGGAATACACACCAACCCCGCATGACCCAGACTGGCCATTATCAATCCCGCAAATCCACCAAAACCAGCGCCGAAACCAGCGCCCTCCAACGTCCCCACCCCTACCGCCGCCACCGGCAAAAGGGCTGGCAGCGCCATGGGCATCGGTCCCAGCACATAGTAATTCACCGCCGCCACCAGCAAAAGCGCCACGCCGTAGGCAAGCCATTTGGCCACGGTGTTTTGTCCCTTCATGACGCTTTTTCACCTCATTCTAGATCAATTCCCCAAATAGGGCAAAGGTAGAGCAGTGGGTGATCCTCACATCCCGAAACTGCCCGATTAGGGCTGAGTCCCCATTCAGATGAACCAGCCGGTTCCCGGCAGTGCGGGCCTTTAGGCTGCTTCTGGGGTCATCTCCCGCTCCGTCAATCAGACACCGCTGGACCGTGCCGATGTAAGCTTGGTGCTTCTCCAGAGAGATCTGATTCTGCACCTCCACCAGCCGGTCAAAATTGACTTGCTTTTCCTCCCGGGTAAATGGGTCGTCCAGCTTTGCCGCAGGGGTGCCCTCCCGGGGAGAATAGATAAAGGTGAACAGCGCGTCAAAGCGCACCTCCTGGATGAGGGAAAGGGTGTCCTCAAATTCCCGGGTGGTCTCTCCCGGAAACCCTACAATAACGTCGCTGGTCAGGACAATATGAGGTACCCGCTCCCGCAGGGCCTGTATCTTATCCAGATACTCCTCCCGGCTGTACCCACGATTCATGGCCCGCAGGACCCGGCTGTTTCCTGACTGGAAGGGCAGGTGGAGGCAAGGCGCTACCCTTTCGCAGTTCCGCATCACATCGAACAGCCGGTCGGTAGCATCCTTCGGGTGAGAGGTCATAAAGCGAATTAGAAAGTCTCCAGGAATAGCGTTGGTCCGCTCCAACAGGGTGGGAAAGTCCATGCCGGAACCCAAGTCCATGCCATAGGAGTTTACATTCTGCCCCAGCAGGGTGATATCCTTATAGCCCTGTCCAACCAATGTCTCAATCTCATTCAAAATGGCCTCGGGTTCCCGGCTGCGCTCCCGCCCCCGAACATAGGGAACAATGCAGTAGGAGCAAAAGTTGTTGCATCCGTACATAATGGATACCCACGCCTTCAGCTTGCCGGAACGTCGGACAGGCAAGCCCTCGGCAATGGCTCCATCAGAGGCATCCACGTCGAACACCCGGCCCCGGCGCAGGTACACCCGGCGCAGCAGCTCCGGAAAGCGCCACAGCGCCTGAGGGCCAAACAGCAGGTCCACATGGCGGTAGGACTGGCGCAACCGCTCCGCCACATGGGCCTCCTGCGCCATACAGCCGCACAGACAGATAATCTGTCCCGGCTTTTTTCGCTTTCCGTGGATCAGTGCACCCACGTTGCCGAACACCCGCTGCTCCGCGTGCTCCCGGATGGCACAGGTGTTAATGACGATCACATCCGCCCCATCACTGGTGTCCGTTATTTCATAGCCCATATCGGCAAGCATGCCCCGGATCAGTTCCGAGTCCGCCTCGTTCTGCTGGCAGCCGTAGGTGTCTACATAAGCCATGGGCGGGACTTGGCGCTGCTGATTGAGCACCTTGATCTCCGCGCAGTATTTCGTCTGCCGCTGAATGTCCTCAGCGGGGATAACAGCAGTAGTCCGCTCCAACGGTATCCCTCCATTGTCTGATTCTCTTTATGGGCGCCGGCCGGACAGGCAATTGTGCCCACAGCCGCAATTCCAGCACCCCTGCTATAATTCGGCCGGGTGGGACAGCGGCCTTTTCGTCGGCATTCCATCCCCCACGGCACAGGTGATATTGTACCATAGCTTCCCATCCAGTACAAGGGCCGTCAGAAAGAGGTAGCGGACAAATTTTGTGGAATTAGCCAGACACATTTCTCTTGACATGGATTATGTTTACCGGAAGTTCCGCTAAATGTTGTGGAAAGTTTGGTGGAAGTTGTTGAAAACCAGGGTGTTAACAGAAATGCATGTTCACTGGAATGCCAGAAAATTCACCATATTCTTTGGAGCCCTCTTGACCATCTGGCAGCATCCCTATCACTGGATTCCAATCTCCCCAGGCTCCCGTAGGCGGCCCAGATACCATCCACTCATTCCATGCTTCTTCACCAAATGGCCCCGGTCATAGCTTCCCACCAGTGCCAGCCGCTCCCCAGCGGCTACCGGTAGACGGTAATCAGTGATATCCTCGCAATGGAGTTTGCCGTCCCGGCGGCAGTGGAGATGTCCCTTAGGAATCCACAGTTCCCGTCCGCTGGAGGTGTGACGGCACCAGGCGCAGTCCCCGTCCTCCCAGAGCGTCTCCACCACGCTGTCATTCCACCGGATATTCAGCGGATGGGAGGATCGCTGCTGGTTATCCGCGGCCACCATCACCGGCAGCCCGTCATAGGCCACATGGCTCATCTCATCCCCATAAATATCGGGAATCACCAGAGCGTTAAGCTGTCCGTCCAACTTAAGAACACAGCCTCCATCAATGGACACGATGTGCCTGTCCCGCTGGATAAACGGGCGAGCGGTGGGAATATCGGGATGGTACAAGGTCACCGGCCAATGTCCTACTACCACCCATTTGTGAAAGGTATGATCCTGGCCTAAAAAGTTGTCATTTTTCATGCAGGAATAGGCATCCAGCTCCTCCAGCCGGTCCTCCCGGGGAACACCGCCGTGGACAAAAATAAAGTTGCCCGCCTCTAGGATATGGGGCATTCCAAGTAAAAAGTCAGTCTCCCTTGGATAGTGGGTCCGGATGGCCTGACGCAGCTGGACCAGATCTGCCGCCTGTTGAGGGAGAGGCAACCCCAACTCTGCCCCCAGCTGATTCACCAACGCCCGCTCCCCCCAGAAGCGGAACACCGGCCACAGATTTTCATCTGCCCCCCGCCTGCCCTCCAGAAAGGCCCGGTCAATATGGTCGCAGTTGCCGCACAATGGATAGACCGTGTGGGTATTGGACAATTCCATCAAATAACGCAAGACAGCCAGACTATCCTGCCCCTTTTCCAGCAAATCACCCACCAGAATGAGCACATCCCCCGCCTGAAACCCCACCTTGGCCAGCACTCCCTTCAGCATGGCCAAATTACCGTGGATGTCGCTGATGGCCAGCACCCGCTGTCCAGGACGGATTACAGGCCTAATCACAGTGGCTAAACCGCTCATGAAAATCACTTCCTTGTCCATTAGGATGGAGGCCGCTCTCCGGCGGTATAATCAATAGTATACCACAATCACCTGCCCCTGAAAAGCAAAAAGCGTCTTTCCAAGCCTCAGCGCATAAACACCAGCCGGATGCCGAAGCCATCCCCTGTGGTGGAGCCATCCTCCAGCCGGACCCCTACCCCCAGTCTTTCTCCATACTTTTTCACCAAATACAGTCCCATCCCAGTGGCTTTTTGCCGGTCTGAATAACTGCCGGTAAAACCCTTGTCAAAAAGAAATGGGGCGTCCTCCGGCGGCACGCCCTTTCCGTTGTCGCGCACTGCCAGGCAGACCTGGTCTCCCTCCTCCCAAAGCGATACAGAGATCATCCCCTGTCTATCATTGCAGTACTTGACCGCATTGCCCAGCAGCTGGGCAAACAGAAACCGCACCACCTTTTCATCAGACTCTACCCGCATCGGAGCAAGCGCCAGCGCAATGTCCGCCTGCCGCTCCTGGGCAAACGGCCGGTACTCCTCCGCAACCTCCTTCACGCAAACGTCCAGTCTGAATAGGCCAAACCGGTAATCCGCATGATCGGCCTGTAAGCGAGCGTAGTACAGAATGCGCTCCACATGTTCGTTGATCTGGTGCTGAACATAGCTCATCCGCTCATATACATAGGGCGACATCTCCCCCTGATGATTGTGAAGCACCAGGGTAGACAGGGACAGGGGCGTTTTGATCTGGTGAATCCATCCTTCAATGTAGTCCCGATAGGCGGCCAGCTCCAAGGTTCTTTCATTGATCCGGGTCCGCTGGTGGGCCAGAGCGGTGGACAACTCCTCCGCCATCCCAGCCCAAGCGCCTCCCGCTGCCTGAACCAAGGCAGCCTTGGCCTCCTGATCAGGCTGATCCAGCAACCGTTCTACTTCCCGAAACACCCTGCGCCGCCGCCGCGCCTCCAGCCACACTCCTGCCGCCGTAACCAGCCCAGTGAACAGCAGAATCAATAGGCTGACCTGTCCAACCACATCTGGACGCAGCAACCACACCAGAAAGGTAAAGGTGAGATCAGTCAGCAAAAACAGCACCAGCCAGTGACTCACCTGAACCGCCGGACACTTCATCCTTCCCCCTCCAAACAATAGCCTTGCCCCCGCACTGTTTTCACCAGCCCCTCCAGGCCCAGTGCCGCAAGGCTTTTACGCAGTCTGGCCACATTCACCTGTAGAATATTTTCGTCCACAAACTCCTGGGTCCCCCATAAGCGGGCAAAGAGTTCCTCCTTCTGGACAGTGGCCGGGTATCGCTCCATCAAGAGCTGAAGGAGCTTTCCCTCTGTCTCCGGTAAAATGGCCACAGCGTTTTGCCACACCAGCTTGTAGCTGTCCCAGTCCAGGGACAGCCCACCCACCTGGATCACATGTTTCACCCTACTCCAGTTGTGAAGCAGCCGCTCCACCCGGGCAATCAGCCGGTCCGGGTGGCAGGGCTTGGTAAGAAAGTCGTCCGCTCCCAACCCCAGGGCAGTGAGCTCGTCGGAAAGGGTATCCCGAGCGGTCAAAATCAGAATTGGGAAAGATGCCCTTGCCCTCAGCTCCCTGCACAACTGGTAGCCAGATTTCCCCGGCAGGTTCACATCCAACACCACCAGGTCAGGGGACAGGCCTAGCAGTTCCTGTTCCGCAGCATGGAACGCGGCAATGCCTGTGGCCAAATGTCCCTTTGCGCAAAACATCTGTATGAGTTCTTCCCGCAAATAGCTGTCATCCTCTACCACAACGATGGTGGCCATATCCGTCACCTCCGGTCAGTGGGATCCAATATGCGAACTTCACGGCAGGCCGCTCGCTTCACCACCCAGATATAAACCGCCTCTGTGCCTGCAAACAGCAGCAACGTGCCCCCTGCCAACACCTGGAAGAAGGATGAGGATATCCCTAAAAAAATCCCCCGCACGCTACTTTGGAACAGGGACAGAACAGCAGCTCCACTACTCACCGCCGCAAGGGCCAGCACCAAGAGGAAGAACACCTCAATCTGCCGGCGCACCGAGGCACATATCTCCTCTACCTCTGCTCCCAGCAGGAGCAGGGTCGCGTACCGGCCCTTGTTCTTTCTCTGTTGGATGAGAAACTTCATCCCCACCACTGTGTTGGCAATGAGCAGGAACAGCACTCCCAGATAGATGGTCAGATAGCTGATTCCCACTGTATAAAACAGGTTGCGGCCCATGCCCTTCAAATAGCTGTCATAATTTTGTACCCCGGCCCGCTCCAGCTTTTCAGTCATCTCCTGAATGGCCAGCATCAGTCCCCGCTTGTTGACCAGTTGGTCAGACAGGCGGATATTCCAACAGAACGGCATGGTTCGATCCATCTCCTGAACCATCTGGGCGTACAACCTATCCGGCACAACCAGAGCATCCTGCAGCGAGATAGCCCGATCCGCAACAACGTTGTCATTCAGCGCAGTGGGCAAGAAGGTGTATTCCTTTCCGTTGATGCCAATAGTGGGAGCGCGTTTCACCGCCTGTTCCAGCAGAGCGGTGATTCCAACGGTGTAGTGATCCCCGTTGGTGTACCACGCCACCTCGTTCTCTTCCATCTGGATCGGCTCTTTGCCCATTCCCTTCAGCACCCGGTTGTAGGTGCTAACAGGAATAGCGTAGTCAAACAGGCCGTTCCATGGGTATTGGGCCGCCTCATCGCCCCCTACCTCTCGGGCCACCCGTTCCAGGCAGGTGTAGTCCATGATGGTGACGGGCACACCGTCCCCATCATATTGTTCCGGATGATCCGGGTCAAATATAGAAACGCTCCCCAGGTACACAGGGTAGGCTGTCTGGATCATCTCCTGTACATCGTTCCGGGCCAGAAAGGATTCCGACACCTCGGCTGTCTCCAGCAGAGAGAAATCAGCTGAGCGGGCCGCGGCGCCCTGTCCCTCCGCCTGTCCCACTCCCACAGGGATGCCGTAAGCCAAACAAGAGAGGGACACCAGCAGCAGCAGGGAGGCTACCGCCAACGCTCTGTGCTGGCTGAGCACATTTTCCTGGACTTGCCGCCGGGTGAAGGTGGCAAGTCCTACCTGGTCCCGGCTGGTTCTACGGATGTGCCGGTCCAAAAATCCCCCCAGTCCCCGGTACAGCCAGAATGTGCCCAAAGCACCCAGAGCCACCAGGAGGGTCACAACGGAGAACTCAAAATTCTTAAGCTGAAATATTCCCAGACAATAGGCGGTCAGCAATAATACCATGCCCGCAGCAAAATAGAAAATGCTTGCACTTTTGCATGCCGTCCTCTGTCCCTCCCGGGCATCTGTCCGCAGGAGTTTGGCTGGCTCCGCCCATCCCAGGGGAATACACAGGATCATCATGGACAGCATTTGCACCAACACAAAACCGCACACCGTCCATCCCATCCCATTCCAAGACAGAGAAAATTGGTGCCCCACGATGCTCATCCCCACCACCTTGGCAGTGGCTAAACTGATCCCTTCGGTGAGGAGCAGGGCGGTGGGTAAGCCGATTAAAAGAGCGCTCAGACTGTTCCACAAGGTCTCGCAGCACAACAGGACAAACAGCCTACCCCGTCCCATGCCCAACATCAAGTACATTCCAAATTCGCGGCGCCGGCTGTCCATCTGGTACTTACAGGCAAAGTAGACCAGGAAAAACACAAAGAATAGAGATACCATGTACACCACCGGAATCAGCTGTAACAGCTTGGCTACAGCGTGGCTCTCAATGGTGGCCAAAAATCTCACGACATCTTGCTCACCTATGGACAGCAGGGTGTAAAAAGCCACGATGGCAATGACCAATGAGCCGAAAAACAGCCCATTATCCTTACGGTTTGAGGCGGCATTGCGCCACACCTGTTTAAAGAACATTGGCACTGCCTCCCCCCAACTGGGCCATCACCGTGACAATTCGCTCATAGAAGGCGGCTACGGACTCCCCGCCCAGGCCCCTGCGCAGCTCGTGGAAAATGCGCCCATCCTGAATAAATAGGATACGGGAGCAATAGCTGGCGGCCTTGGCGTCATGAGTTACCATCATGATCGTCTTTTGCTCCTCCTGATTAATCGTAGCCAGTTTATCCATCAGCGTCTTTGAGTTTTTGCTGTCCAGAGCCCCTGTGGGCTCATCGGCCAACACAATATTCGGATTAGAGATAAGGGCCCGAGCTGCGGCCACCCGCTGCTTTTGTCCGCCGGATAGCTGAGCGGGAAATTTGTCTAGCGTATCGGTGATATCCAACAGCGCGCTCAGCCTTTGGATGTCTCCTTCCGCCTGTCGGGCTGTATTCCCATGAAGGGCCAGGGGAAGGGCAATATTCTCCCGGGCAGTCAGATTGTCCAACAGCTCAAACTCCTGGAAGAGGTAACCAATCCTCTTTCCCCTGTAGTTGGCCAGCCGTCCCCCCCGAAATGCGGAGATATCCTGCCCCCGAAGCACCACTCTGCCGGAACTCGGCCTGAGCATGGTGGCGATACAGTTGAGCAGGGTAGTCTTGCCGGAGCCGCTTGCTCCCATAATGCCTAGAAACTCGCCCTCCAACACATCGAAGGTGATGCCCCTTAGCGCCTCTGTCTTACTGTCCCCCTTGCCATAGGTCTTGGTCAGGTCTTCCACCTGTAAAATTCGGTCTGTCGTGTTCATGCGATCCCTCCTGCCTTTGTCATTGGCCTTATCATAACAGGCAGTGGCCACAAACACCACTTACACTTGCTGTAAGAATAGGGCAGGCCGCCATCTGTCCAGCACAGGATGCCGGCACTCCCCAAGCCTCTTTTTGTGGCTTCATTTTAGCAAACCGGGGGATAGCAGTCAAGATTCAGCCCAGAAACGCCCTTTACTTCATCCATTTTCTCTGTTAAACTACAGATAGAAAATTGATATCAAAGGAGCGAGTGGTCATGGCAAAGGTGACCAGCAAAGCGCGCAGCATGGCGCTGTATGAAAGCATCTTGGCGTTGGACAGCCTGGAGGAGTGCTGTGCCTTTTTCGACGATCTGTGTACCGTAGGGGAACTGCGTGCCATGGAGCAGCGGTTTGACGTGGCCCTGCTTTTGGACGATGGACTGGTGTATACTGAAATTCTGGAGCGCACCGGAGCCAGCTCCGCCACCATCAGCCGGGTGAACCGCATCTTTTCCTTCGGTTCAGGCAGCTTTCGCAAAATGATCAAACGAAGAAAGGGCAGGGAAGAGGCCTAGGACTGTCACTGGGCAGGGGGCTAACCCCTCGAACAACTAAACCTTTCAGACGACATAGAGACAGCGGACTGGAATTTCCTAGTCCGCTGTCTCTATGCTTTTCATCGAAAATATAGCGCACCGCTGTCAAAAATAGGCTGAAGTTTATTTCCCGGGATATTTTTTGCCACAAACTCTCCCGCCCGCTCGGTATGGCCCATCTTGCCAAATACCCGGCCGTCTGGGGAAAAGAGTCCCTCAACAGCCTCCATGGAGCCGTTTGGATTGACCTCTATATCCATAGATGGCATCCCACTGCCATCCACATATTGGGTGGCGACCTGTCCCTGAGCAATGAGCCGCTCCAACACCTTCTGTGGGGCCACGAAGCGTCCCTCCCCATTGGAGACTGGGATGGTATGGATATCCCCCACGTGGCTGAGCAGCATCCAAGGTGACTTCACCGATGCCACCCGGGTGGCGACGTAGCGGCTCTGATGACGGCCAATAAGGTTGTGGGTGATTGTGGGGCTGTTCGAGGTAGCTTGAACAATCTCCCCATCCGGGATCAGCCCCAGCTTTATCAGCGCCTGAAACCCATTGCAAATACCCAGCATCAGCCCATCACGGTTCTTCAACAAATCGTGTACCCCATCTGTCAGCCGGGGATTGCGAAAAAAGGAGACGATAAACTTGGCTGATCCATCCGGCTCATCTCCTCCGGAAAATCCTCCCGGCAAAAAGACGATCTGCGCTCTTTTCATGGCCTGCTCCAGTGCCAGGGCAGAATCGGCCAATTCTTTTGGATTGAGGTTTCGGATAATCACAATCTCTGGCTCCATCCCCGCACGGAGACAGGCTTTGGCAGAGTCATACTCGCAGTTGGTTCCAGGGAATACGGGGATCACCACATGCGGCTTGGCCAGCTCGCCCACAAACACCGCCGGAGAGCGTCGGTCATAGGTGATGGGCTCTACCGGTCGATCCGTCCCAGCCCTGGTCGGGTATACATCCTCCAGTACTCCCTCATTCAAGGATAACAGCTCCTGGATGGGAGCGGAGTCGCTTCCAATGGAGATCACCGCTTCCCCTGTGGTTATCCCCAGCCTGAGTGTATGTGGATTGGATATCTCCTCGGTCAACTCGGCTATAATGGCCCCCGGCATGGGGCAATGATACCTATCAAAAGTACCTTCTCCCTTGAAACCCACCCCATTGCCAAAGGACATCTTCATCACACCCTCGGCCACACTGTGCTCCACCGCCCAGGCTGCTTTTACCTTCCCCTGAATACATAGAGTGTGCAACTCTTTCCAGGCTTCCCTTATCTCCATCATGTCCGTCCCGGTAAACAAGTACACCGGGTGCTCCCCCTGCTTGAATTCAGGAGAGAGCACCTCTTTAGCGCTTACCGGAGCAATGGCAAAGGAGATCAGGGTAGGGGGCACATCCAAGTCCATAAATGATCCGGACATGGAGTCCTTCCCCCCAATGGCGGCCAGCTCCAGTCCCAACTGGGCGTCCAGTGCCCCCAGCAGCGCGGAGAAGGGTTTCCCCCAACGGCGCGGATCATCCCTCAGCCGTTCAAAAAATTCCTGGAAGGTGAGGTAGGCCCCTGTGTAGTCCGCACCAGCGGCTACCAGCTTGGCCACAGAGACCACCACTCCATTTTTGGCACCCTCATAGGGGTCATATTCCATCTCCTCCGGGTCGAACGCCCAGGACATAGCAGAAGCCTGATCCGTCTCCTGCTCCGGCAGCACAGGGAACAGGGCAGCCATCACCTGAGCGGGCGTGCGCTGGGTGGCCCCACCAAAGGGCATCAACACGGAGCCCGCCCCAATGGAGCTGTCAAAACGCTCAATCAGCCCCCTGCGAGAGGCAGCCTTCAGGCTGGACGCCAGCGCACGCAGGGTGTCGGGCTGTGACAGCTGCTTAAGTGCAGCTCGGGGCTCCACCTCCACGGCAGTGTGCTTGTCGGTGCCGTTGGTGTTGAGAAACTCCCGGCTCAAATCAGCGATGGTCTCTCCCCGCCATGTCATCACCATCCGGGGGAGCTTGGTTACCACCGCCACCCGATACGCCTCCAGGTTTTCTCGATGCGCAGCGGCGATCAATGCCTGCTCGTCCTTAGGCGCAACCACCACCGCCATCCGTTCCTGACTTTCAGAGATGGCTAGCTCAGTTCCGTCCAGCCCATCGTACTTCTTCTGAACCTTATCCAGATCAATGCATACCCCATCAGCCAACTCTCCGATGGCCACCGAAACGCCTCCGGCGCCAAAATCGTTGCACCGTTTAATGAGACGGGTGACTTGAGCGTCCCGAAACAACCGCTGAATCTTACGCTCCTCAGGAGGGTTTCCCTTTTGCACCTCAGAAGCCATTGTGTCCAGAGAGGTCTGGTTGTGGCTCTTAGAGGAGCCTGTGGCCCCACCGATACCGTCCCGACCGGTACGGCCACCCAATAAGATGACCACATCCCCAGGAGCGGGGCGCTCCCGGCAAACGTAGGCGGCAGGGACAGCCCCGGCCACCACACCACACTCCAGCCGTTTGGCCATATAGCCGGGATGGTATACCTCCGCTACATGGCCGGTGGCCAGTCCGATCTGATTGCCATAGGAGGAGTACCCTGCGGCGGCGGCCTGAGCAAGCTTCCGCTGCGGCAGCTTGCCCTTTAAGGTCTCGCTTATGGGGACGGTGGGATCCCCACCCCCGGTGACCCGCATCGCCTGATGGACATAGGCACGGCCAGACAGAGGATCACGGATACAGCCGCCAATACAGGTGGCCGCTCCACCGAAAGGCTCGATCTCGGTGGGATGGTTGTGGGTCTCATTTTTGAACATGAGCAGCCAATCCTGCTGCTCACCGTTCACGGCCACTGGGACATGGATAGAACAGGCGTTGATCTCTTCACTCTCATCCAACTCAGGCAGCTTGCCCCGCCTCTTTAAAGTTTTGGCTCCGATGGTGGCAAGGTCCATTAGAGTCTGGGGCCTGATCGCCGCCCCCTCCTCCCCATAAACCTCTGCCCGGGCAGCCAGGTATCGCTCATAGGCAGCTTTTACTGCCTGATCTTTTATATCCACCCGGTCTAAATGGGTGGAGAAGGTGGTGTGGCGGCAGTGGTCGGACCAGTAGGTATCCACCACCCGAACCTCAGTGACGGTGGGGTTTCGCCCCTCCTCGTCCCGAAAATAGGCCTGGAGGAATTTCAGGTCTGCAAGGTCCATGGCCAAACTATATTCTTCCAGCAGATCTGTCAGACCGTCTTCATCCAAGGCGGTAAAGCCATCCAGCACCGCCACAGGGGAGGGCTGGGGGACGTCTGCCGCCAGAGTGGACGGCTTGTCCAAATCAGCTTGACGGCACTCCACCGGATTGATGAGATAATGTTTGACCCGCTCCAGCTCCTCTTGGGACAGCGCGCCTTCCAGCAGATACAGTCTGGCATTGGCCACCATCGGGCGCTCCACCCCTGACATCAGCTGGACGCATTGGGCTGCGGAGTCCGCCCTCTGATCAAACTGTCCAGGCAGGGCCTCTACCGCCAGCATGGTTCCAGTCTTGGCATGGAAGGGGAAGTCCTCGTCGTACACCACATCTACCTGGGGCTCGGAGAATACGGTGGACTTGGCCACCTCATATACGGCACGGTCTATCCCCTCCACATCATAGCGGTTGAGCACCCGCAGGCCAGTCAACCCCTCAATGCCCAACTGCTCCCGCAGCTCCCGCAGCAGGTGCATCCCCTCTACGTCATAACCGGGGCGCTTTTCTACATAACAGCGAAACACTTGGCTCATTCCCATTCTCTCCTTCTCCATCGGCACTAAAGTATGGCCTTTGCCAGCGTTGCGTCCAGCGGTCAGATCCCACAGGGATACCTGCTCAACCCCTGGTCCATTGCTCCATCTGCCAAAATGGGTTTGCCCGGGTAGGCTGAAGGTTAGCAGCCGTCCCCCAGCGCATGAGCAGTGAACCACGCTTGAAGCACAGTGGGGCAATGGGGACGCTCTGAGCCAGCTCCTCCCACAGCTCTGCAGCGGCAGTCACCCGCTCCTCCCCCTGAGCCGCTCTCCACCGGCTCACCAAGTCAGGCAAGGTTTGACTGGTATACCCGCCGTAATTCAGCCTTCCTGTGAGCAACACAGCGGGGTCAAAATCCCCCGTGAGGCGCACTTCACCCAGATATAGATCAAATCTGCCCGCCGCCAGGGCCGCGGCATACTCCTCCCACGCCATAGCGGTGATCTCTACCGTCACACCCAAATCGGTCAGGCTGGCCGCCAGCTGTTTCGCCACAGCCTGCTTTGCCTCGCCATCGCTGTTCACCAATAGGGTGACAGTAAGAGGCCTGCCTCCGTTGGAACGCATTCCCCCCTCTTCTGACAGGGCATAACCTGCCTCCCCCAGCAGCGCGGCGGCCTCTTTCATATCGCAGTCTAACAAAGAGGCTACCTGTCCATCATACTCCCTGTGGGCAGGGGAGATGGGCAGGGTGGAGGCTTGACCATGGCCAGACAGCACAGATCGGGTCACCGCCTCTCGGTCAAAGGCTCGGGCAAAGGCCTGGCGCACCACGGGGGATTGGCAAGGCCCCCCGGTGGTGCGAAACCCGATATACAACAAATTGGTGGTAGGGTAATCCTTGGCCTCAAAGCTGCTGGTATACCCTATAGCATAGGACTTGGAGAAATCAGTGGTCACCGCACTCACCTGTCCTGTATCAAATGCGGCGATATACTGTTCAGCGTCAGAGACAGCCACCAGCCGGATGGCCGTATAGGGCAGGGCGGCGGCGCTCGGGTGATGAGGGTTTATCTGCAAAGCCAGTCCGGTTCCAGCGCTCTCATATTGATAGTAGCCCGTTCCCAAGGGGGCGAGGGTGCCCCGATCCAGCACCACCGGCACATCCAGTAAAGCGGGCAGGTTCCCATGGGCAGAGGATAGCGTGATGGTTACAATTCCCTCTCCGGCAAGCACTGAATCCACCGCCGCCAAACGATCACCATACAGGCCGCTGGTCCGTGCCACATTCAAAGAGGCAGCCACATGGTCTGCGGTAAGCGGGGTGCCGTCTGAAAAGGTCACCCCATCCTTCACTCCGATGGTCCACACCAGTCCATCCTGGCTGGCTTGGGCGGACTTAGCCAGCACCGGCTGAGGCGTGAAGTGATTATCCAGCTGGTATAACCCCTGGTATACCAGCCCGGTCAGATCCTGATTGACTTGGCTGGTTCCAGTGATTGGATGGAGGGTAGAGGCCGGGTCATAACCCAGGGAAAACGGTTCCCCCCCTGGTGAGCTGGCGGGGGCAGGGGTGGGGATGGGACTAGGCGATACCGGTTGGCTATCCGCAGACGCCTCCCTCTCGCAACCAGCCAAGGTCAAGGTAAGGCATAGCGCCAGCAGCAGGGTCAGCAGCCGCCTCATTTCAGCTGAATTGCGGCGGCCATGGAGCCTCGTTCATTCCCCATTCGTCTATGGCTCCAAAACCGGTCCAGATGGCAAGCGGTGCACTGAGTGCTTACCGCGATATGATCCGGGTTCAACCCAACCTGTTCCAGGCGCATCCTGTTAATCTCCCGTAAATCTACAGAGAACTTTCCATTCTCCTTGATTTTGATATGGTGAAGCACACAGGTGGACAGCGCTGCAGTCATAGCGTTTGGCACATCCTCATGGGTCTCAAAACAGCTGGAACAGACACCTGGGCCAATTGCCGCCAAAATATCCTCCGGCCGGCTGTGGTACACGTCCTTCATCCGGGCCACTGCGTTGTCCACAATGCCGGCGGCTGTCCCCCGCCAGCCCGCATGGACGGCTGCAGCCACCCGCCGCACCGGGTCATAAAACAACACGGGGATGCAGTCAGCGGAATAGACCAGCAGGGTCACTCCCGGCAGGTCGGTCATCAGTCCGTCTGCCTCGTACTCCACCTTGTCATAGGGGTCCGTCCTCAAGTCGGCGGTGGTAACGGTGTGTACCTCTCCGCCGTGAACCTGATGGCTCATGGCTATCACCTGACCGTCAGCGCCAATGGCAGTCAGAAAACGCCGGTAATTCTCCCGAACATGGTCAGGGTCATCCCCACGGCTTACCCCCAGGTTGAGACTGTCCCACATTCCCTGAGACACTCCCCCCAATCGGGTGGAAAAGCCGTGGGCCACCCTTCCGGCGGCCTCAATGCTCTCCGCCGCCAAAAAGGTCACTCCGTTTTGGATTCGCTCCACAATCTGCATGCTCAAACAAATTCCTCCCGAAGCAGTCCTTTAGGTAAAATCCCGTAGGACGAGCCAGTGGATTTCCAGGTCACGTTACTGAACATCCCTGTGATACTCGGCACAGGTACACTTCTTCCACTTCATCCCAGACCCGCAGGGACAAGGGTCGTTGCGGCCAATCTTGGCCACCTTCTTCACAGGCTGCCGCTTTACGGTGCCATCGGAGCCGCCGGACTCGCCGGTCACCTTAGCCACCCGCTCCCGTCTGAGCTCCTCGTTGGTCTTGAGCCGAATGGTGAACAAGCGGCGGATGGTCTCCTCCTGGATGGCGGTGATCATCTGCTCAAACATATCGAAGCCTTCCCGCTTATACTCCACCACCGGATCGGACTGACCGTAGGCCCGCAGTCCGATCCCTTGGCGCAATTCAGTCATGGCGTCGATATGATCCATCCAGTACTCATCCACTACCCGCAGCAGAATGATCCGTTCCAATTCTCGCATGGGCTGCTTGTCACTATCCACATGTCCCGCCATGGCATCGTTGATATAGGCCTCTCGCTTGGCATAATTCTCCCGAGCCAGCGCCAGAAGCCTTTCATCCAATTGGTCAGCGGACAGTTTCGGCGCCTCTTGCTGGAGCTCTCGGAGTTCCTGGCCAGTGTACACGGATCCAGCCAGGTGTGCGGTTGCCTCTTGAAATGCCTTCTCATTCAAGCTGCCCTGCTCCCCCATATGGCTGGACACCAGCCCGGTGACCATAGACACCATCATATTCTCAATAGCGGCGTGGATGTCCTCGCCGTCCAAAACCTGACGGCGCTGTTTGTAGATAACCCCCCGCTGAGTGTTCATCACATCGTCGTATTCCAGCACTGTCTTTCGGGTCTGGAAGTTACGGGACTCCACCTGTTTCTGGGCATTTTCAATGGCGGTGGACAGCATTTTTTGGTCCAGTGGCGTGTCCTCATCCACTCCAAAGCGCTCCATCATAGCCTGGATGCGCTCAGAGCCAAACAGGCGCAGAATATCATCTTCCAGCGATAGGAAAAACCGGCTCTCGCCTGGATCCCCCTGCCGCCCCGCACGGCCCCGGAGCTGGTTGTCGATACGGCGGGACTCATGGCGCTCAGTGCCCAGAATATACAGTCCGCCGGCCGCCCGGACCTTCTCCGCCTCCTCCCGAATTTCCTCTTGAAATTTTTCCTCTGCCCGGGCGAACGCCTTGCGGGCCTCCAGAATCTCCTGGTTGTCGGTCTCAGCGTGGCCGGTTGCCTCGGCGATGAGCTCATCACTCATTCCCATGCGGCGCAGCTCAGAGCGGGCCATGAACTCGGCATTGCCTCCTAACATAATATCCGTTCCACGTCCGGCCATATTGGTGGCTACGGTAACTGCACCCAGCTTACCTGCCTGGGCCACGATCTCCGCCTCCCGCTCATGGTGCTTGGCGTTGAGCACATTGTGGCGGATTCCCGCCTTGGTGAGCAGCTTGCTCACAAGTTCGGATATCTCGATGGACACCGTGCCCACCAGCACCGGCTGACCTTTGGCGTGGCACTGCTTGATCTGTTCCACCACCGCCCGGTACTTGCCCGCCTGCGTCTTATAGACCACATCAGAGTGATCCTGCCGTGCCAGGGGCCGGTTGGTTGGAATCTCCACAATGTCCAGGGAATAGATGGTGCCGAACTCTTCCTCCTCCGTCATGGCAGTGCCCGTCATGCCGGACAGCTTTTCATACAGGCGGAAGTAGTTTTGGAAGGTAATGGTAGCCAGCGTCTTAGACTCCCTGGCCACAGTGACATGCTCCTTGGCCTCAATCGCCTGGTGCAGCCCCTCATTGTACCGCCGGCCGTACATGAGACGGCCGGTGAACTCGTCCACAATGATGACCTCTCCATCCTTCACCACATAATCAATATCCCGCCTCATTACTCCACGGGCTTTGATGGCCTGGTTGATATGGTGAGACAGCGTGGTATTTTCCCCATCGGACAGATTTTCCACATTGAACATCTGCTCCGCCTTCTTGATGCCCTGGGCAGTGAGAGTGGCAGTGCGGGCCTTTTCATCCACAATATAATCGGCATCCAGGGAGGCGTCCTCCTCTTGCTTAGCGTCTACCGAGGCCACCCGCAGACACTTAAGTCTGGCAGCGAAATTGTCGGCCAGCTGGTAGAGTTGCGTGGACTGCTCCCCCTGTCCGGAGATAATCAGGGGCGTACGGGCCTCGTCGATGAGGATGGAATCCACCTCATCCACAATGGCAAATACATGCCCTCTCTGCACCAGCTCCTGAGCATAGATGGCCATGTTGTCCCGGAGATAGTCAAATCCGAATTCGTTGTTGGTGCCGTAGGTGATATCGGCGGCATAGGCGCGCTTCTTCTCCTCCTTGTCCACCCCATGGATCACCAGGCCCACGGTAAGGCCTAGGAACCGGTACAATTTCCCCATCCATTCCGAATCGCGCTTGGCCAGGTAATCGTTGACGGTGATGATGTGTACCCCTCGTCCGGATAGGGCGTTGAGATAGGCAGGCAGGGTGGCAACCAAGGTCTTACCCTCGCCGGTTTTCATCTCAGCAATGCGGCCCTGGTGGAGAATCATGCCGCCGATAAGCTGAACCCGGTAAGGGCGCATACCCAGCACCCGGTCTGCCGCCTCCCGGCAGGTGGCAAATGCTTCGGGCAGAATGTCGTCCAGGGTCTCCCCATGGGCTAAGCGCTCCTTGAGCAGACCGGTCTGGGCCTGGAGTTCCTTGTCACTCATGGCGTGATATTTCTCCCCCAGCGCCTCGATTTTATCAATGACGGGGTTGAGCGTCTTAACCTCTCGTTCCGAGTGGGTGCCAAATAATTTTGAAAACAGACCCATAGCTTCCGTGTCCTTTCTATACATCAATATCCTTTGCAGGCTGATCAGTCTTGAAAAAGTCCCAATTTAACTTGTACAGTATAGCATATCTCGCCGCGAGAAAAAAGAGGAATTTGTAAATAAAAATTCCAGTGATGTGATAACAATTTTGCCCCTTTCCCCAAATCTTCCAGGCTCCCAGCTCCCTCTACCGACGGTTTGGTCTGACAGTGGGGACACGCCGCAAGATATTCCTGTAAAGGCCCTAAATTCTATTTCTCTATTGACAGGGGAGGGGAAGGGGTCTATAATCCCACCCAAACAGGATCGCCGCCAAAGTAAAGCGGAAGGCGGTTCTGGATACATCGACTATTGATAGAGGCGCGGCTAGATGAGTATCCGGGAGGGCAAGGACAACCGCCTCCCGGTGAAGGGCAAGGTCGCCGAAGGGTGCACGGTCAGTCCAGCCGTGCGCGCCTGGGCCGGCGGGAAACACCCGGCGGACTGTCACACCCTGTGTGGAGCGCTATCATGATGGAACCCTCTCCCCCGAGGTGTCACCAGCCATGATTCGCATCAAGCGGCTCATGGCTTTTTATTGTTTACCCCAATGGGGGAGAAATCTTACATAGAAAAGGGAGTTAATATGAAAAAGAAGTTACTTGCCCTGATGCTGTCCGCCTCGATGGTGCTGTCTATGACCGCTTGCACCAACAATCCCGTCAGCAGCTCCGGCCAGCCCACCGACAGTACCCAGACTCCGGCTACCGACAGCGCCCAGCCCCAGATCACCATCCCCCCCGTGGCGAATCTCACCGGCACCGATACCTCTGCCATCCCCGGCCTGGAAGACGGTGTGCTCACTGTGGGCATGGAGTGCGTCTATGCCCCCTATAACTGGACCCAGCTGGATGATGCCAACGGCGCGGTGCCCATCGTCAACGCGCCCGGCTCCTATGCCAATGGCTACGACGTGATCATGGCCAAGCGCATCTGTGAGGCCTATGGCTGGGAACTCCAGGTCATGGCCATCGGTTGGGAGGGACTCACCCCTGCCCTGGACTCCAGCACCGTAGATGTGGCTATCTCCGGTCAGTCCATGACGGAAGAGCGGCTGCGGGAGGTGGATATGGCAGGCCCCTATCTCTACGCCGACATCGTATGCGTTGCCAAAAAAGACAGCGAGCAGTCCAAGGCCACCGGCATCTCTCAGCTCACCGGCACCTGCACCGCCCAAACTGGTACCGTCTGGTACAACTCTTTCCTGCCCCAGATTCCCAATGCCCAAATCATGCCCGAGGCAGAGACCGCCCCTGCCATGATCACCGCTGTGGAGAGTGGCACGGTGGACTTTATCTGCACCGATATGCCCACTGCTATGGGCGCCGTGGCTACTTATGACAGCCTGACCATTCTGGACTTCACCAATACTGATGACAACTTTAAGGTGGCCGATGGGGATGTGAACCTGGGCATCTCGGTGGTTAAAGGCAACACCGCCCTGAAGGATGCCATCAACGCCGCCCTGGACGGCCTGACCGCCGAGCACTTCAACGCCCTAATGGCCCAAGCCATCTCCATCCAGCCCGAGATCTAATCAATCCAGCAAGGGAATCTCACCCAGCAAGGCGCACCCCAGCTTCCACACCGGGGGCTGGGGTGCGCCTTGCCATTGAAGAAAGGAGTGCAGTTCTATGGAAAAATTGGGAAAGCTGGCCTATGATATGGGCCGGCTTTGGTCCCACTACTGGCCCTCCTACCTGACCGGTATCCGCAACACGCTTATTCTGGCTGTGTGCTGCACGCTGCTGGGGTGTATCATTGGGCTGGCCTGCGGTGTACTGAACACCATCCCAGTTTCCAAAAACGCCCCCCTGCCTAAGCGGTTTTTCCTAGGGTTGCTCCGGGCGGTGATTCGGATCTATGTGGAAGTGTTTCGGGGCACCCCAATGGTGCTGCAGGCGGTATTCATCTACTATGGCCTGCCCTACTTCTCTGGCGGACAGATCGCCTTTTCCGGCTATGAGGGTATTTGGCAGGCCTCCCTCCTGGTGGTATCCATCAACACCGGCGCATATATGGCAGAATCGGTCCGGGGCGGCATCATCTCCATCGATCCTGGACAAACAGAGGGGGCAAAGGCCATCGGCATGACCCACGTCCAAACCATGGTAAATGTCATCCTGCCCCAGGCCCTGAGAAACATCATTCCCCAGATCGGCAACAATCTCATCATCAACATTAAGGATACTTCGGTGATGTTCGTGATCGGTTTTGTAGAGTTTTTTGCCACCCACCGCAATATCGTCGGAGTCAATAATCTATACTTTCCCTCCGCCGCCATCGAGATGATCGGCTATCTCACCCTCACCCTCATCGCCTCCTTCCTGCTGCGCCTGCTGGAGCGGGTAATGGACGGGTCGGATCACTATGAGCTGATTCAGGCCGACCAGCTCACTCCTACCGCAGGCACCTACACCCATCCGGGCAAGCAAAAGGGAAGGAGGGCGCGATGAATATGGCTGACCCAATTTTGGAGATACGGCATCTGTCCAAGTCCTTTGGCCGCCATCAGGTGCTTAAGGATATTGACTTCACTGTCTGCCCCGGCGATGTGACGTCTATCATCGGCTCGTCCGGGTCAGGGAAGTCCACCCTGCTACGGTGCATCAATCTGTTGGAGCGCCCAACCAGCGGCCAAATCCTATTCCACGGCACGGATATCGCTGCCAAAGGAGTAAAGCCCAATGCCTACCGGGCCAAGGTGGGAATGGTATTTCAGTCCTTCAATCTGTTTAACAACATGACTGTGCTGGAAAATTGCATGGTTGGCCAGATCAAAGTATTAAAAAAGGATAAAATCACTGCCCAGGCCAGGGCCATGCACTACCTGGAGCAGGTCGGCATGGCCCCCTATATCAATGCCAGGCCCCGGCAGATCTCTGGCGGGCAGAAACAGCGGGTGGCCATCGCCCGGGCCCTGGCCATGGAGCCGGAAATTTTACTGTTTGACGAACCTACCTCCGCCCTTGACCCAGAGATGGTAGGGGATGTGCTCTCCGTCATGCGGGATTTGGCTGGGGAAGGAATGACCATGCTAGTTGTCACCCACGAGATGGCCTTTGCCCAGGACGTATCCAGCCATGTGGTGTTCATGGCGGACGGCCTGATCTGTGAACAAGGGGCGCCCCAGACGCTGTTTTCTGCGCCCCAGCAACAGCGCACCCGGGACTTTCTGGCCCGGTTCCGAGCTAACTGAAACATCCCAACTCAGAACAAACGTCCCCTTTATATAGCGCGCATTTTTGATCAAGGGCCGGCCTGATTCAGGCCGGCCCTTGATTTTATCGTGTAAACTTATTACAATAGAAGCCAATTATTTGTAAAGGGAGGTACCTATCATTGACCCGAGACCAAGCCCTTGAGTTTCTAGACCGCGCCGCTCGCGGCATTGCCGAAATGTTTGGCTCCACCTGCGAGACCCTGGTTCACGACATGGGGCTTCCCAACCATCCTATTCTGTCCATCTACAATGGTCATGTCTCCGGCCGGGAGGTCGGCTCTACCATGGATATCATGGGCATCGGTCTGGAATTGGGTGAGGAGGCCACCGTTACCGACCAAGTGAATCTGGCCGCCACTACCCCCGACGGACGTCAGATCAAATCATCCACCCTTCACATGATTGGGGAGGACTACAACCTGGCCCTTGGCATCAATTTTGACTATACGTCCCTGGTGTTTGCCAACCGAATCCTATCAGACCTGATGAGCGCCCGATCCGACCTCCAGTCCGCCCTATGGCGGCCAGAGGATTCCAGACAACTTGCATGCCTCTTTGACCAATGTGTGGCGGCGCTGGGCAAACCGGTGGATGCTTTCACCAAGAAGGACCGCCTGCGGGTGGTGACCCTGCTGGAGGATCATAACGCTTTCTCCTGCCGCAGATCGGTTCCCTATGTGGCGGACCGGCTGGGGGTGTCTCGCTATACTGTCTACAAGTATCTTGATGAGATCGGCGGCGGCAAATCATAACCTGTACGGACCCTTCCTCCTGATCCGGCGGCTTTAGCAAAAGGAAGGGACTCGTTTTTCCCCTCCCTCTCCCTTTCCCTTGTTTTCGACAGGGAAACGCGCTAAGATAAAAGCGCTATCATTTTTTCGGGCATCCCCCAGCAAGGAGAGTTTACTTATGTATCAAGAACAGATTGAGGCTTACTTCGCAGACATGGCGCCTGTGCTGGTGGAGGCAATATGCCGTCTTGTGTCTATTGACAGCGTGGAGGGCGAACCCAGCCCAGGCGCTCCCTTTGGCCCCGGCCCTGCCGCTGCGCTGAACGAGGCGCTGAAGCTGGCCGAAGAGTGGGGCCTCACCACCATCAACCACGAAGGCTATGTGGGTACCGCTGACCTCAACGATGGAGAAGACGCCCTTCACATCCTGGGTCACCTGGACGTGGTGGCTCCTGGGGAGGGCTGGACGGTGACCACCCCCTATTCCCCCAAACTGGTAGACGGCCTGCTCTATGGCCGGGGCACCGATGACGATAAAGGTCCGGTGGTGGCCTCCTTGCTGGCCATGAAGGCGGTGAAAGATCTGGGTGTGCCCTTAAAGCGCAACTGCCGCATGATCATGGGCACCAACGAGGAGAGCGGGTCTGGTGACATCGCCTGGTACTTCGCCCGGCACCCCTTTGCTCCCGCCACCTTTTCCCCTGACTCAGGCTTTCCAGTCATCAATACCGAGAAGGGGGCGTTTCGTCCCTGCTTCCAGCGTTCCTGGCCGGAGCAAGAGACGCTGCCCCGGCTGCGCTGGCTCCATGGCGGCCTCCGCCTCAACGTCCTGCCAGGAGATGCCTGCGCCGGAGTGGAGGGCCTCACCATGTATGATATTCAGCCCCATGCCAGAAATGTCACCGCCCGCACCGGCATCACCTTCACCTTCGCCCATGAAGAGGGGCTGACCGTCATCCGGGCTAGGGGGGAGGGCAGTCATGCCGCCTGGCCGCAGGCGGGTAATAATGCCATCACCGGGTTGGTCACCTTGCTGTGCGCCCTGCCTCTGGCGGATGGGGGCGCCAAAGACGCCCTCCGTGACCTGAATACCCTGCTCCCTCACGGAGACCACGCCGGACGTGCCATGGGCATCGCCCAAGAGGAGCCGGTAGCAGGGCCATTGACAGTGGCCTTCACCCTGCTGGAGGTATCCGACACCGGTCTGGAGGGCTGGTTTGACAGCCGGGTCCCTCTATGTGCCACCGAGGACAACTGCCTTAAGGTGGCGCAAGCCGCCTTTGAGGGAATGGGCTTTACCTTCTCCGGCGTCCAAGAGCCAGCCCACCACACCCCAGCCGACAGTCCATTTATCCAAACCCTGCTGAAACGGTATGAACAGTATACCGGGCTCAAGGGAGAGTGCCTATCCACCGGGGGCGGCACCTACGTCCATGATATCCCCGGCGGCGTGGCGTTCGGATGTACCCTGCCTGGGTTCGACACCCATCTTCACGGCGCTGATGAGCGAGTGCGGGTGAGCGATCTGCTGCTATCTGCCAAGCTCTTTGCCCACATTATTATTGATCTATGCTCCCAATAACCTTGGGGTGATTTGATCTTACCTATTTCAATCACAGAGCGGGGACGGCTTTCTGCCGTCCCCGCTCGCTTGTTCCGTCTCTCAACCCCGGACAAAGTCTGTAACCACTTCTATGATATGAGCAGCACACAGCCCAAACTGCTCCAGTAGGGCAGCTGCCGGACCGGAGTGCCCAAAGACATCGTCGACCCCCACCCGGCGCATCGGAACGGGGCACTTTTCGCTCAACAAAGCGCACACAGCTTCGCCCAGCCCACCGATGATATTGTGCTCCTCACAGGCGATCACTCGTCCGCATTGTGCCGCCGCCTTTAGTACCAACTCCTCGTCCAGGGGCTTGATGGTGGCCATGTTGATCACCTGAGCGGAGATACCGGCCTGAGCCAGCCCCCGGGCGGCCTCCAAAGCCTCGGCCACTAGCAATCCATTGGCAATGATGGCCACGTCTGTTCCCTCCATCAGCACCTCACCCTTGCCGATCTGGAACGTGTACCCCTCCTCCTGGTGGATTACGGGGACTGCCGCCCGGCCAAAGCGCATATACACCGGCCCCTTGTGATGGTAAGCCGCCTGCACCATGGCCCTGGCTTCCACATCATCCGCAGGGCTCATCACTACCATGCCGGGAATGGAGCGCATCAGCGCAAAGTCCTCACAGCACTGGTGGGAGGCCCCATCCTCTCCTACGGAGATGCCCCCATGGGTAGCGCCGATCTTTACATTCAAATGGGGGTAGCCCACGGAGTTGCGCACCTGCTCAAAGGCACGCCCCGCAGCAAACATGGCAAAGCTAGAGACAAAGGGCACAAGTCCCATAGCGGCAGCGCCGGCGGCCACGGCGACCATGTTGCCCTCAGCAATGCCGCAGTTAAAGTGCCGGTCCTGATGGGCCTTTTGGAAAATGGATGTCTTGGTGGCTCCAGCTAAGTCCGCGTCAAAGACCACCACCTCACTGTGAAGGTCACCCAGTTCCTTCAGGGCGTTTCCATAGCTCTCTCGGGTCGCGACCTTTTTTCCCTCCGCCATTTTACATTCCCTCCAATTCTGCCAGCTTGGCGCTCAACTCGTCCATCGCCCTGTGATACTCCTCGTCGTTGGGGGCCTTGCCATGCCATCCAGCCTGATCCTCCATAAAGCTGACCCCCTTACCCTTCGTGGTCTTCATCACCATGGCAAAGGGTGTGCCCTTAGTCTGCTTAGCCTGGACAAACGCTCCCTCCAACGCCTCCAAATCATGTCCGTCCACCTGGACAGTCTCCAAGCCAAAGGCCCTCAGTTTATCCACAATGGGATAGGGGCTCATCACCTGATCCACCGGCCCATCAATCTGCAAGCCATTGTTGTCCACGATGATACACAGGTTATCCAACTGATAGTGATGGGCAAACATCATTGCCTCCCACACCTGACCCTCCTGGAGCTCACCATCCCCCAGCAGGGCATACACCCGGCACGGATTCCCTTGGCACTTGGCGGCCAGAGCCATCCCGGCCGCGGCAGATACCCCCTGGCCCAGGGAGCCGGTGGACATATCCACACCTGGCGTGGTGTTCATGTTGGGATGTCCCTGAAGGTGGCTGCCGATATGCCTGAGGGTGGGCAGTTCCTCCCATGGGAAAAAACCCCGCAGCGCCAGGGCCGCGTACAGTCCGGGCGCGGTATGTCCCTTGGAGAGAACAAAGCGATCCCGCTGGGACATATCTGGCTGCGACGGGTCCACGTTCAGCTCACGGAAGTACAGGTAGGCAAACAGGTCAGCGGCAGACAAGCTGCCGCCGGGATGTCCTGCCTTAGCGCCATGGGTGCTCTCAATGACGCCCATGCGCACCTTGCAGGCGGCAATCATTAATTCCTTTTTTTCTTTTGCTGTCACAGGGAACTCCTCCTCTCGCTTACTGCTCATTTCTGAGGCCGAAGCGGTATATTGTCTTACTGTGGTACGTCATTCCCGCCCCCAAGATGGGGGAGGGGAAGTTTGGATGGTTGAGCGCATCGGGGAAATACTGCGTCTCTAAACAGAAGCCCCACCGATCATCATAGGATACTCCCCCTTTGCCCACAGGACAACCTGCCAAATAGTTTCCTCCATAAAACTGTACCCCGGGCAGGGTGGTCCACACCTCTAAGGAGATACCCGTATCCGGGGACCAGGCCCTGGCCGCCTGACGGAGCTGGCCATCCCAGCCGTTCACCGCCCAGTTGTGGTCATAGCCCCCAGCTATAGCCAGCTGATCAAAAGGCTCGTCCTCGTGGGCCCCAATGGGCTGGAGGCGGCGCAGATCCATGGGCGTACCGACCACCGGCAGCAGCGCCCCCGTGGGAATGGAACCCGCTCCGATGGGCGTATATTGCTCCGCTAATATTTGGATGTGCTGCCCCCGCACCGGCCCGCTGTGGTAGCCGGACAGATTGAAGTAGGTGTGATTTGTGAGGTTGCATACGGTGTCCCGGTCGCTCCTGGCCTGGTATTCTATGGCCAACCCACCCTCTTGCAGGGTGTAAGTCACCTCCACCCTCAGGTTGCCCGGATAGCCCTCCTGCCCATCGGGGCTGAACAGAGACAAGGTGACAGCGCGATCCATTCGCTTCTCCACTGTCCATACCTGTCTGTCAAACCCCACCAAGCCGCCATGCAGGTGGTTTGGCCCATCATTGGCTGCTAAAGGAAATTCCATCCCCCCCAAAGCAAACTTGGCCTTACCGATGCGGTTGGCGCATCGGCCCACCAGCGCCCCCATGTATTTGTCATGGGCCCGATAGTCCTCCAGGTTGTCAAACCCCAGGACTATGTCCACTGGTCTGCCCGCCCGATCGGGCACAGTTAAGGTCCGCACCGCGCCGCCATAGGAAAGAACGGAGCAGGAGAGCGCCCCGTCCGTTAAGGTGATCTCCTCCACCGGGCTGCCGCCCGGCATATGGCCAAATATCCTCCCTCTCCCATCCATCCGCTCTGCCTCCTGATCCCTTTTCAATGCTATCTTAGCATACCACAAACTCTTCCCTGAGACAACCGGCTTGGAGAAAATCCTCCCAGCCACTCCACACTCCACACATTTTTGTGGCCATTTATCCGGAAATGTGGTATGATTATAAAAAATTCTCACCTAAGCCAGCCCTCATTCTCCACATCCATAGGAGATTGAAACCATGGCTTGGGGCCAGGCAGGAGGGCATTTTGATGAAACAGGAAAAAAGCTGCGGCGCGGTACTCTTTCGCGGGGGGTGCAACCGCACCTATCTTATCCTCCACAGCACCCGGGGCCATCACACCCTCTGTAAGGGCCATGTGGAGAGTGATGAGACTGAGCATGAGACCGCTGTCCGAGAGATTGGGGAAGAGACCGGTCTGCGCGTCGAGTTTATAGACGGTTTTCGGGAGGTCATCACCTATTCCTTGAGCCCAGACCGGGTCAAAGACGTGGTATTCTTTTTGGCCAAAGCCCTAGACGGCCCTGTCATCTGTCAACCAGATGAGGTGGCCGACGCCTCCTTTCTCCCCCTGGAGCAAGCCCTGGAACGGCTGACCCACACCTCAGACCGGGAGGTGCTCTCCAAGGCGGACCGTTTCCTCCAGGGAGGCTGACCCTATGGACACTCCCCTATATCGCCATTTGAACGCCCTGGCGGCTAGCCGTCCCCTCCGGCTGGACATGCCCGGACATCACGGCCACCCTCTGCCGGGTGGACTGATCTGGCCTGCCCACCTTGACTTTACCGAAAACGGGGCAACCGGTGACCTATTTGGCTGTGAGGACGACGCCATTGCCCAATCCGAATTGCTCTGGGCCTCTCGGTTTGGCTTTGACTGCTGCCTGTTCCTGACCGGGGGCTCCACCCAGGGAATCCACACGGGACTGGCTCTGCTGGCCGGAGCAGGGGAGGAGATCCTGCTGGATCGCGGTAGTCACCGCGCCGTCTACAACGCCCTAGGACTGCTGGATTTATATCCTCGCTTTCTCCAGCGCCCATGGATGGAGCAGGGGGTGGCCGGGCCCATTTGCCCCAAAGAAGTGGAGCAGTCGCTGTCCACCAACCCAGAATTGAAAACTGTTTGTATTACATCTCCAACTTATTACGGTGTATTATCTGACATTCCCGCCATCGCCCAGGTCTGCCATGCCCACCAGGCCCGACTAATGGTGGACGGCGCCCACGGGGCCCACCTGCCCTTCCTGGGCTATCGGGGGTACGCCGCCGCCGACTTGGTGGTCATGTCCGCTCACAAAACCCTTCCCGCCCCGGGTCAGACGGCGCTGCTCTTTGCCAACGGCCTGACGCTGGATCAACTGCGCCGGTGGGGGTCGGTGTACGGCTCTTCCTCCCCCTCCTATGTGATGATGGCCGCCCTGGATGTGCTGCGGGACTATATGGAGCAGGAGGGGGCAGCCCGTTACCAAACGGCGGTCCGGCTAACCCATCAACTTCGTCAAGCCTGGCCCGCCCTCACTCCAGGCCCGCTGGAACTGGATCCCACCCGCCTAACCCTGTGTTGTCCAGACGGTTTTGCCCTTGCAAACCATCTGCGGATCCAGAGTATCTATCCGGAGCTGGCCGATCAGAACCATATTGTGTTCATCCTCACCTGTGCTGATGGGGAGGAGACACACCTTCGGCTTTCCACCGCTCTAAAGGATGCCAATCTATCTGCTTCCCCTCCTATCCTCTGTGCCCCCCCCTCCTCCCTCCCCG
>CAKNZJ010000337.1 GCA_932222125.1 uncultured Clostridia bacterium | reverse complement strand
GATGGGCCGATCTGGGCGTCCACCCAGTTCTCTATCCGCTCCACGCTGTGCTGGACCACGCACCGGGCGACCAGCCGGACGGCCTCCAGCTCGTCCACGAACTCCCGCCACCACTCACAGACCGTGCAGCGGGTTATGTTGGAGTCGTCCCGCTCGATGAAAGAGAGCTTGTCATTGACGACCTGGGCGGCCAGCTTCCCGATGGACGGGGCGCTGACGGCCTGCTCGATAAAGGCGTTGGCGTTTTTCTGCCGCATCACCAGTTCCACCCGGACCCAGTGTCCCTCCACGCCCTCCTCCAGGGCCTTGTCATAGATACGGATACGGAAATCCGAGGACGGCGCGCCGATATACACCGTGGAACCGCTGCGCCGGGTGCCGTCATAGGAGACGATAACCGAGCGTTTGGTCATGCGGCTGTTCAGCTCGTTTGCCTGGACCTTCTCCACAATCTGTTCCATGTTCAGATAGCCGTCCTGATCATCGCAGGCAATATCAATCCAGGAGACGTTGGCGGATTCATCCGCCCTCAGATGTTGGAACAGCGTGGGAAAGGGGCTTGTCCCCTTGTCCCGGGTCAGCTTCGACATGGTCTCAAAGGTCCGGCAGCCGTTGCCCGACATGGACACGCACACGCCCATATCCTTGAAGAAGCGGTTTTCACGTCCCTCATAGCACACGCAGATATCTGAGAACCGCAGCACACGGTTGTATCCCAACAGACCATACCCGGCATCCTGGAACAGCTCTGGTTCCATGCCCAGATATTCCGCTATCACAATGGCGGGGTCCTTCTCCTTTACCGAGAACGTCAGCCAATCCACCAGCACCTGGCATTTCATCACTCTGCCACCTTCCTGTCATGAGTACCCCCGTGATTACTGCCGGGGGTCCGGGGAGCTGCCATGCCCCCCCGGATTCCCTTGATCTTTTCAGTAACGCAACCACGGTACGTCTCCCGACATTCCAGGCTGTCCGCGCCGGTTATTCCTCCAGCGCCGCCATGACCACACGGCCCTTATCGTCAAAAAACAGTTTCACCCGGTTCCCCGGTTCCAGACCGTCCCACACCTCAGAGGACAGGCATTTCTTCTTTTCAGCCTTCATGCCCTCCGCCTGATAGTCCTCCGAGGCGAATGTGCTGACCGGGGAGAGCACGTACATAGGCCCTGCTCCGCAAGTCAGAGCATACTGAAAAGAGTGCATTTCAAGGTAGGATGAGGTAAAATAAGTGGAAGGGAATTGAGGAATGCCAGGGAAAAAGCTTGCACTTATGGAGGGCGGAGCGGATGTATAAGGACAATAGCCAGCTGGGGATCGAGGATTTTGTGTTTCCATATGGGAAACTGGACGTGGAAAACGATTGGGTCAGACTGGCAGCACTGGTTCCCTGGGAGGTGGCGGAGGAGCGGTACGCAGCCCGGTTTGTGAACAACGGCCACCCGGCCCATCCGGCACGGATGGCATTGGGAGCGCTTCTGATCCAGCGGCGGCTGAAATGCAGCGACAAATGGTTAGTGAAGCACATCGGTGAGAACCCGTATCTGCAATATTTTATCGGCATGAAGGAATACGGGCCGTGCCCGTTTGGGGCGTCTACGCTGGTGGTATTCCGGAAACGATTCAGCAAGAAAGACCTGGCGGTAATTTTGGAGGCATCTGTTCCCAAAGCGGAGACAGAGAAAAAAGATGATTCGGATGATGGAAACGACCCGCCCAACAGCGGGACGCTGGTTCTGGACGCCACCTGCTGCCCCGCAGATATCGCCTATCCCCAGGACACTGATTTGCTCAACCAGGCACGGGAGAAAGTAGAGAAAACGGTGGACGAGCTGTGCGAAATGACAATGCAGAAGAAACCTCGGATGTACCGTAAGTGCGCCCGGAAAGACTATCTCCGTCTGTCCAAAAGCAAGAAACGCAGTGCGAAGGCGATCCGTTCAGCGGTACGCAAACAGCTGCAATACATCCGCCGGGACGTAGGTTATGTAGCTGAATTGGTTCAAAAGGGCGCAAAACTGTCCCCAAAACAGGCAGATCGCTTGAATGTAGTTACTACTGTCTACGAGCAGCAGAGGAGCATGTTTGAGTCCGGATCTCACAGCATTCCCCAGCGCATCGTCAGCTTGGCCCAACCTTGGATTCGGCCCATTGTTCGGGGAAAGGCCCACGCCAACACCGAGTTTGGCCCAAAACTGCACATCAGTTTGGTGGATGGCTACGCCAGGATCGAACGGCTGGACTTTGAGCAGTTCAATGAATCGGAAGACCTCTGGCGAGCGGTGGCCCGATATCGTGAGCGCTATGGCTGTTATCCGGAACGCATTTTAGCGGACAAAATCTACCGCAGCCGTCTAACGCTGGCCTTTTGCAAAGAGCATGGGATTCGTCTGTCTGGCCCCGCCCTGGGCAAACCGCCCCAAAATTCGCTTCTGTCTCGTCAAGCAAAGAAACAGGAGTATCAGGACAACTGCGACCGCAATGCTGTGGAGGGTATTTTCGGGACGGCCAAGACCGCTTATGGTCTGGCCCGCGTCACGGCGCGCCTGCAAGAAACTACTTTCTGCGTCATTGGTGTTGCCCTGCTGCTCTTGAACCGCACCAAATCGCTGAGGGCGGCTCTTGTCCTATTTTGCCTCCTGCCTGTGGCCGCTATTTTGCAGGGGGTGCGGAGTAGGGCCTATTTAAGCGAAAAACCGCTTAATATGAGTGTAATTTATTCGAGTTGCACATGTGAAAGCTGAAAAGTGAATACCGGGCGGGAGTTGCACATTGACTTGCACACCGACACAACAAAGAGGGGAACGAGTTTCCCCGTTCCCCTCAGCAAGGGCCATATATTGGCTCAGTCCAGAATCTCCATC
>CAKNZJ010000336.1 GCA_932222125.1 uncultured Clostridia bacterium | reverse complement strand
CCAAGTGGCCGAAGGGGCTCCCCTGCTAAGGGAGTAGACGTCTAAACAACGTGCGAGGGTTCAAATCCCTCCTTCCGCGCCAAGTAAAGCAGACAGTATAGATGCCGTGGGCTGAAAGCCCACGGCATCTACTGTTTCCAGGGATTTGACCCCTCATAAATTGTCAGGTTTGGCGACAGATGCCAAACGCGCGAGGGCAGGATTTGAACTCCTCGGGTTTCGATATAACCAGTCATCGGTATTACCCTGCGCCCATTTTGAAATTGCCCATTTTCAAATATGACACAAATGGCATCCTGGCTTATGCGGTTTCGGCAGGTATGGAAGCCGAGATTCCTCCAAAAAAGAACCGCAAGGAGCAACGCGAATACGACAAATACCTCTACAAACTGCGTCATTTGGTAGAGAATTGTTTTCTTGTTCTAAAACGCTGGAGGGGCATTGCTGCTCGTTGTGCAAAAACTTCCGATGCTTTTATTGCCGCGGTTCACGTTCCTTGTATCGCCATTTGGGCCGCCATTCACGCGTAATTCATGTAGACACTATCTAAGCTGTCCTGGAGGAATACGCAACCCGGAACGGCTTCACCAACTTTGTCCACAGAACCGATGACGGCTGGAGCGGCACACGCTGGGACAGACCCGGATTTTTGCAGATTATGGAGGACATCGAGCGCGGCAACGTGGGCCAAATTTTGATTAAAGACATGAGCAGATTGGGCCGCGACCACCTGCGCGTTGGGCTGTTTCTGGAGCAGCTTCGGGAGCAGGGCGTCCGGCTGATCGCCGTGGCCGAGGCCATCGACACCGCCAAGGGCGAGGACGATTTCATGCCCTTCCGAAACATCTTTGCGGAGTGGCACGCCGAACAGTACGGTTATAGCAAGTATGCCGAATATGTGACGCTGCGCCCCGGCAGCGGATTGACCGAGCACACCATGATCTACGGTGCCACCGGCTCAGGAAAAACCAGAGGCTTTGTAAAGCCCTTCATCCTCCAGACCGCCCGCCGGAAGGAGAGTATGGTCCTGGTCGATCCCAAGGGCGAAATTTACGAGAGTATGTCCGCCTTCCTGAAGGAGGAAGGCTACGAGGTACGGATGTTCAACCTCCTCGACATGGAGAACAGCGACGCGTGGAACTGCCTCAGCGAGATCGAGCATGACAAGGACCTGGTACAGTCCATCGCGGAGGTCATCATCAAGAACACCTCCAACGCCAAGGGTAAAAGGTGATAGGGAACTATTTCCGCAGAGGGCGGCGTGATCGCACGATCACGCCGTCTTTCTGCGTCCATAGGTAGTTTCGCTGATAACAGGTTCACCAATTTCCGGCATATCCAGATCATCCAGGAAATTGAAGATAATCCTGACCTTCTGAATCCGCGTGGTCCCTTGCTTCTCTGGCGCATAGACGATGATCTTTTTGATAAACTCGTTTACAATGGTCGGTGTCAGCTCCGGGATGTCCACATATTTCTCGACCAAAGCGGCGAACTGGTCAAAGCCGTTGTCCATTTCCTCGCGGGTGGCTACCCAGTCCTCAAGGCCGATAATCTCATTGTTAAGATTGGCCTGCTCCGCTTCATAGCCTTCAGCCATTTTCTGGTAGCGTTCCTGGCTCAAATTACCCAGCACCATGTCTTCGTAGATACGGGTCATAAGCACATCAATATCCGCTAGACGCTTCTTGGCCTGGGCCAGACGCCGCTTGTCCTCCCGGATAGACTTTTCCTGCTCCTCTCTGCGGCAGTGCAGCCAATCCTCTTGAAAGCCCTCTACGTCAGAACGGATCATCTCCGTTACAGCCCGGATACGCTTCAGCACCACATCCCGCAGCACTTCCTCTCGGATAATATGCCCCGAACAAGTCCCACGCCCGCTTCTGTATTTGGCGCAGACGTAGCGATCCTGCCTGCCCTCAAACCTTTTACAAGTGGCGAAGTTGAGCTTACTTCCGCAGTCGGCACAGAATAGAAGTCCGGAAAACAGTCCTTGCCGCTCACCCTTGGTGACGCGGCGCTTGTTCTTCCGCAGCTCCTGTACCCGGTCCCACTGTTCCTGCGGAACAATGGCCTCCTGTGTACCGGGCAGGATGAACATATCCTCTTTGGCGTTGGGAATGCGCTTTTTGAGCTTATAGGACTTGGAATAGGTCTTGAAGTTGCAGACACAACCAGTGTACTCCATCCGTTCCAGGAT
>CAKNZJ010000335.1 GCA_932222125.1 uncultured Clostridia bacterium | reverse complement strand
TGAAAACCCTACGCAACATTGTCAATATCATGGCAGCGAAGGAGGATTTGCTTTATAAGACCCTCAAGGTGGACGTTCACAGGGAGCATTACTGTGCCAAAGCAGACACACGGTTCCTGGACGAGCTCAATGCAAAACGCCCCACGTCTATGGATACCTTGGAGTCCATCTGGTACAATGGGCGGTCTGGCAGGAATTTTCACTATGATGAAAGCAGGTACCATGGCCTGAATTTGCACTCAGTATTCTCCAAGGGTACCATCGAATTTCGGTTATTTAACTCCACGCTTCATGCCGGGGAGATAAAGTCCTATATCCAGCTCTGCATGGCCATCAGCCACCAGGCGCTGGTGCAGAAGTCTGCATCACGCATCAAGACCCAGAGCAGTAATGAAAAATATACCTTCCGGGTGTGGCTGCTGCGTCTGGGGCTGATCGGCGATGAATTCAAGACCGCCCGCCACCATCTGCTGAAGAATCTGGACGGCAATATTGCCTGGAAGGATCCTGCCCAAGCCGAGGCTCAGAAACAGCGGCTGGCTGAAAAAAGGCTGGCTGAGTCTGTTGCCCAGGCCATGGAGCAGGTACCTGCGCTGGTAGAATCCACGGAAGAAATAGAGCAGGACGAAGCCCAGGAAATGGGCATGAGAATGTGAAAGGGTGAGAAAATTGGCTAAAAAATTGTATGTTGCCTACGGCAGTAACCTCAACAAAGGGCAGATGAAGTACCGCTGTCCCACGGCGAAATATGTTGGCACAGGTGAGCTGCAGGGCTATGAATTGCAGTTCAAGGGCCGGGAGCGTTCGGCCTTTGCTACCATTGGCCGCAAGGATGGGGCCTCTGTTCCCGTGGGGCTCTGGGAAATCCAGACCAGGGACGAGAGGGCTTTGGATATGTACGAGGGGTTTCCCAGCCACTATTTCAAGCGGGATGTGCAGGTGCAGATGGATGGCCAGGAGGTCAGCGCCATGGTGTATATCATGAACCCCCGCATGAATTTCAACCTGCCGTCCCCCAACTACTACGCCACG
>CAKNZJ010000334.1 GCA_932222125.1 uncultured Clostridia bacterium | reverse complement strand
CTTTGGTCGTTGAGAGTGGGGGTCCAGGGGGAGAGAGAGTCGAAACTCTCTCCCCCTGGGGCTTTTCGGGGGGGCTGGGGTGGCCTCTTTTGGCCTCAAAAGAGGTCCCCCGGAAAAGCATTAAGAAAGCGGTGCCCCCGGAGGGACTCCGGAAAAGCTTGGTCTCAAAAGAGGTCCCCCAGAAAAGTATTAGGAAAGCGGTGTCCCCAGAGGGACCTTCGGAACAAACTACAAAGAAGAACGGCCCCAGTAATTTGACAGGAACTTGATTTAGGAGATGAACCGCCATGAGAGATCCCCTATGGGATGAAGCCCGCTGGATATCCAGTGGCCTCTTCTTTGTGCTTGGCCTGTGGGAGTTTCGGAAGCATATTCAAAAAGCCATAATATGGAAACAGCTGAAAAAGTGCTGTACGCAACGAACACAGGGCACCGTAGCGCTGGAAGAGTGGTTCCCTGGGAAGAGTGGCGGTCAGGAGGTCACCATTACCTATGATGTGGGGGAACAACATTTTAACCAAGTGATAAATTACCGGTACAAGCGGGACACCTTTCAATGGCTGCAAAAGGTAACGGTTTGCTATGATCCCCGGAAACCAAAAGATTTTTATGTGGAAGAGCATTGGGAGCAGATTCGCTCCAACATGGTTTGGGGTATGCTGTTGGGCCCCCTTTGGTGTCTGTTCTTTGGCGCGAGTATGCTAAGCGGGCTATCGCTGTTATTTCAAAGGTTGTCGATAGGGAAGTGATTCTATGTTGTATTATATTCTCTCAATAGTACTGGTAGTTATTGACCAAATCGTAAAGATTTGGGTCCGCTCTGCCATCCCCCTGGGCCAGTCCATCCCCTTCATCCCCTACCTGATGGACCTGACCTACACCCAGAACACCGGGGCCGCCTTCTCCAGCTTTTCGGGCATGACGTGGCTTCTGACCCTTGTGTCTCTCGTCTGCTCCGCAGGCGTCGCCTACCTGATGTGGAAAAACTTTTTCCCCGGGAAATGGGGCAGGCTGTCCCTCTCCCTCATCCTGGCGGGAGCGGTGGGCAATCTCATTGACCGGGCCCTTCTGGGCTATGTCACCGATATGTTTGAGACCACCTTTATAAACTTTGCCGTTTTCAACGTGGCGGACATCTGCGTGGTGGTGGGGGGGTTCCTCATGGTGTTTTACGCTCTCTTCCTCTGGGACAAGGACAAGGAGCCGCCCCATGACGCGCCTTGAGTGTACCGCCCGGTTGGCGGGGGAGCGGGTGGATTCCTTTCTGGCCCGGGAGCTGGACCTTACCCGGTCCGCCCTCCAGAAGCTGCTGGAGGAGGGGGCCGTCCTCTGCGGCGGGGAGCCGGTGAAGAAAAACCGCAGGACCGTCCCGGGGGAAACCTACACCCTGGACCTCCCCGACCCTGAGCCCATCGAGGCCGTCCCCCAAAAT
>CAKNZJ010000333.1 GCA_932222125.1 uncultured Clostridia bacterium | reverse complement strand
GCAAAGGAGGCGGAGCAATGAAGACCACGGAGCGGCTTTTAGCTGCAGCGAAAGACATTTGGGCAGCCTATAATGAGCATCCATTTGTATTAGGCATCCAGAACGGCACGCTGGCCCGGGAGAAGTTCAAGTATTACATCATCCAGGACTATCTCTATCTGGAGGAGTATGCAAAAGTCTTTGCTCTGGGAATAGCGAAAGCCAAAAGCCCGGAAACCATTCAGCTATTCTCCAAGTATGTGACCTTGCTCACCGAGGGTGAGATGGACATTCACCGGGGCTATATGGGGAAATTTGCCGTATCCCGGGAGGAGTTGGAGGCCACCCCCCGGGCGCTGGACAATCTCTCCTACACTTCCTATATGCTCCGAGTGGCCTATGAGGAGGGGGAGGCGGAGATTTTGGCGGCTATCCTCTCCTGTGCCTACAGCTATGAGATCATCGCCCGGAAGATAGTGAAGAATAATCCGGCAGCCCTGGATCATCCCTTCTATGGCAATTGGGTAAAGGGTTATGCTGATCCCCATTACAGCGAAGCGAATGTCCTGCTGCTGAACATGACGAATCAACTGACGCAACACTATACCGAACCGCAGCTTCAACACCTCACAGATATCTTCCTTGCCTGTTCCCGTTATGAGCTGGCCTTCTGGGAGATGGCCTGGAACATGAGCAATTAAGGGAGAAGCCGAGTATGAGACGGTGTGTGATTATCGGCGGTGCGGATATTGGACGGTACGACCGTATTCGTGCCTATCTGCGGGCGGACGATTTTTATATCTGCTGCGACAGTGGCCTGAAGCATCGGGAAGGGCTGGGCATTGCTCCGGATCTGATCGTGGGCGACTTTGATTCCTATGAGAACCCAGATCTGGAAACGGAAACCATTGTGCTTCCATGCGAGAAGGATGATACCGACACGGCCTTTGCGGTAAAGGAAGCGCTGAAGCGTGGCTTTCAAGACTTCCTGCTGGTCGGGGTTATTGGCGGGCGGCTGGATCACACGCTGGGAAACGTATCCCTGCTGCTGATGCTGGATACCCAGGGGAAATATGCCACAGCCCTGGATGACTACTCTGAGATGGAGATTGTTTCAAGCAGGCCGGTACGCATTGAGGACCGGTATCCGTTTTTCTCCCTGCTGAATATCAGCGG
>CAKNZJ010000332.1 GCA_932222125.1 uncultured Clostridia bacterium | reverse complement strand
GCCGATATAGGCAAGATGCTCAGGCACAGAGCCAGAGCGGTGATGATGGTTAATATTCTGCGTTTCATAGGACATCCTCCTATTACAATATAGTTTGGTTGGAACCCTCGGCAGCCAGCCGGGGGTTTCGTCCGTCTCGTGCCAGAGCTACAATAAGGGGAGCAACTGGCTGACCTTCACCTCCTTGGGCTATGAAGTCCGAACAGCAGACTGTCAGCTATCCTCTTGTTGCGGCGTTCGGTTTAAGCAGGTTGAACCTTGAGTTCGCGTCACCCAATAGATTGAATCGGCAGCGAGAAAAAGATGGGTTCCGGTTGCGAATTTTGTGTTGAGGGAATGAACGTGAACTGTGTAGGCGTTGATGTTTCTAAAGGCAAGAGTATGATTGCCGTCATGCGGCCTTTGGGAGAGATGGTGCTCCCGCCCTTTGAGGTGGGGCACACCGATGATGAATTGTGCAAGCTGTCAAGACTGCTGGGGGAATTGGATGGCGAGACTCGTGTGGTGATGGAGGCCACTGGGAACTACCACCTGCCGGTTGCCAGTTTCCTTTACGATTCCGGGTTCTACGTTTCCGTGGTGAACGCCATGCTGGTACATGGCTACGGGAACAACAGCCTGCGGCGGGCCAAGACCGATAAGAAGGACGCGATCAAGCTGGCCAACTACGGCCTCGACCACTGGCTGGCGCTGCCCAGGTACATCCCGGAGGATGAAGTGCGGCTCATGCTGAAAACCACATATCGGCAGTACCAGCAGTGTGCCAAGGTGCAGACCATGCTTAAAAACAATCTGATTTCTCTGCTTGACACTGCTTTCCCGGATGCAAACCGCCTGTTTACTAGCCCTGCCAGGGCAGACGGCAGCAAGAAATGGGTGGACTTTGTAGCTGCTTTTCCGCACTGTGAATGTGTCTGCGGGCTGTCCGAAAAGGCATTTGCAGCCAAATACCAGAAGTGGTGCAAGAAACATGGGTACAACTTCAGCCAGGACAAGGCGCTGGACATCTATGCTTCTGCCTGTGGACATTTCAGCGTCATGCCCAAGACCGATACGGCCAAGCTCCTGGTAAATCAGGCGGTGTCCCAGCTCCAAGCCGCTTCCGATGCGCTGGCCGTACTCAGGAATGAAATGCAGTCCTTGGTGGCGTCTCTGCCGGAGTACCCTGTTGTGATGGGGATGTTCGGTGTTGGCCCGGCTCTCGGTCCTCAACTCATGGCGGAGATTGGTGATGTGCGCCGCTTCTACTCTAAAAAGGCGCTGGTGGCCTTCGCGGGCATTGACGCCCCGCCGTACCAGTCCGGCCAGATGGAAGTACGCAGTCGCAGCATCTCCAAGCGCGGCTCTTCCGCCTTGCGCAGGACGTTGTTCCTGGTGATGCGCGTGATCCTCCAGCGATCTCCTGCCGATGAGCCGGTGTACCAGTTCATGGACAGGAAGCGCACTGAGGGCAAGCCCTATCGCGTCTACATGATGGCCTCTGCCAACAAGTTCCTGCGCATCTACTACGCCACCGTGAAGCAACATTTGGACAGTCTCGAAGCCTAACATCCAACCTTTGATCCGCCTATCCCAGGCCAGCGCCCAAAATTTTCAGTGGCGGTGGCTTGGTTTTGTATACCCTTTTTTGGTGCCTGAAAAAATTTTGTAGTTCCTCAATTTGGGGAAACGCTGATTTAATTCCCCCAAATGATAAAAGATGTGATAAAATAG
>CAKNZJ010000331.1 GCA_932222125.1 uncultured Clostridia bacterium | reverse complement strand
TTCATTTTGTTGATAAGCAGCTCCAGCTGGGTAAACTGGTTGGTGTAGAAGTCCACCCGGTCGCTCATTCTATCCTGCCATTTCTCAATCTGCTCCTGCAGGTTGTTGATTTGGTCATTCAGCTCGTTGTTGTTCAGAGAGTAGGAAGAGAGGGTGGTGCCGGCCTTGTTCACCAGGATGCCAGGGCTTCCGATGGAAGTGCTGGCATACATCTCAATGGTGGACTTGAGGTTATACATCAGGCCATTGCTGCTGGCCCCATTGGCAGTGGTCTGGGTAAAGGCGTTTTTCACCTTATCCGGGTCGCTCTCCAAAGCGTCGCGCAGGGCTTCCTCGTCCAGCTCAATGGTAGACAGTCCATCGGCAAATTTCACCTCAAGGCCAATGCTGCGCAGGGTTGCGCCCAGCTCACCGTCACCCTGAACCGCGCTGGTCAGCTTGCTGTACAGGTTGGCCAAATCCATGTCCGCGTAGAGCAGGCCGGTTTTGGCCTTCTCCTCATAGTTCTTGATGGCGCTCTCGCTCATCTTGGCCTGGTCTTCATCTGTCAGGGGCTGGTACTCTTCCTTCTTGGTGTTGGTCAAAGGCTCGGTGGTGTAGGCGCTGCGAAGGGCTGTGACCATCTCGTTATAGTCCTTCACAAATTCCTTAATGGCGTCCACAATCTTATCCGAGTCGGTGTTGGTCTCAAAGGTGATAGGCTCAGCGCTGTTGTCCACAGTGCCGTCAGCGTTATAGCCGAACGCGCCCTTCAAAGTCACATTATAGCCGTCCAAATCCACGTTGTTGGAGGAACGGGTCAACTCCATCTGCTTGCCGTTGACAGTGACAGTGAATTCCGCGTCCTGGCCTTTCTTGTAGTCACCTGCCGCTACGTCATCCTCTTTGCTGGTATCCATGCCAAACAACGCCTTGCCCAACTTACCCTCAATCTCAATCTTAGAGTCCGCGCCGGTCTCTGTGGCGGTCATGGAGAACTGCCCTGTCAGGCTGGAATACTT
>CAKNZJ010000330.1 GCA_932222125.1 uncultured Clostridia bacterium | reverse complement strand
GCTAATTTTGCTGTGCAGCGTGTGGTCTATGATACATTGGTGGTTCAGGACAGGAACGGTGAGATCGTCCCCGGTCTGGCTGAATCCTGGGAGGTCATTGACGAGCTGACCATCCGATTCCACCTGCGCTCGGGCGTCAAGTTCTCTAACGGCGCTGAGCTGACTGCTGAGGATGTGCTCTTCTCCCTCCAGCGGGCTACCACAGGAAAGGGTAGCGCATCCATGTTCTCCTCCTTTGATGCGGAGAATTCTGAGGTCATCGACCCGCTGACCATTGATATTCGAGTCAAGCAGCCTTTCGCCGCCATTTACAACTATCTGGCTTCCGCCCGGGGCGATATTATCTGCAAGGGCGCGTTGGAGGAGATGGGGGCAGAGGCCTATGGCCGTTCCCCTGTGGGAACCGGACCCTTTGTGCTCACCGAGTGGAAGACGGGGGACAGTCTTGTGCTCACCCGCAACGAGAACTACTGGGGCAGCAAGCCCGCCTATGAGAAGCTGACCGTCCGTGTGATTACCGAGGCGGCCAACCGGAGCATTGAGCTGGAGACCGGCGGCGTGGACATTATCTATGATGTGGCCGCCAATGATGTGGAGCGGCTGGAGTCCAATGATAAGGTCAAGGTGGTCTCCGGGCCGGGCTACAAGTTCTCCTATATTACAATGAATATGTCCATGGCTCCCTTTGACGACATCCGTGTGCGTGAGGCCCTGATCCTGGCCCTGGATATGCCCACCATTGTCAATGTAGCCTATGGAAACAGCGCTACCGTGGCCGACTCCCTCATGGCCCCCACCGTCTTTGGTTATTCCAAAATCGGGCCCTATGAGTATAATCCCGAGCGGGCAAAGCAACTGCTGGCGGAGGCCGGCTATGCCAATGGCCTACAGGTAACTGTGATGCTCAATGAGGACCGGAACTTCATCGACGTGATGGAAGTGGCTCAGAATATGTGGCGTGACGTGGGCGTTGAGACCGATATTCAGATTATGGATCAGGCCACCCTGCTGTCCAAAGCCGCCAATGGCGAGGTGCCTATGGGTGTGACCAACTCCACTCCCACCACCGGCGACCCGGACCATGCGCTGATGATCTGGCCTACCAGCTACAAGAGCTTCCTGCGCAACAGCAATACCAAAATTGACGAGTACCTGGAAGCTGGTAAAGCCGCATATGACACCACGGAGCGCGCGGCGATCTATAAAGAGGCCATGGAATATATGTGGCAGCAGTACAACCTGATTCCCATCTGCTT
>CAKNZJ010000329.1 GCA_932222125.1 uncultured Clostridia bacterium | reverse complement strand
TCAAAGGTCGCCCGGTCGATGATCGCTTCGTGGGTGCCCTCCACCCGATACCACTCGCTTTCTGGGGTGTCGATGATGACCTTGGATTTGTAGCTGACCTTCTTCCGCCGCCCTTGGTTCATCACACCTGTGTACATCTCATTCGTCAGGATTCTCCCCACCGCAACCTTGTTCCACAACCCGAAATCGTTCTTGATGGGGTGGTTGCAGGTCCAGCCCCGCTCCGCCTTGTAGCGGGTGGGGTTGGGAATGCCCCGCTGGTTCAGCAGATAGGCGATGTTCTGCCGCCCGTGACCCTCCAGCGACCACTGGTAGATCTGCCGCACCACCTCCGCCGCCTCCGGATCTGGAATGATGTGGTTCTTGTCCGCCGGGTCCTTTCGGTAGCCGTAGATGGGAAAGCCGCCGATGTACTTGCCCTCCCGCCGCTTCAGGTCGAACACCATGCGGACGTTTTCGGACAAGTCCTCCAGATACCACTCGTTCACCAAGCCGTTGATCTGCCGGGCCTTCTTGTTCCCCTTGACCTCGGTGTCGGCATTATCCGCCACCGCAATGAAGCGGATGCCCCAGATGGGAAACAGACCGTGGATGTACTTCTCCACTAGTTCCATGTCCCGGGTGAAGCGGGACTGGCTCTTGCAAAGGATAATTTGGAATTTTTTCGCCTTAGCGGCTTCAATCATGCGGTTGAAGTCCGGGCGGTCACTGTCAACCCCGGAAAAGTCCTCGTCGCAGAAAATCGAGTAGATATCCCACCCGTGGTCGACGGCGTAGCGGGTCAGCAGAGACTTCTGGTTTTGGATACTCTCGGACTCGGGTTGATGCTTGTCTTCGTCCTCCTTACTCAGTCGTGTATAGATCGCACAAAGGATTTGTTACACCTCCTTCAAGGCGTAACTGCTCGGTATCATCATACCCTATGAGCAGCCGCATGGCAAGAAATTATTTTAAATGCCTTTGCCGATAAAACAGCAAAGGCATTCAAAACGTATGAGATATGTGCAGCAAAATATGAAGGGATAAATATATCAACAAATTTATTGATATATTTGCTGCTTGCGCGTATAATAATACTACAAAGGAGTCCTGCAAACAAAAGTCAAGCCCAAAAATGAAAAATTTTGAGGAGGGAGAAAAAGGGAATAACAAACCAAGCCTGCAAAAAAGAATTTTTTGCAGACTGAATGAACCGTAGATTTCAGCGTCAGTTAATCCGCAGAAAGTTCCTTGGTGTCAGCGGCAATGAGGCACTCCTTAACCCTGGCGTAGTAAATGCGCAGGAACTTGTTCTGGGCGGCGGTCATGTAGACAAAATAAGGCTTGCCCTCGGCCCGTTTCTTGTCCAGGAACTGGTACACCGGCTCGTCAGCGGGAGCCTTACGGAGATAGGTGCAGACGATTTGGTACAGCGTTTTGCGTAGGTGAGGAGAGCCCCGCTTCGTTGTGGGATTGCTCTTGGAGATGTGCTTGCCGGAGTCATCCACTGCCGGATCAACACCGGCAAAGCTCACAATGGAGCTGCGGCGAGGGAACCGGCGCACATCGCCAATCTCCGCCATTAACTGGACGGCGGTGGTTTCACCCACACCGTACATGGCCCGGACGGTCTCATACTCCGGAAGTTGCTGGGCCAGCCTGGTCATCTCAGCGCGCAAAACAGCCAGCGTGGCCTTAGCGGAGGCCAGCTCCTTTGCCGCAGTAGTGATGAGCAGCTTGGTGTTGCTGTTCTTGGGCAGAGTCGTGATATGGCCCATGCTGTCCATATACAGTTCCGCCGCTTTTCTATCATTGAAATGGTAACCTTTCCGCTTGCACCATTTGCGGTAGCGCTCGGTGAAAGCCGCTTCGCTGGCCAGGCAGATACATTCGCAATGCCAGAATGCCGTGACGAAATCAATCCATTTCTGGCTTCCATCGGCACGATCCGGGCTGGAGAACAGTTCGTTTACCCCTGGAAAGGTCTTGTCAGTAAGAGAAATGAGATTGTTTTGCAGCGCCACCACATTCTTCATGTAGAGATTGTACTGGCGAGAGCAGAGCTTCAGTTGTTCTCTAATCGCTTCCATAGGGGTATATTCCCGCAAATCTACCCAGTTGTCAAGAGCGTACTTGGCGATTTTCATAGCGTCTGCTTTGTCAGTCTTGACCTTGCGGATGGAACCTCCGCCGCTCTGCTTGATGAACAGTGGGTTTATCACGGTCACGCGGATACCGTACTCATGCAGCGCCGCCGCCACTGGCTCATGATACCGGCCCGTGGCCTCCATGAGCGCCCTGGTATCTTCCCCCAGCGCAAGGATGTCCAGCGACATCCGCTCAAGGCCAACCTCGGTATGCGGATACTCCTTTGGCTGCAGGACAACCTCACCCATTGGCCGCAGGGCCGCCATCATGCTTTTTCCTTTCGATACGTCAATTCCTACTGCGTTCATGATCTCCTCCTGTGTGGTTGATATGGCGTCCGTCCCTATTTCTCGCCGCTTGTTCAATCTCCTGGTTGACGCGAGCGCACCGAATGATGGCTCTACCTGCGCAAATCGAATGCTGCGAATG
>CAKNZJ010000328.1 GCA_932222125.1 uncultured Clostridia bacterium | reverse complement strand
TAGTTTGAATTTGAGGCGCAAGTGCAGTCGGATGATACTCAGTTAAGACCAGAATAGGCCTTTTCATATAAAACACCTCCAGAAAATCATATGAAACTAAATATAAAATATGAAAAAACAAGCATCAATCTTAGCACGGACAAAAAATACACCGTAAGCGTCAAATTCCCCCACACCTTGCCGGAGAGCAGAGGAAATGAGAAAATGCAATAGAGTCTGGTGTAGTGCCGTGTACTATCAGATAGTACACGGCACTACATATAATCGAATATTTTTTGGGGGGTAAAGTATGGAGCGAGGGCTTCAAAAAGCAAACCATTATAACCAACTGGCAGAATGGGCGCAGCGAGTGGAGGCCTGCCGAAAAAGCGGGCAGAAGGTCAGTGAGTGGTGTTCAGAACAAGGGATCGCGGTGTCGACCTACTACAGCTGGCAGCGAAAAGTGTATCAGACGGTAACGGCAGAGCCAGAGGTGTGTTTCACAGAAATTTCAGGCAGACCGGCAGGCAGAGGGATGGTGGCAAGCATAGAAAACGGAGCGTTGCGTATTGAAATACATGCAGGAGCGGACGCAGAAACGGTCCGGGCCATCATCCAGGCGCTGAAAGAATGCTGACAGATTTCAAGGGAGCGGATCATGTGTACATCGCCTGCGGTTACACGGATCTGCGGCGAGGAATAGACGGACTGGCCAGCCTGGTACAGCAGCAGTTTCAACTGGACCCATTCAGCAATACGCTGTTTCTGTTCTGCGGCAGAAGGCGGGATCGGATTAAGGGGCTGTACTGGGAGGGAAACGGCTTTATTCTGCTGTACAAGCGTCTGGAGAGTGGGAGCTTCCAGTGGCCGAGAAACGGCACGGAGGCATGGGAACTGAGTACACAGCAGTACCGGTGGCTCATGGAGGGACTGAGTGTGGAACAGCCCAAGGCGCACCGTCCGGTGGAAGGGCTCAGCATGAAATAAAAGAGACCAGCTATGCAGAAAAATCTATGCTTTTCCGGCGCGATATGGTATCATTGGGTTATGAGGAATGCCAAAGAACAGACAACAAGCAACGAAGAAATGGTGACCATTTCCCGTGCAGAATATGAGAATATGCAGGCCCAGATCCAGTGGCTTATGGAACAACTGCGATTGTCCCGGCAAAAGCGGTTTGGAGCGTCCTCGGAACAGACCTCGGAGGATGCCATGGAGCAGCTGAGTCTGTTGTTTAACGAGGTGGAGGTCTATGCAGACCAGACCGCAAAAGAGGATGACAACAGTGTGGCTGTTGCCGCCCACAAACGGCACAGGAAGCATGAATACACGCTGGACGAACTGCCTGAAAACATACCGGTGGAGGTGGTGGAACACCGCCTGCCGGCAGAGGAATTGGTCTGCCCGAAATGCGGGGATACCATGACTGAAATTGGCAAGGATGTGCGCCGGCGTCTGAAGCTGGTCCCGGTCAAGGCAGTGGTTGTGGAGGACTGGTACTACACCTATGCCTGCCGGAGCTGTGAGAGGGAAAATACGGAGACAGCCGTGGTGAAGGCTGACAGAGAGCCGAACTTCATCCCTGGCAGTTTTGCCACGCCGGAGGCCGTGGCACATCTCGCGGTGCAGAAGTTTGTCATGGGCTCTCCCCTGTACCGGCAGGAACAGGAACTCAAACGCCAGGGCATTCCTCTGTCACGGCAGACCGTGTCCAACTGGCTGCTGTGGTCTGCGGAGCATCTGCTGGCCCCAGTGTATGACCAGCTGCACGAAGAACTGCTGAAACGGGACGTCCTCCACGCGGATGAAACCACACTGCAGGTACTCCATGAGCCGGGCAAAACAGCCCAGAGCAACAGCTATATGTGGCTATATCGCACCAGTGGGGATACCAACCAGCCCATCGTGCTGTATGAGTACCAGCCAGGGCGTGGTGCCTGCCACCCGAAGACATTTCTGGACGGCTTCAAGGGGTATCTGCATACGGACGGTTACTCCGGATACCACTGTCTTCCAAATGAAATTATTGTGGCCGGTTGCTGGGCCCATGCCAGGAGGAAATTCGACGAGGCCATAAAGTCTCTGCCAAAAGGAAAGGCCAAGAACAGCTCAGCGGCTCAGGGGCTGGCATACTGCAATCTCTTATTCAAAATTGAGGAAGGACTGGCAGGCCTTTCTCCTGAACAACGCTATGACCAGCGGCTGAAGCAGGCAAAGCCTGTTTTGGACGCTATGTTAGCATGGGTAAATACCAGAGCCGCCGCACCGAAATCCACTTTGGGCAAGGCACTGTCCTATCTCAAGGAGCAATGGCCCTACTTGCTCAATTATTTGAAAGACGGCAGGCTGGAGCTGAGCAACAACCGGGCTGAGCGCTGCATTAAGCCTTTTGTCATTGACCGAAAGAATTTCCTGTTTGCCAATACACCCAGCGGTGCAAAAAGCAGCGCGGTAATCTTCTCCCTCATCCAGACCGCCACAGAAAATGGGTTAGACCCGTACCGCTACTTAACGTGGCTCTTATCCTCTGCTGGGGAGATGGACTTGCCCCAGTCACAAAATGCTCGGCTTCTGCTGCCCTGGAACGCTCCTGCTGTCTGCAAAGTATAATCTTTTTTGCTCTAAGCCAGGTGAAAACCTGGCTTAGAGTTTTCTTGTGGAGGGAAGGTTTGACGCTTACGTATGGGTTTCCTGCTGGGCAGTTTCTCCTCCAGACAAATGGAAAAACCCGCTATCCCTTGCAGGACAACGGGTTTCTCTGGAGCTGCTACCCAGATTTGAACTGGGGACCTCATCCTTACCAACTGCCATGGT
>CAKNZJ010000327.1 GCA_932222125.1 uncultured Clostridia bacterium | reverse complement strand
GATACTGGGGAGACCAGCCCGTTTCAGCAGAGACTTCAGATGGCTGTAGGCAGTATCAGGGTTGGCGGGCTGTTCTGGTCTCAGCGGGTTGGGGGATATCCACTCGGTGAGCGCAGACTTTTTCCGCTTGTGGAGAACCTGTACCGTACTGGCGGGCAGTACGATTTTGCGAGTACCTGCATAAGTCTTGGTATCACCGGCGATGAGTCCACCACCTTCTTTGCGATAGACGGTGCGGCAGACTTTCAGTGTGCCGGCGACCTCATCGAAGTCCTCCCACTTGAGTCCGCAGATCTCACCCCGCCGCAGACCTGTGGTCAGCTCCGTGTAGAAGAAGTCGTACCAGATTTCATCCTCCGCGATGACTTTCATGAACACATCCAGCTGCTCCTCCGTCAAAATCTGTTTCGAGCCATAGGTGAACTTTGGAACTGTGACCTGCTCAGTAGGGTTGCTGGCGATCAGGTGAGTCTGTTGCGCCGCTTGCAGGGCCTCATGGAGCATGCCGTGGATACCATAAATGGTTCCCCCTGACAGGCCAGCGCCTGTGTGGAGATTTCCGCTCTGCGCCAGCTTGTCATACAACCTTTGGATGTCCTTTGGTGTGACCTGGGATATGATCTTATTTCCGAGCTTCGGTCTGATATGATTTTCCACTGTGCCCCGGTATCTGATAAGGGTGGCGGGGCGGATTGTCCCGGCGATATCATTCAGCCACTGATCCAGCCACTCGCCCAGCGTCATGGAACTGTCTTCGGTCAGGTCTACGCCCTGGTAGGCGTCGATGTTCTGACGGAGCTTTGCGGACAACTCTTTTTGAGTGGGAGCGTAGACGTAGCGGAAGATAGAGTCACCATTTTCTTTGTGGCCTACCACGATGCGGCCCTCCCACCGACCGTCGTCACGCTTTCGCACCATGCCGTCGCCAGATGGTCTGCGCTTCGCCATTTGTTACTCACCTCCAGTCCGAATATCACCGTCGTTTTCGTCCATGCACTCGGCCATCAGCCTGACACCCAATCGGAAACCCAGAATGAAATTCTCGGTTGCTGTGATACTGTTGATCTCATGCTGTGACCGAATGAGCTTCGTGAGAATTTCTTGCTCAGTCTCCTTCAGCTGTTCCATGAGTTGGCTTTCATAGCGGGTGACACGATCCACCGCCCGCTTCAGCTCTGAGCCAGGTGTCATCTGCTGTTCGTTGGGTATGATGTTGCCGTAGTAGAGGTCTTCCAGAATCGTTCTCATATCTACCGCCTCCTTTGCAACACAAACACATACCACACTTTGCGGAATATAGCTACTACTTTTTTCGAGGGCTTTTATTCTTTGTTTTG
>CAKNZJ010000326.1 GCA_932222125.1 uncultured Clostridia bacterium | reverse complement strand
TATATCCTGATCGAACTGGAGGACAAGCCCATGGTGGAACTGGACAAGATCAACGAGGTTTTCAAGATCCGGGGCGTGGACGTTCTGGCCAAGATCAAGGAAATGTGCTGACCCGCCGGCGGCGGATAAAAACGAAAAGGAGAAACCGACATGGAAAAGAACAAGCTGGAGACTGCCGCCACCGAGCGGGAGGAAATGGAGGCCCTGGAGGCGCGGGCCGAGGCCGAGGACGGAGAGGCCGCTGAGCCGGAGGATCTGGTGCTGCGGTTTGCCAAGCCGTACAAGTTCGGCGGGATGGAGTACACCGAGGTGGACCTGTCCGGCCTGGAGGACGTGACGGCGGGGGTGCTGGAGAACGTGGGCAAGATTGCGGCCAAGAAAAACCCCGGCATGAACCCGGCCTTGCAGGAAATGTCCCTGACGTTCTGCACCTGCCTGGCCCAGCGGGTGGCCAAGCTTCCCCTGGAGTTCTTCGAGAAACTGCCGGCCAGGGAGGCCATCAAGCTGAAAACCATGGTAACGGGTTTTTTGTACGGCGGGGATGGGGAGGACTAACCCCGGAGGCGATCCGCAAGGGCTGTGTGGCCCTGTCCCTACAGTTACATAGCAGCCAGGAGTTTTTCCTATCCCTGCAGGTGGACGACCTGAACGAATATGCGGAAACGGTCAAAGCCATTTGGGAGGAGGCGAAACGCCGCAATGGCAAAAAGTAAAGTTTATGAACTGGCCATAAAGATCAACGGCAAATTGGACAGTTCCCTGAAAAAAGCCTGTGCGGCGGCAGCGCAAAACCTGGAAACGGTGGGAAATGCGGCAAAAACCGCCGGCAAAGTGGTGGCAGGCGCGTCCGCCGCTGTCGTGGGAGCAACTGCCACCATGGGAGCCGCCGCCGTTAATGCAGCGGCGGAATACCAGACCCAACTTGCCAATATCTCCACCCTGCTGACCGGGACCGAGGCGGAGGTGGCCGCCAGAACAGCGGAGATCGGGGATCAAGTCCTGGAAATTTCCAACAAAACCGGGGTGGTCACTGACAACCTGACCGACGGAATGTATCAGGTCATTTCCGCATTTGGTGACAGCGCAGACGCGGCCAGCATTCTGGAAACCGCCGCAAAATCGGCGGCAGCCGGAAACGCTACCACGGCGGACAGTATTAACCTGCTGTCTGCCGTGACAAAGGGCTATGGCGACACATCGGCGGCAGCTGTCCAAAAGGCAGCGGATCTATCTTTCGCCACTGTGCGGCTGGGGCAAACCTCTTTCCCGGAACTGGCCGCCTCCATGGGAAAAGTGATACCGCTGGCCGGAACCCTGGGGCTGGAACAGGAACAGCTTTTCGGCGCCATGGCCACCCTGACCGGCGTAACGGGATCCACGGCGGAGGTGGTCACCCAGTTAAAGGCCACCATGCAAGGGTTTTTGTCACCGTCCAAAAATATGCAGGCCGCCCTTGCCTCTATGGGCTATGAGAGCGGCCAGGCGTTGCTTGAAAGCAAAGGCTTACAGGGGGCGCTTGACGCATTAAAGGACAG
>CAKNZJ010000325.1 GCA_932222125.1 uncultured Clostridia bacterium | reverse complement strand
CTCATTATCTGGAATATCAAGTCCACCACCAAGGCCCAGGACGGTCTCTATGTATACGACGTAGTCCAGCGGCTCTACGACAGCCAGTTTGGGGGCCAGGGGGTGGACGACATTGAAAAGTATGTCAAGCTGGGCAAGCTGGGAGAGGCCTTTACCAACGATGAACAGGTCATCCTCCTCATCGACGAGATCGACAAGGCCGACCTGGAGTTCCCCAATGACCTGCTGTGGGAGCTGGACCGGATGGAGTTCCACATCCCGGAGACGGGCCGGACGGTGAAGGCCAACCACCGCCCGGTGGTGATCATCACCTCCAACGCGGAGAAGGAGCTGCCCGACGCCTTTTTGCGCCGGTGCGTCTTCCACTATATCGAGTTCCCCAACAAGGAGCTGATGGAGGATATTGTCCGGGTCCACTTCCCTGACATCGACAAAAGGCTGCTGGACCAGGTGCTGGAGGCCTTTTATAAGATCCGGAACCTGCCCCAGATCAAGAAAAAGCCCTCCACCAGCGAGATCATCGACTGGATCCAGGCCCTCCAGCACGGGGGCGTGGACGTGCGCCGGATTGTGAAGGAGGTCCCCTATGTGGGGGTGCTGCTGAAAAAGAATGAGGACATTGATGTCCTGCGCCGTCAGTGGCGGTGAGGCCATGTTTACCGATTTTCTATACCTGCTCCGGCGAAACGGCTTGAAGGTGTCCCTCACCGAGTGGATGGCCTTGGTGGAGGGCCTGCACAAAAATCTCCACAACGCCAGCTTCACCGGCTTTTACCACCTGTGCCGCTGTCTGCTGGTGAAGAGTGAGGCCGACTTCGACACCTTCGACCGCGCTTTTTTGGAGTATTTTAAGGACGTCCCCTTTCAACAGGAGGTATCCCAAGAGTTATTGGACTGGCTGAATAAACCAGAAGTATTATCCGACTACGCCAACTGGGACGAGGTCCAGGCCCTGAAAAACATGGGCTTCTCTGAGGAGGAGATTGAGCGGATGCTCAAGG
>CAKNZJ010000324.1 GCA_932222125.1 uncultured Clostridia bacterium | reverse complement strand
CTCACTGGCCCACAGGCAGGTGCCTGAGCCGTTGAGCCGTTCCCATATCAGGGGAAAGCCGCCTATGCCGTCAAACAGGCTGGCCATAGTGGCAGGACGTTCATAGCAGGCACACAGGCGCTTGAGTACCCATGTCCATGGTGGCAGGGCGATAGAGTTGCCTAAAGCGGTATACCTGGCAGTATCGCTGCTTTCCTTGTGCAGCTTGCCCTTGCTGTCCACCCATGGGCCTATATCCGTCCATCCGTCAGGAAAACCTTGCAGGCGTTCACATTCCAGTGGGGTCAGGCGGCGCACCGCGTTTTTAAGGCGTATAACATTATTGGAGTTAAAACCATGATCAACTTGTATTGTTCCGTTCACCTCAATGGTTTCCCTTCCGCTGCGAAAGTTTACAGCCGCGACAATAGGCTGTTCATGGTTGCAATTCAGTGTTGGGCAGCTATCTACCGCAATTTCAGCATTGGCCTGTCCCGTTGCCATTACCAGGGCTGTATAATCTGATATATGGCCTTCATGCCCCCCTGTGAGGGTGCATATGACTTTACCATCCCCGTTGCCACGGGCGTCATAGGTCAGCACTCCATGAGGTTTGCCGGTATCCAGGGTAGGAACCAGCTCTGGCTGATAGCCTATGGTGCCGGCGGATGCCCCTGCATGGGGTTTGAATCCGGCACACGTTATCCCTGTGCTTGAATTATCAGCGCCGCCTCCAGCTCCGGGGGCAGGGGCTTGCCCCTCCGGCTGGCCCGGTTCAATATCCCCGCACACGCTTTTGCGGACAAAGAGTATTTCGGGAGCGGATCCTCCTCCAAAATCTGCGACAAGCGCGATTCGACGGCGGCGCTGGGGGACTCCCCAAAACTGTGCATCGAAAACTCGGTAAGCAATGCTCCACCCGTTTCCCATGATGCACCCGCTTGTGGGCCATTTCTTTTTTGAAGGTTCAGGTACAGCGGCATTTTCATCTGCGATTTTCGCGGTTTCTTCAAGGACTGCCCGGAAATCGGCGGATTTGTTGCTGCTG
>CAKNZJ010000323.1 GCA_932222125.1 uncultured Clostridia bacterium | reverse complement strand
GTCAGGTCATTCAAAATTAGGGCAAAGTTCGTCATGCGGACGGCCACTTCCTGCTCCATCAGGGCGTTGGCGATACAACCGGCAAAATAACTTTTACCAGTCCCCACGCCTCCCCACAGCAAATAGCCGATGTTTTCCTCCTGCATGGTCGGCCAGTTCTCAACGTAAAAATGGGCGTGTTTCATCTGCGGGCATTTGCCGTTGTCGTTGGCAAACGTCCACTCCCGCATGGCGGGGTCGGTGAAGCCCTTGTGCTTCAAGTCGGCCACAGCCTGACGGCGGCGTTGGCCCTCCTGCTCCGCCGCCTCCCGCTCCTGGCGCTCCTGTTCACACTGACAGGAACAGGGGAGTATCCTCCCCTCCATGGGCGGCGCGGTCATGCGGAATTGCTTGGGGGTATGGCACTTCCCACAGTAGAGCAGACCATCTTCGCCAGTGTAATCCCCCGGCGCTATATGGGTCACAGTGATGCGTTTGAGGATGCTGTCAAAATCATTCACAGGCTTTCGCCCTCCTTGCACGAATAGTCAGATATGCCGCCCTTTCCCTTATGCCTGTCCTCCTTGGCCCAGCGGCGGATGGTAGCGACATGGCTCTTGTAGGTTTTGCCCGTAGAGGCCATGTACTCGGATAATCTCTCGATGTAGTCCTGCCAGACAGAGGGGAGGTCAGCTTGCAGTTCGTCAACCTCGACATCGGTCAGAAAGACATTTCCATAGCGGCCAAAAATGCGGGCGCTCTCACTCACTCCACTCAAGTTATTCCTCAAGTTACTATTACTTATTTTATTAGGGGTCAATTTTCTGGCTATCTGACGGCCAGTTTTTTGGCTATCAGAAGGCCAAATTTCTGGCTGTCTGATAGCCAGTTTTCTGTCCATCAGACGGTCAATATCTTGGCTGTCAGGCTGTTTCACATAGATGCGATTTGGCATCCCGTTCCCACAGCGCCGCCGCTCGATCAGCCCCGCCACCTCCAACTCGTTCAATGCGTTCTTGACAGTCGAGGGGCCTTTGTCCACCATATCAGCCAATTTGTTGAGCGGAAAAACTACGAAGATATTTCCGTCCTCATCCATCCAGCCGTTGGCGCGGGAGAGGTTTGACCTGTCCAGCAGGACGGCATACAGCAGCTTGGCGGTCTGCGTCAGGTCGGCCCCCAGCAGGAAACGGGGGAAGGGTAGATATGGCAGCAGTTTTGCGTCG
>CAKNZJ010000322.1 GCA_932222125.1 uncultured Clostridia bacterium | reverse complement strand
TCCCGAATTTTTCGGCTTTTCATATATGGATTCTATTTGACAGCTTAGACAGACACAAAAAGTTATCCCGAATATTTCTCTAAGAAATGCCGCTATTACTGGCTTTCTTTGATGTATTCGGGATAATCTGACTTTCGGTATAACAACTTTGCTGAAAGCCCTGCAATGAGGGTTGAACGCTGGCCGGCTTTGTGCTATACTTTGGGCAGGTCAATTCGACAAATCGGAATAGTCACACTTGAGGGGAGGATTTGCTGTGAAAAAGCTGTTTGTCTGTATTCGGCAGGGGAAAGTGGATGAAGTCGCCGCCATTCTGGACAAGAAGCCCGACCTGATCTCCTGCCTTGCCAAAGCGCCGCCCAAAAAGGACGATGGTCAGTCCCCTCTGATGGTGGCCATCAAGAGTGACAACCTGGAGGTGGCCCACCTGCTGCTGGACCGGGGGGCGGACGTGAACTTTGCGGATGCCGTCAACCCTTACGGCAACAATTTCTCCGCCCCCATCTGGTATGACGCCGTGGGCCAGTGCTTCATGCGGGCGAGGCACACCGTGGGCCCCGGTCCGGAGCGGAGCAAGCAGTATTTTCTGCTACTGCGCCGCCTGCTGGACATGGGGATGGACCCAAATCAGAAAACCTCCTACGGCCTCACCGCCTGGCAGCACGCCCTGGAGGAGTACGACCAGTTCGCTCACGATTCCTATCCCGACTACCGTGTGGAAACGGCCAGGGAGGAACAGCGCCGACTGCGAGAGATGCTCAAGGCGGTGCTGGACGAGCTGCTGAAGCACGGGGCGGACATCCACGACTTCATACCGCCCAATGAGGAGGGCCTGTCTACCGTATCCGCGCTCCTGCGCAACCTGGAGGAGGGCAAAGAGCTTCTGGACGGCCTGCACGGCATGAACCCGGACTCCAGCGCCTTCAAGCCCTACACCATGAAGTATCGGGGCAAGGAGCAGCTCATTACCCCCTCCCGCACCGTAGAGACCTACCGCCAGGAGTATGAGATCAAGTGGCGGGAGCTGGAGCCTATTCTCCGCGCCTATTATAAAAAAGCACACTAACTTCCAGTTTATCGGGGACTTTCATCTTTTGGGTGAAAGTCCCCTTGACAAATGCTTTCTTGGTTTACAATGCTGTTGCTGTCGCCCTGTAATTCGTCATCGCGTGATAAGCGGCAATAGAGGGCGGTAATTTTGTCAGACT
>CAKNZJ010000321.1 GCA_932222125.1 uncultured Clostridia bacterium | reverse complement strand
GTCCTTGCCGGGAGCGGTTACTTTTTTGTGCTGTTGATGAGAGCAATCAACAGGGGCATGATGATAGCCAAAACCAACATCATTATTGACAATGTCTCGTAGGCACTCATAAGCTCTCCTCCTTTTCATTACGATCCCACGTCAAGTGCGGTATGCAGGGCAATGTGGGTTTTATGTAATCAGAGGATTCAGGTCCTCCGTAAAGGACCAACCGTCCACCGTTTTTGGCGGAATCCGACATTATAATACCTGATTCATCCCCAAAAGGCAAGTGCCCTAGAGAAAAACAGCAGCCCCCTATCCTGTGCAGGATAGGGGGCTGCTTGCGTTGCTATTCTGTTAAAACTTACTCAATCCGCTCAAAGTCGGCAGGGCCGTGCTTGCACAGGGGGCAGACAAAGTCGTCGGGCAGGTCTTCGCCCTCGTACACATACCCGCAGACCTTGCACACCCAGCCCTTTTTGCCCTCAGTCTGGGGCTTGGGCTTCACGTTCTGCTGGTAGTAGTTATAGGTCATGGTCTCCACATTGGACATGACCCGGCTCTCAGTAATGCTGCAGATAAACATGCCGTGAGTGTCCAAGTCCACATACTGCTCCACCTTCAAGGACAGGAAGGAGTTGATAAACTGGGAGAGGAACACAATGCCATTGTCCGCGCGGAGCACCTCCTGCCCGGCGAACTTATCCGCGGTGCGGCCGCTTTGGAAACCGAAGTTCTGGAACAGGGAGAAGGGCGCGTCCTGAGACAGGCAGTTCAGGTTCATCATCCCGGTCTGCTTAATCACATGGTGGGAGTAGTTGTCCTTGTTGATGCACACAGCCACCCGGTTGGGGGTGTTGGTCACCTGGGTGACAGTGTTCACAATCAGGCCGTTGTCCTTTTTGCCGTCATTGCTGGTAATCACGTACAGGCCATAGCCAATCTTGAACAGGGCGGACAAATCGTGCTTGTCCGCGGTGTCGTCCTGCCGGGCCAGATAGTCCTGGCACAGATTGTTGGCCAGGGCCTCCAGCTTCTCTCCGCTCTCCCCGTTCAGGGCAGACTTAATGGTGACAATGGGCTCTGCCAGGGTGATTTTTTTGGAGCCTGCCAGCATATTCTTCATC
>CAKNZJ010000320.1 GCA_932222125.1 uncultured Clostridia bacterium | reverse complement strand
GTCGTACTTTAGCGAGGTAAAGACACATGAGAATTGAGTTTTTCATGCCGATGATCCCGCCCACCGCCACGCACCAGGAAAAGAAATGGCGGGTTGTGAAGGGCAAGCCGGTAAGCTACGACCCCCCGGAAGTTGTGGCGGCCCGGTCAAAGCTGACGGATCACCTGGCCGGGCATAGGCCGGAGCAGCGCATGAGGGGGGCCGTGCGGCTGTTGGTGAAGTGGTGTTTCCCCAGGGGAGAGCATGGGGACGGCGAGTACCGAACCACCAAGCCCGACACGGATAATCTGAACAAGCTGCTGAAGGACTGCATGACCGCTGTGGGGTTCTGGAAGGACGATGCACAGGTGGCCTCGGAGATCTGCGAAAAATTTTGGGCCGAGGTACCGGGGATTTACGTCTGCGCTGAGGAAATCAAGTAACAGGCAAATTGCCAACCGATTACGAATTTTGGAGGTTATCGCAATGACAGCAAAAGAGTTAGCAATCGAATTGAATGGCCGGGATACCGGCGAGGAAATGGAATGGGGAGAGGTACAAGACGCAAAGGCTGCTGGCCTGGTTGCGGTGTACGGTTACTCCGACGATAATGTGGAGCTCTGCGGGGCCATCAACGACGAGGTCGGGGCCTACAATGGCACGACTGTCTACCTCACCCCTGACGGCATTCTCCAGGAACCAGAATGTGGCCGGGATGATTGCCCGTACTTTGCCCGGGAGAGGAAGAAAGCCAGAACCGTCAAGGCGGTGTGGCATGACAAGGGAGGCCCCTGCTGGACGTTCGAGACGGACATCCCGCATGAGACGTTCACCGTCATGGAGGACGGGGAACCGTTCTGTGTGGGGATTGTGTTCAGCATGGAGGCTCTGAAAGAGGTAGCCTACTATGGCAAGAAATAAATATCCTGGGCACTGTTACTGTTGCGGGCAGTGGATTGAACCCGGCTACGGCCATTTTGAGAGAATCCGCAATCCAGCACGGGGAGCCCCTAAGTGGCGTATCAAATGCGTCAAGTGTGCCAGTGGCAGAGTGCTGACAGATAAGGATCCCGGTGTGATTTGGGCACAAAAGGTGGCAAAGGAGGAGCGTAACAGTGGAAAT
>CAKNZJ010000319.1 GCA_932222125.1 uncultured Clostridia bacterium | reverse complement strand
GGAGCGAAGCCGGAGGTCTACGATCCTCTGAAGGATGCGGAGCAGATGGTGCTGGACGCGCTGAATATCGGCGCATTGCAGATGAACCGCAAGGGAGAGGCTGAGGTCCGGGAGGCAGTTGTGGGGTTTGTCAGCCGCTATGGGCTGCTGGGGTTTCTGACTGCCCTGCCCACCACGCCGTCTTTCATGGACTATGAGGCCGTGTATCTGCCGAAGAATCATTTTATCCGGGAGGAATCCATGCCGACCCAAGACTACTTGGCGCTGTTTTTCCCTTTTGAGAAGCTGGATATTCAGAAGAAGGGAACGGAATCCCGCTGGAATTTGACAGGCGACAGGGCGATGATGGCGCTGGCCTTGACCATGCAGGACGCGCCCCAGGCGGTGAGTATGAGCTTTCAGCGGGAGTATGCCGAGCGGTATGACTGGCTGGCGCGGCAGTTTAAGGATTTGGCGTTTTCGTTCTATTCCAGTTTCCTTTATTACAACGATTATGATGTGCTGGATGAAATGACCCGCGACCTCTACCGGCAGGGAATGGCGGCATTTGGCGGTATCGCGCCGACCTACCACATTGCCCTGCTGGACAGGCCGACGATCATATGGGATTTTCATTCCCTGCTGCTGTGCCTGCAAATGATGTTCAGCTTTATGCTGACGGATACGGACAGTACGCTGAAAGCCTGCAAGCACTGCAATAAGATTTTCGCCGCCAGCCGCCCCAACGCCGAGTTTTGCAGCCCCCAATGCAAGAACCGCTATAATGTTTACAAGAGCAGAGGGAAGGAATAATAAAAAAATACGGGGGAGCGTGGCAGTCACCACGCTTCCCCCACTTTCTCATAGAGCATAGACCAATTCGTGCAGGATTATTTCCTCCGCCCGGTTGCGGATGCTGTTCATACACCTCACCCATTCCATCTGATCCGCCGCTTTCAGCGCCTCTGTTACCCCCTCCCGCTGTGCCATGGCGGGGATAAGCCGGTCCATCCGCTCATTGCAGGCGGTTTCAGTATCAGCCAGGTGTGTCCAGAGTTTCCCGGAGAGCAACAGCCGGTTATAGGTGCCGGGGTGGTGTTCTTTTAAGAACTTCTGGTGCATCCGGCCATACCGCCCCAGGGGTTTGTCCGGCTGATTGTCCAGGATCAGGTCCGGGATGTAGTAGTCTCCGACTTTTGTGTAGGTCAATTCCATGATGTGTCCTCCATTCGTGGTTGATATGGATGCAGTTGAAGGAAACGACAAAGTTTGCAGTATCACCGCCCTTCTCACAACTGCTTATGCCATTTTTGCCACAAATGAGCCGCAGCTATGTTGTATTCGGCAAGGTGAGAACCTTACCCTTTACAACATACATCTTCATACAGCCGCTTGAAGATAGCGGAGAGTTCCGCAATCCGCTTTTCTGCCGCTTCCAGTTCTTTCTTCTTGGCGGCGTTCC
>CAKNZJ010000318.1 GCA_932222125.1 uncultured Clostridia bacterium | reverse complement strand
AGCTCCTTATTGTCGCCAGCCTCCAGCCAAATGGTCTGGGTAGGTTCCTCGCTGACAACGTAAGGGTCGGGAACGGATTTTTCGGTCACTTCATAGCTGTCCACAGGGATATTGGTGAGAACGGCCCTGCCGTCCGGCCCAGTGGTCACATCATTGTGGTAGCCGTAGTGGATGCCCTTGATTTCAAAGTGGGTATTGGGAATTACGTCGCCGGTCTTGGCGTCCCGCTTCAAAATGGTCAGGCTCGGGAGCCTCTTGTCGGAGGCCGTGACGGTGACAGTGCCGCCGCCGGTGATGGTGGCCTGGTCCACATGGGCGATGACTGGATCAGTGAGCGCGGCGTAGGGCGATGGGGCGCTCACCTCCACAAAGGCGTACATACCCTCAGTCACATCGGTGACGGTAATGGAGCCGTCCGCTTTCGTGGCCTCAGTGCCGATGATCTGGCCATCCTTGATGATGTTGAATACAGCGCCAGGGAGGGGGTTGTCACTGTCGTCCAGCTTAATGAGCTTGACCTTCACCTTGGCGTCATTCTCAAAGACCAAGGCGACATCGGTCTTGCCATCCCACACAAACGTCTGCTTTGTCTTGCTGACATCAGGACTCTTGGTATAACCTTCCGGGGGAGTGACCTCTTCCGCAGTAAAGCTGCCGATGGGCATATCCTTCCAAGGCACATCAGTAAGATAGCCGCCCACGCCGGTGACATAGGTGCCGGTGAAGTCATTGTCTACGCCGGTGATTTTGATGACTGCACCGGCAAGCCCTTTGGTTGGGTCGTCCGCATCCACTTTGCGGATACTGCCCTCGCCTGTGATGACCGGCGTATCAGTGAAGGTAACCGTTACAGTCTTATCGCTGCCGCTGGGCAAAACCACATACTGTGGCCCAGCATTGTCGATCTCATAGTCGGCCGGCGGTTCCAATTCTGTCACGGCATAGGTACCAGCTTCCAAATTGGACAAAGTATAGGTGCCATCCTGGCCTGTCACAATCTCTTTAGAGTAAGCGCCGTTTTCAGATGCAACCAAGAATCGGGCACCGGGCAGTCCCTTATTGGGGTTAGTGGAGTCAACCTTTCTGACTGTGAGACCGTATCTTTCCCGGATGACACTCAATTCGCCCACCATAACGGCCTGAACATCGTTGGAGGGGTGATAACTGGAGCCAGGGCCGGTATATGCGTACTCATAGACTTCACACTCGCCCCACACACCTTCAGCGCCCAAATCCAAGATGTACTTGACCCGGTCGCGGAAAGATATGCCGTCTATCAGGTCATCAATGCTGGTGTAGTTCGTGTGTTCCAGATTGTTGTAGACGCACATCAGCTCCTCTGCACAGGCGGTGACAGGGTCTGCCAGCAGACCGGCCTTGTACCGCCAAACAATGGCCTGTGTCCAGGCGTTCATTGTCCAGGTGTAGTTGCTGTTCCAAACGGCGTTTTCACCTAGGGCAATCGCCCGGTCGGTAAAGACACCGGTGGAATGTGCGTAGAAGTAGGCCATCATCGTCTTGACCGTGGGATCGGAGATGGGCTTGGGATTGCCCCATGTGTGGCCTTTCAGCGACCAGCCCATGCCCTTGCCCTTCTCGGCACAGAAGCCCATCGTACTCTTTCCGTTGAGGCCAAAGTGCATCTGGTGCATATAGCACTCGCCCAGGGCCGGGGAATCATACTTGACACCATTGTAGGCGCAGTCGTCCATCTTGATCGT
>CAKNZJ010000317.1 GCA_932222125.1 uncultured Clostridia bacterium | reverse complement strand
GGGGCTGACCATTGAGGAAGCCGCCGAGTGTACGGGCATTGGGCGGAACACCATGCGGAAGCTGGTGGACTGGGGCAAGCTGCTGGTGCTAAAGGTGGGCCGCAAGGCCATCATCCGTCTGTCTGACGAGGCCCTTGCCCACCTTAACGAAAAGGTCAGCAGGGTATGAGCGGTTTATCCAGCAGTGTATCAGCGGTGCCGTCATCCGGGAGGCCCCCTCCGTTGACGTGCCCAGGCTGATCCACGAAGTCCACAGGGTGGGAGCCAGTCTCAATTGAATCCTCATCATTGCCAACGCCAAGGGCTTGCTGGAAGTGCCCGAACTCCACAAGGTGTTGGAGCGGAATTGGGAGATGGAAGTACGTATCGTGGACGATTACACGAAAGACTGACGAAGATAAAAAGCACCGCACAGCCATAGGGCCATGCGGTGCGTATATAGTATACATTTAAGGCGTATTAGGTTCACTGTGCTCATCCAGGTCGAAGCCAGGGACGTGATGGTGTCAGGGTAATCGGTGGGGGAGCTGCCCTTATACAGGAATATCCTGTGAACGTCCTACGACAAAATCCTCACTATATGGCGTATTGATGATGGACGCCACGATTTTGATAACTTCTTCCAGTTCCAGCCGCTGAGCCTCAATTTCATACTCCACTCCATCCAGGGTAAACGAGGCCACATAGATGTCATAATACCCAGCGGGCATATTAGAAAGGCCGTCAGGGGCCTTTGTTGTGGGGTTGAAGGGGCCATGTTTCATGGAGCAGTGGCTGAGAGTAACGGATACTCCGCCGAAATCAGTAGTGCGCTCCTCGTCCACTGGAAGCAGGCCGCAATGGAGGATACCCAGCTTGGAAACTGTAATGGTAAAGCCCTTTGGAATAACAATATCGTCATCAGACTTAGGGCTTCCATCCTCCCAGAAATCTACCCAGAAACCCCGGCCTGCCATATCCTCCACGATTTTACCCGTGGCCTTCTCTCTGCACATAAGTCCCCCAGGACCATTGCCGCCGCCAGTCAGACCGCCGGGAATATAGGCGGGAGCCAGATTCCAGCCGTAATAGGCCATAATTTCCGCCTCTCCCCAGTTCTCCGTATCATAGAGGTTGGGATCGTAATACCGCCGGGCGGCATCGAGGGCCAGCCCTGCTGACTCGTTCACCGCCACATTGTCCCAGTTGATGGTGATTTTTCCCTCGCTTTGGGGTTGCATTGGTTCATCGCTGGTCTGATTATCATTATCGCTGACCACAGGTCCTGGATTAGGATTGAGAGGCGGCACAACTCCACCCGGCACTTTCAAAAGGCCTGGTAATGCTACCATAGTTACTGTGACGATTAGGCCAAAACACGCCGCCATTGCGCCCCACTTCTGCCAGCCGATTTTCTTTTTGCGCTCGTAGGTGATTGCTTCCATAAGATACCTGTCATTTACTTTCCCTAAAGCACTGGAAAATTTCGTTGTGTTCATGATACAACCCCTCTTTCTTCAAAATAGTGCCGCAGTTGTTTTCGGATACGGGTCAGCCTGACGGACACGTTCTTTTCCGATAAGCCTGTCCGCGCTGCAATCTCCCCATAACTGTCGGAGAACCAGTACCGGCGCATGAGGATGACCCGGCTCTCTGAGGACAGGGTTTCCAGGAAGTCCTCAATCAGCTGAACAAGCTCCTGTTCTTTCATATCTCCCTCCACTGTGCGGGGCGAGGCCAGACAGCCCTCCAGTTCCTCCAGCGCCACGGTGTAGCTTCCGCCGCCACGCTTGGCTGTCCTGTCCGCATGATACCGCATGAGGGAGAGATTGCGGACGATCCGGCACAGGAACGCCAGCAGCGGATTGGGCCGGGTCGGCGGGATGGTATTCCAGGCACCCAGGTAGGCGTCATTCACGCACTCCTCCGCATCCTGACGGCTGTGCAGGATGTTATAGGACAGGTTGTGGCAGACCTTGCCGTATTTGCTGTCCAGTTCGCGGATTGCCTGCTCCGACCGGTCAAAGAATAGTTCTATGATGGTGCTGTCATCCATCAGGGCATCCCTCCTTTCTGGCCCTCAACTATCTACTATGGATTTTTCAGAAAATACTACACCCTGTGATAAAATTTTTTGAACAACAAATGCAATGGTTGCGCTTCTATCGTAATCATAATTGTATCAGTTAAAAATATTGAGCAAGGTTTTATCTCTTTATCTCAGTCTGCGCCTGCCTTGCAAATTATGCTGACGGATATACCGCAGATGCCGCGCTGATTTCAACTTGTTCTTCGGCAGGTAATACAAGGTCAGGCAGGTAATAATCTCCCCTGTAAGGTGTAGATGATACGCGTTCTTTCGTCTGTGTAATGTTGTCTCATTTTGTAACCCTCCAAGTATGATTGATTTTTACCTACAATCCAATCGTTCTGACTGATTACAAAAGCCGAAAGGAGACAACTTCTTTACGAAGTGTCTCCCTGGGGCGGCCTTTTGTCATTGTGTGAGCCAGAGGGCATCAGCCTCTGGGCGGACGGGATCCATGAGTCCGATCTCCAGCCTTTTGTTCATGGCATAGTTCAAGGTGTACTGAGTGCCGCCAGCGGTGCCGCTAAAGACGGCCAGAATGGCGGCAGAGCGATCCACCATGTACCGGTCCCGGCGCAGCATACAGTACCGGTCATAGTGCTGCTGGACCACGGTCTCCAGATCACAGGCATCCAGCGCCTGCCGCCATCGGTGGCGAAGGTGTTCCGGCCATCGGTGGGACTGAGTGGGGCATGGTACAGCCCCTTCCACAGTCAGGTCAGGATATTGTCGCCGCAGAGCCAGGGCTTCCTCCACAAAGTACAGGTCACACCCCATGGCCATACCAGAGATAAAGTGTCGAAAACCCCGGTAGTACAGCCACTTCAGCGTTCTGGCCATGCTCTGCTTCATGGTCAGACAGCGGGGATCCTCTTCATCCATTCCCCAGGGCAGTTTGTCTGGACGGTGGCCGGAAAAACAGCAGGTCTGTTCGCGCTGAATCATTATGAGTTCACCTCCGACTGTGATTGATGTTATGGCCCTATTTTACTCTATCGCCGGCCAATCGTCAAGAAGAAAATGAAACGTTTGTTTGAAGTGTGAGGATAGGATAAAAAGATTGTTATTTTTTTAGAAAAGGGATTGCATTTTGAGGCGGATCTGCTATAATAGAGGCGAAAACAATTGAAAAGAATGTCTTCAGGGCGGGGTGTAATTCCCCACTGGCGGTAAAGTCCGCGACCCGTGCAAACGGCTGACCCGGTGAAACTCCGGGACCAACGGTGATAGTCCGGATGGAAGAAGACGCGCGGCTCCTCCCATGGTAGAGATACTGCGCCTGAACGACAGAATTTTCAGGTGTTTTAATCCCAAACCACAGGAGGTTTTTTTATTGAACCATTTGAGTGAACTATGGGGGCAGATGCAGGACAATGTGACGTTTTTGCTCATGTGCCTGCTGGTATTTGTGCTGCTGTTCGCGGCGGCGGTGTTGGTGGAGCGGATGTGGCTCCAATTGCCCAGGCAGTCTCCGGCCCGCAGAGCGGCATATATCGGTATCTTCGGAGCCATTGCTGCGGTGATTATGTACCTGGAATTTCCACTGCCTTTTGCCCCCTCCTTTTATGAATTGGACTTCAGTGAGGTGCCGGTGCTCATCTGCTCGTTCTCCCTGGGCCCGGTGGCCGGTGTGGTGTGCGAGCTGGTAAAAATTATCCTCAAGCTGATTATCAAGGGCACTACCACTGCATTTGTTGGGGACTTTGCAAACTTTGCCACCGCCTGCTCCTTTATTCTTCCTGCCACAATCATTTATCACCGGTTCAAGAGCAAGCGGGGGGCTATGGTGGGAATGGCGGTGGGAACAGTGTTTCTCGCCGTATTTGGAAGCATATTCAACGCTTTCTATCTGCTTCCTGCCTTTGCTGAGTTGTACGGTATGCCGCTGGAGGCCATCATTGCCAGCGGAACCGCCATTAACGGAAGCATCCATAGCGTGGGCACGCTGGTGCTGTTTGCGGTAGCTCCCTTTAACCTGGTCAAGGGCCTAGTGATTTCCGTGCTGACTTATTTACTCTATAAACATATTGAGCGGTTGTTTCGTATGAAAGGCTAGATTATTTGAATCAATTTTAAGAGATGAAAAGCGGTTTGACCTTGGTCAAGCCGCTTTTCATCGTGTTTGAGGGCGGTAAGTATCAACAATACAAACAGATTTTTGGCATAAAAGATTTCTAGCGGGGAACCCTGACAGCGAAAGGAGTGATGGCATGACCACGCCTGCCATTGACATTCGCAGCGAAATTGGCCCGTTAAAGCGGGTAATGCTCCATCGGCCTGGCCGGGAGCTGGAAAATTTGATGCCGGAATATATTGAGCGGCTGTTGTTTGACGACATCCCCTATCTGAAAATTGCCCAGGAGGAGCACGATGCTTTTTGTGCTCTGCTCCGGGAAAATGGGGCGGAGGTGGTCTACCTCACCGATTTGGTGGCAGAGTCTCTCACCGATGAGGGGGTGAAGGATCAATTCCTCCGGGAGTATCTGGAGGAGGCGGGCATCCGGGGAGAGAAGCGCATCGCCATGATTCTGGACTACTTTAAGGGGATGTCCACCAAGAATATGGTGGATAAGCTGATGGAGGGAGTGCGTAAGTCAGAGGTGCGTGGCTATGGCCGGAAAAACCTCACCGACTACCTGGAGGATTACTATCCGTTCGTGCTGGACCCCATCCCAAACCTGTATTTTACCCGGGATCCATTTGCCACAATCGGCTCCGGAGTATCGATTCACCGAATGTCTACCGTTACTCGGTGCCGGGAGACCTTGTTTGCCAAGTATATCTTCCAATATAATCCACATTACAGGGACGTGCCGGTTTACTATGAGAGGGGGGCTACCGCCACTGTAGAGGGGGGCGATATCCTTGTGCTCAACAGCCAGGTCGTGGCGGTGGGCATCTCCCAGCGCACCCAGCCCTGGGCCATCGAGCAGCTGGCCAAAAAGCTGTTGGAGGAGAACACTGGGTTTCAAAAGGTGCTGGCCATCGACATTCCAAAAAACCGGGCCTTTATGCATCTGGATACAGTATTTACCATGGTGGATCAGGACAAATTTACCATGCATCCCAACATTTCCAGCGACCTGCGGGTGTTTGTGCTGGAGGCGGGACTGGGTGGGCATCTATCCATCGTAGAGGAGCGGGCCAGCCTGGAAGATATCCTGAAGGAACACCTCCATCTGGACAAGGTGAATCTCATCAAGTGCGGCGGCGGCTCAGTCATTGACGCTGCCCGAGAGCAGTGGAATGATGGATCGAATACCTTCTGCATTGCTCCAGGTAAAGTGATCGCTTACAGTCGCAATTATGTCACTAACCGAGTGATGGAAGAGGCAGGTATCACAGTGCTCACTATCCCAAGCAGTGAGCTGTCCCGTGGCCGTGGAGGCCCACGGTGTATGACCATGCCGTTGATTCGAGGAACGGTTTGATACGAAAGGAGAAAACATTATGGCTGTTAACATGAAAGGGAAGTCCTTCCTCACTCTAATGGATCTGTCCGCCCAGGAGATTCGCTATCTGCTGGATCTGGCCCATGATCTGAAGGCCAAAAAAAATATGGGGCTCAATGGTCAGGCGCTGAAGGGGAAGAATATCGTTCTGTTGTTTGAAAAGACCTCTACCCGTACCCGCTGCTCCTTCGAGGTTGCAGTGCGGGATGAGGGAGGCGGGGTCACTTATTTGGATCCCGGCTCCTCTCAGATGGGTAAAAAAGAGTCCCTGGAGGATACTGCCAGGGTGTTGGGTCGCTTCTTTGATGGGATTGAATACCGGGGCTTTGACCAGCAAGCGGTGGTGGAGCTGGCCCGTCACTCAGGGGTGCCGGTGTTCAACGGCCTCACCGATCTGGATCATCCCACTCAAATTCTGGCGGATATGATGACCATGGAGGAGCATATCAACAAGCCGCTGCGAGAGTGCAAGGTGGCCTTTATAGGGGATGTGCGCAACAATATGTCCTACGCATGGATGTTTGGCTGCTGCAAGATGGGGGTGGACTTTGTGGGCTACGGTCCCCAGGAGCTCATTGATGGAATCGATCAGGAGCTGTTGAGTGCCTGTCGGGCAGAGGGAGAGAAAACCGGTTGCCACATTAAGATATCCGATCAGCTGGATGATTTGAAGGGAGCAGACGTGCTTTACTCGGATATCTGGGCTTCCATGGGTGAAGAGGAGCTCATTCCCCAACGCGCCAAGCTACTGGCCCCCTTCCGCATTGATGATAACATGGTACAGGCCACTGAAAACCCCAACGTAATCTTCATGCACTGCCTGCCTTCCTTCCATGATTTTAACACCAAACTGGCCAAGGATTGGATAGATAAGGGTGTAGATATCCGTGAGGTCACCGATGAGGTGTTCCGAGGTCCCCACTCAGTGGTATTTGATGAGGCGGAAAATCGGATGCACACAATTAAGGCAGTCATGGTGGCTACAGTATGAGTCAGGCGACAAAAGTGGTGGTGGCTCTGGGGGGTAACGCCCTGGAGGACAAGTCCTTGCCACCCACCGCCCAGTCTCAACTCCAGGTTGCTGCCCGAACGGCAGAATATTTGGCTCAGTTGTCCTGCGCAGGGTATGAACTGGCCATCGTCCACGGGAACGGACCCCAAGTGGGCCGAATTCTGCTGGCCAGTGAGGCGGCGGCAGAGACTACTCCTCCCATGCCATTCGACGTATGCGGCGCCATGAGTCAGGGATATATCGGCTACCACATTCAGCAGTCCCTTACCGCCGCGCTGCGCCGCCGTGGGCGGAATATCCCGGTGGTGACGGTGGTCACCCAGGTGGTGGTAGATCAGTCGGACCCTGCTTTTCAAAATCCTACAAAGCCAATCGGCCCTTTCTATCAGGAGGAGCAGGCCAGGGCGCTGGAACAGGAGAAAGGCTACACCATGAAGGAGGACTCCGGCCGTGGCTGGAGGCGGGTGGTTCCCTCTCCAAAGCCCAAGCGTATTGTGGAAATTGGCACCATCAAAACACTCTGGAACACTACAGTGTCCATCGCCTGCGGCGGCGGAGGGGTGCCAGTGATGGAACGAGAGGATGGTTCCCTGGAGGGAGTGGCAGCTGTGATTGACAAGGACCTGGCGGCTTGCCGTCTGGCCCAGGAGATGGAGGCGGACATGCTGATGATCCTCACAGAGGTGCCTGCCGTAGCCATCAACTTCGGCAAGCCAGACCAGACTGACCTGGGGGAGGTAACTGCGGCTCAGCTGGAGCAGTACGCTGCCCAGGGACAGTTTGGGGCAGGGTCCATGCTACCAAAGGTAGAGGCGGCGGTGGACTTTGTACGATCCGCTCCAGGACGTAAGGCCATCATCACCTCTCTGGATTTGGGGCTGGATGCCTTAGCCGGTAAGGCCGGTACTCGCATCACCGGATAGGAGGGAGTTCCATGGGGAAATTCAAAATGCCCACTGCCTTTACCATCCTGTTTGCCATCCTGGTGGTGATGACCCTTCTTACCTGGGTGGTGCCATCCGGGGTCTATGACTATCAGGAAAATGGAGAACCTGTTGCGGGCAGCTACCACTTGGTGGATAATGAGGCACAGCCCATTACCTCGGTTGTTCTGGCCCCCTTGGAGGGACTGTATGAGGCCATTGACATTGCCGCATTTATTCTAATGGTGGGCGGTTTTCTGGGCGTTATGGCCAAGACCGGAGCGCTGGACGCGGGTATTGCAAATATCATTCGCCTGCTGGCCGGGCGGGAAAAGCTGCTCATCCCCATTCTAATGTGTGCCTTTGCTTTAGGCGGAACCACATTTGGCATGGCGGAAGAGACCATTGCGTTCTATCCGTTGGTTCTGCCTATCATCATAGCGGCAGGGTATGATAGCGTTACCGCTGTATCGGTTATTATGCTGGGGGCGGGAGTTGGTGTGCTGGGTTCTACCGTCAACCCCTTTGCCACTGGCATTGCCGCCGGCTTTGCCGGGGTGTCGTTAGGAGAGGGCATTGGTTTGCGGGTGATCATGCTGTTGGCCTTGCTGGGGGTGACTATTTGGTTTGTAATGTCCTATGCCCAGCGGGTGAAGGCCAATCCATCGAAATCCTTGGTGGCTGATCGCAAGGGGGAGTTTACCAAGCGCTTTGGCACGCTCCAACAGGGAACACAGCAGGCCAGGATCACCGGGCTACAAAAAACTGCGCTGATCCTGTTTGCACTCACCTTTTTGGTGATGATCTACTCAGTGATACCATTTGCAGATATGGGTTTGCCACTGCCTGTTCTGGGCTGGTGGTTTCCAGAGCTGTCAGCCCTGTTTTTGTTTTCATCCATTCTGCTCGGGCTGTGTTGTAGGCTGGCCGAGCGGGACATTGTGGAGGGCTTTGTAGGGGGCGCATCAGAGCTGCTGGGGGTGGCTTTTATCATCGGTGTATCCCGCGGCATCACTGTGATTATGAATAATGGCAAGATTACCGATACAATCCTTCACTGGGGAGAGACCGCCTTGACCGGGGTGGGTTCGGTGACATTCCTATCCCTGGTATATCTGATCTATCTGCCCTTGTCCTTCCTCATCCCTTCTACTTCAGGACTAGCTACCCTATCCATGCCTATCATGGCCCCGCTGGCTGACTTTGCCGGGGTGGGGCGAGAGCTGGTGATCACTGCTTTCCAGTCAGCCTGTGGGATCATCAATCTTATTACACCCACCAGTGCAGTGGTGATGGGGGGGCTGGCTATTGGCCGAGTGCCCTATGACCGGTGGCTGAAATTTTCCTGGAAGTTGCTATTGCTGATCTTTGTGCTGGCCTTTTTGTTCCTCATGGCGGCAGCGCTGATATAAGCATAAAAAGTCCCCCGCCAATGTTATGGCGGGGGACTGCTATTACGGTCAAATCACTTTACAGCAATGGCTTCAATCTCAAATAATCCACCCTTAGGCAGAGCGGCCACCTGGACACAGGACCGGGCGGGGGGGTGAGCAGAGAAATAGTTGGCATAGATGGTGTTGATGGCGGAAAAGTCTGCGATATCGGTCAAAAATACCGTGGTTTTGACCACGCTGGTATAGTTCATGCCGGCAGCCTCCAGCACAGCGCCTAGGTTGTCCAGGGCCTGCTTGGCCTGGGCCTCCACCCCTTCTGCCAAGTCGCCGGTTGCGGGGATAAGGCCCAGCTGACCGGAACAGTACAGGGTATCTCCACACAGTTTGGCATGGCAGTATGGCCCCACGGCGGCAGGCGCACCAGGGGCGGTGACAGTTTTATGTTCCATAATAAACACTCCTTTGTTGGATGAATGGGGAAGGCTATGGATGAAGAATATGGAGCGCAGCCATAGGCACCTCGCCCTCATAGACGCCCAAATTGTTGACCAATTCCAGCACCTGTTGGTCGTCCAACTCATAGTAGGGAGAGATCCATTTACCAGGCAGGGTATAGGAGCTTAGATCAGTCTCCAGCTCCATACCGATGGCTTGGGTGGCAAAGTGGATCATGTCGCTCAGCCGCATATCTGTGACAACATACTGGCTCAAAATATTGATCAGGTTGGTTACTCGTGGAACGTTGGACAGGGTGATGGTCTGATCCACCAGGGCGGTTAAAAATTTCCGCTGAGTTTGTACCCGGCCAATGTCCTGACTGGCATAGGCACTGCGGCAGCGCATCACCTTGACGGCATTGTCGCCATTTAAGCGCTGAAATCCCGGGGAAATATGAATATAGAGGTTTTGGTAGGGGTCTTCATAGTCCATGCCGGGAGGCACATCGAATAAAACCCCGCCAATCTCATCTACAATGGCTTTGAAAGCCTTGGTGTCCACCTCTAGGTAGAAGTCTACCGGCACACCCAACATCGTTGACACGGTGTTAGCGAGCAATTCTGCCTTTCCCTGGCTGTAGACGGAGTTGATTTTTACAGTCCGGCCGTTGGTACGAACCGGGGTATCCCGAGGAATAGAGATCAGGGAGGCGGTCCTGGCCCCGGTATCAAATACGCCCAGCATCAGAGTGTCGGTCCCGCCCATGTCGGCGTGACCAATCAGCAGACAGGTATACACCCCATCCCGTCGGGTGAGAATAGTCTGCTTAGGTGAGGAACTGGCCTGGAGCGTATCACCTGAAGCGTTGAGATTCTCCCGATTGGGAAGGATAACCTCTTTGTCCACAGTAGGGGCTGGGGCCAGGATGTGTAGAGCTGCGTATCCCACTACAATGACCAGGGAAAAAGCGAATACAACGATATAAAGCGAGCGCAGAATGCGCCAATAAAGCGGGGGTTTCCTTAATCTTTTTGCTCTTGGTTTGGCCATAGTGGGCATCCTTTCTACTGGGGATTCAAGAAATACAGGACAGGTTTTGTCACATTATGTCAACTCAATGCCCACAGTATAGCTCATGCTGAGAGAAAATGCAAGAGGTAAAATGAACAAATTGGGCTATCCTTCCTGTGAGGGCAAATGGGTACACACACTGGGGGCGGAAAAAGGAGGTCAAGGAGGATAAGCCTTTTAGCATTGGTGGACCCAGTTTGCAATGATGAGCTCCGGCACCAACCAGGACAGCATGAACACCAGAAAGTTCAGCGTGGTCAGGGACGCGAAGGCGGCCATGGAGGTGAGATAGAATGTAAGGCAAAGTCCCACCACTGCTCCAGTCAGGGTGAAGATAAGGCTCCACCAGGTGGCCTGACGCAACCGCCGTCCTCCTACTACCGCATCACAGTAGGCTCTCAGGCCCTCCCTGGCCAGCAGGGCCACCGGCACATCGTTATGGTCCTGATCTCGCTGAGACAGCTCTATCCGCCGCTCCACCGGCGGGAAATCCATCTTATCCACCGGCAGCTTAAACTTTCGTTCCAACATCGCGGGGATGAGATTGGGGTCTCTGGTGGCCAACACAGGGGAGATGCCAACGCTGAGTAAGGAGGTCAGGCTGGGGTTGACCGTGTCGTCCATGTGATAATTCAGGGGGAATAGGCCGCAGAGTTGGCCGCCAATGGCGCAAAAGATAGCATTGCGGATATTGTGACCGGCTGGCATGGGTATATCCATCAGGTGCATAAAGGCGGCGGTACCCACCAGTACCTCCTGATTATGGATCACGCCAGATACGCCCCCCTCATGATAACGGACGCCGGACACCTCCCGATAGATGGCGCCCTGAGCCCGGAGCAGATCATGAAAGGGACGAGTGAGCCCACAGTCCATGACCCGCATGAGGGTGGCGGTATAGGCCACTACCTTTTCGGTGGCCACGCCGCCAAACACATTGACCTGGGTGACGGAGACAGAGCCGGTGGGGAACAGATCAAGGTCGGTCATGAGGATGCCGGCCTGAATACACCTGGACGCTCCGGGCCAGCCGGCCAGGGCAGCTCCGACTTTACCGAGGCGGACAGTCAACTTGCGGTAAGGCAGGGCGTAGGCCAAAAGTGAGGACCAGGCAGCGGCCGCAGTGAGACAGGTAGAGGCAGCCCAAGGAAAGCGCCAAGGTGCGCCGCGGCCGATGGAGGCCAGCAGTGCGCACAGCAGTCCGCCAAGAATCAACAGTGGGGCTGCAATGCGGTAGGCTTGACGCACGCCGTCGTCCATCTGAAGTTGGCTGCCAAAGCCAACGGAGGAGCCAGACCATTTGGTAAAGGCAGGACGGCCATTCCACTTGTTTTCGTCCAGAGAGACTACATAAGGGGAGCGGACGTGGCTGGCAGTTTTCGCGGAGAGGCGGTCTGCCTGACGGCGGACATGCTCTCCCCACAGGGAAAATACCAGTCCAAAGGCGGTAATGGCTGCACAGGGCAGACAGCTATACCGTGGCTCTAGGCGGCCGGCGGTGACGCCGTCCAGCAAGGTGAACAGCCAGGCTAGCAGGGTCACCGACTGGGCGCCGGGGTGTAGGGAGACCAGCTGTTTCAGTCCGGCCGCAGGAATCTCGTGGCACAGCAGGCCAACCGCCAGCAGCAGCGCGGTGAGCAGCAGGGAGCAGAATTGGTAGGCTGACAGTCCCACCCCTTCAAGGACAGACCAGGGGGGAATGTGGGGGAGCAGGGAGGGGAGGAGGGTGAGCAAGGCCAGAACCAGGGCGGTCAATAGCCGTCTTCGTTGTGCCTTCAGTCCTTTGCCGCAGTGGACGGCCAGTTGGGCAGGGGGGGAGTCAGGGGGGAGTTTCGCCGGACCTTTGGTCCTG
>CAKNZJ010000316.1 GCA_932222125.1 uncultured Clostridia bacterium | reverse complement strand
GGCTATGATAGCCGTCTCGGCCAGCCGGAGATCGGCTACTGCATCGGGAAAAAATGGTGGCGGCAGGGCTATACCAGCGAGGCGCTGAACCGGGTCATTGATTTTTTATTTGACGGTATCAGCGCAAACAGCACTCCACAAAAATAAGCAGATTTATACCTGCGAAAGCCTTTGATAACTTCCCAAAACCTGCCATTTCCGCAACTCCTTTCGCCTGTCCATTATGAGCGTTTGCATTCTGACCACATATTTGCCCACAGACAGAGAAAAACTGGCCCACTGGAGGTGTCCCAGTGAGCCGCAGTTCTCAACTTGCTCTATTTTCCGCTGTCAGCCGCTCCTTTTCAGCGGCTACCTCCGATTTCATATCTGCTATCATCGCCGCCAGCAGCCTTTCGCATTCCTCCTCAGTAGCGGCATAGACCTTTCGTGTTTCCAACCTTCCATCTGGCCATGTGATCGTATAGCGTCCAACCCATTGACCGTTTTGATTTTTACTGAGAGACCCGGTTCCCCACCGGCGCTTTCGCTCCCTGATAGGCCGAAAATCGGTCATCGTGGACATGGATTTTGCTATCGATGTGGACTCCGCCACTTCCGCCTTGCCGATACCCCGGTCGATCCTGGCGGCGGCTTGTCTCTGCATATCGCTTGTGACATGGGCGTAGACATTCAGCGTAGTGGCACTGGAGACGTGCCCGATGACGGTAGACAGGGTCTTGACATCCATCCCATGTTCCAGAGCATTGGTAGCGAAAACGTGCCGCAGGTCGTGGAAGCGTACCTTTTTACATCCGGCGTGTTTTAGGATCTTAGCCAGACGATGACTTGCGACAGACGGAGCTATCGGAGCATCTTCTTTCTTCGGGGAGGGGAACATCCATCGGGAGAAAACCGTCTGCTTATATTTTTTCAGTGCGGTGACCACTGCGGGTGGCAGGATCACCGTCCGGATGGAGGCTTTGTTCTTCGGCGGCTGTATCAGCAGTTCACCTTTGATCTGGTAAATCTGCCGCTCGATTCGTAGTTCCCCGGTATTGAAATTCAGGTCGTCCCACTGGAGTGCCATCAGCTCCCCCACCCGAAGCCCGGTGGTCAGCTCCAGCAGGAACACTTCGTAGTAGCCCTCGGCCTTGGCCTGAATGAGCAGCTTTTGCAACTCCTCCCGACTGAGCAGCCGCATCTCCATTCGTCTGGCCGGTGGGAGCTTACATTCCTCCGCCGGGTTGCGCACGATCAGCTTTTCGGTGACGGCCTTCTCCAGAGCCCTGCGGCACAGGCCGCAGCAGTGCCGTATCGTATTGGCGGAGAGTCCTTCCCCTCTGGACTCCCGGTATTCACTACGGCCATCCTGCCTCATCCAGTTTATGAACTGCTGAATATCATTTGTGGTCAGCTTGTTCAGAGGAATGTCACCGAGCCTTGGGCGGATATACAGGCGGATATTATTTTCGTAGCCTGTCCGTGTGTTTGGCCGGACGGCGGGTTTACAGCAGATCTCATACCAGAATGTCATCCACTCGCCGAAGGGCATATCTGCCCTGACCTTGACAGAGGTTGCAGGAGTCACGGACTCTTTCAGCGATTCCAGTTTCGCCACGCACTCCGCCTTGGTCTTGGCCAGCACGTTTTTTGTTTTTGGCAGGCCCTTGTCATCGTAACCGACGACCACCCGCCCCTCCCAGCGCCCGTCCTTTCTCAGACGGACTGTACCCTCGCCGCTTTTGCGCTTTCTTCCCACGGTCTCAACTCCTCTCCAAAAATGTCTGTCAGAAAATCTCCTACCACTTCCGAGGCTCGCTTCTGCATATCGCCGGTGGTGTGGGTGTAGGTGTCCAGCGTGAATGCTGCTCTGGTATGGCCCAGGATGCCTGACAAGGTTTT
>CAKNZJ010000315.1 GCA_932222125.1 uncultured Clostridia bacterium | reverse complement strand
CTGCCTTTTTCCGGCTGCGGCCCCGGGAATTGGTGGAGGAGAGCAGCATAGACTGAGTGCTCACCTTCAGCAAAGTGAGAAACTGCTTCATTTCTCTCCCTCCAGTTCCAGGAACACATCCTCCAGGGAGGAATCACCCACCAGCTCCGCCGTAGGACCGGATTTTACCAACTGCCCGTGTTTGATGATGGCGATTTTGTGGCACAGCTTCTCCGCGACCTCCAGCACATGGGTGGAGAAAAACACTGCCGAGCCTCCCTGGCACAGCTCCGCCAGATAGCCTTTCATCAGATGGGCGGCGGCGGGGTCCAGGCCTACAAAGGGTTCGTCCAGAATCAGCAGCCTGGGCCGGCGGATGAAGGCTGAGATCAGGGCCAGCTTCTGCCGCATTCCGTGGGAGTAGCTGCCGATGGGAGAGCCTAAATTCCCTGTCAGCTCAAAGGCGTCAGCGTACTTGCCGATATCGGCGGTTCGCTGGCCTGCTGGGATGTCATACAGGTCGGCGATGAAGTTGAGGTAGTCAATGCCCTTCATAAACTCATAGAGGTCCGGGTTGTCCGGCAGGAAGGCGGTGACACGCTTGGCCCCCACCGGGTCTTTTTTGATATCATGGCCGTCGATGGTAATGGTCCCCTCGGTGAAGTCCATCACCCCCGCCACCGCCCGCAGGGTAGTGGTCTTGCCAGCCCCATTATGGCCAATGAAGCCGTAGATTTCCCCAGGTTGGACATAAAGGGTAAGATCGTCCACCGCTTTTTTACCGCCTGGGTAAGTTTTGGAATAGTGTTCAATACGAAGCATGAATAGTCTCCTTTCGATTGAAGCATTGTGTAGGGTCAGTATTTTTGCAGGATCAGAGATTGAAAACAAAGGTGATGACCAAAATAGCAACGCCTAAGGCAAGGATGATAAGGCCCTGCGGACGGCGATTCTCCTTTTCGAAGGAAAGGCCAAACGCGTTCCTTATTCATAATAGGTTGCCTCCATATGTGAATCGTACACCTTCCGGTTGGTGGAAGGTCAAGAGTTTTTTTGAATTTATGCTTGAAAATTGTCTTTCAGTTTCTCCGGCTGACAGTGTTTTCTCATCGCTGACCGCCGGCGCCGGGTTTTAATTCCATGACAGTCCCCTCCCTGTGGAGTGCTTTGCCTTATATAAGCTGAAGTCCAGCCGGCACAAGTGGGGTGAGCAGTTTATCCCTAAATTCTCCGTAATTCAAATGTATGGGACAAATAACAGGTACAAGCGAACAAAGCATTGCGCGGTCTCCATGAGCACGGCTGTCCATGCCAGTGCCTCGACCCGGAACTGAAACGCCAACTAAAGACGAAACTGATTGTCCGCAAGTTCAAACTCGTATAACCAAAGACGGCCAGTGTGTTCCCCTTTCCACACCGGCCGCCTTTTTGGTTTTAATGCGCGCATAATAGAATATGAGATGGCAGACGCTTTTTATCTCTAAACGTCAGAGAATCGGCTTGGGATTATCTGCCTGCTGTTATATCACTGTGCGCAAATGGTATCAACAATGGTCATGCTATGGATTCGTTTTATGGGCCCATATACTGCGAATGCTACGGAAACGAGGAGGATCAGGAGAATGACCCCTAACTCAGACCAAGGAATGCCCCACGGCTCGCCCCACTTTTGCCCAATCAGCATGGCGAACAGGAGCCTGTTGGTGAGCAAGCCCAGTACAGTGCCGGCCACGCTGCCTGATAAGGCGTAGGCCCCCGCCTCTGCAACTACCATTTTGGACAACTGCCGGGTGCT
>CAKNZJ010000314.1 GCA_932222125.1 uncultured Clostridia bacterium | reverse complement strand
ATGTGGGCGCTGACGATCTGTATTTTCATCATCACCTATGGCCGTATGCTGGAAGTCTATTTAGTCACCAGCGTGGCCCCCATTCCTATGGCCGCGATGCTGGGCCGGGAGTGGGGCGGCATGGGCCAGAACTATCTCAAATCCCTGTTTGCCCTGGGATTCCAGGCATTTCTGATTATGGTGTGCGTGGCGATTTATGCGGTGCTGGTGCAGAATATCTCCGTAAGCGATGACATTAGCGCCGCCATCTGGACGTGCATGGGATATACGGTGCTGCTGTGCTTTACCCTGTTCAAGACAGGGAGCCTCGCCAAGAGCGTGTTTTCGGCGCACTGAATTTGATTGAAGGAGGAAATTGTTATGAGCGAGAATATGACCCAGGAGACCAGCTCTCCCCAGCCCGCCAAGCTGGATGTGGACGTGAGGGTCTACCCCTCGAAGGAGGAAGGGAATCTGCTGGCCTTTGCCAGCGTGACGCTGGGCGGCTGCTTTGCCGTCAAGGGCATCAAGATCATGGACGGCGAAAAGGGCGCTTTTGTCTCTATGCCCGACAGGAAGGACAGCAAGGGCGAGTATCACGACATCTGTTTTCCCACTACATCGGAGATGCGGCAGGCCCTCCACACCGCTGTGCTGGGCGAGTATCAGCGGGTGATGGAGCTGATCGCTACCCGCAGCGAAAAGGCGCGGCCCTCTGTGCGTGACGCGCTCCAGAACACCGCAAAGGCGGCAGAGTCTCCGGCCCCGGACAAGGCCAAAGCTCCCAGGCAGAGAAAAACGGACAAAGGGGAACGGTGATGCGCCTGGTTCCCGTTTCCCTCAAAGCTGCCAATACTTTTGTCGCGGAACACCACCGGCATCATAAGCCTGTGGTGGGACATAAGTTTTCCATCGGCTGCGCTCAGGAGGGGCGGCTGGTGGGCGTGGCAATCGTGGGCCGTCCTGTGAGCCGCCATCTGGACAACGGCCTGACATTGGAAGTCAACCGCCTATGCACCACCGGGGAGAAAAACGCTTGCAGTATGCTCTACGCTGCGGCAGCACGGGCGGCAAAGGCTATGGGCTATCAGAAGATCATCACATACACCCTGGACACTGAACCGGGGACCAGCCTGCGGGCCGCTGGCTGGAAGTGCATGGGGCTGGCAGGGGGTAAACGCTGGACCGGCAAACGCTGTCCCGCTGAGGACCTCTGTCCGCCACAAATGAAGCTGCGCTATGAAAAGGTGCTGTCTGCCGGGGGTGAAGTGTGATGAAAATTGGCTGCGTAGATGTGGACGGCCACAACTGGCCCAATCTCTGCCTGATGAAATTGTCCGCCTACCATAAAGCGCGGGGTGACACCGTGGAGCTGTGGAGGCCGGAGGGCTGGTATGACCTCGTTTACAAAAGCAGGGTGTTCACCAACACCTATTCCAAAGACAACATCTACATCGCCAACGCCGACCAGATCATCCGGGGCGGCACCGGCTACGGCCCAGGGCCGGACCTCCCGGATGTGGTGGAACATCAGCGCCCGGACTACTCGTTATATCCGCAGTTTCCCGATACAGCCTACGGTTTCCTGACCCGTGGCTGTCCGAGAGCCTGCGGATTTTGCATCGTTTCAGATAAGGAAGGGCGGCGGAGCCATCAGGTGGCCGACCTGTCCGAGTTTTGGGACGGACAGCGGGAGATCAAGCTGCTGGACGCCAATCTGCTGGCCTGCCCGGACCATGAAAGGCTGATTTTGCAGCTTGCGGAGAGCCGCGCCTATGTGGACTTCTCTCAGGGGCTGGACATCCGCCTGACTACCCCGGACAACATAGCCCTGCTGAACCGGGTACGGACAAAAGCGGTACATTTCGCTTGGGATGACCCAAATGTAGACCTGACCGGCTACTTCCGCCGCTTCGTGGAGCGGACCGCCATCAAGAGTGACCGCAGGCGGAGGGTGTACGTCCTCACCAACTACGGCAGCACCCATGAGCAGGACTTGTATCGGGTGGACACCCTGCGGGGCCTGGGCTTTGACCCCTATGTGATGGTCTATGACCGGCCCAGCGCCCCGCCCATCACCCGGCACTTGCAAAGGTGGGTGAACAACAAGCGGATTTTTCACACCGTCAGGGATTTTGCCGACTATGCCCCGGCAAAGCGTCTGCGGGAAAATCCAATCTAAAAAACGATGGGAGGAACATCAATCGTGGATAAATGTCAGCAGCTCTATGACCGGCTGGATGCCGGTTTGCAGGACCATCTTTCTGCATGGAGCAAATTACCGCCCGACACGCTGGTAATGCAGTCCAGGGAAATCACCGCCATTCGGGATGCCCATGAATACCTGACGGAGACACATGGTTTGGAGCCGGAAGAAGTAGATTATCTTCTGTCTTTGAATGATCCCCTGCAAGCGGTAGCGGACAAATGGATGGAGCGTATGGGCGATCTCAGTGATTTTTCCTTTGCCCTGGATGACCTGTTTCGGCATATGGAGACCCAGGAGAAGAAGTCTGTGCTGGGTAAACTCCGGGAGAAAGCGGCAGAGCCGTCCAAGCCCAGCGCCCCGGCCAGAGAACAGGAGGTACGGTAATGGCTTATGTGCCGGTCCCCAAGGACTTAACCAAGGTAAAAACCAAAGTGGCGTTCAATCTCACCAAGCGGCAACTGATCTGCTTCGGCGGCGGGGCGCTCATCGGCGTTCCGCTGTTCTTTCTGCTGCGGGTTCCGATGGGCAACAGCACGGCGGCGATGTGCATGATGATGGTCATGCTCCCCTTCTTCCTGCTGGGGGTGTATGAAAAGAACGGCCAGCCGATGGAGAAGATCGTCCGCAATATTCTCCGCGTCTGCTTCTTCCAGCCCAAGCAGCGCCCCTATAAGACCAACAATTTCTATGCCGCGCTGGAGCGGCAGGACCGATTAGACAAGGAGGTGTACCGCATTGTTTACGGCAATCAAAAAGCTCATTCGCCGCCTGTTCGGAAAAGAGCCGGAGCCACAGGCGCGTCCGGCCCAGCGAAAAGGCGGTAAGCATCTGTCCCATGAGGACAGGCGGCAGATCGAGGCGGCTATTGCCAGGGCCAAAGGGACGGATAAAAAGGATATGTCCGCCCAGGACAGCATCCCCTACCAGCGGATGTTCCCGGACGGCATCTGCCGCGTCACCGATACGTTTTACACCAAGACGGTGCAGTTCCAGGACATCAACTACCAGCTCAGTCAGAACGAGGACAAGACTGCCATTTTCGAGGGCTGGTCCGACTTCCTCAACTACTTTGACAGTTCCATTCGCTTTCAGCTCTCCTTTCTGAACCTGTCCACTGCCCAGGACGGCTATGCCCGGAGCATCGTCATTCCCCTGCGGGCGGATAAGTTCAACGATGTGCGGGACGAATACTCGGAAATGCTGCAAAATCAGCTTGCCAAGGGGAACAACGGCCTGACAAAGACCAAGTATCTCACCTTCGGCATTGACGCGGACAGCATCAAAGCTGCCAAGCCCCGGCTGGAGCGCATCGAGATGGATGTTATCAACAACTTCAAGCGCCTGGGCGTGGCCTGCTCCCCCATGAACGGCATAGAGCGGCTGCATCTGCTCCACGGCATCTTCCACATGGACGGCCAGACCCCGTTCCGCTTCTCCTGGGACTGGCTGGCCCCCTCCGGGCTGTCCACCAAGGATTTCATCGCCCCCAGCTCCTTTGAGTTCAAAAATGGGCGGATGTTCCGCATGGGGAAGATGTTCGGCGCGGTGAGCTTCCTGCAAATCCTGGCCCCGGAACTGAATGACCGGATGTTAGCGGATTTTCTGGACATGGAATCCAGCCAGATTGTCAGCCTCCATATCCAGTCCGTGGACCAGATCAGCGCCATCAAGACGGTGAAACGAAAGATCACCGACCTGGACCGGGCCAAGATCGAGGAACAGAAAAAGGCAGTCCGCGCAGGATATGATATGGATATAATTCCCAGCGACCTTGCCACCTACGGTACGGAGGCCAAAAAGCTGCTGCAAGACCTTCAGAGCCGGAATGAGCGGATGTTTTTGGTGACGTTCCTGGTGGTGAATACGGCGGACAGCCAGCGGCAGCTCGACAACAACGTGTTCCAGGCGTCCAGCATCGCGCAGAAATACAACTGCCAGCTTACCCGGCTGGACTTCCAGCAGGAGGAGGGCCTGATGTCCTCCCTCCCCCTGGGCCGCAATCAGATTGAGATACAGCGGGGCTTGACTACTTCAAGCACCGCTATTTTTGTACCCTTCACCACCCAGGAGCTGTTTCAGAGCGGCGGCGAAGCCCTTTACTACGGGCTGAACGCCCTCTCCAATAATCTTATCATGGTGGACAGAAAGGCTCTTAAAAATCCCAATGGCCTGATCCTCGGCACCCCCGGGAGCGGCAAATCCTTCTCCGCCAAGCGGGAGATTTTGAATGTGTTCCTCATCACGGACGATGACATTCTGATTGCAGACCCGGAGGCCGAGTATTACCCCCTTGTCCAGCGGCTGGACGGACAGGTGATAAAGATTTCCCCCACCAGCAAGCAGTATGTCAATCCGATGGACCTCAACCTGGACTATTCGGATGATGAAAGCCCGCTGTCTTTGAAGGTGGACTTCCTGCTGTCCTTCTGCGACATTGTTGTGGGCAGTAAAGACGGCCTCCAGCCGGTGGAGAAAACAGTGATT
>CAKNZJ010000313.1 GCA_932222125.1 uncultured Clostridia bacterium | reverse complement strand
TGGGTTGCTCTGCATCCGGGCATCCTTCGAAATCAGAGATATGGGTGCCGCCGCTGAAGGTGCGGGGCACCTTGATGGCCAGACGCTCGATGGCCCGCTGCATCGTCTTGGCGGAGATGCAGCTCTCCCCTTGGAGCAGGGCCTGCGCCTGGGATTCCTGGAATATCTTTATAATGTAGGCCGGGATTCCCCCTGAGTGGTCATAAAGTTTGTTTGCCAACTGCTCACTGAGCGGGGCTGTGGTGGGGGTGAGCTGATAGGGCCAGATGGCTTGGAGAAAAGCCCGGTAGGCGCCATCCGGCTTGAAGGGGAGCAGGCGCATCCCCCTGGTGCGGCGCTTCAAATGCTCCTGGGAGGAGAACAGCTCCTCGGCGATGGGTGTGCCCACAAAGAAGGCGCTGGTGCAGGTGTCATTGGTGAGTTCCACTAAGAATTTGATAAGAGGCTTGATTTGCTTGTTTTTCTGGGCGGTGGTGACGGCGTTTTGGATTTCATCAATCAAAATCAGGCCGACATGATGGGTAAGGCACAACACCTTTACTTGCGTGGCAATGGCGCTGGCCGCTGCCGAACGGAGTGTGGTGAGCTGCTTGGCGTAGCTGCTGCCAATGGCCTTGTCGATAGCCACCGCGATGTTAAGACCGAGGGTTTTGACGGAGCAGTCGCTGGGGCACTCCACAATTAAATAGAGTATCTGCTTACAAAAGAATGGCTTCCCCTGATATTTCTCATGCTCAATCACCTGAGGGAGAAGAGAGAGTGAGCGGCGGATGGTGCTGCTTTTCCCCACCCCCGGCACGCCTAAAATGCTGCCTGTGGCGGGCTGGGTGGCGTAGATGGGGGAGCCCCGAAAAAGGGCGTTGGTGCGTTGTATCTCTTCCAACATGGTGCGGGTGGAGTAGGTGGAGGAGAGCGCCCTAAAAAGCTGGTCATACAACACATAAGTGTAGTCCATGGGGATGAATAGCGAGGAGAGCATAGGCAGATGCTGGCGGCGCTCCTCGGGCATCATTGCCCCCAACCCGGCGGGCAGGGGAGGCAGGCTTCGAACAGCCGCCATGAAAGCGCTATGAGCCAGCATCTTCGGCATGGCCGCCAGGAATGGGTTGCCTTCCTGAGCGGGGTC
>CAKNZJ010000312.1 GCA_932222125.1 uncultured Clostridia bacterium | reverse complement strand
TGGGAAGCGGAAACTGGATCGTGGACAACCTGAACTCCGCCCTGGGGACCTGGAACGGGAAGCTGGCGGAGATCTGGCAGCTCCTCAGTACCACCCCGGAGGAATTCAAAGGCGGCGGAGTCTGGACGGTCATCCAAGGTATCAACGGCGCGCTCCAAGCCATCGGCTGCGCCCTGCTGGTGCTGTTCTTCGTTATGGGTATTGTAAAAACGTGTTCGAGTTTTACGGAATTGAAGAAGCCGGAAATGGTGTTCAAGTGCTTTATCCGTTTTGTATTGGCACAGGCGGCGGTGACCCACGGGATGGAGCTGATGACGGCGCTCTTCAAGGTGGCCCAGGGCATGATCTCCACCATCATGACGGCCTCCGGGCTGTCGGCGCTCACTGACACCACCCTGCCCAGCGAGATGGTCACCATCATCGAGGACGTGGGTTTTTTGGAGAGCATCCCCCTCTGGGCCATTACCCTGCTGGGATCGCTGTTCATTTGGGTATTGTCGTTGATTATGATTTTAACCGTCTATTCCCGGTTTTTCAAGCTCTATCTCGCCACGGCCATCGCGCCCATCCCCATGGCCAGCTTTGCGGGACAGCCCTCCAGCAGTATTGGCGTTGCCTTTCTCAAGAGCTACGCCGCAATCTGTCTGGGTGGGATAAGGAAGTATTTTAGTTTGAGGGGAAACGGCGTAACTGTAATGGTTACGCCGCTTTTAACTTTGCCAGGGATACGGGGAGCATACCAACAAAATTGTAAACAATATCAATCTTCTGCGTCCGCTTGCCGCTGGACTTGTCCGGGGCGTGTACCTCGATACGCTCTATAAACTCATTTAGGATAGTTGGGGTAAGCGTATCAATTTTATTGTGCTTCTTCACCAGGGCGATAAACTGCGCTACATTGACGGCCTGGGCCTGCTCCTGGTCCAACTCTGCGTGTAACTGTCTGGCCCTGTCTGTCAGCGTGCGCTGTTCGTCCTCGTAGGTCCTGGACAGCTTGGAAAAGCGTTCGTCTGAAAGTTTCCCGCTGATGTTGTCCTCATAGATACGCTGGAAAAGCACATCTAAATCTGCTATACGCCGCTCCGATTGGGTCAACTCCCGCCGCTTCTGGGCCAGTGCCTTTTTTTGGTCCGTCATGCTTTTGTCTATGATTGCCTGGACAAAATCGTTTTCATAAGTCCGCACAAGCTGAACGGTTTGTTGCAGATGTTCCAAAACCAACGCAGAAAGAACCTTTTCCCGGATGAAGTGAGCGGAACAAGTTCCCGAATTATTCTTGTAGTTGGCACAACGGAAATGATTTTGTCGGTCCTCAAAACTGGCGGTTGTGCAGTAATGGAGTTTTGCGCCGCAGTCCGCGCAATAGACCAGCCCGGAGAACATGCTTTGCTTTCCCGTTTTGGTCGGACGCCGCTTGTTCTTCCGCAGTTCCTGGACCCGTTCCCATGTGTCACAATCTATAATTGCCGGGTGAGTGTCCGGGAATATCTTCCATTTGTCCGGGGGATTTTCTATAACCTTCTTGGACTTGTAGGATTTTTTGGTGGTCTTGAAATTGACGGTACAGCCCGTATATTCCCGGCGTTCCAGGATTTTTGCAACTACCTGTTCGCTCCACCTATAAGAGATTGCCGGGGGCTTTCCAGGGGCGGACATGCCCTTGCTCTCCTTGTATTCTGTAGGGGTCAGCACTTGCGCCGCCCGGAGTCGCTTTGCTATTTGTGATGGTCCCAGGCCATCCACACACATACTGAAAATATCCCGCACCACCTGGGCCGCTTCCGGGTCTATCTCCCAACCGTACTTGTTCCCGGTGTAGCCATAAGGGACCTGTGTACAAAGCCGCTGGCCGCTGTTGCCCTTGCTGGTGAATACTGCCCGTATCTTTTTCGACGTGTCACGGGGATAAAATTCGTTGAATAGCTCCCGGACGGCTACCATATCATCAAGGCCCTTTGCGCTGTCTATGCCGTCCGTCACAGCGATATAACGCACGTTGTAATCTTCTGTGAATCGCTCCATCAGTGCACCTACAATAAGGCGGTTTCGGCCCAGCCGGGAATGGTCCTTGACAATTATGGTTTTTACCCGTCCTTGTTCTACAAAGTCCATCATTTCTGTAAAACTTGGTCGCTCGAAGTTGGTCCCGGTGTAACCGTCATCCGAGAAGAAACGGACATGATTCAAGCCCTGTTCTGTGCAATATTTCAGCAGGAAATCACGCTGATTCAGGATAGAACCGCTATCGCCGTCTAATTCGTCCTCTTGGGACAGCCGGGTGTAGCAAGCGTTAATCTTGGAGCCGTCAGCGGGGAGGATACCGGGAACGAATGCGTTTGTAACTTTATCGTACTGCCACATAACTACAGCCTCCTTAAAGTGACAGCCGAACTCTATGTATAGATTATACCATAGAATCCGGCTGTTTTCAACGATTATTTGCCACTTTCCAATACTTTTTTGGATTCTTTTAAGATGATGCGGCGCATTTTCTGGGCGGCTGTCTCTGTGGCGGTTTTTGAATAACTTGAGGTCACAATGTATGTTGTGCCGCCTATCTGACGTTCCATTGTTGGGCCGGGTATCCCTCCATCAGAGGAGAACATGTGTATCACCCCCTATCTTTTTCTTTTCAAAGGTGTGCCCTGCGGGGCACCCGTGGGATTTATTGGGGGCCCCTCTGCTTCTGCCTGCTTCTCCTGTTCACTTTGGGAATGGTAGTTCCCCCTGCTCTGCTTCCTCTGCCTCTTTCACCCATTCCGGTACGGGGGGAGGTGGGGGAAAAATATAGTCCAGGCCGGGGCCGTGGTCTATCGGCGCTCTGTCCTCTCGATACTCTATTACATGGTGGATTCTCCGCAGAAACGCTTTCCACGTCGCTGGCTCGTTGATCTGTACGTTCGGATATTGCTCCCGCAAATCTATGTTGCTGATGATATATACCCTCTCATAACACGCCTGCCGGTTGGCGTATCTTGCAGGGAGCGCCAGCGGATACCCGTCAAGATAGTCCAGCATATCCCCAATTAGCAGACTGCTCCGAAACTCGTCCAGACATAAAACAGGCTCCTGGGCATATCGGTCAAACGGGTGGCTGTAGTCTGTCACCCGGTAGACACTGGAATAGCCGTGGGCCTCCATAACACCCCTGGTCTTGCCTGTCGCTGTCGGCCCGAAGATGTACGTCACTTCTACGTCTCGCCATTGCTCTCGATAGAGGGCTTCTAAGATGTCCTGCCGTATCTTGTCCATCAGGTGAATATGCTTTGCGCTGTCCGGGTTTGCCGCCATGATTTCGGCGTTGCTCATTCCCGCCTTGATTTTGCTGTACAGCTCGGCTATGTCGCTTCGGGCTCCTTGCCCCGGTTCCTCCGGTATCTCGCCCCATTCCTCGAACGTGTCCGGGACCCTCGTATCTGCTTTTTCGTCCTCGGACCATTTTCCACACTTCCCCACATACGCCCGGTTCTCTTGCACCGTTCCTCGGGCCGCTTCAATGTGTGCTTCCGGAAACAGCTTCTTGATACGGCTGAACCGGGTCGAGTTCCGCAGAACTACAAAAACGTGGGTATGTGGGGTCTGCGTTTCCAGTCCGATTTCATCGGCTAAGCAATAATATTCCAGGGCCGTCAACTGCTCCAGGGCCTTTTTTACTGCCTCATGGTCCAGTCCATGCTCCTGGGGATTGTTGATGGTCAACTGATACTTGCGACTCTGCGTGTCCTTGTTTGCCATGTGCTTTCACCTCCTTACGGGCTGATATGCTCTGATTATAGGGGGGGCTCTTGGTCTGGATATGCCACTTTTGGCAAACCTAGTGCATGCTGGTCTTGCGACATGCGATTGAAGTTCGCTAAAGGTAATACTGACTTTAGCGAACTG
>CAKNZJ010000311.1 GCA_932222125.1 uncultured Clostridia bacterium | reverse complement strand
TAGTCAATACCTCCAAAATCGAATGGCGGGCCGGCTTTGGGGCCAGCCCTGGGCAAAAGCTCAAATTCGACCGGGGAAATTCCCTCTACACCCTGGCAGTCCTCAACGAAACTCTTACAATGCCTACACGGAGAAAAATACGCGCGCGTAATAGGGCAGCCCGAAACTGCAACACGGCACTGCTCCACCGCGGGGTCAGACTGCGGCTGCGGGATCTGCGGTATTACCTTACGGCTATACCATGCGACCCAGCGGTTCACCCGCTCATGGTCGCTTCCGCTATTGGTGTGCGTATTTCCGCCCCAAATGCGTATTTCCTCTAAAATACGTTTAACTTGTGCTGACTCCGGCAGAGTAAAAGAGGTTCCTGCTGGGTAGCCGGTGTTGAAGATCAGGCAGCCGAAGGAGCCTGGCAGCTTTTGCAGCGGGAAGGCATCCGCGTGCTTTTTGAAAAAGCGCCAGACCTTCGTCTTCTCCCATCCCCAACGGTGGCCAAGAGTTTCCAAGGTCAAAACGGCGCCATACTTGCCGAACTGGATAACAGGCGCCATATGAGAGAACGCATTGCCGGGCTCCTGCCATACCGTGTGGCACCAGAGATCCAGCCATGCGTCCGACTCATCAAAGTGATAGTGCGCCTCTACGAGGCGCTGGGTAATGTTCCGGGGCAGACATAGGAAGCCATACCCCTGGGTGGCATAGATGGCCTCAGAGCCCATGCAGGGCTCGCCGGAGCACTGGACCACCCAGTCTTTGATCTGATAGGTGAGCTTCTTTGTCTTGGGGTTCAGCTCATAATCTATGCAGCCCAGCTGGGCCAGCTTGTCCATCATCTCCAGGGCCTTGCTTCGGTTTTTGATGCCCAGGATGCTCTTGAGCCCCACGATGCCTCCTGCCCAGGAGCCAATGGTAACTTGATTGATATAGCCACAGTAGCGAGCCTGCCCGTTGCGGAAGGCCGCACGGGAGGCCAGCCGCGCCCAGGCGCCCATGACGCCCTTGCCTGCTGGCATCTGACTGCGGGGGAGCTTGACCCACTGGTACTTCAGCAAGCATTTCACCTGGCTGGCCTCCTTCTTGTTTTGAATTGAAAAAAGCCCCGTTCCGTGCTAAACTGAATGGGCACGAAAGTAAGGCAAAAAAATAATGATATATGCGTGTGATAGCTGCCACTTTCTGTTTTCCCGGACTGCCCCTGCCAAACAGTGCCCTGACTGCGGAAAAGAGAGTATCCGCGAGGCAACACAGGATGAGATTCAGGAATTTGAGTAGCGTATAAACGCCAATCTATGGGACGAGTGAGGGTGCTATGGAAATCGTCAGACGCGGCTATGTCCCGAAGGATAGCGTTGAGTTTGGAGCAAAGGCCGCCGAAAAATTGAATGCCGCCGCCCAGGAGCTGGTATTCCTGATGGACCGTGGATATGACACAAAATCCGCCTCCACCTTTGTAGGCAACCATCATCTTCTCTCCGAACGGCAACGGATGGCACTGGCCCGCATCGTATCAACAGCCAGCGCTGTGCAGAACAGGAAGCGGAAGGAATTGCTCCAGGCACCGGACTATCTGGTGTTGGACGGGTTTAATACGATCATCACCCTGGAGGTTGCCCTATCCGGCTCCCTGCTGCTGGAGGGGATGGATGGGACCATCCGTGATCTTGCAGGACTGCGTGGCAGCTACCGTATCGTGGATAAGACCATACAGGCGGTAGAACTGCTGATCGCCCGGTTTGAGAAGCTGGGTGTGAAAAAGGCCCTGTTCTATCTGGAGCAGCAGGTATCCAAC
>CAKNZJ010000310.1 GCA_932222125.1 uncultured Clostridia bacterium | reverse complement strand
TATCCTCAATGTGTCTGAGGAATACTGCCGGGTGATGACTACGCTGGACCGGCTGGGGAAGCTGGAGTGACGCACAACTTACGATGTGATACAATTAAATTTAAAAGAAAGGAGCGTGGCAAGTTTGAAACAAGCAGAACGATTCACATCTTTACAAAAGGGTACAACAAACCAGGCCCTCGTTAGAGCGCCAAAAAAGCAAATATATGGAAGATACAGAAACGGGGCTAAGGCGTAGTAGGAATATTTACCTCGTCAGAGAAAATATACCCCCGCTTGCGAAGCAGTTCCAAGCCTTGAGCCTTAGAAATCACAATAGAGTGCTCAGTCAGCTTGTCGGCGAGATAACCCTTCGCGGAATAAGGTTCCAGCTTGGACAGGACGTTCCAGATAGCGGTCAGGAGCATCCGACACACGGCGATGATTGCTTTCTTGTGCCCGCGGCGGGCCTTGATTCGGCGGTAGCGCTCTTTGCATTCGGGGTACTTGTCAGATTTGATAACGGCATTTGCCACTTGAACCAGCAAAGGTTTCAAATAGCAGCCAGCGCGTGAGATGCGGGTGGATTTTACCTTCTTGCTGCTCTGGTCATTTCGAGGGCAGCAGCCAGCCCAGGAAACCAGGTGCTTTGAGGAGGGAAACACCGACATATCCACACTGATTTCGGAGATAAGCGCCACAGCCGTCAACGGTGCAGCAGAAAAACCGGGAACCGTTCGAATCAACTCCAGTTGATATGGATAAGGTTCTGCAAGCCGAAGAATTTCGGCTTCGATATGCTCACGGTGCTCAATGAGCTGGTCGATGTGGAATAGGCATTCCTTGAGTTTGGCGGCCTGTTCACGGGATACCGTCCCATCCACTGCAGTTTGAATTTCTTCAACAGGGTGCTTACAACGCCGGTCAATAAATGGAGCCACATCAAACCGCTCACCGGGATGGTCCAAAATGTGTTGGATGATGGAACGTGAGGACTTTCCAAACACGTCAGAAAACACATCATCCAGCTTCAGATTGGAAACGGTCAGGCAGTTTTGGGCGCGGTTCTTTTCCCCGCTCAGCATATTGGTGAGTTTCATGCGGTATCGCATCAGGTCTCGAAGCTGGCGGATGTCAGGCGGCGGGATAAAGCTGGGTTTGACCATGCCGCACATATACAGATCGCAGATCCACTTGGCATCTTTGCGGTCGGTTTTGTTGCCCTTCTGAGGTTTGGTGTACTTGGGGTGGGCCAGTGTGACCCAGCAGGTCTTTTCAAGGATATTGAATACAGGAATCCAGTATTTCCCTGTAGATTCCATGCAGACATCCGTGCAGGAGTATTTGGCAAGCCAGTCAGCTAAATCCTGCAATCCCTTGGTAAACGAGGAAAAGCGAGACTGCTTGTACTCTGTCCGTCCGTTGGAATCCGTGATGCCGATACAAGCAAATATCCAAGTCTTGTGAACATCCAGTCCACAGCAGTTTTTGCGGAGAATCTTAAAGGCCATTGGCCTCCCTCCCAATGCAGTATTCAGGAGGTTCGGCAGGGACTGGCCGCCCGGCAAAATCGAGTCGATTTGAAAGAGATAAGTTTACGGGCTACTGTCATGCGCCATTCGTTGATGCCTTAACGAGCAACCGAACCATATACCACATGCGGGGTTGCCGCTATACAGCCCCGCCACTCACCTCCACGGTTTTTGTAGTGTACCGAACACTCCCGTGGACAGTATAACAAATCAATATTACCAGCGAAAGCACCCAGGTTTCATAACCCCGTCGGTGCCTTTCGCAGAAAGGTGGATTATACCCATGAACAAGTGCAAAGTGGTCGCTGTTGCCAACCAGAAGGGCGGCGTCGGCAAGACCACCACGACGGTCAGCCTGGGTGTGGGACTGGCGCAGCGAGGAAAAAAGGTGCTGCTGGTGAATACAGACCCCCAGGGCAGTCTTACGGTGAGCCTGGGTGTGAAGAACCCGGACGAGTTGGACACGACCATCTCTGACCTGATGCAAGTCGTTGTGGACAACGGCAACCTCTCGCCACGGGACAATGGCATCTTGAAGGACATTGAGGGCGTCGATCTGGTGCCCTCCAACAGAGACCCCATAAAAATCCGTGTAAACGACAAACTCTGACAGAATAAAAGAGAACGAC
>CAKNZJ010000309.1 GCA_932222125.1 uncultured Clostridia bacterium | reverse complement strand
GGGACATCTTGGTAGTAGTATCCTGTGGGGGCGTCACTTTCCACCCACGCTTGCCCACCCCCTATAATGAACGCCTCTACTATTTTTTCAGGGACTGCACCGGCCCCGGCTGTGCCTCCCCCTGAACCATTCCCAGCCTGGGCAAGCCACCTATTAAACTCCTCTTCCCTTCCGGTAAAGCCTCCCTGCACAGCCAGTTCATAGGCACTGGCCCCAGGAGGCCCCTCTGGGCCGGTGTCGCCCTTCTTCCCTGAGGGTCCAGTGTCACCCTTTGGCCCCGGTTCTCCTTTTGGGCCCGGTTCCCCCTGATCCCCTTTGTCCCCTTTGTCCCCCTTCGGCCCTGGCTCTCCACGATCCCCCTTTGGGCCGCCTGCCGGGCCAGGTTCACCCTGTGGCCCCGGCTCTCCCTGTGGGCCGGTCTTGCCTGTACGTCCCGTCTTGCCTGTCTCCCCTTGAGGCCCCTGTTCTCCTTGTGCGCTGACCAGCATATAGTCCTGGCCGTCTGTAGGCTCCACGCCTTGAACCTGGCGCAGCGCCAGATAGGCTGAACCGTTGTACTGTACCAGGTCCAACCGCTCATATGAGGCCGCCGGGTCATATGCCCCCCTTGGAACAATAGATACTCGTCCTAAATTGATAGTTCCCATCAAACAGTTACCTCCAAGTTAGATTGATGCAGACGGAATTGTGGTCCGCCGTATTCCTCTGGTGTGTTCATGGAAAGGCTGCCAGTGAACGGATCGATGTCAAATGTGGCATACTGTACCGCAATGGCGCTTTTGCCGCTGTCTATGTAGTCTCCCCGCTCCAGGGACCACACCCACCAGGTTCCGTCCCTGACCACCGGCGGGTGCGTTCCAAATGCCTCCGCCCGGTCTGCCTGTTCCCGGGCACTGCGCTCTCCAAACTCCCGAAACTGCCTGCCGGTCATTTTTCCTGCCCAGCCCTGCTGCTCCACTGCTAGGAGCGCATCATCGTTCAATGCGGCGATGGCGGGCAGCTCACCAATGGTTTTGTCAGCCATCGCGCTCCGCCTCCCCTTCGAACTTCACAAGTCCCTCTAAGGCCTCCACCGCACTGGCAGAGATGCGGATGGCGCTGGCATGGCCGGACAAGTCCACTATGGGCAGGCGAATGTCATCCTCCTGCGCCCGGAAAGCGGTGCATTCCTTGGCAAACGTCTCAGCCGCCCCATCATCTGGGAATCGGTATTCACCGTTTTGCTTTACCTCTCCGCCATGCCGCTCCAGCAATGCCAGCTCTGCATGAAAGACCGTTTCAAACTCCTCAACCAGCCGCTTTTTTAATCCCGCGATTTCACGGGCGGCCCTATAAGGCAGCACCAAGGAAGATAACTGTTGAATCGCCTGATGTGCCTGAATGATTTGGTTTGGTGTCATTTGACCATTCCTTTCTTATATTGCCGCCAGCTTTACCCAGGCCCCGTTTTTCCTCACCCGGATATTGTCCGCCTCCACGTCCAGCCACAGGGAATTTCCCCCAATGCGGATGTTGGTGGTGGCTATGATGGCAATGCCCGCGTTAGACCCCAGCTGTACCAGGTCAGTGTAGCTGTCCCCGTTAAAGCCATAGTTGGCAAACAGCTTACCCACTGATCCGCCTACGCCGAAGTAGATCTCCGCCCCGCTCACCGTGCCCCCCTCAATGGTGGGAGATCGCACCGTGGCGCTGTCGATGTAGGTAGATTTGATGTAGTCCGGCACCTGCGCACTGGAGGCCAACGCATAGGCCGAATTTGCCCTGGAATACGCATTGTTTGCGGTGGTGGAAGCGGTGTTGATGGCGCTCTTTGTATCGCTATCCAAGTCCCCCCAAGTAATGGCCCCGGTCAGCTCCAGCCGTTCAGCGGCGATGGTACCAGTCTTGATGCAGGCCCCGTCTATTGTGGTGGTTCCGTTGGCCAGCCCCGCAAAGGTTACGATCCCCTTAAACGTGATGTCCTTACTTGCAATGACGGCCTCCCCAGCCTTCAAAGCGATTGTGCTTGATGTATCGCCATTTTCCACGGAGAGGGTTAGGCTGTCCGCCCACTGCTCAATGGAGGATACTGCGCTATCCAGCCCACGCACCACAGAGGTAATGCTTTCAAGCTGAACAGAAAAAGCGGAAGATAGGCCCTTTACCTCATTTTCCACCTCCAGACGAATCTGCTCGGCGGTTTTGGTGATGGCCGACCGGGTTTGGGCCAGCTTACGGGTCAGTTCCTGGGTCATCGGTCCGGCAGAGGGATATTCATCCTCCAGCTCCGCCTCACCCGGCGCGGCAACATCCGGATACCCGCTCCCATCATCGTCTATTCTGGCGATGACTGAATACAATCCATCCACCGTCACACCATCCCCCAACTCAGCAGCGGGGTCAAGCATGACAGCGTCCGCGCGATACATCTGGTGTTGATACCCCTTCAACACAGCTAAGAGGTGATTTACCATCTCCTGGGTGGCGTGTGGACAGTCCGCTGTGATTTCCAGCCCCGTATCGTCCCCGGCAGTCAGCGCGTTTTCATCATCCAAGAGGAGTGTCACACGGGAGATGGGCCGAAGCTTCCCGTTATTCTCAGAGGCTGCGATGTCCAACCCTATGTAATGCTTTTCAGACAAGGATCCGCACACCCCCAAACGTGATAGCACTCCCATACTCAGTGACTAGATAATTTGTTTCATCCGGCATAGAAAGCAGTGGTAGCAGCAGTAGCTTTCCCTCGCCAGTGACGAACCAATTCCCTCCGTGGGCGGCAGCAATATATCGCAACTCCTGCCGGATGGTGTAATCGTTGGCTGGATAGTCGATGAAATAGGACGGGTTTAGGCTTGTCCGCCGGTCTATCTCGCACCCCATGATTCTGGCAAACTCTTCCACAGCGTCCGGCATGGACAACGGAAACTCTAAAGATTGGTCCGGCTCCCAAACTGTATCTGCCTTGCGCATGACATCAAAGGCCTCAACAGTCCAATAGCCGTCCTCTTCTGCCCTGCGGTTTATAAAGAACACGCCTTGAGGCAGCCACTCACTGACTTGTCCCTCATTTTTCAGCCTCACAAACCGCTTGATTGTGGCAGCCCTTGGAATGTTGTTTGCAAATAAGGATATCGTCAGCTTGGCAACAGTGGCATTACCGATGCCAAACTCCTCATACAACTCAGATTCTATGTTGTGGGACACCTCCTGCTCTGGGCCATACCAGGTGCCGTTGATGTCGAAAGCATACTCCCGCACAGTGTTTTTTGTCTGCCACATAGCTTTCCACAGATCACTTGTTTGCTGCGCCATGTTACACCTCTATCAGGTTAAAAGATGCCCCCTGCCACAATTCCACGCCATTCTCCAAAATCATGGTTAGGTTTGATGGAAAAGAGGAGCAGTAGAACGTGCGTGTCTGCGGTCCATGTAAGTCCAGATAGGTGGCTGAGAAGGTCGGCTGGCTCAGGTCGTCGTCCAGCTGCGCTAACATCTCCCTTTTCATTCCCATCATGGAAAATGACAGCTTTCGCTTTGTGCCGATTTTGACCCGGCGCAGACGTCCATTCTTGGTGCGCACCGTTTTCTCGCTGTCCAAATCCTCCCTACTCCAGTTATAGCCATCGCTCTCAACGTAGGTGGAGTAGTCATGCCCGTTGATTATCAATATCTCCATATGCCACCTCAAAGCAACAGAACTGGCTTGCCCGCCTGCCGCGTCATATCATTGACCTCTGACACCATGGCCCGAGCCAG
>CAKNZJ010000308.1 GCA_932222125.1 uncultured Clostridia bacterium | reverse complement strand
TAACCATGAGAATGGTAGCGCCCATGTCCTGGTTCATGGTGGTCATGATTTCCAGCAGATTCTTAGATGCCTTGGAGTCCAGCACCCCGGTGGGTTCGTCAGCCAGGAGCAGGGATTGTCCCGCAACCATTGCTCGGGCGCAGGCGGCCCGCTACTTCTGGCCCCCGGAAACCTGATACGGAAATTTCGTCAGGATGCCGGTGATGCCCAGCTTTCCAGCCACCTCCCGCACCCGGTTCTGTACCGTCCCGGGATTCTGGTGATTCGGTGAGAGGGCCAGACCGATGTTCTCCTCAATGGTCAGGGTGTCCAGTAGATTGAAGTCCTGGAACACAAAACCCAGCCGCTCCCGGTGGAACGTGGCCGACTCACTTTCCGACAAGTCGGCCACGCTCACTCCCTCCAAGAGGATTTTCCCGGCGCTGATGGCGTCAATGGTGGAGATGCAGTTGAGCAGGGTGGTCTTGCCTGAACCGGATGCCCCCATGATAGCCAGGAACTCCCCAGCCTTCACGTCAAAGCTCACCCGGTCCAGCGCCTTGGTAACGCAGACAGACAATCTCAAAATGGGAACTTGACGAAACACTTCCAGATATACGACAATCTAAAAGACTATCTAATCTATATCACTTGATTTTAGATGAACTGGTAGATTTCGACGTTGATGTAAAAGAGATTGAGCAGATTATCGAACGAACAAGTGGAGAAATGGAGCAAAAAATCGACTGGACAAGCGCATGGGGCAAAAAATACCCAGTATTAACGACCTATCAAGAAAAAGTTAAAATTGATGATTATGCTGTCAGACAGTTATCCTCACCAACGGGGAGCTTGCCGCGGGCCTGTTATCTCTGCCAGAGAGAAACGGGGAAATCATTTTCCTTTACTTTTTCGGGCATTACACACAGCGGGAAATCGGGGAAATGTACGGACGCTGCCGGAGTACAACTGGGTATCAAATCCACAGGATTACAGCTCCTGAACAAAGAAATGGAGGTGCTTTCGCATGGGGAATCCGATAACCAATTTTTAACTCATTTGCTCACCCATAAAATGAGGTCAAAATAAGTGAAATTTCGTTAGCCCACTTTAAAAGGGAAAACCCCGAAACCATTGCGGTTTCGGGGTTTTGATCGCTATTAGCGCTTGGAGAACTGAGGCGCGCGGCGGGCGGCCTTGAGGCCGTACTTTTTACGCTCCTTCATGCGGGGATCACGAGTGAGGAAACCGGCAGCCTTTAAGGCGGGCCGGAATTCAGGATCCATTTCCAACAGGGCGCGGGAGATACCGTGGCGCAGAGCGCCGGCTTGACCGGTGACACCGCCGCCGGTTACGGTGGCAGTGATGTCAACCTTGCCAACAGTGTTGGTGGTGTTGAGGGGTTGACGGACCACCATCTTCAAGGTCTCCAGACCGAAGTATTCCTCAATATCGCGGCCATTGATGGTAATGGACCCGGCGCCGTTGGGGAACAGATGAACCCGGGCCACGGAGGATTTCCGGCGGCCGGTACCGTAGTGATAGGGTTTCTTGCTCTTATACATGTTCTGTTACCTCCTTCTTACACGGTCCAGGTCTCAGGCTGCTGAGCGGCATGCTTGTGCTGTCCGCCGCGGTAGATCTTCAGGCGGCTAAGGGAATCCTTGGTGACGATATTCCGGGGCATCATGCCGCGAATCGCCACTCGCATAGCCAGTTCAGGCTTGGTCTGCATGAGGATACGGTATTTGGTCTCCTTCAGCCCACCCACATAGCCGGAGTGGGTCCGATAATACTTTTGATCGCCTTTCTTGCCGGTGAGCACGGCCTTGTCAGCGTTGACTACGATGACAAAGTCGCCGCAATCGGCATGAGGAGTGTACTCGGGCTTGTGCTTGCCCCGCAGCAGTATAGCGGCGGTGGCAGCGGTCTTGCCCAGAGGCTTGCCGGCAGCATCGAGGATATACCACTTGCGCTCGATGTTACCCTTGTTGGCCATAAAGGTAGACATATCTCTTTCCTCCAGTTTTGTTATGTTCATGATAATGACAGGCATTAAGATATCCGCAGTAATAAGCGAAGCATGGTGTATTATAATGCAGGAAAGATTTTGTGTCAACCAAATTTAGTGATTTTTTTTATTAGCGGGAAAAATCTCTTGTTTTTACTTAAATTCAATTAAAATCTCAATTTAACTCATTTTGAATTTTTGTTTTTCAGGGAGGGGGGAAGAATGGAAGGACAAAATCCAACGGACCTGAGAAATCTTCCTCAGGTCCGTTGGATGCAGGG
>CAKNZJ010000307.1 GCA_932222125.1 uncultured Clostridia bacterium | reverse complement strand
GTCGTTGGCACTCCTCTCAATGTGGTCTGGAGTAACGGCTGGTCCGCCGACAAATGCCGCAGCGACATCACCTGGTACAACTCCTGCGCCATGCAGTACAACGGAAAAGGCGCTGACGCAGCCCAGCTTATGGCTGGATCTTCTGTGACGCAGGGCGTCTATTCTTACGATGCTACCTCTGGCCATAATAAACGCTGGGTAACTACCGCTGACGAATTTCAGGCGGAAAGCGGTATTACGGATCAGCAAAAGGAGCAGATGTTTCACTGCAATTCCAACTCTTGGTCCTCTGGTTGGAAGGACGGCGACTATACCTCCATGTGGGGCACGGACGCTGAGTCTGTGACTCCTGGCAACCTATACAAGGTCTATAAGGCTAATGACGCTTTTCTCTATCTTTTGGGGCGGCTGAGCGAACAGGACAATCAGTCCGGCGGCGACGTTGCCGGGTGGAGCAAGGATGAGGCGATGGAGCGTTGGTCCGAGTATATCCACGACGCGGACGGCAATCTGCGCACTAAGTATCGGGTCATTGTAGAGACTGGGGGCGTGTTCCGAGACCCTGACGGTGTGCGCCGGGCTTATACTCTGCGGGAGATGATGGCCTATTCCATTTACAATAGTGAGTCCCAGGTCAAAGGTAACTTGATTTGGGATCAGGCGTCTACAATGGTTAATATGGCCCGTTGGATGCGGCAGGGCAAAGACAATCAGTTCCTCGAATATCCGCTCAATGAGGACGGCACTCCCACTGGTGAGGAACTGCACTCCACCAATGGTTTCCGGGAGTGCGACAGCTATGTAGATACTATCCAGTATCCCCGGCCTATTAGGGATACCATCTTTTCTGAGCGCCGATCCTTTGGTCTACACATTTTTAGTCCTTTCAATTTTGAAAGTGAACCAACGAGGCCATTTTTAGAGGTGACTAAAAAGGCTGGAGCAAAAATTCCGGCAGGTGAGGAATGGAATTTTACTGTAACTTATACATCTGGCACTCCCATCAACTATACAGCTACAAAAGCTGTGACAGAGACTGCAAATGGGTTGAAGTTTTCACTAAAAGCGGATGAAACAATTCACATTGACTTTGTTGCTGATGACTCTTTCCGATTTG
>CAKNZJ010000306.1 GCA_932222125.1 uncultured Clostridia bacterium | reverse complement strand
GAGGGCCGGGAATTTTTAGGAGGTGGACTTATATGAAGCTGATTGTGGAGATGTTGTCCTACCCCTTTTTGGTCAGGGCCTTTGTGGGAGGGATTTTGGTGTCTCTCTGCGCCGCCCTTTTGGGGGTCAGCCTGGTGCTGAAGCGGTATTCCATGATCGGGGATGGGCTGTCCCATGTGTCTTTCGGAGCCCTGTCCGTGGCCTTGGCCGCCGGGTGGGCCCCTCTTACGGTGTCCATCCCCGTGGTGGTGCTGGCTGCCTTTTTCCTTTTGAGGCTTACGGAAAACAGCAAGGTCAGAAGCGACGGCGCGATTGCCATGATCTCGGCGGTTTCCCTGGCCACAGGTATTGTGGCCACGTCATTGACCACAGGGCTGACCACGGATGTGAGCAGCTACATGTTCGGCAGCATCCTGGCCATGACCCCCGCCGATGTCAAGCTGTCCGCGGGTCTGTCCGCGGTGGTTCTGGGACTTTTCCTGTTTTGCTACAACAAGATCTTCGCGGTGACCTTTGACGAAAATTTTGCCAGGGCCACTGGGGTCAATGTGTCCCTGTACAACATTCTCACAGCTGTGCTGACAGCGGTGACCATTGTTCTGGGGATGCGGATGATGGGAGCCATGCTGATCTCCAGCCTGATTATTTTTCCGGCCCTGACTTCCATGAGACTGTTTAAAAGCTTTAAGGGCGTGGTGCTGTCCTCGGGGCTGGTGGCGGTGGTGTGTTTCTGCGGGGGTATGATTGGGTCGTACCGGTTTTCCACCCCCGCGGGTGCCAGTGTGGTGCTGGCGAATATGGGGGCTTTTGGATTATTTTGGCTGACAGCCAGGATCAGGGAGGTGTGGTATGGGAGAAAAAAATAATGTGGAGAAAATAAAAAAGAGGCGGACTCTGGGCCAGACTCAGTTTATCGCGGTTGGCTTTTTCGTGCTGATCATGACAGGAACCCTTCTGTTAATGCTGCCTTTTTCAAGCCGGGACCGGCAGAGCATGGATTTTTTAGGGGCGCTGTTTACAGCCACCAGCGCCTCCTGTGTTACAGGGCTTGTGGTGGCGGACACCTGGACGCAGTGGAGCCTTTTCGGCCAGATCGTCATCATCACCATGATCCAGATCGGAGGGTTGGGTTTCATCACCATTGGCGTCTATGTGTCCATTCTCCTGAGAAGAAGGATCGGGCTGAAGATGAGAGGGCTTATGCAGGAGAGCACCAGCGCGCTGAACATCGGCGGGATCGTAAGGCTGGCCAAGAAGATTATTGTGGGGACAGCCATCTTTGAGGGAGGCGGGGCGCTGCTTTTGTCTATCCGGTTCATTCCCCAATATGGTTTTTTCAGGGGCGTCTTCTACAGTGTTTTCCATGCCATATCCGCGTTCTGCAACGCGGGCTTTGACTTGATGGG
>CAKNZJ010000305.1 GCA_932222125.1 uncultured Clostridia bacterium | reverse complement strand
TATGAGCGGCGGGAGCAGTTGCTCCAGGACCAGATTCTGGAGATTGAACAGGGCATTGAGGAATTGGAGGACAGCGGCGCGGAACGATTCAGCGTCAAGCAGTTGGAGCGCACAAAGCGTTCCCTGGAGGCCCGTCTGGAAAAGCTCAACAACACCGGCAGAAAGGACAGCTCCGTCACCTTTGAGCAGCTTGGAGTGGACCGTCTCTTTGTAGACGAGGCACATTCCTATAAAAATTTGTTCCTCTACACAAAAATGCGCAACGTGGCGGGGCTTTCCACCACCGATGCGCAGAAGTCCAGCGATATGCTGCTGAAATGCCGCTATATGGACGAGATCACCGGCGGGCGCGGCGTGGTATTCGCCACCGGCACCCCGGTCAGCAATTCCATGACGGAATTATTCACCATGCAGCGGTATTTGCAGCAGGACCTTCTGGACAAAGGCTTTACCGACAGCCGGGGAAAGCATTACAGCCTGAACCACTTCGATAGCTGGGCCTCCATCTTTGGGGAGACGGTGACAAAGGTAGAGCTGGCCCCGGAAGGGAAATACCGCCCCCGGACGCGCTTTGCCAGATTCTACAATCTGCCGGAGTTGATGGCCATGTTCCGGGAGACCGCCGACATCAAGACCGCCGACCAGCTCAATCTCCCTGTGCCGGAGGTGGAGTATCACACGGAAAAGGCCCTGGCCTCGGAGGAACAGAAGCAGTTGGTCCAGGAGCTGTCTGACCGCGCCGCCGCCGTCCATGCGGGCCAAGTGAACCCCAAGATCGACAATATGCTGTCGATCACCAATGACGCGCGGAAACTTGGTCTTGACCAGCGGCTGATTAACCCGCTCTTTCCCGATAATCCGGGCAGTAAGCTCAATATGTGCGTGAAAAACGTGTTCCGCATTTGGGAGGACGGGCAGGCGGACAAGCTGACCCAGCTCATTTTCTGCGACCTGTCCACCCCGAAAGCCGCTGCCGCCGCCAAGCGGGACAAAACCGCGATGGCGGCGGGAAACAAGGTGGCGGGCGGGACGGATTTGCACGCCCTGGGCAATCTGCTGGAGGACATCAAGCCGGACGCGCCCTTTTCCGTCTATGAGGACATCCGCAGTAAACTCGTTGCTATGGGCATCCCGGAGCGGGAGATCGCTTTCATCCACGATGCCAACACCGATGCCAAGAAGAAGGAATTGTTTGCAAAGGTCCGCTCCGGGCGGGTACGGGTACTCATGGGCAGCACTTTCAAAATGGGCGCTGGCATGAACGTGCAGGACCGGCTGATTGCCTTGCACGACCTGGACTGCCCCTGGAGGCCGGGAGATTTGGAGCAGCGCAAGGGCCGCATTGTCCGCCAGGGCAACAAGAATCCCACGGTACACATCTACCGCTATGTCACGGAGGGGACGTTTGATTCCTACCTCTGGCAGACAGTGGAGAACAAGCAGAAATTCATTTCGCAGATTATGACCTCAAAATCCCCGGTGCGCTCCTGCGAGGACGTGGACGAGACCGCCCTCTCCTATGCGGAGATCAAGGCCCTGTGCGCGGGAAATCCGCTGATAAAAGAGAAGATGGACCTGGATATTGACGTGGCCCGCCTGCGTCTGCTGAAATCGGACCACCAGAGCCATCAGTACCGCATGGAGGACGATCTTCTGAAACGGTTCCCTGAGAAAATCAAGGAAAACGAGGGCTTTATCGCGGGGCTGGAGGCCGACATGAAAACGCTGGCGGAGCATCCCCATCCGATGGTGCCTGTGAAACCCGCCGCGCCGCCCCAGGCTGACGGGGAACAGCCGGATGCACCCGCCGCACCCGCTGCGGAGACCGCCGCTGTGGAGGTCAAGCAAGGCTTTGCCGGTATGGTGATCGGAGACCAGACCTTTACGGACAAAATCGAGGCGGGCAAGGCCCTGATCGCGGAAATCCGCAAGGGCATCAAGCCGGGGGAGCCTGTCGAGATCGGAACTTATCGCGGCTTTTCTATGGCTTTGTCTGTGGAGGACTTCGGGCGCACCATCGTCCTGACCCTCAAAGGCCAGATGAGCCACCGGGCCGAATTGGGGGATGATGTTTTGGGTAATCTTCT
>CAKNZJ010000304.1 GCA_932222125.1 uncultured Clostridia bacterium | reverse complement strand
CTGGCTCGGGCCATGGTGTCAGAGGTCAATGATATGACGCGGCAGGCGGGCAAGCCAGTTCTGTTGCTTTGAGGTGGCATATGAAGATATTGATAATCAACGGGCATGACTACTCCACTTACGTCGAGAGCGATGGCTATAACTGGAGTAGGGAAGACCTGGACAGTGAAAAGACAGTTCGGACTAAGAATGGGCGTCTGCGCTGGGTCAAAATCGGAACAAAGCGGAAGCTGTCATTTTCCATGATGGGCATGAGTAGAGATCTGCTGGCGCAGCTGGACGATGACCTGAGCAGGCCGACCCTCTCAGCCTCCTATCTGGATTTACATGGACCACAGACCCGAACCTTCTATTGTTCCTCTTTTTCATCAAACTTGACCATGATTTTAGAGAGTGGTGTGGAACTGTGGACAGGTGCGTCTTTTAAGCTAATCGAGGTGTAGTATGGCGCAACAGACAAGTAATCTGTGGAAGACACTGTGGAGGATGAAAGAGACTGTGCTGGAACACAAATTCGACATTGCCGGGACGGTCTATGGCCCAGACGTGGAGGTCACACACAGCGTAGACAGCAGCCCCTATGAGAAATTTGCCCGCATTATGGGTGTGGAAATGGATCTGCGCACTCAGTTGAACCAAACCTACACCATTGATTATCCTGCTAGCGATCCAGAGAGTGGAACTGGTGGCTATTATAGCATACGGCAGGAACTACAATGGATCGCCGCCGCCCATTGCGGGAACTGGATTATCACAGGAGAGGGGAAGCTCTTTCTGGTTCCGTTGATGTCTATGCCAGAGGAAACCAGTTATCTAGTCACCGAGTACGGAGACGCAATCACATTGGGAGGTGTCAAGCTGCTTGTCTGATAAATTTTTTGTAGGCCTGGATTTGACCAGCGTTGAAAACAATGGGGAACAGCGGCCTATCTCCCGTGTGACGCTGCTGTTAGACGATGAGAACAGTATCACAGCCGGAGATGATACCGGCGCTGAACTGCTGGCAGACTGTCCACATGCAACTCAGACGATGGTAAACGCCATTTTGGCCCATGTAAAAGGGCGCAAATACCGTATGTTCCGTGCGGATGATACGGCTCTTGACCCAAGCGCGGAGCTTGGCGATGGCATGACCATCACCAATGCTGAGGGCAGCACCCTGCCAAGCCCCCAGCGTAATTGGCGGCACAGTGGTCGGATCCCGCATTTATTTTGGGGCTGGTGGGAATGTCGGTGGCCTGTTTGCAACATATGGCTTTGATGGCGTCAACAATACAGAGGTTGTTCAGCTTGGGTCATCTTACGGCCTTGTGATCTACGCCGGGTCAAATATCCGCATGGAGGGCAACTCCCTGTGGATTAACATAGACGCCAGCAATATCCGGGTAAAGCAAAATGGCGCATGGGTAACGTTGCCAAATGTGAGATGATAAAGGGGGGGGGCGATATGACAAAGATACAGAGCTTATTGACCCAGGCATGGGGGCTGCTTTCTCGGGTGCCTGTGAGCGGCGACAACGTTGAATTGATGGCGGCAGAGCGGGAATATTTGCGGCAGGCTTATCAAGTGGAAAATTATACGAAGAGCGGGGTGGAAGAAGGGCAGCGAGACCCAGAGGTAGTCTATCGCAGCACCAGGCCAGCGGATTGGATGGCCTTGCCATCCAATGAGGAGATCCAGGATGGGGAGATCTGGCTGCTGTTCCAGTGGCCCCATGGAACAAACGACAGCTGTACCTTATTGAGGACTTGGAGAGCGCATTGCGCAGGTAGGACAAAACCGGAAAGATGAGGTGATGGAGAATGTTTGTCCTGCGGGCGGACAAACCCGCTGGCAGATGGGGTGGTGATCTGCCACAGGGAGGGCTGTCGCCGGGGAATCGCCTCCAACCATGGGGATGTGGAGCACTGGTTTCCCCGGCACGGCAAGAGTATGGACAACTTCCGAGCCGATGTGGCCAGGGAGATGAATGGAAAGAAGGAGGAACTGGACATGACAAAGGACGAGCTATTGAGCATAGACAAGACGGGGGACAAGCCCTCCAGCTGGGCCAAGGAGGCTGCGGAGAAGGCCAAGCGGAAGGGGCTGCTCACCGGGGACGGCAAGGGCAACTATGGCTGGCAGGT
>CAKNZJ010000303.1 GCA_932222125.1 uncultured Clostridia bacterium | reverse complement strand
TCATTTTGCCATGGTGTTGAATAGCGGCTATGTTGCGTACGGCAGCAGTGCTACCAATCTTAACACCTTTGTCCTTCCCAACATGAATCTGGGTGCTTCTGAAATCCAGAAGATCGTAGTGGCAAGTGATGGTACTTATCTGTTGCTGACCACTCAGGGGGCGCTTCTCCAGGGAAAGAACGGAACTTTGGAGCAGATCGACGGCCTTACCAATGTTAGGGATATTGACGCAGGCTCCAGTTTTGCGGCCGTGGACGGCAATGGCCGAATCCACGAGTGGGCCACGACCAGTACGACCCCTGTGGCCAAGGAGATGGATGAAAACCTTCATTTTGCCAGCGTATATGTGGGGAATGACTATACAGTCGCTGTGACAGCGAGTGGCTTTGCCTACTCATGGGGCGCAGCTGGCAAGGGTCAGCTGGGTATTGGTACAGATGACCGGAACATCGATCATGATGTCAGTACCGGCTTTACCACCATTACTGAGCCTACGCCGGTGTTGAAAGGCGAGACCTTCAATGCTGACGCCAACCCCTATCTCCAGAGTGTGTTGACCATGTCTGCTGGGCCTGACCGTGCAGTTATGGTCCGAGCTGATGGCTTTGTATATGCCTGGGGTAATAACGCCACTATGGCTACCAACAATAACCGGGGCGTTATGGGCGCCCACTCCATCTCGGCAGGGAAGATTGCTTCCGAGCCTGTTCAGGTGGGTGACACCGAGGCGAAGACCTTGGTGATTTACCGGGCTGATGTCATTGATGGCATTACCGGAGCCGTAAAGCGGACCTATACTTTGGATACCAGCAATCTCAGCGATACTGTGCTGCTGGCTCCCATGAATATTACCATGGAGCAGGGCGACACCCTCCGGGTGCACTATACCACCGCTCGGAATGATTTGCTGGAAACCTACCTTACTGCGTTCAACTTGCTGATGGACAGCCGAACATTGGCTATCCGGAATGCAGATACCAACAATCTCCAGTGGATCACCAGCAACAGTTCTGTGGCTTCCATTACGGTGAATGGCAATGTGGCATCCATTACTGCTGGACCCAATGGACAGCCTGGCTCTGCAGTGATCCGGGTCACCAATACCGTTTCTACTCACACCGGTTCTATT
>CAKNZJ010000302.1 GCA_932222125.1 uncultured Clostridia bacterium | reverse complement strand
TATCATTGTAGACGGAGGTGCAATTCATCGCTTGATATTTCCTCTGAGTTGACAGCCGGTTAAGACAGCCTGATTCAAATTTGACCACTTTCTTGGCCTGGAACAATATTGCTTCAGGACTGGAAACCCAAGTGCCGCAAGGGTTTCTGACCACATAACCAGCCACAGACAGGTGTGGAACACGTGGAAATGCTGTTTTCAAAGAGTGTTGGAAAGCAAATGAAATAAAGCAAAAAGGGTTATAAACAAGCGGAAAATATGTAAAAAATATTGCCATGGCAGTTGGTAAGGACGGAGAGACGTGCCCATGCCGAAATAATACCATCATCAATGGGGCGGATTCTTCTGCAAACACCCGGGAAATTTCCAATATTCAGCACTTTTACTGCGTATTTCAATTTGCCGCTTTTGGTCTGACCACATATCTGCCCACAGACAGAGAAAAACCGAGGGACTCTGGATTTTGCGCTCCAGAGTCCCTCGGCTCATATTAACCAGCTTGCTCTTCTAACCTCAGTCTCTCCTTTTCTGCGGCAATCTCCGCTTTCATCTGGAGGATCATCTCCGCCAGCAGTTGCTCACATTCCTCTCTGGTCTTGGCGTAGACATTGCGGGGATGCTTTTTGCCGTCAGGCCAAACGGGGGAGTAACGACCCTCCCACAGGTGGTCGTTGATTTGAGTGACGCATCCGGTGCCTGGCTTGCGACGTTTACCCTTGTAAGGCTGGAAGGTGCTGGGAGCGGGTTTTCGTGGTGCTGACTGTTTCCCCATTTGAGGCTCAACCCTGCCAATCCCTTGGTCGATCTTGCGTGCCGCCGTCTGCCGCATCTCGTCTGTGATGTGAGCGTAGATGTTCAGTGTGGTGCTGCTGGACACATGCCCAATCACCGTGGAGAGGGTCTTGACGTCCATCCCATGCTCCAGGGACATGGTGGCGAACAGGTGGCGGAGGTCGTGGAAGCGGATATGCTTGCACCTGGCCCTCTCCAGAATGGTGGTCAGATGCTTGCGGACGGAAGCGGGGTCTAAGGGCAGATCATCTTTTCTGGATGAGGGGAACAGCCAGCGGGAGTGTACCTGTTGTCGGTATTCCTTTAAGATACTCAGAAGCGGAGCAGGGAGGATGATCATCCGGTTGGCGGCCTTGGTTTTAGGTTGGGAGATTACCAACTCCCCCTTGGCTCTGTGAATCTGTCGTTCCACCCGCAGAGTCCCGGCCTTGAAATTGAGGTCGTCCCACTGGAGGGCCAGAAGTTCGCCTCGACGCAGGCCGGTGGCGATCTCCAGCAGGAGCAGCTCATAGCAGCTATCCTCTCTGGCTTGGATCAGCAGACGCTGGACCTCCTCTGGAGTGAGCACCTGCATCTCCCTGGGCTTGGCGGGAGGAAGCCGGCATCCATCGGCAGGGTTGCGGGCGATCAGTTTCTTGGAGACAGCCATCTCCAGCGCCGAGCGGAGTGTGGTGTGACAGCCCCGCACCGTCTGGTCGGAGAGGCCGCTGCCATAGTGACCAACATTCTTGATTCGTCCGTTTTGCTTGAGGTCGGTGTAGAACTGCTGGAGGTCATTTTGCGTGAGCTTGTCCAGCGGGGTGTCTCCCAGCGCGGGAATGATGTAGTTGTAGATTCGTTGTTCATAGGACATCTGGGTGTTGGGCCGAAGGTTTGACTTCTTGCAGGACTGGTACCAATGATCCAGCCACTGACCCAGGGTCATACCCGGTTTGGCGGCGGGTTCCGGTTCCCCGATGCTGGCGCTCAACTCTATCAGCTTTTGAACACATTCGGATTTTGTCTTTGCCAGGACATTTTTCGTTTTTGGCAGGCCCTTATCATCGTAGCCAGTAACGGCCCGGCCCTCCCAGCGGCCATCCTTTCTCAGGCGGACACTGCCGCTGCCCCGTTTTCTGCGTTTTGCCACGGTTTCAACTCCTCTCCAAGCAGTTCTGTCAGGAAATCACCCACTACCTCCGAGGCCCGTTTCTGCATATCTCCGGTGACGTGGGTGTAGGTGTCCAGAGTGAAGGACGCCCGGCTGTGGCCCAGGATGCCGGAGAGCGTCTT
>CAKNZJ010000301.1 GCA_932222125.1 uncultured Clostridia bacterium | reverse complement strand
TGTTTTCCTTCGATTGCCTGCTCACGGTATCTCCTTTCCGACAATCGGATACGGTGTATTGCGAAATCAGTATACCATATCCCTGTCAATAATTCAACGCTTTAAAGCGAGATCGCTTGGCTTTTTAGCCATCATCCGCAGTCCTCAATTTACAGCTGATCTGTTCCAGCAAAAATTCATCACTGTCCGGGTTGAAATGGCCCACCACCTCATACTCCGTGTGGCCGTCCTTCATCGTAAAGTCCATATCTGGCGGGATGCGGCAAAGGAGAAGCGGCTCCCGCCCTGTGTCCAAATCGAGTTCGTGACTTGCCATAATTTTCTCAATTTCGGGCCATTCAGCATCTAATCTGGCAATATAATCCTCAATTTTCGCTGTTTTTTCTTCTGCGGTCATCTGTATCGCTCTCCTTTCATCCAGGCTTGCGTCATCTGGCGATGCTGTTCCTCGTTGGCATAGACCATATCCATCGTGTCTTTGCCGCTCTGTTCGTCCAGCCAGATGGGACGGCTGGGGGCCTTACGCCCATACTCAATGACGGACAACCCATACTCCCGGCAAAGTCGGTCTGAGGTGTCCCGTAGGCGCTGCTGTTCAGCTTTTGAGTAGTTGTACTTTTTGCCATCCTTGAAGGACACAGAATTGAAACAAAAATGATTATGCAGATGGTCTTTGTCCAAGTGGGTGGTGACAATGACCTGGAACCTGTCGCCCCACATCTCCTGTGCCAGCTTCACACCGATCTCATGGCACCGCTCCGGGGTGACTTCACCCGGCTGGAAACTTTGATAGCCATGCCATGCGATATACTTGTCCTCTTTGCCATATCGCTGCTTGGTCAGGATCATCTGTCGGAGCGCCGTCTGCTTCAGGCAGTTGATGGCGGTGACAAAGGAGCCGTCTGCGGCTTTCTGTGGGTTCTGGATGTACGAAAACACATTGAAAAAATCTTCGGTGCCCTTGGGTACAGTTTTCTCCGGGTTCTCAACGTAGGCGATCAGGTCACTGAGCCGACCCTTGATGTGCCATAGGCTGGTGGTCGCCATCACGCCACCCCCTGTAAGAACAGGACGAGCTTTTCAAGCCGGGAACATTCTTCTGCCGCTTCCGGGCAGTAGACGGTCAGGCGTTCCAGCTTATCGTGGATTTCATACAAGGCGTCCAGCAGTTCCCAAAACTCCGAGGGTTGCTTGAGCTTGGGCCGCTTGCCCAAGCAAAT
>CAKNZJ010000300.1 GCA_932222125.1 uncultured Clostridia bacterium | reverse complement strand
CTTGTAGATTTGTCCGTAAATGCAAAAAAGCCCGCCCCCAACTGATAATTAGTCAGTTGAGGGTGGGCTTTGGGATATTGTTACCACTTTTCGCCTAAAATGCTTCTCTTACCTCGGATGTAATCGGTCAGAAATACACTGTGACAGGTCTGATAGGTGAAAAACTGCCACGCGACGAGTTTTCCCGTATCCAGTTTAACTTGGAAGAAAGGGAACAGCAGATTGGTCCAATTATCGTTCTGAAAAACCATGACCTTCTGAAATTCTTTCCTCTCCAGCAGGATGCCGCCATGGATGAATGTCTCATTAACCACATTTGCCGCTTCATAGGGGTTCATATCACAGTCCTGGATGATAAGCCCCTCTCCGTACTGCCGCGCCATTCCCGGCAGGTCATCCACGGTGATTTCGATAACTGTAACAGCCATGTGCCGCCTCCTTCAAGGTTTGCTGGACAGCCCGGATATGGGCCAGCCACCGCTGGCGGGTATCATCACCGATCCAGCATTGATATAACTCACACTCCGGGTTCTGGACGCTTTGCAGCTCGTCCAAAAGGATTTTGAAATCAGCCGGAGTGACAACAAACTCCTTAATATGATGGTCTACCGGATCATAGTTTTCGCCAACATACTCGGTGACGATCAGCTCCCCGGTTCGATAGTAGTCCGCCAGACACTCCGCGATCAGGAGCGCCGCATGGGTAAAGTCTCGCGGGAAGTTGGCGTTGATGTAGCAGTCCAGCCTCTCCGGGGGACAGCCCCGGTTGGTCCGCTTGATGTCCTCCATAATATCCTGCCGCAGCAGCTCAATGGCCTCTGCTGTATTGAAGATGGCGAAGTCCACTGCTTTCAGTTGTGTGCCTACGATAGTCCCCAGCAGGTCCAGTCCGTAGTCACTTTGACGTTCTCTAATGCCCCAGGCTCCCATTTTTAACCTCCTTCGTGGTCTGAAAAAATTTGTCCTTTAAGTGCAGCCTTGGTTTTTCACCCCCTCCCGTAGACCCCGTTTGAGGGCCGTTTTTGGTGGAAAAAGAATAAGGACAAACCGCCAACCCGTTGCAACACAAGGGTTTTCCGATTTGTCCTTATTATGCCATAAGGGCATGTTTTCGCCACCAACGCTTTGGAACATGGGATGGACGTGAAAACGCTGTCCACCATCATCGGTCACGTCTCCTCCGCCACCACGCTGAACGTCTATGCCCATGTCACTGATGATATGCAAAAGCAAGCCGCCACAAAAATCGACCGGGGCATTGGTAGAGCGGAGACTCCCATAGAAAGCTCCCAGGCAACAACCAGCCACACCATGACGGCCTTCAAGGCTCAGCGGGGCAAGCGCCGTTACTGGGGCAGCGGATACTTGGGGCGGACCAAAGGTGGGCGCTGGAACGGAAGGTACACGGTGACCTGGCCCGATGGAACAAAACGCACCCGGGACATCTACGCTGACTCAGAGGAAGAATGCGAAAAGTTGCTGGCGGTAATGATAACCGAGATGAAAACGGAGGTAGCCGCCGAAAGGGAGCGGCTGAGGGCAGAGAATAGAGCAAGCTGAGAACTGCGGCCCACCGGGACACCCCCGGTGGGCCAGTTTTTCTCTGTCTGTGGGCAAATATGTGGTCAAGGAGTACCCAGCCGTACCAAAAAGGCAGAAATTGTCACGAGAATGGCAGGT
>CAKNZJ010000299.1 GCA_932222125.1 uncultured Clostridia bacterium | reverse complement strand
TGGTCAAAAGGGGCTGCTTGAGGTTGTCAAAAATCAGTTCCCGATCCTCTCCGGGGCCGAGGTAAATGGTCTGCGTGGGTTCATCTGCCACCACATAGGGGTCGGGGACAGATTTCTCAATCACTTCATAGCTGTCCACGGGGATGTTTGAGAGAACGGCCCTGCCGTCCGCCCCGGTGGTCACGTCATTGTGATAGTGGTAGTGAATACCCTTGATCTCAAAGACGGTGCCGGGAATGACCTCCTTGGTCTGTGCGTCCCGCTTCAAAATGGTAAGGGAGGGCAGCTTTTTGTCGGCGGCTGTTACGGTGACAGTCCCGCCGCCGTTGATGGTGGCCTGATCCACATGGGCGATGACCGGCTCGGTAAGTGTGGCATAGGGGGCCGGGGCGCTCACCTCCACAAAGGCGTACATTCCCTCGGTCACGTCGGTGACAGTGATGGAGCCGTCCGCCTTGGTGGCCTCCGTACCGATAACCTGTCCATCCTTGATGATATTGAACACAGCGCCGGGGAGGGGATTGTCGCTGTCATCCAGCTTGATAAGTTTCACTTTTACCTTGGCATCATTCTCAAACACCAGGGCAACGTCGGTCTTGCCGTCCCAGCGGAAGGATTGCTTGACCTTGCTGGTTTCCGGGCTTTTGGTGTAGCCCTCCGGGGGCGTCACTTCGGTGGCGGTGTAGCTGCCGATGGGCATATCCTTCCAGGGTACATCCGTCAGATAGCCGCCCTCGCCGGTGATGTAAGTGCCGGTGAAGGAGTTGTCCACGCCGGTGATCTTGATGACCGCCCCGGCCAGGCCCCTGGTGGGGTTGTCCGCGTCCACCTTGCGGATGCTGCCCTCGCCGGGTTTGTCAATCGTGTCCGAGAAGGTGACCGTCACGGTTTTGTTGTTGCCGCTGGGCAGGACAACGTACTGGGGGCCAGGGTTATCAACCTTATAGCCACCCGGAGGCGGGGCGGTTTCCGTGACAGCATAGGTGCCGGCATCCAGCTTATCCAAAGTATAAGTGCCATCTGCGCCAGTCGTGACATCTTTGCTATAAGCTCCATTGGCAGACTCAATGTGGAACTCAGCTCCGGCCAGGCCCTTGCTGGGATTGGAGGAATCCACCTTTTTGACAGTCAGCCGATAGGTTTCCTTGACAATATCCAAATCACCGATGATGATTTTCTGGACATTGCTTGCTCCAGAGCCGATGAAGGTGTATTCATTCACAGTACAGTTACCCCAGGCGCCCTGCTTGCCAAGATCAATGATGTACTGCGCACGATCCCGGAAGGAATTGTGACCCTCTTTGGCCTGGTCGATATTGGTGAAGCGTGTTCCCTCTAGGGAATTATACACATACATCAATTCTTCCGCGCAGGCTACGACCGGATCGCTCATGGTGCCGGCCTTATACCGCCAGATAATGGCCTACACCCAGGCGTTCATGTACCAGGTGTAGCCGGCATCCCAGACGTCGTTCACGCCGGCGGCAATGGCCACGTCTGTAAACTTGCCAAGGGAGTGGGAATAGTAGTATCCCATCATCATCGTGACGGTAGGATCTGTGATTGAGCAGGGGCTTCCCCATTTCTGCCCCCGCAAAGTATCGTTCATGGTAGCGCCCTTGGTGCCGCAGAATCCAACGGTAGTTTTGCCGCCATAATCGTAATACATCTGGTGAATCAGACACCGGCCCAGATTGGCAGACTGGTACGAAACACCATAGAATCCGAACTTTTCCAGCTTAATAGTGCTCGGGCCGGCTGCCAGCGCAGTCGAGGGGAAAAGTCCCAGGATACAGACCAGCGTGAGCAGCAGTGCCGTCAGCCGGGTCCGCAGGGGGTGGTTTGTATTCTTCATAGATTGAGATTCCTTTCTGCAAAATGCGCATGGAAAAGGAGCTCTCAGGATTCTGTAAGCTCCTTATCGCGTCCGTAAGGGTATTTGTCTAGGCATTGACCCCAGAAGGGTTTCCAACAAACATATAGCAATGGCTCCATCCATCTGCAATGGTAACGCCTACGCCAATCGTATCATAGCAGGAGGCAATCATAGTCTGGAAATGCCCCGGAGAATTAACCCAGTTCCGAACAGCCCTCTGAGGAATTTCTGTAGGATTTACACTGGTGAAGGCTGTCAAATTAGAACCAAAGCCATAGGGATATCCAAAGGCTACGGCCGCTTCATTCTCTTCCTGAATATGATGATAGGTATAGAGGTGGGTGGAGTGTTCCTGTGCTGCGTTCATGAGCGCCGTATTGACTGTCAGTTCAGGCACGCCATTCTCCCGGCGGACTTGATTGATCAGACGGATCATTTCTTGGCGGATGTCCATATTGGCGTTCAGATCTACGTCGCTGGACGCCGGGGTTTCCACATTCCCAACAGCGCCTTCCACCGTCAGCGTCAGGTGCCCCGTTCCGCCAGCTCCGTCAGAAGCCGTGATAACTGCGGAACCGGGCGCTTTGGTGACAGCCACCCAGTTTCCAGAGACGTTCTCAATGGCAACCACAGCCGGGTTGCTGGAGGTCACCGTGTAGCTCCGTCCGCTGGGGCCGATGATGAGGCTGCTTCGGTCATTTGTTTTCAGGGTATTGCCCTTGTAGCTGCCCACCCGAATGGGTTCTGCCGCCGCAGGCTGGGCCGGGGCCTCGCCAGTGTAGGGGGCCTTGCTGTCCACCTGGACGCTATTAGCCCAATAGACATTGAAGCCTACAGCCTGTCCGATGTCCCGCAGCTTCACGTAGTTATTTCCTGCAATGTTGAAAGCCGTCATCTGTACCTGCTGCCCGTCCACATAGATGGGGGACCAGGCCGGTTCCGCCGTGATTCCGGCCGCGACGGCCCCGCCCGTCAGCATGGCGCCCAGGGCCAGACCGGCCAGCATCATGCCCATATCCCTCTTGAATCGGCTCATAAAGCCCTCCTTTTCCGGAACGCCGTCGCGCTCACTTTTTCGTTGTATTTCCCGGGATATTTTGAGCATAATACATCTTTTTCGGTCTGTCAAAGGTTTATTTTATTTCCCTTTGCCGAAAAAACGTCTTTTTAACTTTTCACCCTTTCTAAACGGAATTTTTGCGTGTTTCAGGCTGTCTTCTGTACTGCCTGGACGCAAATTCTTTTTTCAGGCTGATTGGCAAGACAGGTGGTCAGCGTGATGCGGTTGTCGCTGGTGGCCTGCAAATAGCTCCAGTCAGAATTGGAGATCGTCTTGACAGAAACCACCGAGTAGGTCCGGGTTCCGTGGACCGTGGTGTAGGTGATAGTGTCGCCATATTCCAGATTCTTGATGGAGCCAATGGTATATTTGGCCCCCTGGTTATGCCCGCAGACGCCCACGTTGCCGTCCCAGGCCGAGGTGGAGCTGTAATGCCCCAGGCCCTTCTTCATGCTGGCGTTCGTCTCGCCCTCCCAGACCTTCATATTGATGCCCAGAGAGGGAATCTTGACAGTGCCGATGCTGCCGTCGCTCCGCTTCATGCCCTCCACGCTGGTATAG
>CAKNZJ010000298.1 GCA_932222125.1 uncultured Clostridia bacterium | reverse complement strand
CCCCGCAGCCGTCCCCGGTTGTCCCGTTTCCTCACTCGAACGATATACCCGGCTCGCTCCAACTCGTGGACGGCCTGACGGATGGCGTCAAGCTGTTCCCGGATGATGTAGGCCAGTCCTTGCAGGGTGTAGTCCCATTTTTCCGGGAGTGACAACATTTGCGATAAAAGGCCCTTGGCTTTCAGGGACAGGGATTTGTCCCGCAGATGGTAATTTGCCATGATTGTATAATCTGTATTTTTCTTGACATGAAATATTGCCATGGTATTCACATCTCCTTCCTTTGCAATTCACAATTTGGATTGACATAAGCCTCACTTTCTGCTATACTATTAGTACGACAGGAGGTGAGCAATTTGAGCGATATAGGCACAAGATTGAGGACGCTCCGGGAGGGCATCGGCCTGTCCCAGGCAAAGTTCGGAAAAATCGCTGGCATCCCCCAAGCCACAATCAATCGATACGAAACGGGCTACTCCGCCGCTCCAATCAAGGTGCTAATCTGGTATGCGGATTACTTTGACGTGTCTTTAGATTATATCTGCTACCGCACCGACAAACCGCAGGGCAGGCTGTACGAGTACAAGCCAAAAATTTTGGAAGAAGATAAGGACATGAGGCGGTTTGTGGAGATGTGCTTTGACCCTGCCTCACCCATGAATGACCGCTTGAAAAAGGCCATCGTTGAAATGCTGGAGGAGGTGAAAGAGTGAACATCGTGATTTACGCCCGATATTCCAGCCACAGCCAGACAGAACAGTCCATCGAGGGCCAGCTTCAAACCTGCTACGAGTTCGCCAAGAACAACGGACATATTGTGATTGGTGAGTACATCGACCGGGCGCAGAGCGGCACAACGGACAGCCGGGCCGAGTTCCAGCGCATGATTGCCGACAGCGACAAACACGTTTTTGAGGGCGTTCTTGTCTATCAGCTTGACCGCTTTGCCCGGAACCGCTATGACAGCGCCATCAACAAGGCCAAGCTGAAAAAGAACGGTGTTCGGGTGATCTCCTCAAGGGAGAACATCAGCGACGACGCCAGCGGCATTTTGGTGGAGGGCGTGTTGGAGAGCATGGCCGAGTATTATTCGGCGGAGCTGTCCCAAAAGATACGGCGGGGTATGGACATCAATGCTGAAAAGTGTTTGAGCAACGGGAGTAATCCGGGCCTTGGCTACTATGTGGACGAGGAACGCCGTTTTCATGTTGACCCGGATGG
>CAKNZJ010000297.1 GCA_932222125.1 uncultured Clostridia bacterium | reverse complement strand
CAGACAGCGGCACAGGAAGGGGGAATGAACATGGATATGCACAGGCTTCTGTCAGCACTCCTGCAGCTGCTGGTCCTCATCCCAGGCGCGGTGTCCTGTTACCTTCCGGCAAAAGGACAGATGCGGTTTACGCCGTCAAAGACTGCCGCGCTGTGTGCCGCTGCCCTCATGCCCTGCGCTGCTGCCACAGCCCTGCTTTACGCACTGTTTTCCATCCACATGAACTGGATGCTGTTCCCATCCCTGGCGCTGTTCTTTTTCCTGTACCGCCGCACGGTAGACCTGGACCTGCCCCGCTCCCTCGCTATTTATGTGGGGGTCTGCGCCATAGAATCCTTCCCGGCACAGTTTGCCTGTTCCTTCGATGCTTTCCTCCATCCTGCATCGGGCGCGGCAGACCTTTCCCCGGAAGCCGCGCTTTTCCAGCTCATGATCTCCCTCCTGCTGCTTGCCGCTTTCTTCCGACCGGTCACACGGCATTTCACATGGACGGTGGACCGGATTGGCTTCCCAAAAATCTGGTATTCCACGGTTGTGATTTCCGCTGTTTCACTGATCATGAACGTGATTGCCATCCCCCAGTCCTATGCCACCCTCCACACCGGACGCATGTACTGGATCTTCCCTGTGGCTGAGGCAGGCGCGCTCGCAGTCCTTACAGGGTTCTATATCCTGTTCTACCGCGGTGCGGCGCTCATACTGGAACAGGCAGAATTAAAGGAACACTCCCAGCTGCTTGAGATGCAGTCCCGCCAGTACCATGTGCTGTTAGAACACGTCCGGCAGACTGCGAAGCTCCGCCATGATTTCCGCCATTCCCTGCGACTGATTGCCTCCCTTGCCGAGCAGGGCGATAACGGCAGCATCCGGGCGCACGTAGCGGAATATGAAACCATACTTGACCGGCACGCCATTGCAAATTACTGTAAGAACGCGGCGCTGAACGCCCTTTTCGGCCATTACCATGAGATAGCCACAGCATCTGGCATCCGGACGGACTGGAGCATCGAACTTCCAGAGCCGTTCCCCTTTTTGGAGCTTGACATGACGGGGCTGTTCGGAAACCTGATGGACAACGCCATCGCCGGATGCCTGACCGTACCGGAAGCCTCCCGGTATTTCTGCCTGACCACACAGGTCCGCCACGGCAGGCTGTATGTCGTTTCCACCAACAGCTTTGACGGGAAAGTCCTGAAAGGGAAGGAGGGATACCTCTCCACAAAAGACAATGGGAACGGGATCGGGCTTTCGGCTATTACCGCGGCTGCTGAAAAATATAGAGGCTCGGCAAAAGCATCCAACAGCAATACAGAATTTTTTGTGGACATAGTGCTGAAGATATAGGGGAGGGTGCAAATGAACACGGGGGTTCACTTTTTCTGGACACATCTGATAGACACCCCAAGCCTCCAAAGT
>CAKNZJ010000296.1 GCA_932222125.1 uncultured Clostridia bacterium | reverse complement strand
GGAGCAATCGTTTGCTTCAGATAGTATCTACGCGCACTGCAACAATGCCCACATCCAAGTCTATGAAAACCGATTAACAGGGGGCGGCATACAGTTCAATGTAACATTACTTGTGAATCGTTACCCCACAATCAAGTTTGAGGAACGAATGCCCGGACGATTTACTGTCGCTGTGGCCCCGGAAGATGGAGCATCCATTGACTACACTCAATCCAAGGCTTTCACAATGGACGAACCACTTGAACACCTTACAATGGCATTCCCCCAGTCTACAGATATAAAGGCTTTTGTCAGCGGCCTGACCAACAACTGATTAGGGGCAATCTTCACCACGGCGCAGGGCGGGCGGCGGCGCGAAGCGAGAGCCGCCCGCCCCGTCCCTTTAACTTGATATATTATGAACATTAACAGAATTCAAGATATAAGACCCGAGTTCCCGGACACGCCCGTAACTGTCAAACGCTGCGGGAACGTTGTCGAGGTTCGGTACATAGCAAGCAATACGCCAGCCATTGCAATAGAGAAGTTGACCGCCGACCTATACGCAGACAAGCGGACAGGCGAAGTCAAAGAGTTTCAGCACCATGACAGCAGAGCAGCGGACAAGGCCAGCGTGGCCCAAAGCCTCCGCAAGCTGCGGGACTTGATAAACGCTAACCTGGAAAACCCGGAAACTGCCCTGTGGGTGACACTGACCTACCAGGAGAACATGACCGACCCGGCCCAGCTATATGAAGACTACCGCCGATTCTGGCAGCGGTTCAAGTATTATTTGAGCAAGCGGGGCCGCCCGCCCGCCGAGTACATTATAGCGGCAGAGCCGCAAGCCCGTGGCGCGTGGCACCTTCATTGCCTGTTTCTGTTCTTTGGCAAAGCTCCCTTTATCCGCAATTCCGACATTGCCCAGATATGGGGCCATGGGTTCACCAAGACCCAAAATTTACGGGGTATCGGAAATCCAGGATTATATCTGACCGCCTACCTCGGGAACATGGAGTTGACAGAGGCGGTGAACGCCGGGGCATTTCAGGCCAAAAGGTTAGCCGGAAGCAAGGACAAGAGCAAGGCCATCATAAAAGGCGCAAGACTGAATCTGTATCCGCCTGGCTTCAATCTATACCGTTTCTCCAGGGGCATTAAACGCCCGGAAATTTGGCAGACAACAGAACAGGAGGCCCAAGCGGAAATCACGGGAATGCCTTTGACCTATGAAAAAACCATATCCATTACAGACGAAGGGGGGACGATCCGAAACATCATCAATTACCGAACGTACACCAAGCCACCAGCGGAGAGCGACCCAACAACCACCAACAAAACAACAAACGCCGAAACTTCCAGGGAAACGAACTAAATCCGCCCGCACAAGGCGGGCCACCTTTGAAAAACGAATAAAAAAACCAATCATATAACCAACAACAAAATCTAAAATAATACGACCTCCGCGCCAAAAATGGAGGTTATATGAACCTATTGAGCCACTGGCCCGACCTGCTCACACTCCAGGAGGCCGCAGAAATTCTAAGGGCAGACCCCGCCACAGTGGGCAGTTTTATCCAGGCCGGAGAAATCACTTGTATAGAAATAGCGGGGAAATCGTTGATTCCTCGCGCATTCCTGGAATATTTCATTGAAAAAAGTTGCAAGATGTGCTATAATAAGGGTGTAAAAGCAGACACCCCCGCCCCTGTCGGCCAGGGGCAGCACCTTGACAACCGCATAGAGTTGGATTGTACGCCATTTCAAGGAGAGAATGAGATGGCACCGAAAATTACCCGTACTGTCACCATAAACGGCGCGAAACACTGGATAAGGGCCAACACCGAACAGGAATACGCTGACAAGCTGCTCAAGCTGGTGGGCACCCAGGACGCCGCCCAGGAGCATAGCAAGCACCTTTTTGCCGAGTACGCTACAACCTGGTTTGAAACCTACTCCAAACCCAACATTGAGACCGTGACCGCCACCACCTACAAGCGGCAGCTCACCCGGCACTTACTCCCCGCCTTTAGCGGCCTGACTGTGGAGGACATTACCACCGATGACGTTCAACGGCTGTTCAACGGCATGACCGGGGCCAAGACTTCCAAGGATAAAACCAAAATGGTCCTGAACCAAATCCTGGACGCAGCTGTGGAAGATGGCATAATCACAAAAAGCCCTCTGCGGTCCAAACGTATCAAAATCACGGGTAAGGCCAGCCAGCCCACTGCCCCCTATACTGTGGAGCAAATGCGTTTCCTGGTCCAGCACATCGGGGACATTCAAGACCCTATGGACCGGGCCTATCTGGCGATCCAGGCCCTGCACCCTCTACGCCTTGAGGAAGTGCTGGGACTGCAAGGGGCCGACATAGACCCCGAAAACAGAGCCATACACATTTGCAGAGCTGTCACCCATCCCACCCGAAACCAACCGGAAATCAAGGACACCAAGACACAGAGCAGCGCCCGGACTATCGGCCTTTCGGCCCTGGCTGTCCCCTATCTTCCCCAAACCCAAGCGGGAGAATTTGTGTTCGGCGGCAAGCGGCCCTTGTCCTATACCCAAGTTAGAAAGATGTGCAACCGTATCAAGCGGGACACAGGCTTTAGTGAGAACATCACGCCTATCCGCTTCCGTACCACTGTATTAACTGACCTGTACGACCAAACCAAGGATATCAAGCTGGCACAGGCGGCGGCAGGACATACAACCTCGGCCATGACCCTACGCTATTACGTCAAGGGCCGGGAAACCATCAGCAAAGCCGCCGCAGTTGTTGACCGGGCCTATTCCGCATAAGCCCCGGCAGTTGCAAGAAATTTGCAAGGCGGGAAACCCGGAAAGCCTTGCGGC
>CAKNZJ010000295.1 GCA_932222125.1 uncultured Clostridia bacterium | reverse complement strand
TGCTGTCCACATGGTAGCCTGTATCAGCGTGGGTCAAAATCTCAATGGTATTGTTGGGAACCACCCAACTGGTATAGGAACCGTCCTTATACACACCGGGATTCGGTTCATAGCCGGTGCCATCGGTCACGATCCGCAGCTGGGCCCAGTTGTCGGCCATACCGGGGTTGTCATCATCCGCAACCACCAGCTCCAAACGCTTCGGCTGCGGAATGGGAGGCGGCCCCTCTCTCAGAATCACGAGAACCTCAACGTCCTCCTGGGGCTGGGTCATCTGGATAGTCACAACGCCGCCGTTTCCATTGTTATAGCCGTTGCCGCCCGTCTGACTGTCCAGGCTGTACGCATTCTTGCTTGTCTCGCCGGTGATGATGATATCACTGATGTAATAGCCGGGCTGAACCGTGATCCGGCCTTGGAATTGCTCCCCGTCACTGTGGAGGACCACGCGGCTCTGCTCGGGCTGCCAGGCGGTATCCGTCATAGTATCCACATAGCTGTTGGCGGAGATCACATTATTGCTGTCATCCAGAGTCTGGAGCACCATGGTGGCTTTGTAGCCCTTCCTCAGCACCACATGGAAGCCAAGGTTGGCCTCGGGCATGGTGACCACCTCAAAGGTATAGGTGGTCTCCCCCGTAACCGCAGTGGTCCGGGAGGTTTCGGTCACCGTCATGCCCAGCTCGGGAGGCGAGATGGAGGTCGTGTCCAGATAATAGCCGGCATTGGCCACCACAGTGAGCTCCAGAGTCTCCACCCCAGGCTCCACCGTAAGGGTGTGAGCATCGGGATCAAAGACCGCATTGCTCTTTACCGTGATTGACTTGGGTCCTTTGCTCTGGGTCAGGGTGGCGTAGCCCGCGTCACCCTCCGCTCCAAGGCTCAGATCTTCCACCGTCAGAACGGCGGTATATCTGGGTGTATCAGGTGCGTTTTCAATGTTGTCCAACACAATGTAGACATCCACGTCCCCATTCTGCATCCGGAAGTCAAAGTGACGCTCCTTTAGCAGGTAGGGATGGTCAACGTTGGTCCCATCCACCGTATCGGTGTAGCCTGCAATGGGATAGAGGACCTCGTTACCGAACTTCACATAGGTCTGCTTGATGTATGCAAGGGCGTCCAGGCTGGTGGCCTTTGCCCCTACGGACACGAGATCCATGAAGGGAATGTCCTCCAG
>CAKNZJ010000294.1 GCA_932222125.1 uncultured Clostridia bacterium | reverse complement strand
TTGTCCCGGTTGTATGTACCCTTGAGCCGCTTCTGCAGGGTGGCCTGCACCTTGGGGTCGCTGCTGATTTTCTGGATCAGGCTATCTAAAGTCCCCTCTGTGTAATTCCCCTGGGCCACCATGCCCAGCAGCTTTTTGCAGGGGGCGGTCATGGTGTCAGCGGTTTCCGTCCTGATAAAGTCTCCGGCCACCTTGCCCAGCACCTCTTTGACCATGGTAAGGGATACCGGCTTGACTGTGGCGGCGTTTGTCACCGTCACCCGGCTGTTTTGGCTGCCCCAATAGGAGGCGGTCAGCAGCTTGGTGTCCTTAAGGTCATCGGCAGCCAGGGTCTCAAAATACCCCTTGAGCCAGTCCATGCGCTCCTTGATCCGACTGGATTCAAGGGTCAGGGCGGCATATTCATCCACATAAGCCCTCACCTGTTCTTGGCTAATCATTTCCGGCCACCTCCCGCAGGCCCTGGCGGCACTCCCGGCAGATGTCAAAGCCCTTAAACTTTATAACACCCTGGGTGCCGCCGCAGATATTGCAGGCGGGCAGATGTTTCTGCAGCAGCAGGCCCCCGTCCTCTGTCGTGGTGATATCCAGCGCCGCGCCCCCCTGCAGGCCCAGCTGGTGCCGCAGCTGCTGGGGGATGGTCAGGGTGCCTTTTTTGCCCAGCTTCTTTTGTGCGTCCATCCGCATACCTCCTTTGTGTTTTCCTCACTCTGCGTTTATCCGGGCTTGTGACCGTTGCCCCAAAGGGCAGCCGCATTAAGGCGGGGCCGTGGCCCCTATAGCTTCAAAACCGGCATGATAACCTTCTCGGATAATTCCCCCAAGGTGTAGGTGTCCCGGCCCTCTGCCTTGAGCCGCTGGGAAAACTTGTCCATTTCCACTGCTAACTTGAGCAGTTTAAGCACCCCCACCTCCTCCGGGGTAACCTCCCGCATATCTGGCCCCACCATGCAGCCGATGGCCTTAAGGAGGAAAACCTCCCGCCGGATGGGCTCCATGGCCTCATATTCCCCCCACACCTCTTTGGCAAACTTTTTGCGGCTCAGCCTGGGCTTGTCAGGCGGGAGTACCCCTTTTGCCTGC
>CAKNZJ010000293.1 GCA_932222125.1 uncultured Clostridia bacterium | reverse complement strand
TTGCTGGGCGAACGGATGGGCTTATCAACATTGACGATGTTACCATATCATTTGGTGATGGCTGGGAAATTTATAATCACAGCATTGAGGTTAAAAACGGTATCTTGTGCGGATTTGTTTTAGCTGTCTCCGAAAAACCTCGCGCATTTACGCCAGTATCCAATTACAATATCAAGGGCAGAATAGCTTTAGGGATTGGAATGCTGGATGATGGCATTTTTGCCCCTTTGGCTATAGACATGGATAGTACAACCAATATAGATAGATGGTTGCAGATTTGGGCAATCATCTCCATACCGTGGGACCCCACCTGGACCAAAAAGGAGGCAAGATAATGGCTATATATGCAAAAGGTAGCGATGGCATCCGTCGCCTTGTGGCAGGAAATAGTGATGGGGATATGGCCCTGATGTCTCCAAGGCACTATATGGGGGAGGCTACAATTCCCACCCGCGCGACAGACGTTTTAGCACCCAGCTGGGAGGGGAAGAGCACAGTGACCGGAACTCCCAGCCCGAACAACCCTGCCACCATCACAGGGGTTTCTTTTGCAGCCACAGCCATCAGCCCGGATGGACAGACCCGGAGCGTGGACTTTGGTTTTACCGGGTACAGCCTGCCAGATGGCGTAAGGGATACATACGATGGAGTGCGGGGGGACTTTGTGCAGCGGGTCGGGAAGCTGGTTCTGGATGGGACGGAAAACTGGTTAACCGTTAGTGTGTCGGAAATACTAACGATTTATTATATTAGATTATATTCTGCAAAGACCAAACACAATATGATTTCATCTCATTTTGTGTATAACAAAAGCAACGATGTATGCCCTTCTTTTCACATCGACGCATTTAATGTGTTGATTTTCAACTATGAGAACGGAGTGGGAGGAGTAGACAATTTCAAATCCTGGCTCGCTGCCCAGGCTGCCGCAGGCACCCCTGTCACCGTCTACTATGAGCTGGCCCAGCCTATCGCCTACAACCGCAAAGTGGACATCACCGCCTTTGATGGACGGACCACCGTCACTGGTGCGGACGCTGTGGATGTTCTTGAGGGGCGGGTTCTGCGGGTAGCGGATTGCCTGCCGTTTGAGATTGTGCAGAGTA
>CAKNZJ010000292.1 GCA_932222125.1 uncultured Clostridia bacterium | reverse complement strand
TTCGACTCCCGCCACCTCCACCAATTTGCATTGACAAAAAAGATGCAGACAAAAATCCTGTACTTCGGTGCGGGATTTTTGCATACAAAATCAAAAAACTCAAAGCAATTAAGAACAATTTTCTCACATTTGAAAAATCAGGGGGCGTAAAATAAAAATAACGCATCGGAGATGCAAATTCGCCGGATTTGGGAGTTTTTGGGGATACGCATGACTCGAACTCTCCAGCACTCAAAACAACGAAAAGGCCGTCCACAGCCTGCCAATTTTCAGGTAGACCAATGGACGGCTTTTTTCGTTCCCCCTGTTCACATTGGTGGTTATGCTTGCTTTGTCTCTCAATCGTTGGTGGTGTTGGTAATAGCTTTATCAATGCCTTTCAGCTATACTTGCCTTGCAATCAGCGGAAAGGAGAATGACACCATGCCAGCCACAAAGAACCTCTGCGCCCAGATCAGCTTAGAATTGCATCAAAAAATCTCAGATGCCAGAGAGGAATCTGGTCTGACCACCGCGCAGTACATCACCAACCTGCTCATCGAATACTACGAAATGAAGGAAAACGGAGGTAAAACGACTATGGCTAACAACACCCGAACGATGGCATTCCAGATCCCGGAAACCCTTTTCCAGCGGATCAAGGCGCACCTGGAGCGCGAGACCCGGCGCACAGGCCGGAAGCTGACCCAGCGGGAGTTCGTGCTGGGGCTGGTGGAGGCGGCGCTGGACGAGGCAGAGCGGCAGGCCGCAGAGGACAGCCCTGAGCCTGAGATGGAGGAACAGCCCAGCGAGGACGCCGGTGTTAGTCCCTGTGAGGCCCAGCCGGAGGGCAGCGGCGCCCAACCCCAGGAGGAGGACGACCCCGCCGCGTTGAGCGCGTAGTGGGCCGTGTGAGGCCGCGACAACCAAACAGCAGATGAGAGGCCCCCAGAGCATCCCAAGACCGGGATGCTCTGGGGGCCTCTTTTCGTTTTCGCCAAAGGAGGTGACTACTACGAGACGAACCCCAAACCCGGAGGATTTCTGGAAATTCACGGACGAGGAGATGGAGACCGCCAAGGGGACAGACCTGCCGGACCTGCTGGAACACTTGGGCTACACCGTCCGCCGCCTGGGTAGCCGGTATCACACCACCAG
>CAKNZJ010000291.1 GCA_932222125.1 uncultured Clostridia bacterium | reverse complement strand
GCAGATGTTGCTAACGCATGGAATATAGGTCCTATGCTCTGTTGTGTCTCCTCCCGCACTACCTTAACAGCCTCAAATCTTGGTCAGTTCATGCATAGTTGCCAGTTCCTCCAGACGCGGGCCGGATCAGTGCGCGAAGATCTTAATAAGCTCCAAAATTCCTGCACTGGCCAAATTGGCAAAGGTGGCGGAGGAAAATGCAGAGGCGTACTGACTGATCACCTTACTGATGCGGGATTTATCTTCCCCTTTAACGGCAGTTTCCAATTCTTCCACCACAGGGACCAGCTTTGGATCTTCCTTGGCTGTTCTGCACTTGAGCGCGGCAAGCTCCTGCTGCAAGTTCGGCCAGCTGATATTGTACTCGTTCACACAGCCAATACCGGTTCCGCCCGCCTGAATGCTGTTGGGCTCAAAATTGATCTGTACCATCAGTGCCGCCCTCCAATCGAATTGATTTCATTCACCGTGTCGATGACGCTGCCGCCCGGGCCGATGGTGTTATCCTTGATGTTGATGATGATGTCGCTGTGGTGTCCGGGGTGGGCGATGATTTCTTTGAGTGTGTCAATAACTTTGTTAAGAAATTCGCTTTGGTTGAACAGGATAAAAAACGTTTGGCCGGAATTGGTGGCTATCACCAGCCTTTTGAGCGTCTTATCCCGCTCGGAGCGCAGATACCAGGCACAGGCAACAAAGCCGCCTCCAAAGAACAAAAAAAGGCCGACAATATGGATTATATCAATATCAGTGTCCACAAACAGGAAAAGCAGGCCAACGATAAAGGCAACAGCGGCCCAGATAGGGAATTGGGGTGGAGCGATGGGGTTGTTGGCCACCAGCGATACGTTGCTGAGCTGGATGACGGTGTCCTTGAACTCCAGGCAGTTGCCATAGATTTTCAGGGAATCCGTGTCGATCTCCCGGTTATTGGATGCGCTGTTTTTCAGGATGTCAGTGTTCATATGTAAATTCTCGCTTTCTGTAAATTTTCATAGGAATTTGGGCCGCCGCTGACCAT
>CAKNZJ010000290.1 GCA_932222125.1 uncultured Clostridia bacterium | reverse complement strand
ATTCGGCTCACCTGCCTGTGGAATGATGCAGGTCCCGTTTACCTCGCTGCGGGCGGCCTCGTCATAAGAAGAATTCAGCGTTTCCAGCGGGCGGCACACCGCCAAAATATTCTGCACCGACCCATCCTCGCCAAACACGGGGCTGGAAATCACTAACTGGCGGAAGGGCATATGGGCGCTTCCGCCGATGATGGTCACATCCTGGAACATAACTACCCGGCGCTTTTCCCGGTACACGATATCGGAGATGCAGATATCGATTTGATTGCTCCGAAGCAGGTCGTGGACGTTGGTTTTCAGCAGCGTTGCCCGATCCAAGCCGATGAGGTGGATATATGCGCTGTTGGCATAGATATAGTTGCCATCGGCATCCAGAATATAGACCCCGTCCGGGAGGTTGTCAAACATCAACTCATAAAAGTTCTTATAGTCCGGGTGCGGGTTTTGATCCATCATTCCGCTGGGCCCTCCTTTTCCTGTAAGTTGGCCATACGCTGCTATATCAGAACCTAATCTTATTATAGCACGCACCAAAACTATTTTCTATTCCAAGCTCGCATTTTATCACAAAAAGTTGGCATACATCTTGCGAACATAATAGGCAGTACAGTAGCCCGCCTACTGAAAAGGAGGAATCAAAATGCCTTACCAAGTTGGTCAAAGCGCAAATATCACAAAAACAATCACCGAGACCGACGTCTATCTGTTTGCCGGGATCACCGGGGATCTGAATCCCGCGCATTTAAACGAGACCTATGCCAGCGGCACCCGGTTTCAGCACCGTATTGCCCACGGGATGCTGTCCGCTGGGCTGATCTCTGCGGTTCTGGGCACCCAGCTGCCCGGCCCTGGGAGCATTTATATGAACCAGACCCTTAGGTTCCTTACCCCAGTCTATTTTGGTGACACCCTCACCGCGACGGTTACCGTCAAGGAACTGATTCCGGAGAAAAACCGGGCTGTACTGGCCACTGAGGTAGTCAACCAAAACGGCGCAGTGGTCACCACGGGTGAGGCACTGAT
>CAKNZJ010000289.1 GCA_932222125.1 uncultured Clostridia bacterium | reverse complement strand
GAAGTGGCCGCCATGCTGGCCCGCTTTGACCGCAATATACTGGGCGGGACGGAGCCAACCGCGCCGGTCCTCCCCGAACCGGGCCCAGATCCAAGCCCTTTGCCCACTGACAACGGCTATACCACCGCCGATGGGAAACCGTTGACGGAGGAAAATGTGTGGGCCACTATTGTGGCGTTGAAAGAAATCTATCCAACTAATACGCCCTATGGAGCACCATATGTTCCCAATAATCCGCTGGATCGCCCCTACAGCAACTGTGATGCCTGTGCTGGTTGGGCTATGAAGTGTTCTGATGCCGCATTTGGTGACTTGCCTTGGCGGAGGGTAAACAATCCTCATTGGGAAGACATCCGAACTGGCGATTTGGTCCAGTTTAGGAATACCCCAGGCGGACACGTGGTTATTGTGCTTGAAAAAACAGACGAGTATATCAAAGTTACCGAAAGTGGAATCCATAACAAAGCTATTTGGGGTGGGCAGTATTTCAAATGGTGGCTTGAGAAACAGCCAGACTATGCAATCCAAACACGTTATCCTGAGTAAACAATAATATCTAATGCTGAAGGGCCGGACTGCTTTTGCAGCCCGGCCTCTGCTATCCAAGGAGGAATCATTTTGAAAAGTAAATTTGCTAACCGCGCCCTGTCCTTGCTTCTGGCTTTGGTATGTATCCTGGGTATCCTACCTCTTTCCGCCTTCGCGGCCACGGGGCTGTCCAGTGCCCCCGGCTCCATCACGCAGAAGTCCTCGGACTACATGAAGATTGGCGGCCAAGCCGTCCGCTACAAAGCCGCCAGCAGCATCATAAATAATGTGGGCCTTCCGTATGTGTTTGATGAGCAGGTGGATGTACCAAACTTCGGCACGACCCGCGCCCTGTGCGCCTATCAAAAGGGCACCCTGGGTCCCGCCGCAAACGGCCAGAAGTGGAACTTCCAGAGTGAAGTGGACAACACCTCGCTGCGGGTGCTGCTCACCTACGTCTACTCCCACACCTATGGCAACTTCACAGATGCCGGCAATGCCCGCGGACTGGAGACCTGGACGCAGTATTGGTCCGACATATGGTTCCTTGTCGCACAGGCGGGAAGCTGGCTCTATGAACACGGGGTCATCCTGGATGTGAACAGCAACCGGGAGGGCTTCATCGAGCAGATGGCGGAGGAGTTCGTGGCCGCCATGAAGCTGTATCATGACACCTATGGGCAGTCCTCCTGGATCAAAGATTGGGACGACATCAATACCCACAGTATCATAGACAGCTCCGACGGCGGCAAGACCGGCTACTCCGCCTATGACTATGTTGCCACTGGG
>CAKNZJ010000288.1 GCA_932222125.1 uncultured Clostridia bacterium | reverse complement strand
TTCGAGTCTTAACAGCGGCGCTCTTTGCCGCTGTTCTTTTATGCGGGTTTAGCGCCACCGCCTATGCCGGGGGCGGCGAGGAATTTATGGACGGCACAGGCGGCTATGACCCCGATCCCCCTGTGGCGGAGGAGCCCGAGCCGGAGCCGAACCCGTTTACCCCGGAGGGCACCGGGACGGTGGTAGACAATGCCACGGACGGGGACGGCAAGGAATTTTTCACCATCACCACGCCCAACGAGAACATTTTTTATCTGGTGATTGACCGCCAGCGGAGCGGCGAAAATGTGTATTTCCTCAATGCCGTTACTGAGGCCGACCTTATGGCACTGGCTGAGATCATCGAGGAGCCGCCCGCTCCCCAGCCGGAGCCGGAGCCAGAACCTGCCCCAGCCCCGGAGCCGGAACCCGAACCCGAAAAGAAAAGTAATTCCGGGATGCTCCTGCTGGTGCTGGGCCTTGCGCTGATCGGCGGCGGAGCTGGCTGGTATTTTAAGGTTTACCGCCCGAAACAGGAAAAGGCCGCCGGGCCCGTGGAGGGCTATGACGAGGAACTGGAGGACTATGACGATCCCGGGGACGATCTGCCCCCGTGGGATGAAGAGGATGAATACACGGAGGACGATGAATGAATTTTACAAACAACCCTTTTGAAAAAATGATGAAAGAAAAGCCCCGCCCCAAAGCCCCGGCTGAGAGAAAACCGCCCCGGGGCTCGGCCTGCTGTGGCTGTTCCTACTGGCGGGGCGTTGGATGCGTGGCCTGCTACAAAGAGCTTTTGAGGGCCCCGGCTGGCGGGAGGTGATGCGATGGCCCGTGAGCTGACCCGGGAAGAAAAGGCGGCGATCCGTTCCCTTGTGGCAAAGTGGTGTGCCAACTATGACCGGGAATATGGATGCCTGCCTTTAGACTGTGAGTGCTATATGCTGGGGAAATGCTGGACGGGGGCCCTGTGCCGCTACTTCCGGGAGGCCGTCCTCCCCCTCAATCCTGTATTGGAGGCCGCCCTCACCACCCAGGGGCCAAGGCCGGATTTTAAGATATGCCCGGTATGCGGCGGGGCCGTTGCCCCAGACAGGCGGCAGGCGTACTGCTCGGATGCGTGCGCCTTAAAAGCCCACCGCCGCCAACAGCGGGAATATATGCGGAAAAAACGGGGCCGGACTGTTGACAATTAGGCCCTTAAAAACCCGCTTGTATCAAGGCTCTTACAGGCTGTTTCCGGGGCGGGCCGTATCTTTCTATGGCCTGCCCCGGATTGGCCCTAATGCTGTCAACATCTTTATGGCGGAGCTTCGGGACACTTTGTCCCAAAGTCCCCGCTTTCTGGAAGGAGGTATTATGGACAAAAATCAAGGCTATTCCATTTTGAAGGCTGTAATGCTGGAAAACGGCAGGGGCTTTGCTCTGGGCGAACATCCCACGGCCCCATCCCCCTATGTCACATGGGCCTGTTACGA
>CAKNZJ010000287.1 GCA_932222125.1 uncultured Clostridia bacterium | reverse complement strand
GTGTATTGGCTGACGGCGGATTTTTGCCGATGCTGGCATACGAGTCGCTCAAGGCGGAATACGAGCAAATCCGCACCGACTATTTTGCCAAACGGGACGAAATCCTGGACAGGTGGCCTCTGCTGATTGCTGAGTTCGAGTCCGGGGCAAAGGCCATGCTGGCTGGCATTACCATGCCGGACTACCAGCGGGAACAGCTGCTGAAAAGCTTTATGGCGGAGATTCCGTCCGAAAGTGACTATCGCAGCAGCTTTACCATGAGCTTGCGTGTCCACGCATTCCCCGCAGAGTGCAGCTTGGAAGGGCTGAACAGCAGTGTTGCGGCTGCCGTTGATGAAACCTGGCAGGATGAGGTTATGACAACGGCAATTGCGGCCATCGAGTCCCTGATTGGGACAATGTGGGCCAAGTGCCTGACTTCCATCAAACAGTATTTAAAGGGGGGTCAGATTAAGAGCCGCACTGTCGAGAGCCTGGCAAAGCTGGCCGATGAGCTGTCCTGGAAAAACGTTTTCAGGAATCCGATTCTGAACAGCTTGCATGCCCAGCTGAAATCCATTCAGCAGACCGATACCGAGAGTCAGGCCGAGGCGGTGGAGATTGCAATCGCAATCATTTTTGCGTATGCAAAGGAAGCCCAGCTGGACCTTAACTTTGACAACTGCCCCTATACGGTGGAGCAGCTTGACCAGATGGTCAGGATGAATTTAAAGGAGGAAGCAAAATATGCCTAACATTACAATTGTAGCCAACATGGACAAGACCCTGTACCATAACCAGGCTGTGCAGCTTAGTCTGGTCAACGATAACGCCGATGAGAATGCGGTTGCTGCTATGCTGGATGGGGTCCAGGTTGGCTGGGTGGCGGCGAGCCCTGACACCATCATCAAGGGCACTTTCAGTGCGGAGGAAGTCCGCATGAAGTGGCTGGGCAACCCCACGTGTGCTGGCATTACGGCTGTGCTGCGCCGGAGTGTTCCTTTCACAAACAAGCTTGGCAACACCCAGCAGCGCTGGAAAGCCGAGTGTTTCCTTATCCCGGCCCGACAGGAGGGGCAGGAAGCGGAGACGGTTGAGATTCAGGTGGGTGGCACGGCAGTGCGGCACAGCAAGAAGTACGGTGTGCTGGAACTGCTGAAAAACGGCAATGCC
>CAKNZJ010000286.1 GCA_932222125.1 uncultured Clostridia bacterium | reverse complement strand
TGTGACGGCAATCCCTCCGAGCCTGACCTGCACGACATCGGCATCCTGGCTTCTGCCGACCCGGTGGCGCTGGACCAAGCCTGCATTGATCTGGTATATGCTCAGAAGGACGGTGACGGGGCCTCGTTGGTCAACCGGATCGAATCCCGTAGCGGCCTCCACACTCTGGAACACGCAGAGGAGATCGGCCTGGGCAGCAGAAGCTATACCCTGGTAAGCATTGACGAGTAATATGTTTTAGGAGGTCTTGCTCATGAAGCAAAGAAAAAAACTGCTGGCTGCGTTTATGGCCCTTGTGCTGACCTGCGGCGTTTGTTTTGCGGCTACCGGCGCGGCGACACTCACAGCCCAGGCGGACACTACATCCAACGGCGGAATTGTCACGACAAAAGACAGCCTGACGTTTCCGTTGGGTTCGGAAGTCCCTTTCAATGGAACCGGATACCTATCCCCAATGATTGCCAATGAGGATGTCTATCATTTCCCACAGACCAACAACGTGACGTTTGCGCCGGGAGCGAGGAGCGATTGGCATACGCACGGCGGCATGGTCATTCTGGTCACTGGTGGTGTGGGTTACTATCAGGAGGAGGGAAAAACCGCCCAGATCATCCGCCAAGGCGATGTGCTGGAAATTGCTCCCGGAGTGAAGCATTGGCATGGTGCGGCCCCGGACAGTTGGTTTTCTCAGATGGTAATATATGATTCCCATTATAACGGACATGGGGAAAGCGAGCCGGTTACCGATCAGCACTATGCCAGCTTGAACGCAGAGGAATACGCCGGACGCACAGTGGCGGCAGGTAATCCGGTCATGTTCCAAAGAGCGGCATCAGCCAGTAGCCCCAACCATTTCAGCGGGCCAGTGTATATCTCTACGCTGCTGAGTGGAGAGAATGCAGCGGACGCGCCGGAGCTGCACTATGTTGTGTTTGACCCTGGTGTTATCAATGACTGGCATACCCATGCTGGCGGGCAAATCCTAATCGCTACGGATGGCATTGGCTATCATCAAGTCGAGGGCCAGCCGGTAGAGGTCCTGCATCCGGGCGATGTGGCCTACTGTCCTCCCGGAGTGAAGCATTGGCACGGCGGCAGCGCCGACAGCACCTTTGCCCATATTGCTGTCAACACAAACCCGGAACGCCCTGGTGTAGAGTGGTTTGACCGAATCTCAGAAACAGAGTACCGTCAGCTCAGTGCCGACAGGTTCACCGATGTGCCGGATGGAGCATGGTACGCTGAAGCAGCGAACTGGTGCCGGGAACAGAACATTTTGACTGGCAGCACCTTCGCGGCCGATACGCCGATGACCCGCTCCACTGTGGCGGATGCACTGTACCGCGCAGAGGGAAGCCCCGCCGTACAAAGTACCGCCAGCTTTTCGGATGTCCCTGTCAATTCTCCCTATGCCAATGCCGCATCCTGGGCATCAGCAAATGGCATCATGTCCGGCTACGGAGGCGGTCGGTTTGGCGGAGAGGACCCCGTAACCCGTGAACAGATGGCGGCGATTCTCTGGCGGTACGCCGGAAGTCCTGCCGCTGCTTCCACCGAGGCTTTTGCGGACGAAGCCACGATTGCCGCTTATGCCAAAACAGCGGTAAATTGGGCAAAAGCCAATGATGTTGTAAATGGTATCGGCGGGAATCTGTTTGATCCAAAGGGTAGCCTTACCCGCGCCCAGACTGCGGTTATTCTCCACCGCTATCTGACGAATAGCACCGGCGATGAAAACGAAGGCTCCACGGTCTATATGACAACGGACATCTCCCCCGAAGGTTTGATGGCTGTTTACACCGCACTGGGCTGGACGCCTACCGGGAGCGTGGCCGTTAAACTCTCTACCGGCGAACCGCCCAACAGCAACTACCTCCGCCCGGAGCTAATCAAGGATGTGGTCCAGGCGGTGGATGGGACTATTGTAGAGTGCAACACGGCTTACGGCGGTTCCCGCGCCCAGACTGCCATGCACTACCAAGTGGCGAAGGATCACGGCTTCAATGATATTGCTGATGTGGTGATCCTGGACGAAAACGGCTCTATGTCCCTGCCTGTCAATGGCGGCACCCAACTGGAAGAAAATCTGGTGGGAGAACACTTTTCTGAATATGATTCCTACTTGGTGCTGTCCCATTTCAAGGGCCACGCTATGGCAGGCTACGGCGGGGCAATCAAAAATATCTCCATTGGTCTGGGTTCCCAGGAGGGAAAATGCCTGATCCACACCGGAGGCCAGAGCCACACCAGCCCTTGGGGCGGCGACCAGACTGCCTTTACTGAATCCATGGCCGAGGCGGGCAAGTCAGTGTCCGATTACTTGGGCGGCGGAGAGCGGATCGTCTACGTCAATGTGATGAACCGTATCTCCATCGACTGCGACTGTGACGGTAATCCTTCTGAGCCGGATCTGCACGACATTGGCATCCTGGCATCCACCGATCCGGTGGCGCTGGATCAAGCCTGTATCGACTTGGTATATGCCCAGAAAAACGGTGACGGAGCCTCGCTGGTCAACCGGATCGAATCTCGCAATGGCCTCCACACCCTGGAACACGCAGAGGAGATCGGTCTGGGAAGCCGGAGCTACACGCTGGTAAGTATCGACAATTAGAAATTTATGTGAGGAGGCAATGCCCATGCTGACGGTTTTGCAAAGGGAATTTGTTTATCTCTGGTACTATTTTGATCTCCAACTTCGGCAGATATTCCCTTATTGGGTGTTGGGCATGGTGCTGGGGTCTGCAATTTCCGTTTTTGTAAAGGAGCATATCCACGGCCTGTTCCGCTCTTTGCAGGGCAAACGGCTGGGTGTTTTGGGTATCTTCGCCGCCAGCGCCTTGGGCATTGCCTCCCCTCTGTGTATGTACGGCACGATCCCGCTGGCTGCATCCTTCTCTGAAAGCGGGATGGAGGATGACTGGCTGGCTGCATTTATGATGAGTTCTATCCTGCTCAATCCACAGTTGATCTTGTATAGTATGGCTCTTGGGCGGACGGCTTTGGTGATCCGCATTGCATCCAGCTTTTTGTGCGGCACAGCGGCTGGCCTGCTGATTCGTGCGTTCTATCACCAAAAGGGCTTTTTCAACTTCTCCGGTTTCTCCGCACCACAAAGCAGGGATACAGACCCCAATCTGCTGCTGCGGTTTCTCAAAAACCTTGGGCGGAATATCAAGGCCACCGGAGGATGGTTCCTGATTGGTGTAGTTCTGTCAGTCCTGTTCCAGCGGTATGTACCTTCTGACGTAGTTGCCGGTCTATTTGGAGATAACCGTGGGTTTGGCGTTCTGATGGCGGCGACCATTGGCGTACCGCTCTACGCCTGCGGCGGCGGGACGATTCCACTTTTGCAGACATGGCTGGCGGATGGTATGAGCATGGGAAGTGCGGCGGCGTTTATGATTACCGGGCCTGCTACCAAAATTACCAATCTGGGGGCAGTAAAAATCGTATTGGGCGTCAAACGATTTGCCCTATATCTGGCTTTTACCATCCTGTTTGCCTTGGCGACAGGGTGGATGATAGATATACTTATCTAAGAATAGGAGGCGGATAAGCCATAGCAAGAATTCGAATATTGATTATAGAGGACGATTTATCAATATGCCGCTCGCTAAAAGAGAACATCCAAGGCACGGGGGCAGATGTTTGCTGTATGGTCTTTGCCTCTGAAGCACTGGATTGCTTTATGGAACATGAGTATTGCTTAGTTATTATAGATTTTCAAGTTTCCGGGATGGATGGTCAGGAAATGCTTCACATCATGCGGGCAACAAAGCATACACCGATTTTAGTCCTCACTGACCCATTGCCGTCAGATGATAAGGCCGAACTGCTCCGGGCCGGAGCAAACGCTATTATTGAAAAACCTTTGGATTTGAATATGTGCTTGGCCCAGGCAGATACCCTCATTCAACTTAATACGGACGGATACAATGACTGCCAGATGCTTACCTTTGGAACAGAATGTGTCATTGATTCAACGCACCGGCAGGTCATTGTTGATGGGGAACAGTTGACATTAACACGGAAAGAGTTTGATTTGCTGCTGTGCCTTGCCCGCCGTCCAGGACAGGTCTTGAGCCGGTCGCAGTTATATAGCCAAGTATGGAGCGATGATCTTGGGATCGGCGGCGAAAACGCAGTTAAAGTACATATCGGAAATCTCAGGAAGAAGTTAGCCGATATGGGGAAGAACTACATCCAAACTTCCTGGGGCATAGGCTATAAATTTGTTCCCCCAGAAGAAGAAAAATCAATTTAACCAGGAATGAGTGCCGCCGAAGTAATGCAGCGGCACTCATTTTTTGTCGAAACGGATAGAAAATCTTGCCAAAATCTTGCCGCCAATTTTCCTTTTGCCTGTTATAGTAAAAGTCAAGCCAGCAGGAGCATCCCGTCCTTGCTCCCGCTGGCTCATTTCGTTTCTTCTGTTGCGGTATAACGGCGGCTTAGAAACTGGTCGGCCAGACAGTCCAGTGTATTCAGAATGATCTGCCGCTCATCCTCTGTGCAGGCCGCAAATTTGCAGAGCAGATGCTGCACTTCCTGCTCCACCTGCTCCATATTGGAGAAGAACAGGATGTTAGCTGACATACCCAATCGGTGGATCAGATCAGACAGAACCTCATAGGAGGGATTGGCAAGCCCACCCTCTATATTCTGAATATGTCTCATCCCTCTGTGGCATTGAACAGCCAACTCCTGCTGTGTCAGCCCACTCTTGTTCCTCGCCTCGCTGATACGCGCTCCTAAGTATTGGAGTTCTTTAGTTGGTATTTTCTTCCTTTTGCCTTGCTTACGCATTTTTCATCACCTCAGTTGTATTCTATCGTGCGCAAGCAGTGTTTCAAAGCCACTAATCAAGCGTATCAATATGTCTTAATCATGCGTGAATAGACAAGCTCCCGCTGGAAGCCATTAAAAAAACGGCTTCATGAGCAGGGGCTATCAGCATTGCCTCCCATGACTGCCGTGGAAAGGAGCAGTCGTGGGCGATTACTTTTGTTTGGATATTTTCATAGGTGATCTATCAAAAAAAGCCTCGCCTATCTACAGCACATTTGCACCAACAAGAACGTATTATCAAACGTAAACAAGCCCCTTCATAGAACGCAGATTATTCCACATGAGCAGAGCGCCAGACGGTCTCAAGGACTGTCTGGCGCTCTGCTTTGTCGGTTTTGGTCGGATT
>CAKNZJ010000285.1 GCA_932222125.1 uncultured Clostridia bacterium | reverse complement strand
TACGACAGTTTTACGACAAACGAAAAGGATTTGGTATGGCAAAAGAAGTACCAGCCTCATGGCTGGTACTTCTTACTATTTTTAGATGGGAGCAATCTACATGAGAGAAGGAATTTTGATCCCTGATATGCAGAGCGGGCGTGCCGATATCCGTTTCAACAGTGACGACTGCTACGGCGGTCTCCACTGCGGCACAACGATGGACATTTGGCTCAACGAGCGGTGGGTGCCCACCCGCATTGAGATGGACAGTTGCGGCTGGTTCCTGGTAGGAGTCCAGGTTGAGACGCTGTGGGGGCAGAAGGTGCGCATACCGTGGTGATCAGACAGCGATACGCTCTAAAGCCGGCTGTAAGGCTGTCAACTTTGCGGACGCCATTCCAGTATCATGGAGCCAAGGCATCGCCTCGTCATTGGTCAGCAGCACCGGCATCCGGTCATGGACATTGATGATGGTATCGTTGGGGGCGGTGGTTAGGACCACGAACCGCTCCTCACCCTGGAAAGTATTCCATAATCCGGCCAGATAGAGCCAATCCTGCCCCGGCAGCCGAAAATGGTATTTCCTTTTTTGGCTATCCCATTCGTAGAAGCCGGTCGTAGGCACGATGCACCTCCGTTCCAGCACGGATCGGCGGAACATCGGTTTATCCAGCGCCGTCTCACCCCGTGCGTTGATGATGCCCCCCTTGCCTTTGAAACTGGGGAACCCCCAGGCCATCGGCTTGGGGGTCATTTTTTGCCCGTCTGGGAGCAGAATTGGAGCGGCGTTGGTGGGGAATATCTCCCCGGTATGGATACTGGCAACTCCAAACCGGGCCTGCACCTCAGCCACGATCTGGGCGATCTCTTTGGACTGATCCGGGGCTAAACTGTATCTTCCGCACATAGCTGTGACTCCTTTCGCGGATGAAGGCGAGGCTACCCTCATATACTGAGGACATGAAGCCTGTAATATTACATTCAGACATGAACAATTTTTATGCCAGCGTGGAGATCCTGTATGATCCCACGCTGCGGGATAAGCCGGTGGCGGTAGCCGGAGACGAGGAGGCCCGTC
>CAKNZJ010000284.1 GCA_932222125.1 uncultured Clostridia bacterium | reverse complement strand
GGTCCTTGACCGGCTTTGCTGCCGGGGTCATGGTGGCGGCGTCTGTCTGGAGCCTGCTGGTCCCCGCTATGGATCAGGCGGAGGATATGGGCCGGTGGGCGTTTCTCCCTGCTGTCATCGGGTTTTGGCTGGGCGTCCTGTTCCTTCTGGTTTTAGACAGGACGATCCCCCATCTGCACCAAAACAGCAGTCAGCCGGAAGGACCCCATACCCGGCTGAAACGGACCACCATGCTGGTGCTGGCCGTCACCCTCCACAACATCCCGGAGGGAATGGCGGTGGGCGTGGTGCTGGCGGGCTGGATGGCCGGAAACAGCGGCATCACCGCCGCCGGTACGCTGGCCCTGTCCCTCGGCATCGCCCTCCAGAACTTCCCGGAGGGCGCTATCATCTCCATGCCGTTACGGGCGGAGGGAATGGGAAAAGGCCGGGCATTTCTGTATGGCGTTCTCTCCGGCATCGTGGAGCCTTTGGCGGCGGGGCTGATCCTGCCCGCTCTGCCCTATCTACTCAGTTTCGCGGCGGGGGCCATGATCTATGTAGTGGTGGAGGAGTTGATCCCGGAGGCGTCCGCCGGGGAACACTCCAATCTGGGGACGCTGTTCTTCGCGGCAGGATTTACCATCATGCTGGCGCTGGATGTGGCGCTGGGGTAGGTGACTATGGATACGCTAAAACGTGTGGGCTACTGCATACTGGCTATACTGATTGCGGCAGTCATTTATGGCTGGTCGCTTTGGTATTATGGTGGGCTTTATCAATCTGGAGCATTATTGTCTGCCTCGCAGGTAACAGCAGAAACGCTCCTTCCTACATTGTCTCAAGAATTGATCGTTGTGCTGCCAGAAATACTGGCCGCAGTAATTGCCTGGGCGCTTCTTGGCTGGAAACAATTTCCGCAGGAAATGGGTTTGAAAGCAGAGAGCGTGAAAAAAGAGATACTGTCTCTATTGGCAGGCGGATACCTGGGCGCGCTGTTTTTGGCCTTGCTGACCGTCAAATCGGAGCCGCTGACTATTTGTTACCAATGGGGATATTACCTGTTTCTGATTGCACTTTGGGAGGAATTCATCTTTCGGGGGTTGCTTCCCTTGCTGGTGGAAAAAGGCGGTGTTCCTACCTGGGTGATCTGGTTGCTGCCGGGAGTGCTGTTTGCCTGTATGCACACGCTGATGCCAATGGTTAAAACTGGCTTTGCGGCAGAGTCTTTTGTGTTTCGCCTGCTGTCCGTATTGGGCGGGTACACCGTAGGCCATTGCGGTTTCTATGCCCTGCGGAAATGGTCCGGGACACTGTGGCTTCCGGTTCTGGTTCATGGACTGCTGGATTTTTCCTCCGTATTCATCACATGATTAAAATTGTATCGGGGGTATTGCATGAAGATATTGATTTATGGCGCTGGTGTCATCGGCTGCTACTTGACCCATGTGCTGTGTGCGGCGGGGAACGATGTGACTCTGCTGGCCCGTGGGATCTGGCGGGAAACCTTGGAGCGGGACGGGCTGACCATCGTTCACCATCTGCAAAAAAAGACCACCCATGACCGGCCCCGCATCATCGGGGCACTGAACGGTGAACACTATGATTTGGTTTTTGCCGTCATGCAGTACCAGCAGATGGCGGCGATCCTGGACGATCTGACACAGGCGGACAGTCCTGTCGTAGTGCTGGTGGGGAACAACATGGATGCCGGGAAGATGGAAACGTACATACAGGCACATACTGCCGCCCCCAAAACGGTGCTATTCGGCTTTCAGGGCACCGGAGGACGGCGGGAGACGGATAAGGCCGTCTGCGTCCGGTTTGGTGATATGGGGATGACTGTTGGCGGAGCGCACGGAGAACCGTCCACGGCGGACAAGCAGGCCCTTACTTCGGCATTTGCCGACACCGGGTATCATCTCACCTGGGCGGCGGACATGGATGCCTGGTACAAGTGCCATCTGGCCTTCATCCTGCCCATCGTCTACCTGAGCTATGCCCTTGACTGTGATCTGAGGCGGGCCACAGGAAAGCAGATCAAAACAGGACTTCAGGCGGTCCGGGAGGGCTACGGCCTTCTGGACGCCCTGGGCTACCCCATTTTGCCGGAGGATACGATGGAGAAGCTCCACGG
>CAKNZJ010000283.1 GCA_932222125.1 uncultured Clostridia bacterium | reverse complement strand
GTCAGCGCCACCGCCGCAATCGTCCCGTTCCCCTGGCTCGGCGTAAACTCCCACACAAACTTATACCCATCCTCCAAAACCTTGCTCTCCGTCTGGTTCAGACTCCCCCTGGCCGCATTCGCCGTAGTATTCACATTATTGGAAGCATAAGCCACCGGCAGATTGTCCGACAACTCATAAATATGCCCCGCATCCTCCTCCAGCGCCTTGGAAAAAAGCAGAATCCCCCCTACCATATTCGGGCAGACCGGCAGCAAAACATCATTCCACGACAACACATCCGCCAGCCGTTCCTCCGAATAAAACACCCCCATGGGGTTCATCCCCAGAATATCATTCACCGCCTCCGTCACCATATTTTCCTCCGTGACCGTCTCCACCTCCCCCGTGGCCCCATCCGTCAGTTCCAGAACCATTGTCCCTTTCAGTTTCATACACGCCCACTCCTTCCTAACCAATCTCAAAAGGCTTCCCAAAAGCCCCGATCAATACCTTCCCCATACTGTCCCCATAACTCCTTTGCACCAGCTCCATGGTCTCAATCCCCATATCCCCGGCAAACACCTTCATCCCCAGGCCGCCGCCCAAAGCAAACCGCCTCATAGGTTCCTCTACCGTAACCGTACCGTCCCAGGCAGCCGCCGCGGCCATCCCCTGCCCGCTGATAGAAGCAATACACCCGCCCGTCTCAATCTTCCCCGTGCCGCCCTCCATCCGCAGATACACATTGAACGTATTGGTAATATTCGGCACAAGACCATCAATCGGATAATACAAAGACAGAATATGCCTCCCGCTCCCCCAGGTCTCCACCGGCCGGTGAGCCAGAATCTCTGAATCATTCAACTCATAAGTAACAAAAACAGCCGCCTGCCCGTCCTCCGTCCAAATGACAGGAAGCTCCACCTCCACCGTGACATTCTCCGTACTTTCCCCGGTTCCGCCATCATCCCCGGCACTCCCGGCCTCTTCTCCGTCACCGGAAACCGCACCAACAGCCACTCCGCCGCCCGTTCCTCCGCCAGCCCCCGCCACAGGAACCGGGACCACAACACTCCCGGACGCACAAGCCCTCCGCTCCACCTGCGCCGCCCTCACATCCAAAACCACCTGCCCGAAAAACTGCACATGGGTCTCTTCCTTCGCCGCAAACTCAATACTGATCACCCGCACCCTGTCCTCCGCCACCACATAAGCAGAAGCATTGGTAAACGTATGAATCCCCACCTTCCCGGCCTCAATCTGGTTCAAAAGCCCGGAAATATTCTTGTCAT
>CAKNZJ010000282.1 GCA_932222125.1 uncultured Clostridia bacterium | reverse complement strand
TGGTTAGAACGCCGGCCTGTCACGCCGGAGGTCGAGGGTTCAAGTCCCTTCCGCGTCGCCATCTGCTGCTATAGCTCAGTTGGTAGAGCGCATCCTTGGTAAGGATGAGGTCTCCAGTTCAAATCTGGATAGCAGCTCCAAGAAACTCCTGAAATCGCTGGATTTCGGGAGTTTTTGTTCTGTTTTGCGTGAAAATAATGCGGGTCAAAAAGTGGGTCAGTTGGGGTGACCCACAACTTGACCCACACGGGGAATTTCTCAACGGCCTGTGGTGCGGAGAACTACAACGTGCCAACGGTCTATGAGGTGGTGAAGCGGGCGGCTGGTATAGGGGAGGCCATTCAGCATATGAAGGGCGGTTATGATGTGGTTCCGGCCAATATCATGCTGGCCGGAGCGGAGCAGGAGCTTTCCCAAACTGGCAAGGAACACCGGCTGAAGGAGGCCGTTTCTGAGGTGGCCGGAAACTATGACTTCGTTGTGATCGACACACCGCCCTCGCTGGGTGTGCTGACGGTGAACACCTTTACCTGTGCCACGGATATTCTGATCCCCACTACGGCGGGGATTTTGCCACGGCGGGAATTTCCCAGCTCAATGAAACCGCTGGCAGCGTCCAAAGGTATTGTAATCCTGGTGTAAAGATACGGGGTATTCTGTTTACCAGGTTTAATCCCAGGGCAAATATCAGTCGGCAGATCAAGGAGCTGATAGAGCAGTTGAGCGAGTTCATATCTGCGCCGATCTTTCAGACTTACATCCGGGCGGGTGTAGTGGTAGAGGAGGCCCAGGCAAACAAGGCCGATATATTCGACTATGCGGGGAAGTCTACCGTGGCCGAGGACTACCGGGCGTTCATTGAAGAATTTTTGAAAGGGGTAGATGTGTGATGGCAGGGAAAGCAAAGTTTGATCAGGAGGCGGCGTTCAAGGCTATTGTGGGTGCGGATCGTCAGCCGGAGGCCGAGGAAGTGCCGGTAGCGGCGGCAGCAAAGAACAAGGGCCGGGTATAGAGGTCATATTTCCTGGATCGGGATATTGATAAAGCGATAAGGAGGATGGCACTTGAAGAAGAAACAAACTTAACAGAAACAATAAATAAGATATTAAAAGAAGGGCTTAAAGAGTATCTATAAGGAGATGTAATTTGAGAATGAAGAAAAAAGAATTATAATTTGTTCTTTTGGTGCTATAGTTTTTGTTGGTGGGATTAGGGTGGTATGGACAGCGTTCTGCCGAATCTTTTTTCTTAGATACTTATAAGGAAGCAACTGAAATTTTGTATCATGAGGAGTTTGCAAAGGGACGGGAGATTATATTTTTTGTAGATGAAAATGGATATATTTCTTGCGCTTTGTTAAAAAAGGAGTTGGTGGGATTTAAGACATTAAGGATTAGTGGAAAATTGCTTTTGTCTAATTCTGAATACTTATGTAGTTTTTACAATGATGGCAACGAAAGGTTTTGGATAGATTGGGGTATTATAACTGATGGGAGATTGGAAAAAGTTTGGGCAGATTTCAATGAAATGAAAATAGTAGAGTGTGAGCCTTATAGTTATCGAATATGTTGGTTGATTGGGACAGGTGAGGAGCCACAAAGTTATATTGTAGAATAAATAAAAAGGCAGAGGGCGGTAATTACCCTCTGCCTTTTTTATTTTAGTGTTAGAATGGAATGTCGGTCACTGTACAGACGAGCGGCCATTGGTTATCTGTGTTGGAAAGAGAGAAGCTACCAGTAGTTTTTTCAGTTCCCGGAGTGATTGAAATTGAACCCTTGACTACTGAATATGTATGAATATATTTCAAAACTGCTTCGGCTGTGTTCCTGAATCAGCAGGTCCACCGCATCCTGCGGGATGGATACCTGCCTGACGGATGTCTCCGTCTTTGGCCTGGAGAGCATCACCTCTCCGCTAGGATTACGAACGTACTGCTTGCTGACGGAGATGGTCTTGTGGTCAATGTCCAGGTCAGACCATAGGAGCGCCATCAGTTCACCTTTCCTCAGTCCGCTGACCAGTTCCAGGTAGAACATGGGCAGGACATCTCTGGCGTTGGCGGCATCCAGATAGGACTTGAGGTGTTTGGGCAGGCGCGTCTTCATCTCCACTTTCTGCACTTTGGGAGCGATGCAGTCGTCGGTGGGGTTGCGAGGGATGAGCCGCTCCTTTACCGCTCTCTCGAATGCACAGTGCAGGGTGAGGTGAACACTCCGCGCTGTGGTGTTGCTCAGACCGGGATTGCCTTTGCCGCTGCGCTTTTGGATTCTACCCTTCTCCATCCGGTCCTTGTAGAGCTTTTGCAGATCACGGGAGGCCAGCTTCTTGAGTTTGATCTTTCCGATGCGTGGGATGGTGTAGGTCTCGATGATTAGGTGGTAGCGGTCAGCGGTGGCTGGTCTGACGTTGGGCTTGGCGTAGAGTTCATACCAGCTGCGGAGCCAGGTAGCTACAGTGTAGTCCTCTTTGCGGGTCACATCCAGGCCAGAGGACTTCTGCCGTGCCTGGGCCAGCTTCTCTTTGACCTCAGCTTGGGTCTTACCGAGGACGTTCTTGATGATCCGATTGCCAGTCTCGGAATCGTAGCCAGCTGTGTAGCGCCCCTCCCAGCGGCCGTCCGTGCGCTTGCGGATGTTGCCCTCGCCGTTTGCTCGTTTCTTTGCCATGGGTCGTCATCTCCTTGTAGCCACCCACCATACCACGCCTCGGCGGGGAAAGCTACTGATTTTTCGAGGACTTTTATTCTTTGTTTTGCAACGCAGAATTTGACAGGGGACAAGGATCACAGACCGCCTCTCTGATTGCAGACGGCAGTTGTTCCGAGGACACATCTCTTCGATGCGTTGATGTGCCTTCGGGGAGGTTCGCAGCGCAAACTTGGTTTTTTCTTTTGGTATGATGCTCCTTCTGAAATTCGCAGATATCCCCGCCTTGACCCGCCGATTTTGCGGTGGTTGTAAGGACAGAGAGAAAAGTGACCTCCGGCCTTTATCCTGCACTTTTTTCGCCCCCCGGTTCACCTGCCACTTTCGGTTGTGCTGAATTCACTGGATGGCGCACACTGGGCACACGCTTTGGACACAGCTGCGTCTGTGGTGATACCCTCCGAGCATCAGCGAGGCCACACAGCGGCGCACAGGTCGTCACGCTGAGTGTGCGCTATCACTGCGACGTGCGAGAGCCGTTGCGACTCGCTGACGCTCAGCCGCCACATCTATTTGCGCCAGCTGATGTTCGTAGAACTGATCCAGCGCCAGTTGGATCGGGCGGATGGTGTAGCGCAGATTTCCGTTGCGTTTAATTCCCCAGGCCCGCAGGAGGAACTTGCGTTTGTCGGCAATTTGCTCCATCTCATCTTTGGTAACGAGGAGCGTCTCAGGTAGATTTGTCTCATGCTTTCTATACGTCTGCACAAATCCGAAAATACAGCCGTCAAACTGCCCGGACAGCTTTCCAGCATCAGCTCATGTCGCCGCACTGAGTTGGGAAACAGAGAGTTGCAGAAGATGACCTAGCCGCATCAAACTGTTTGAATATCTACTTAGAAGTAGTAGTTGACAATATCGGTGGGCCCACTGATATTGATAAGTGTTACAATAGCGTCCCTTTTCTGGGGACAAAGAAGTGTTCCATATTTACACCTTCGTGGGTCAGTAGCTTGATTTTCTTCTGCAGGCCCCCACCAGATATGTCTGGCCTAGACAGCCGGACATATGGTACCAGTATTTGCAATTCAAGGGGCGTGGGCTTATAGTGTACTTGTAGTCCATAAGATGGTCAGCCTGTTGTGCCGGTTCTATATCTGGGTGTTCCGGGGCACGCCGCTGCTGATGCAGTTATTTGTGGTGTCTATGGAATTCCTAAAATTAGGACTACTATTGTGCCCTTCCCCGCTGCAGTGATCGTGTTTTCCATCAACGAGGGGGCATACTGCGCTGAGACCATCCGGGTGGCGCTGGAGTCCGTGCCAGCGGGGCAGCTGGAGGCGGGGTACTGCGCGGGAATGAGCTTTCTACAGACGATGCGGCGTATCGTCTTGCCCCAAGCTATGCGTACCGCTTTCCCTACGCCATCAAACTCTCTCATCGCCATGGTCAAAGACACGTCTTTTGCCACCAATATCCAAGGTGGGTGAAGACATATCCTGATCTATAATCAATATATATGAATAAAAGTAAATTTTTTATGTTTTATATTGACAATAGTCACAATGGCCTGTTAAAATGAAAAGGGTTTTATTAACCATTTTTAGAATATTATGATGTAGGGGAGGGGTCCTTGTGAAATTCTATCCGCTTGCCTCTATTGAAACGGATGGGCAGGCTCTTTCGTCTGAATATGCTGGTGGACGAACCGTTGGAAAATTGCGCCTGGGTGATACCAGGCTGTACTTTAACGTGGGCCGCAAGGTCTATTATTTGCCCTATACTGATTTGCGTCGCTGCTTTAGGCGGGTGCAGTTGGTGGCTGCCAAGCTGTGCTGCGGGAAGGGTAATATTGAGGTGGAAAATTTGGTTATCTGCGGGGATGAAGGAGAGCTGGCTCAAATTCAACTTCCGGGGGCCAGGGCAGGCAAGGCGGTGATGGAGGAGCTGCGCCAGCTGGCTCCTCACGCGGAATTCGGCCGTCCTCCGGCTGATGGAGCGGCATCGTAACTGTTTGGGTCTGCTTATGTGCCGGATTTGGCCAATGGGGCTGTGCCCAGGAGATACTGTTCATGGGAAGGGGGGAGAAGGATGACCGCGCTCAACGCACTGGAACGGGTACTGAAATCTTATAATGACTACTACAATGTCACCAGGGATGGTATAAGCCCCCCGTTTATTGCGGAGGCGGCGTTCCATTCCAACAGTACACAGTATTTTCTTTCTAAAAAAGTTCAATTGGCCCATGCCAATTCAAACGAGTACGTGTTTTTTGCCGTGTCGGACAGTTTGGATCAGGGAGAGGTAGAGGAACTGGCCAGGCTGGCTTGGGATCTGGGAATGGAGCGGGTCTCCCCGCACAAGAACCATCGCAACACCGATGTGTCCCTGGTCATCCTGGCGGAGAATATCACCCCTCAGGCCAGCGGGCTAATCAAAAAACTGCGCCATTATCGGAGCTATCGTTTTGGACTGCACGGTTGGAGTAACTTTCAAGTGATTGCAATGGAAACCTCTTCAGGGAAACTGGCTTATAACTGGCATGGCCGAAACCTGAAGGGTCTCTTTCGCAATATATCAATGAAGTAAAGGAGAGAGTTAGTATGATCGCAATTGCCATTATTCTCGCGACAATTGTTGTGATGGTCTTGGGCTACATATTCTATGGCTCATGGCTGGCAAAGCAGTGGGGCGTCGATCCAAACCGGAAGACCCCTGCGGTTGAATTGGAAGACGGCGTGGACTATGTTCCTGCCAAGCCTGCCGTATTGATGGGACACCACTTCTCATCTATCGCCGGTGCCGGACCGATTAATGGTCCAATCCAGGCCTCGGTATTTGGCTGGCTGCCCGTGTGTTTGTGGTGCGTATTCGGCAGCATTTTCTTTGGCGGCGTGCATGATTTTGGTTCTATGTTGGCCTCTATCCGTCACGATGGCAAATCGTTGGGTGAGGTGGTCAAAACCACCATGGGCGAGCGGGCCAAAAAGCTATTTAACCTATTTTTGCTGCTGGTGCTGCTGCTGGTGATTGCCTCTTTTGTCAACGTGGTGGCGGGCACCTTCTCTTCCGCCAATACCGGCTTTACCGCCAGCCCCACGGGTCAGGAGAGCACCTCTATGGTATCGGTGCTGTTTATCGTGCTGGCCATGATCTATGGTGTTATCACCTCCCGTCTGGGGCTGAAGACCGGGCCGGCCACCATTTTGGGTATTCTGGGCATCGTGGCTATCACGGCCATCGGTCTGAATGTAGGGCTGGCTATGAGCCGCACCACTTGGATTATCCTCATCGGCGTGTACATCACTGTAGCTTCCATGGCGCCAGTTTGGATTTTGCTCCAGCCTCGGGATTATCTGTCAAGCTTCCTGCTGTATGCAATTATGGGTCTAGCATTGGTGGGCATCTTCTTCTCCGCCTTTGCCAACACCACCACCTTTGACATACCTATGTTTACTAGTTGGAGCACCAGTCGGGGCACCTTGTTTCCAGCCCTGTTCATCACCGTAGCTTGCGGCGCATGTTCGGGATTCCACAGCGGCGTGGCCACCGGTACTTCCTCGAAGCAGTTGGCCAGCGAGCGCAGCGCAAAGCCCATTGCCTATGGCTCCATGCTCATCGAGGGCACCTTGGCCGTCATGGCACTGATTGCGGTGGGTATGGTTTATAACCAGTACACCGCCGGCGAGTTTGGCTCCCCTGCCGCCGCCTTTGCCGCCGGTATCGCCGGTATGTTTGACACCTCTGCCAGCAGGGTGTACAATGTGGTGTACGCACTGATTACGCTGGGCGTTTCTGTGTTTGCCCTTACCACCCTGGATACTGGTACTCGTCTGAGCCGATATGTGTTCTCCGAGTTGTTCCTGAAGAAGGGGGAAATCACCTGGAAGGATGTAAAGGGGCCCCGGAAGTTCCTAGCCCATCCCCTGACCGGCACGCTCATCATGGTTATTGTGGGCTGTGTTCTAGGGGCCTTGGAGCTGTCTGAGATCTGGGCATTGTTCGGCGCCGCCAACCAGTTGCTGGCTGCCCTGGGCCTGATCACTGTGGCCGCTTGGTTGGGGAATATCGGAAAGAACAATAAGATGTTCTACATTCCAATGGCCTTTATGCTGGCGGCTACTCTGACCAGCTTGATTATCACCATTTATGAGAGAGTCCAGGCTATTGTTGCCGGAGGCGTCGCTTGGGGCACTTGGTTCCAGCTGATTTTGGCTGCTGTCATGGTGACCTTGGCCATCATTTTGGTGGTGGAGAGCATCCAGGCTTTGGCTACAGGTAAGAAGAAGGCTGGAAGCTCCCAGGTGTAAGCTGTAGCTGTCTGAACGGTTCCTGACATAAAATTCCCCGTTCCAGATAATCTGGAGCGGGGAATTCCGTTTCTGGGAAGGGGCAGAAAAAGGAAAAATGGTGGGGCGGAAATGATTGCCACTCAAAGGGTTTTCCTGTATAATGGAGGGTAATTTGATGGACATGCCCCTGCTCTTTTTTGAGAAGTGGGTATGGAGGAGGTTTTACATGGGCACTTCCATGCTGTTCGCGCTGATCTTGTTTGGCGTCACCTATATTATTATGTTTGCATTTCAAAAAATCCGTCCCTATGTAGCGCTGATCTCAGCGGCTGTGTTTATCCTGGTGGGAAGCCTCTCCCTGTTCCCCGACTTTCAGTATTTCTGGCCGGATGCGCTAAGGGAGATAGATTGGAATGTGATCATGATGATCGTAGGTACCATGGGTACCGTTCATCTCTTTATCGAGTCTAAAATGCCCCAGCGGCTGAGCGATCTAATTCTGGCAAGGATCCACTCTGTCAAGTGGTTTGTGGCCATTATCTCGTTGTTTGCGGGGATTATCTCCGCCTTTGTGGACAATGTGGCCACCGTACTGATGGTTGCGCCAGTGGCGCTGGCAGTGTGCAAAAAGCTGAATATCTCCCCGGTTTCTTCCATCATCTGCATTTCTATATCTTCCAACCTGCAGGGAGCCGCCACTTTGGTGGGGGATACCACGTCTATTCTTCTGGCTAAGGCGGCTAATTTAGATTTTATGAGTTTCTTTGTGCAAGAGGGGAAGCCAGGCATGTTCTGGGTAACAGAGTGTGGTGCGCTGGTCTCTTTGCTGATCCTTCTGTGGATGTTCCGCAGGGAAAACCAGCGGGTGGATGTAAAGGGGCATACCAGGGTGACGGATATGATGCCTACCTGGCTGCTTTGTCTCACTGTGGCATGTCTAATTTTAGCCTCCTTTATCCCATATCAGGATACAGCTTTGCCCGGTCAGATTTATAAGCCGGATATTACAAATGGGCTGATTTGCTTGTTTTTCTTTTGGGTGGGGTTGGTCCGCCAGATTGTGCGGGACCGCTCCTCCGGAGTGGTGCGAAGGGCGTTGCAGGAAATTGATTTTTACACGATCTTTTTGCTGATCGGGCTGTTTATCATTATCGGTGGAGTTCAGAAGGCGGGATTGATCAACCTAATCGGGGATACCCTGGCCGAACTCAGCGGCGGGGGAGACCGACTGTCCATCTTCCTTATTTATTCTGTCATCGTTTGGATGTCTGTCCTGTTTTCCGCTTTTATCGACAACATTCCATATACGGCGACCATGCTGCCGGTGGTGGCGGTGATTACAGAGCGGTTGTCGGAGGCGGGAAACATTGCCATCAGCCCGAATCTGCTCTATTTCGGCCTACTGGTGGGGGCCACCCTGGGGGGCAATCTCACTCCAATCGGAGCCTCCGCCAATATTACGGGGATCGGCATTCTGCGTAAGGGCGGCTATGAGGTCAGAGCAGCTGATTTTATGAAATACAGTGTGCCATTTACTCTGGCCGCGGTGGCAACGGGTTATATCCTGGTGTGGGTTATCTGGATGTAATATAAACAATAAGCTGGACAGGTCTTCCGGTTATTTGGCCAACAGAGACCGGGGTAACTTCAATTGGAATAGAAAGGGTGCGGCATATGTGCTACGATTTTACCACGATGTGGGAGCGGCGGGGGATGGATGCCATCGCCATAGATGCGGTGGGGAAGCAATACCCCCAACCCCGGGACGGATTTGATCCAATTCCCATGTGGGTGGCGGATATGAACTTTCCGACTTGCCCTGCCATTACCGAGGCGATCGTCCAACGGGCGCAGCATCCGCTCTTTGGCTATTTCACACCTTCAAAGAGCTACTACAGGGCCATCATCCAATGGCAGGAGAGCCATAATGGGGTGACAGGGCTGACCCCAGACCATATTGGCTATGAAAATGGAGTGCTAGGCGGGGTAGTCAGTGCGTTAAACATTTTTTGCTCCCGGGGAGATCCTGTGTTGCTCCATGCCCCAACCTATGTGGGTTTTACTGCGGCCCTCACGGACAACGGCTATCATATGGTTCACAGCCCTCTCGTCCAGGATGGGGCGGGGATATACCGTATGGATTTGGCCGATATGGAACAAAAAATTATAAAGCATCGCATTCACGCGGCCATCTTATGCTCTCCTCATAATCCCACCGGGCGGGTGTGGGAGCGCTGGGAGTTGGAGCAGGCGATGGAGCTGTTTGCCAGGTACGATGTGATGGTGGTATCCGATGAAATCTGGTCGGATCTGCTGCTGGATGGGAACCGGCATATTCCCACGCAATCGTTGTCAGAGGATGCCCGCCAGCGCACAGTGGCCATGTATGCCCCCTCCAAGACCTTCAATTTAGCCGGACTGGTGGGCAGCTATCACATTATTTACAATAAGACCCTGCGGGATCGGATGCGCAGGGAATCCATTCTATCTCATTACAATAATCAGAATGTGCTGTCTATGCATGCTCTGATTGGGGCCTATTCTGCGCAGGGAGAGGACTGGCTGGTCAAGCTCCGGGAAGTGTTGAGTCAAAATGTATCAGTTTTTTGTGACTTTGTTCACGCCCATTTTGATGGGGTTCAAGTAACCAGGCCCCAGGGCACCTATATGCTCTTTCTAAACTGCCAGGAATGGTGTGCAGCCCACCACAAAACCTTAGACGAACTGCTAAATGCCGGCTGGCAGGTGGGAGTGATCTGGCAGGATGGCCGGCCGTTCTACGGGTCCTGTCATATTCGAGTTAACGTGGCCCTGCCTTTGGCTCGGCTGGAAGAGGCGCTGCGACGGCTGGATCAATATGTGTTCAACGCGGGGTGAACCTCCCTCCGCTGTGCAAGGAAAGCGCCCAGGAAAACCGTGGTTTTCCTGGGCGCTGGTTTATCGCAAAAGCCATCGGGCCAACAATCTGGCGGCCGGACGGTAGGGCTGGTAGCGCATGGGAGGATCTAGCCAAACTCCTCGCTCTACAATGCTTTTATAGTGGGAGAAGGTGCGAAAGCCCGCTTGCCCATGGTAAGAGCCCATGCCGCTTTCCCCCACACCGCCAAAGCCCATCCTGCTGGTGGCCAAGTGGATGACCACGTCGTTGACGCATCCGCCGCCAAAAGAGCACTGGGCCATCACATTCTTGGCCAGGGACCGGTTGCGGGTAAAGAGATACAATGCCAGGGGATGGGGCTGTTGAGCCAGCTCATCAAGGGCCGTGTCCAGGTTGTGATAGGTTAGAATGGGAAGAATAGGGCCAAAAATCTCTTCCTGCATTGCCCGACTTGACCAGGTGATGTTATCCATTATGGTGGGCTCAATTTGCAGTCTTTCCCGGCAGAACCTGCCGCCACAGACCAATTTATCCGGTTCAAGTAGCTTTAATAGCCGTTCAAAGTGCCTGGCATTCACGATTTTGCCGTAGTCGGGATTGAGAAGTGGGTTTGGCCCGAATTGACAGACGATCTGCTCTTTTAATGCCGCGATGAGACGGCCTTTCACCTGGGCATCGCATAATACGTAGTCTGGCGCCACACAGGTTTGGCCGCAGTTTAGGTATTTGCCAAACACAATGCGTCTGGCTGCCAGCGTTAAGTCGGCGGTTTGCTCCACGATACAGGGGCTCTTTCCGCCCAACTCTAGGGTGACCGGAGTCAAATGCTGGGCAGCGTGGGCCATCACCTCCCGGCCCACAGATTGACTGCCGGTGAAAAGGATGTGGTCAAAACGCTCTTGGAGCAGGTAGCGGTTTTCCTCTCTGCCGCCGGTGACTACCGCCACATACTGTGGGTCAAAACAGGATTGGAGAAGCTGTTGGAGGACCCGGCCAGTGTGTGGAGCATATGCGCTGGGCTTGACCACCACGGTGTTCCCGGCGGCTATGGCGTCTACCAGGGGGTCCACAGTGAGCAAAAAAGGGTAGTTCCATGGGCTCATCACCAGAACCACCCCACAGGGAGAGGGAAGCTGGTAGCTCCGGGCCGGGAAGTGCGCCAGGGGAGTATCCACCCGCTGGGGCCGGGAGAAGGTGCGGGTGTGCCGGAGCATATAGCTGAGTTCGGACAGAACAAGCCCGATCTCGGATAGATAGCTCTCAGTGGTGCCTTTGCCCAAATCTGCCTTGAGAGCTGCGGCAATCTCTCCCTGGTGGGTCTGGATAGCCCGCTTGAGCCGCCTCAGAGCGGCAAGGCGCACACCTGGATTTAGGGTGGCTCCCCGCTGAAACCAAGCCCGCTGCTTGGATACCATGGCCTTCACGTCCACCTTGTTCATGGCAGTTCCTCCCACATTTTAGAATGGTGTGGCACGTTCCGCCCTGTCAGGCGGGGGTCAGTGGATACCATCATACCATAGTTTAGGCAAAAAAATAAATTGTTATCCTGCTGAGGAGGTGGATGGCACCTTCCGGGGGGTGAACCAGGCGGAGGCCCAGGAGCAGGGGCTCCAGCTGGAGCCAACCAAGTGCACCCAGGCGGCCAGGGACTTGAAGGCGGCCTACCAGGCGCTGCGGTCAGATGCAGAATTTAACAGCACCGTAGACCCGGATTTGGCGGACAAGCTGGAGGTGGTGGCCCAGATGGGTGCGGTCCGGCTGGCTACAGTAGAATATATACTAGGCAAAGAGATTTTTGCAGAATACAATACCATCACTGACATAATGATATCCAGAAGATTGCCTATGTGCAGGGAAGAAGTATCGGTAATGTGATTGGAGAATAGACAGAGGGATATAGATAAAGAGCATAAGCAACTATTAACTAAATATAAGGAGTTACAAAGTGAATGAAGAAAATTAACAAAAAGCCATGTTTAGCACACCAAAGGGCAAAGAAAAACCCTCAAAGCCTTGTGGCTCTGAGGGTTTTCGTGGTGGAGACTACAGAACTCGAATCTGTGACCTCTTGCGTGTGAAGCAAGCGCTCTACCGGCTGAGCTAAGCCTCCATGCTGGTGACCCGTACGGGACTCGAACCCGTGTTACCGCCGTGAAAGGGCGGTGTCTTAACCGCTTGACCAACGGGCCGTGTTGCCCAGGCGGGTCAGGGGGCTTGGAGAAGCGGCTGTTGCCGCCTCTCCAAGTAATGGTAGCGGCGACTGGATTCGAACCGGTGACAACTCGGGTATGAACCGAGTGCTCTAGCCAACTGAGCTACGCCGCCATAGTGCCACCCTGACAGGGCAATGGTTAGTATATCCTGTTTTTAGCGGCTTGTCAACCTTTTTTTCGGGCAGGGGCAAAAAATCTCCCCCCCCAGGTCAATGCCTGGGGGGTAATTTATGAGGAAAAGTGGCGGCTTCGGTAGTAGGACAGCCAGGTGAGGTGTTTTACCAGATCTGAACTGCCCTCAGGGAGAGACCGTGTCAACGTTCCATCCGCGGTGAGATAGGAGCCGGAGACGTGGACTACGGGCAGAGCTTTCCAGCAGGACTCTACCGCTTGCATATAGGCATCCCCTTCCCAACCGAGCTGCTCAAACAGCACATTCATCAAAAAGCAGGGAGAGATGGTGGGGCCTTCCCCCACTAGATCAGTCCCTAACTGCTCTTTGGCAGCGTCGTTGGCCCAGATCAGATAGCTGGTTGCCCAATAATCATGGAAGCTGTCTAAGTCAGACTGAGACAGGTCAATGCCAAGGGCGTTGTACACCGCGTTGTTGTTGCCCAGCCAGGGTTTGTGATCACCGAACAGCACTAACACGATGGGCTCGTCACTGGCACGGAAGGCATCTACCATTTTAGTCAGCTCCTGCTGGGTGGACATTAGGGAGCCAAAGTAGTTGGCCAGGATGGTTCGGGATTCCTGATCCAAATCATGGTTGGCAATAAAGTCGTCTACCTCGCCCCACCAGCACTCCTCCCCGCTGTATGGACCATGGCCCTGATAGGACACGGAGAAGGAAAACAAGGGGACATCTTCCTCCAACTGCGTGAGGATGGAGGCGGTGAGTTCTGGAAGAAAGATGGGATCGTTGGCCACCCCTCCGGTAAATTGGGCATAGTAATTTTCGGAGAAGCGGTAGTTGTCAAAACCTAGATAACGGTTCACATTCCGCCGATTATAGAACCATTCGTTGGCGGGGTGGTCACCGGAGATATGATATCCCTGGCTTTTCAGATACCACGCATAGGAGGAGGCATTAGAGCGGTAATCATAGTCACCACTGGGGATGCCGGTGAGAAAGGCCCGCTCTGTGTCGATGGTTCCGCCAGCAAAAATATTGGTGAGCAAGGTTCCGGAATAACTCTCCGCCTCCAGGTCATGATACAGGGCGTATACATCCTGCTGGAACTGGATCTGTTCATACTGGGAGAAATCAGCGAAGGCCTCCAACATGACCCCAACCACATTGACCTTCTTGTCCGCTGGGATAACCGCGTCCTCATACTGTGCCAGAAGAGCCTCTGCGTTGCGGACGGAGTAGCCCTCCGGCGGGGTGGGGAGAGCATCGGTGACGCTGTGAAGGAAGGGGTAGAGCAGTCCTCTGGAGAGGTACTGTTGCGTGGAGGACCATTGGGTAAGGTGTTCCAGGGCGGCATTGGAGGCATACACGCTGGCGTTGGTATAGAGTGGAGTGCAGCTCAGGATCACCACTAGGGTAATGGTACTGACAATCCCTCGGGTTGGCCAGCGGGGTTTTCCACGGGCGAACATGGCCAGCAGCAGAGCGCTGAGGAGGGGCAGCAACAGGGCCGCCACCAGCTTTTTGCTGAGAAACAGCTGGTAGTTTCCGGCCATCTGACCAGCTTCCCCTAAGATCAGTAGATCGGCAGCCACCACCGGGTCGTCCCGAAAGGCCAGTTTGTAATAGTTCCCCAGTGTCAGAGCCACTACAGGCAGGGCGGTAAGGATGTAGGCCAGCCACCCCCGGCCGGTCAGTCCATAGAGCAGGACAGACAAGGCGATAGGGGGCAGCAGGTTGAGGGCCACCAGGGATGGGTGTGAAAAATAGTCCCAAAAGATAAGCCAACCTCGTTGGCCGGGGGCCAGCGCCAGAGAGGTCAGTCCCAGCGCCGTTGCCGCCAAGGTGAGCAGCAGGGCGTTCCATAGCCAGAAGAGCACCCGACGCCGACAGGATAGCCCCTGGTCTGGCTGAGACTGAAATAAAAAGTATCCCCAAAAACGTTTCATGATGGATCCTCAGTAGGCCAATTTTTCGTCTAGCCAGACCTTCAGGCCGCTGATGGGCACACGCACTTGCTCCATAGAGTCTCGATCCCGGATGGTGACAGCATTGTCTGCTGGGGTGGCCTCATCCCCCACGGTGGCAAAATCCACGGTGATGCAGTATGGGGTGCCAACCTCGTCCTGGCGGCGGTAACGCTTGCCGATAGAGCCAGCATCGTCGTAGTCCACCATGAAGTGCTTGGACAGTGCCGCTTGAATCTCCCGGCCCTTGTCAGCCAGCTTCTTGGATAAGGGGAGTACCGCCGCCTTGAAGGGGGCCAGAGCGGGGTGGAGATGGAGAACAGTGCGTACGTCATCTTTACCAGCGTCCACTACCTCTTCATCGTAAGCGTCTACCAAAAAGGCCAGGGTAACCCGGTCAGCGCCCAGGGAGGGTTCGATGACATAGGGGATATAGTGCTGGTTGGTTTCCTGATCGAAGTAGGTCATATCCTTACCAGAGGTATTCTGATGCGCGGTGAGGTCAAAGTCGGTGCGGCTGGCCACGCCCCACAGCTCTCCCCAATCGGTGAAGGGGAAGGCAAATTCAAAGTCTGTCGTGGCATTGGAGTAGTGGGACAGTTCTTCCTGTTCATGATCCCGCAGCCGCAGGCTTTCGTCTCGCATTCCAAGGCCCAGCAACCACTGGTGGCAGAAGTCCTTCCAATAAGCAAACCACTCCAGCTCGGTACCCGGCTTGCAGAAGAATTCCAGTTCCATCTGTTCAAACTCCCTGGTGCGGAAGATGAAGTTACCTGGGGTGATCTCGTTGCGGAAGGATTTGCCGATCTGGCATACCCCAAAGGGCAGCTTGCGCCGGGTGGTGCGCTGGACGTTTTGGAAGTTGACAAAAATGCCCTGGGCAGTCTCTGGCCGGAGATAGACGGTGTTTTTGGCGTGTTCCGTCACCCCCTGGAAGGTCTTGAACATCAGATTGAATTGCCGGATATCGGTCCAATCACACTTGCCACAGGTAGGACAAGGAACCTTGTGGGCCTCCACAAAGTCCCTCATCTGATCCTGACGCATGGCGTCCACGCTGTGTTCCAGGGGAAAGCCGTTTGTCTGGCACCAGTCCTCGATCACCTTGTCGGCCCGGAAACGCTCGTGGCATTGTTTGCAGTCCATCAGTGGATCGGAAAAACCGCCCACATGTCCGCTGGCTACCCACACCTGGGGATTCATCAAAATGGCGGCGTCCAACCCCACGTTATAGGGGTTTTCCTGGACAAACTTTTTCCACCAGGCCCGCTTGATGTTATTCTTCAGCTCTACCCCCAGGGGGCCGTAATCCCAAGTGTTGGCCAGGCCGCCATAAATCTCTGAGCCTGAAAAGATAAATCCGCGGCTTTTACACAGAGCGACGATTTTCTCCATCGTTTTTTTGCTATTTTCCATGGGAACAGCTCCTTATATTTTGATTGGCACGGAGGAATAAAGATGCCCTGAGCCAACCGGCTCAGGGCGAACAAAATGTCCGTGGTTCCACCTGAATTTCCCCAAAGGGGACGCTTTTGCCCGGTAACGGCGGGAAACCGGCGGGACATTTCCTCCCCGCGCTCCAGGGGGCCCTTCCCACCAGGCCGTTGAAGGACTTTCACCAGCCGTCCCCTCTCTTAGCATCCGGGCCATAGTGGTACTTTTCCCTGTCATTGCTATAACGGTATTCTAGTACACAAAGAGATGGCTGTCAAGAGGAAATGGAGGAGTGCTCTTTTGCTCCCTCGCGGCAAAACGCCTGCGATATAAATGGCTGGTCAAGGGATCGAACGGGCCGGATGTCCGGACAATTTAAGCTTGATCAAAAAAGTTGCCTTTGAAAAAGTTCTCGTTGCCCAATGGGTTTGCGGTCAGCCCATACATGACACAGCCGTCAGGGCAGGCAATCACCTGGCTGTACTTACTGTCCCCGCCAATATTCTCTAAATCCCCTCCGCTCCTCACCGCCTCCATAATCGGATACAGCGTCATCATGCTTTTGGAGCAGATGCCATACCCCTCCTCATTGACGGGACAGCCATAAGTGCATTGATATTTATCCCTGATCTCCTCGCCATTACGGCAGTAACGTTCTGTACGGTCCCTGCGCAGAAAACCGATTACTTCGATGTCAAAGCGGTATTCCTCCGCATGCCATTTTTCATGATCTGCCTCTGTAAACCAAACAGGATTGTGTTCAGTTTATCACGGTTAAAGTGCAGGCGTCAAAGCGAGGAGAGGATTTCGGATTGATGTTGCTGGTGTAGATGTGGTGGAGGGATGAAGCTGGGAAAGTCGCACACAAGGGATTGTTATGGTTTTTTTATTTCCTTTTTTATGGAAGTGTGATATAATATTTCATACTATAAAAATTACGGGAGGGGAACGCCATGCAAAACCGGGTTACAGTCACCGTGGGGGGGAACACGTACACCCTACTGGCTGCTGAGGGGGAGGATTACATCCGTCAGGTGGCGGACTATGTGAACAAAAAGCTGGAGGAGACTGCTAATATGGGCAGATTGTCCCAGTCGGAGTGCGCCATACTGGCCGCCTTTAACATTGCCGATGAGACATTTAAGGAGCAAAAGAGCTCAGAGAACCTGCGCCGTCAATGCAAAGAATTGCTGGAGGAATCCTCTCGGCTGAAGCTGGAGTTGAGTGAGGCGAAACGGGAGATTTTTAAGCTGCAACAGAAGCGGTAAGAGACCAGCGGCTTTTTCAGAGCAGAACCCAACAGTATATTTTTTACCGGAGGAATACCTATGGAACTGCTGTCACCAGCAGGCAGCCCAGAGGCGCTACGGGCAGCGGTGTGCGCTGGAGCCAATGCCGTCTATTTGGGATTTGGACAATTCAATGCCCGCCGGGGCGCCCGGAATTTTACGCGGGAGGAGCTGTCGGCGGCAGTGACCTACTGCCATGTGCGGGGAGTGAAGGTGTACTTCACATTGAACACACTGGCCTCTGACCGGGAGATGGCGGGGGCGGTGGAGTGTGCGGTGGAGGCATCGAAGCTGGGAGTGGATGCAGTGTTGGTACAGGATATGGGGTTGGTCCGGGCGGTGCGTCAGGCGGCGCCTGACCTGCCCCTCCATTCGTCCACTCAGATGACCATCCACAGCCTGGATGGGGTAAGGGCGGCCGCTAACTTGGGGATACAGCGCGTGGTATTGTCCAGAGAACTGTCTGGAGAGGACATCGCGTATATCTGCCGGCATGCCCCCATTGAAATCGAAGTCTTTGTCCATGGGGCGTTGTGTATGTGCTACTCAGGGCAATGCTTTATGTCCTCTGTCATCGGCGGGCGAAGCGGCAACCGTGGCATGTGTGCGCAGCCCTGCCGCCTGCCCTATGGCTGGGGGGAGCAGGCGGCCAGCCATCCCCTGTCCCTGAAGGATATGTCCCTGGCGGGCCATCTCCAAGCGCTGGAGGAGATGGGTGTTGCCAGCGCCAAGATTGAGGGGCGAATGAAACGCCCGGAGTACGTTTGGGTGGTGACAAAGATATATGCCGATGCGCTCCGGGAGGGGCGGGAACCGACCCAGGAGGAGTTGGGGTATCTGGAGGCAGCTTTTTCCCGGCAGGGCTTTACCGACGGCTATTTTACGGGGAAAAAGGGTTCTGACATGTTTGGGATCCGGGAGCTGGGTGAGGAGCCCAAGGAGCTGTTTGCCCGGGCGAGAGCGGCCTATGAGAAGGGGGAAGGGCCCAAAGTGCCGGTGAAGTTCTACGCCATGGTTCGGGTGGGTGAGCCGGTGCAGGTTGGGGTGGAGGACTGCCAGGGCCATGTGGCCACTGCCGCCGGAGATTTGCCGGAACTGGCCAGAAAGCGTTCCACCACCCAGCAGGAGGTGGAGACGCAGTTGTCCAAGACCGGGGGCACCCCTTATCAGGCCAAGGAGGTGCGGGCTTTGGTGGAAGAGGGGCTGGCTGTCCCTCTATCTGCCATCAACGGCCTGCGCCGGCAGGTGATGGCAGAGATGTCCGCCCAGCGTGCTGCACTGCCTTCCCGCCGCCACAGGGAGTACAAGATGGGAGCGGTATACGAGAATCCCAGGGGGGAACCGGTCATCCAAGTATCCCTGCGCTATGTAAGCCAACTCACCTTTGAGATGATTAAGCTAAAGCCGGATCTGCTGTGTCTGCCGGCGGAGGAGATCGCCATCCATGAAGATCGGGTAAAAGATGTCCTGGACCGGGGAATACCGGTGGCAGCAGTGCTGCCTAGGATTTGCTTTGACCGGGAACTGGACGAGTTGCGCCGCCAGATGGAGAAATGCCGCCAACTGGGGGTGACCGATGCTTATATCGGCGCGCTGGGATTGATTGGTCCGGCAAAGGACATGGGCTTTACCCTGCGGGGAGACTTTGGTTTGCAAGTGTTCAACAGTCAGGCAATCAAGGAGTATAAGCGGATGGGATTTGCTTCCCTCACCGCGTCCTTTGAGTTGAAGCTGGCTCAAATTCGGGATCTGACCAAGGCGGTGGCGCTGGAGCTGATTGCCTATGGCCGGTTACCTTTGATGATTACCGAGAACTGCGCTGCCAAGGAGCGGCCGGGGAAGTGCGCTGATTCCGGGATGAATGCGCTCACCGACCGCAAGGGGGTGAGCTTCCCGGTAGAGCGGGTTTTTGGATGCCGTAACGAGGTGTTAAACGCCAATAAGCTGTTTTTGGCGGATAAGGAGCAGGACTATAAGCGGGCGGGATTGTCTGCCATCCGGCTGTTGCTCACAACGGAAAACGGTGTGGAGTGCTGTCAGGTGCTAGAGCGCTATCGAGGCAGGGGGAACTATACCCCAAACAGCTTTACCAGAGGTCTCTACTACCGGGATGTGGAGTAGCTGCAAACTGTACTGTACATTTTAAAATTGGTTGGAGGAAGTCCATGGATATTGTATTAGCCTCCCAATCCCCCCGGCGCAGGATGCTGTTGGAGCAGATGGGGGTAGAGGGGTTTCACATTGTTTCCCCGGGGGTGGATGAGAAGGTGGAGGGCAATCCACCGCCAGGCCAGATGGTGGAGGCACTGTCCCGCCGTAAGGCCGCTGCTGTGATCAGCCGCCTTGGCGAAGGAGCCCTTGTCATCGCCGCAGATACCGTAGTGGCTCTGAATGGAGCGGTATTGGGCAAACCCGGGGATAGTGAGGCAGCATTTGCCATGTTGTCTCTCCTGTCCGGAAGGAAGCACCATGTGTACACCGGGGTCACCGTAGGCCGGGGGGAGAGAACGGTCACATGGTATGAGGTGACCGGCGTTACCTTCCGGCCACTGGATGAGGCAGAGATCCAGGGGTATATCGCCACCGGCGAACCCATGGATAAGGCGGGAGCGTACGGCATACAGGGGCTGGGCGCTCTCATGGTCTCTAGCATTGAAGGAGACTATTATAATGTGATGGGGCTGCCGGTGTGCAGCCTGGGGAGAGTCTTGGCAGAGGAGTTTGGAATATCCTTACTCCGGTGTGGGGAGCGTGATGTATGAAGCAGTTTTTTCGCAATAATGGAGGGCTGATTGTTCTAATTGCGGTGCTGCTTACGGCATTGCTCGCCCTGGGAGGATATATTTGGGGGGACAATCTGCTCACCGGAGCGTTGGAGGGATTGGCTGCCCCATTGCGAAACGTATCCACCGCAGTGGCTACCTGGGCTCAGGGACAGTATGACCGGACGTTTCAGTATGAGTCTCTGCTGGCGGAGAACAAGACGCTGAGACATCGGGTGGCAGAGCTGGAAAAAGCTGCCCGGGAGGGGGAGGACGCCGCCCGGGAGAATCAACGGCTGGAAAATCTGCTTGGGCTTGCAGAGGAGCGGCCGGAGCTGACTTACCGGGATGCATCGGTCACTCGCCGGTCTACCTCCAACTGGGCGTCCAACCTCACCATTGACCGGGGTTCCAACAGCAATGTGGCTGTAGACCAGTGCGTCATTGATGAATATGGCAATTTGGTCGGCGTGGTGACCGAGGTGGGGCCAAATTGGGCTTTGGTGTCCACCATCCTGGATCCGAATATCGAGATGGGGGGCCGGGTGGTGTCCAGCGATGAGAATGCCATTGTGGAGGGGGATTTTACCCTAATGTTGGAGGGGCTGACCAAGCTGTCCTTTTTGCCTGACGGGGCCCAGCTCATTTCCGGTGAGCAAGTAACTACTTCGGGACTGGGGGGCGTATATCCCCCGGGACTGCTAATCGGATCGGTGGTTGCCGTGTTAACGCAGGAGGATGGGATCGGTCGCTACGCAAAAATCCAGCCAGCTGCGGATATTGCGGGGATACAGTATGTCTATGTGATTACTGATTATGGTGGGGAAGGATAGTTGCTTCCCCGGTGTGAAAGACAGAGAAAGGATGTGGGTCCGTGGCGGAAATGACTCCTATGATGCGTCAATATTGGAAGGTGAAGGAAGCGCGCCCGGACTGTCTGCTGTTTTTCCGGCTGGGTGACTTCTATGAGATGTTTTATGACGATGCCAAGTTGGGCTCAGATCTGCTGGGGCTGACGCTCACCACTCGGGACAGGAGCAAGCCGGCGGAGGAACAGGTGCCCATGTGTGGGGTGCCCTATCATTCCGCCCAGAGCTATATCGCGCGGTTGATTAAGCGGGGATATAAGGTGGCCATCTGCGAGCAGATGGGGGATCCGGCCCAGGCCAAGGGACTGGTGGAGCGGGATGTCATTCGGATTGTCACCCCAGGCACTGCCATGGACGATGTGATGTTGGACGAAAGCCGTAACAACTATATCTGCGCCATTTATCGGGCTAGCGCCGGAGCTGCCCTGGCTCGCTGTGACCTGTCTACCGGCCAATTCCAGGCGATGGCTTTTCAGGGGGAGGATTGGCTGGCCCGTCTGCTAAACCAGTTGGCGGCCTGCCCCCCCAGCGAGGCCATCCTATCAGATGGGGCGGCTTCGGAGGAGGAATTGACTGCTTTCTTGCGGGATCGTTTGGGGTGCCTGTGTGAGCATGGGGGGGAGGCACGGTTTCGGATGGCTCAGGCAGTGTCTGCCCTGATCGATTGTGGCCTGTATCAGCCCGGAAAGACCCTGCCGGAGGGGGGATCTGACCGGGAGCGTCTTTGTCATCAGGCGGCAGGAGGGCTGGCAGCCTATCTCACAGAGACACAAAAGACCACCTTGAATCACTTGGGGCCGCTCACGCTGGAGGAGGGGGAGCGGCGAGATTACATGGAGCTGGATCTCACTGCCCGGCGGACTCTGGAGCTTACCGAGACTATCCGGGGCAAAGAGAAAAAGGGGTCGCTATTATGGGCGTTGGACAGAACGCGCACCGCGATGGGCCACCGGATGATCCGGGCCTGGCTGGAGCAGCCCTTGTGTTCTCCGGAGGCAATTGCCCAACGTCAGGATGCGGTGTCCGCCTTGGCAGGGGCTGGCGTGGCACGGGAAGAGCTGATTTTTACACTGCGGAGGGTGCCAGACCTGGAGCGGCTCATCGGTAAGGTGGTATATGGCAGCGCAAATGCCAGGGAGATGCTCACCTTGGCGGATGGTTTGGAGGTGCTGCCTGAAGTGGCACATCAGGTGGAGGGGCTGGGCTGTCCGGCGCTGACCGCTTTGTCCGTGCCGTTGTTGGGGCTGGCAGATCTGCAGGGGGAGCTGAAACGTGCCATCCGGGATGACGAGGAGGATCATCGCCTGCCGCTTACCATCCGGGAGGGCGACTTCATTCGAGAGGGGTACCACCAGGAGGTGGACCGGCTCCGGGAGATCCTGCTCCACGGTGCGGATATGATCCTTGCCCTGGAGGCCCGGGAGAAAGAGCGCACTGGAATCAAAAGCCTGAAGGTGCGCTACAACAAGGTGTTCGGCTATTACATCGAGGTGTCTAAAAGCTACTATGACCTGGTGCCGGAGGATTATATCCGCAAGCAGACTTTGGCCAACTGTGAGCGGTTTTTCACTCAGGAGCTAAAGAATATGGAGAACGAAATCCTTTCCGCTCAGAGCCGGGTCACCGCGTTAGAGTATCAGTTGTTCTGCAACCTGCGGCAGGCTGCTTCCGATCGGGTGCGCCAAGTACAGCAGGCGGCGGCATGTATTGGCCAGGTGGACGTGTTGGCCTCCTTTGCGGCGGTAGCGGTAGAGCACAGTTATTGCCGCCCGATGGTGGATCACAGCGGTGTCATTGACATTAAGGATGGCCGACACCCGGTGGTAGAGCGGATGCTGAAGGATAGCCGGTTTGTTCCAAACGACACCCGCATGGATACCGGAGAGGATCGAATGACCATCATCACCGGGCCCAATATGGCGGGAAAATCCACCTATATGCGGCAGGTGGCCCTCATTGTGCTCATGGCCCAGATGGGCTCCTTTGTCCCGGCGGACCGGGCCCATATTGGGGTGGTGGACAGGATGTTCACCCGCATCGGGGCCAGCGACGACTTGTCTGCGGGCCAGTCCACCTTCATGGTGGAGATGACTGAGGTGGCCCAGATGCTGAAGAACGCGACCCCACGCTCTTTGCTCATTTTGGATGAGATCGGCCGGGGAACCTCCACCTATGATGGCATGTCCATCGCCAGAGCGGTGCTGGAGTTTTGCGCGGACAAGGGGCAGCTTGGGGCAAAGACCTTGTTCGCTACCCATTATCACGAGCTGACGGCGGTAGAGCAGGGCGTCGATGGGGTGAAAAATTATCATATCTCCGCTAAAAAGCGAGGGGATGGTATTATTTTCTTGAGAAAGATTGTTCCCGGCGGCGCAGATCAAAGTTATGGGATTGAGGTGGCGAAACTGGCGGGAGTGCCGGATACGGTTATTGACCGGGCCAGGGCGGTATTGGATGAACTGGAGGCGCGGGGCATGGCACCGGCTTCCTCTTCTTTGGTGCATGGGGAGCAGGGGTGCCAGTTTCCCCTGGAAAACGCGGCGGATGCCGCTGTGCTGGACGCACTGAGGGCCGCCGCTGTAGACACCCTGACCCCCATTGAAGCTATGAACCTGCTGTACCGGCTGAAACAGCAGCTATCGTCATAGGGGAGCGCTGTGCTGCCATGAGCAGGATAGCCAAAGCTACGAGGTGAGTTTATGTCTGATACGATTGCCGCTATTGCAACGCCAATGACGCCATCCGCCATTGGTATAATCCGGCTGTCCGGACCGGGAGCCATTGCCGCGGTGGATGGTGTATTTACCCCGGCTGCAGGGGGGGCTATGGTTGAGCGTCCGGACCGTCTGCTGGTGTACGGGCTGCTTCGGGACGAAGAAGGCAGGACCATTGACCACTGTTTAGCCACCGTCTCCCGGGCTCCCCACAGCTACACAGGTGAGGATACGGCGGAGCTACAGTGCCACGGTTCACCAGCGGCGCTGATCCTGGGGCTGGAGGCCCTGTTCGCTCAGGGGGTGCGTCAGGCGGAAGCGGGGGAATTTACCCGCCGAGCCTTTCTGGCGGGCAAACTGGACTTGACCCGAACCGAGGCGGTGGCCGACCTGATCCACGCTGAGACCGCCGACGCTGTGTACCAGGCCGCGGGGCAGCTGGGGGGAGCCATGGCTGCGGTTGTAGAGGGGGTCTACCACGAGCTGGCAGAGGTGTGCGCCCATTTTCACGCCGTGCTGGACTATCCCGATGAGGATATCCATCCGTTTGAGATAGTAGAACTGGAGGGGACGTTGACCAGAGCGGCCCGGAAACTGGACCAGCTGGAGGCCAGCTATCGCCGTGGACGAGCTGTCACACAAGGCATTCCCTGCGCGGTTATTGGGCGGCCAAATGTGGGTAAATCTACCTTGTTCAACGCTTTGGTGGGGTATGAACGGGCCATTGTCACACCCATCCCAGGCACCACTAGGGATACCGTAGAGGAGCGGGTCAATTTAGGGGGGATCCTTCTGCGCTTGATTGACACCGCCGGCCTGCGGGAGGCGGAGGATACGGTGGAGCGGCTAGGGGTACAGCGCAGCCAGGAAGCGCTGAAGCGGGCGGAACTGGCTATCGTGGTGTTGGACCGGCATATGCCCGTTACTCCAGAAGATGAAGAGGCGCTGGCGCTGGGGATGGCCGCCCGGGCCTGTATTGTGGTGCGTAACAAAGCGGATCTGCCAAGTTTGGAGGAAACCTCCGTGGAGGAGGCTGTTTTTTCAAAACTGAGGGAGAAGGCACCCGTGGTGGATTTGTCCGCCCTTACCGGGAAAGGATTGGAGCTATTGGAGAAGGCTGTAGCCAGCCTGTTTCCAGACGATTCCGGCCTGCGCCCAGGGGCTATGCTCACCAATGCCAGACAGGCGGAGGGGGCCAGACGGTCCAGACAGGCGGTGGAGCGAGGGGTTCAGGCGCTGGCAGCTGGAATGCCGCCTGATGCGGTGGTGGCCGATGTGGAGGAAGCTATGTCCGCATTGGGAGAACTCACCGGCCGTAAGGTAGGAGAGGATGTCACTGCCCTTATTTTTCAACGTTTTTGCGTGGGGAAGTGAGAGTTGTGACCGCAATCTGCTCCGATTCATGGAGCAGATTGCGGTCACAACGTGAAATGGTCATTCCATTGAGCGCAGTCATATACAGTGAAATGGCGTTTTGTACCTTGGCCATGAGAGTTAGTTAGGAGGGAGCGCTGTGCGAGGGGTTGTAACCCGGGTAAAGCATGCCCGGGTGGAGATTGGGGGAGAGGTCAGTGGTCAGATCGGCCAAGGGCTGCTGGTACTGCTGGGCGTTGGCCCGGAGGATACAGAGGGCATTGCCGATAAGATGGCCGATAAAATCTGTGGTCTGCGCATCTTTGAGGACGAGAATGAAAAGATGAACTTGAATCTGGCTGCCGTAGGGGGTTCCCTGCTGGTGGTGAGTCAATTCACCCTGTATGCCGATACCTCATCCCGGCGGCCAGGATTTTCTCGGGCTGCCAAGCCGGAGAAGGCGATCCCCTTGTACGAGCGCTTGATGGATCAGTGCCGCCGGCGGGGGTTCCGGGTGGAGCATGGCCAATTTGGCGCGGATATGCAGGTGTTTTCCCAAAACGATGGTCCGGTGACCATTCTTTTAGAAATAGAATAGGATGAGACTGTTATGACAATGATACGACAACTGGATCCCCATGTTGCTGACTTGATTGCTGCTGGAGAGGTTGTGGAGCGCCCGGCCAGTGTGGTAAAAGAACTGATGGAGAACGCCATCGACGCCGGAGCAACTGCGGTTACGGTGGAGATTGCCCACGGCGGTATGACCTTCATCCGGGTGAGCGATAACGGATGCGGTATCCCAGCGGACCAGGCCCGCACCGCCTTTCTGCGCCATGCCACCTCCAAGATTGCCACTGAGTATGATTTGGAGGCCATCGGGACACTGGGATTTCGGGGGGAGGCATTGGCCTCCATCGCTGCCGTGTCTCGGGTGGAGGTGCTGACTTGCACCCAGGAGGACAGCATGGGGACTGCCTTGACCATGGAGGCGGGAGTAGTGACCAGCCAGGAGGAAGCGGGGTGCCCGAAAGGAACTGCTATCGTGGTGCGGGAGCTGTTTTACAACACTCCAGCCCGGTTAAAATTTTTGAAGAAGGATGCTGCTGAGGGAGCGGCGGCTTATGCTGTGGCACAGCGTATTGCCTTATCTCACCCCGAACTGTCGGTGAAGTTTATCCGGGATGGAAAACAGGAACTGCTCACCCCTGGGGATGGGCAGTTAAAAAGCGCTGTTTACGCTGTGATGGGCCGGGACATTGCCCTGGGTCTTGTACCGGTGAAGGGCTCGGGAGAGGGGATGAGTATTCGGGGCTTTGCCTCCCTGCCTGCCTGTTGTCGGGCCAGCCGAAGCTGGCAGCATTTCTTTGTCAACGGACGTTATGTGAAGAGCAGGGTCATGATGGCAGCGTTGGAGGAGGCCTATAAAAACCAGCGGATGGTGGGCCGCTTTCCCGGTTGTGTCATCCATTTGACGGTCCGGCCCAGCGAGGTGGATGTCAATGTCCATCCCACAAAGATGGAGGTAAAGTTCCAAAAGGAGCAGCAGGTATTTTCCACCATCTACTATGGGGTGCGCTCTGCGCTGGAGCAGGACGGGACCAGGCCTCAGGCGATGGTGACTGCCCCAAGAGAGGACACGGTGACCATAAATCAGGTCGGTCTGCCCCTTCATGATCCCGGTTTGGCTGGGGCAGTCAGGGAAACTCCAGCTCACCCGGTTTGCCAAAAGCCGTGGCCAGGCCGGCTGGGGGAGGGGGAGAAGGTGTCTTTTCAACGTGTTGTCCCTCTGCCGAGAGATGGGCAGGAGTGTCCTGCCGGCCGGCTGGAGCAGAAGCCTAGACCAGCGGCTGTGCCTCCAGTGGAGCAAGACCAAAAGAATGAGCCTGCTCCACAGCATGATTTTGCCAGTGGGGTGGAGTCGGAAGCTGAATCGGAGCGAATGCCCTGGCAGGTGCGAGGAGAGTTGTTCCGCACTTATGTCATGGTAGAGCAGGGGGACAAGGTCATCCTCATCGATAAGCACGCAGCCCATGAGCGGGTGAACTTTGACCGGCTGAAGGCGGCGGACTACCGCCCCATGGTGCAGGAGCTGCTCACGCCTGTAACCTTTACCCTGGCCCCCGAGGAGCGGGAGACGCTGCTGGCGCAGGAAGGGCTGCTGGCCAAATTTGGATTTGAAATTGAGGAATTTGGTGCTGCTGCCCTGGCGGTGCGTTCCGTCCCAGACTATTTGGATGCCGGGGATATCGAGTCGGCGCTATTGGAGCTGGCCGGCCGCTTGTGGGTTACCGGGACAGCGGATCCTGCTGGGGCCCGGGATGAACTGCTCCACACCATGGCTTGCAAGGCCGCAATCAAGGGCGGCCAGCGCAATGGTGAATTAGAACTGGAGCAGGTGGCCCGGATGGTGATGACTGAGGGGGTGAAGTACTGCCCTCATGGCCGCCCAGTGGCTATTGAGCTCACGCGTAAGCAGTTGGAAAAACAATTTAAGCGTATTTGATGGAGGAGGCGCCAATGGCCTATCAACTACAGGAGATTAACTCCGCTGTCCGTCGGGATCCGGTAGGCTTTATGGAGGAGTGTGACCAGCACTACCAAGATAATATCAGCCGCTGCGCCGATCTAATCTGCAAGAATATGAAGGAGAGCCCTGTAGTGCTGTTATCAGGCCCATCCGGATCGGGCAAAACCACTACGGCGGAAAACCTTCGCCAGGAGCTTGAGCGCCGGGGGATCGGCAGCCATGCGGTGTCCATGGATGACTATTTTGTCCGGCAGGATCCCAGCCTCGCCCCCAGGACCCCAGATGGAGCCATCGACTATGAGTCTCCGAAGATGATGGATCTGGCGCTTCTGGACGAGCATTTTGCTAAGTTGGCCAAGGGAGAGTGGGTGCTGGTGCCCCGCTTTGAGTTTGCTCGCCAGATGCGTAACGACAGTAAGGGCACCCCGCTAAAGGTGGGAAAGGATGAGATTGCCATTTTTGAGGGGATTCATGCCTTAAACACCCAGTTGACCAGTCGCCATCCAGAGGCTACCAGGCTGTATATCTCCGCCAGAAGCGATGTGTTGGGGGAGGATGGACAGGTGGTATTTAAGGCAACGTGGCTGCGGCTGGCCCGGCGTGCGGTGCGAGATTATAATTTCCGAGGCACCGACATCAGCGGGACGTTGGATATGTGGGCCAATGTCCGGCGGGGAGAGAAACTCTATATCTCTCCTTATAAGGACACCGCTCACATCTTGTTTGACTCCTCTCTGGCCTATGAGATGCCGGTGATGGCCAGCTATGCCAGACCAATCATGACCGCTGTGCAGGATGACAATGCCCGCCGCCATGAGTTGTTGGACATGGTAGCTGCCTTTGACAACTTTGAGCCCATTGACCCCAAAACCATCCCAGATGCTTCTCTGCTGCATGAGTTTATCGGCTGACGGTTGGCGGGAGACGGAAATAAAGAGAGGGAAGCGAAAGATATCGCTTCCCTCTCTTTATCTTATGTATGGCCCTTTTTTTAGGAGGAAAGAGCGGAGGACGGCTTTTGAGTGACCCCGTTCTGATAGGGAACAAAGCAGATATTCATATCTACGGCTGAACGGATGCCGGCCACTTTGCCCTTAGAGGAGTACTGCCACATCTGAAAGTCATACATGGAGTGGGGGGCAGAGGAGTACTCTGCAAACCAGAACTGATACTGGTTCAGCTTGCTCAAGTCCATCTTAATATAACCGCAATATTGGTTAAAATATATCATGGGAATGTGGCCTGCCTGCTGGACTCGCTGGCAAAAGGCGGCAATGCCTGCGGTGATGTCTGCGGGCTCAGCTAAGTAGGTTCGGGCGGTGCTACCACCGAGATACTCCCAGTCGCATACCACTGGGTAGGTCAGGTCGTAGTCTTTGATCAGGTTGAGGACAAACTCCGCCTCTTCCAGCCCCTCCTGGGCGTTGAGTGCTTGGGAGAAGAAGTATACCCCCACATCTAGTCCAGCGGCCTTGGCGCCCTCAATATTTTTGCGGGCATACTTGTCCTCAAAAATGCCGCCTGACTGCATAAACCGACCTCCAACCCGAATGAGGGCAAAGTCAACGCCATCGGCGGCAACCGCGTTCCAGTCGATGTTTTGCTGAAACTCGGACACGTCTATCCCGGTGGCGTAATAGCCTCCAGAATAGGTAATCCGCTGAGCTGTGTTCAGGGAGAACTGACTGGCGGAGTACGGAGAGGGAGCCACCCCTTCCAGACGGTCGATCCAGTAGTTATTAAAACGGATCATGCTCTTTTGATAGTCGGAGTTTATCACGCGCCAGATAATGGCGGCCATCTCCGAGCGGGTGATGGGCTTGTTAGGCTCAAAGCGAAGGATGCCGTCCTCCCCCTCAATGCCGACCATAATGCCCTTTTCATGTAGCTTGACCACATAACCGTCATTGCAGTCGGCATAGGGGGACTGCCCAGCAATGCTCACCAGATCCATGGCCCGGGCGGTCATCTGGGCGATTTCCAACCGGGTGGGGACCTGGGTCAGCCGACTTCTGTCAAAGGAGGGCACCAACCGGTTGTCGATGGCGGGCGCCACATAGACGGAAGCCCAGTCAGGGCCGGGGACCGTTTCCTTTACAGTGACGCCCACGCTGCCCAGGATGAGCTTAAAGGACTGGCCCCAGGTGACGTTGTCTGCCCCAGAAAAGGTGCCATCTCCATAGCCGTTGAGAATTCCTTTGTTGTACAGATCCCGGACATAGGGATAGTACCAGGCTCCGGTAGGGACGTCCGGGAATGGGGAGGCTTCAGAGGCAGAAGCGGTGATCGGACTGCCGGTGAGCAGCAGCAGCGCAATCATCATAAGGGCGATTATACGTTTTGTCATGACGGCTCCTTTCCAGAATAAATCAATCAAAGAATACGTTTATTCTACATAATATTTTCGCCGATGACAAGTCCTTTTTTATGGAAAAATTTACAATGCCTTGAAGGATGGTTGGTCTATACGCATTTCAGTCGCTGGCACGGCCAATATTCCGGAAACAGAGGGGGTGTGGCTGTGCTCCATGGCCGTTTGGGATATGGGCGGAATGGTGTGTGGCAACCGGTGGGTAAGGATGTTTAATGATGGCAGGGTGGTTGATTTTTAGGCTGCAATCAGTTAAAATAAAAATCTGATGAAAATTAGGGGAAGGAGGGACTTCCATGCCCGCGCTGCTGCTGCCAAATGAGATTTTGTCTATGTCCGCCCAGGCTGCCCGGCGGCTGGTGGAGGCGGGGGATGGGGACGGTGCCCTCCTATATCTAGCACTCCTGGAGTGCGGTGGAGATGGGGATAAGGCGGCCAACCGTCTACATTGGCCTGGGGAGCGGTTGAACCGGGCTTTTAAGGGGCTGGCCGCTTTAGAACTGGCCCAGCCTCCCGCCCAGGGGATGGCGGCACAGCCGCAAGAGCTGGAAACAGCGCCTCCAGAGTACAGCCGTGGCGAACTGGTCGCCGCGTTAGAGCGGGAGGGAGAATTTAAGGGGCTATACCGGGAACTGGAGCGCATCTTGGGCCGGGTGTTTTCCGACAACGATTTGAAATGTCTGTACACCCTGTATGACTATCTGGCCCTACCGTTGGAGGTTATCCTTCTTTTGACTGCTTATGTGATCCGGGAGGAGCGCCGCCGACGGGATAATCCTGTCTATTCTCCCCGGATGCCCCGCATCCAGCGGGAGGGATTCCGGTGGAAACGCCTGGGTGTGGATACTGTTGAACGGGCGGAGGAATATCTTCGCCGTCAGGAGCAGGTGGACAGCCGGGAATGGGCTGTTTTGTCCGCTGTGGGCGTCACTGAGCGGCGTGCGGCGGTGGAGAAAGAGCGGGAATTCATCGCCCAGTGGGTGGAGGCGGGATATAGTGATGAGCTCATCCGTTTGGCCTACGAGCGCACCGTCTATCAAAAGGGAAGCATGAATTGGCCCTATGCCAATAAGATACTCCAGTCGTGGCGCCAATCAGGCTATCGTACACCGGAGCAGGTGCGGACAGGGGACAAGCCTGTCCGGCGCCAGCCCAACCGGCAGGAAAGAAAACCCGGAGACAACTATCAGCCTAGCCAGGAGCGCATTCAGAAAAATGCTGATTGGCTGGATCAATTCCTAAAGCAACAGAGGGGAGAGGGGTGACGGCCAATGTATGAACCGGAGGTAATCCAGCGAGCATCGGCCCGCCTAAACCGCCAGCGGGAGACTCGGGCCCGCCGGAGATTTGAATTGGAACGGACGCTCTATGCTGCCCATCCCCGGCTCAGGGAATTGGATGTGGCCATCCGGGGCACTATGGCGGAACTGGCCCAGCTGGCCACTGGTGGAGTGCCCATTCGGCCGGACGGCCCGGAGATTACCGGCATCCGCCGGCGCAACCAGGCCCTCCAGCGGGAGCGGAGGGATCTGCTAACCCAGCTTGGCTACCAGATGGCTGATCTGGACGATACCCCGGCCTGTCCCTGCTGCGGCGATTCGGGCTGGGCGGGAACCAGTATGTGCAGCTGCCTGAAGAAATTATGCGCGCAAGAACAGATGCGTTCTCTCACCGCATTGTTGGGGCTGACAGAAGGGCAGTCCTTTGATAAGCTGCGATTGGATGTGTACAGTGATCAGCCGTGGCAGGGAGAGGGGCGCTCTCCCAGGAAGAATATGTGCCGGGTGGTGGCGGTATGCGAGGGCTATGCCCGCCAGTTTCCTCAGTATCCCTTGAAAAATCTGCTGCTGTCCGGCGCCACTGGCCTGGGTAAGACATTCCTATCTGGCTGTATCGCCCGGGAGGTGTCCCAGCGGGGGCATTCGGTGGTATATGATACTGCCATCAACCTGTTTGCCGCCTTTGAAACCCGCCGTTTTACCCGGGATGAGGAGGAGGGGAGACAGGCCAAGGACAGCACCCGGCGGTATTTGGGCTGTGATTTGTTGATTTTGGATGATCTGGGCAGTGAGCTCACCACTGCCATGACCCAGAGCGCCCTGTATGAAGTGGTAAACAGCCGGCTGCAAGCCAACCGTCACACCATCATTTCAACCAATCTGTCTATGGAGCACATTGCTGCCCGGTATACGCCCCAACTGGCCTCCCGCATCGGGGGGCTGTATCAGGAGCTCACCTTCTATGGGGAGGATTTGCGCCTACTCCACAAGCTGTAAACGAAAGCCCTCACCATCCATGGTGAGGGCTTTATGCGTTACCGGTGCTTTCCCATAAAGAACAGGGCGATACAACCAGGGCCGGTGTGGGCGCCGATTACGGGGCCGATGTGGTTGACAATGACCTCCTTCACCCCGTAGCGGGCCTTAATGTCAGAGGCCATCTGGATGGCCTCATCATGGGAGTCAGTGTGGCTGAGGAACACCACTTGCTGGGATGGGTCGGTAGCTAGTTCGCCGATTCTGTCCATGAGAGCGTCCAGGGAACCCCGGCGCCCGCGGGCAGTGGCCGTTTTGATCAGATGGCCCTCATCGTCTACATGCAGGATTGGCTTAATCTGGAGCATGGTGCCAACCACGGCGGTGGCGGCGGACACCCGCCCCCCCTTCTTCAAGAAGAACAAGTCATTGACGGTAAACCAGTGACAGACATTAAGCTTGTTGGCCTCGACCCAGTTTTGAACCTCATTCAGGGACTTGCCTGCCTGCTTCATTTGGGCGGCCAGATAGACGATGAGCCCTTGCCCCAGAGAGGCGCAAAGGGTGTCCACCACGCACACCGTCTGGTTGGGATATTGCTGCGCCAGGTCGTTGGCGGCAATTTGGAAGGAATTGCAGGTTGTGGACAGGCCGGAGGAAAAGGCCAGCACTAAAATGTCCTTCCCTTCTTTTAGAAAACATTCCATGGACTCGGTGGCCTGACCTACGTTGACCGCGTTGGTGGTGGCCATGGAGCCCGCCTTCTGCCTGCGGCACAGCTCCTCCGGTGACATCTCACGATTATCTGGGTAGTTAAGATAGGTCTGGCCGTCAATGGTAAAGGCGAGGGGGAGAACCTGGAGATCAAGCTCCCGCACCATGGTATCAGGGAGGTCACAGGACGAATCGGTCATAATAATATAGTCGTGCATAGGGGAAACCTCCATCTGTCGTTGGTTTGGCTGGCTGTGGTGGGCCAGGGTCACTTTTTTTTCTTAGACAGCAGTTCCTCATGACCGGTGCGCTGGGCCAGGATAGCCAGTACCTGGCGGCAGGCCAGCGCGCTGGCGTAACTGCGCAGGGCCAGCTCCAAAGCCACTTTGGGCAGATCGTGATCGGAGAGATCGTCATCCAGCCTCTCCCCTGTCTCTGTCATGGCTTCATCCAGATACTTGCAAAAGTACTCATACTGCCGCTTGGATTCGCTCATTTCCCGGCCCACGGAAGTGAGCACCTTCATCTCCCGGACGGACATGACCTGCTTGAGAGCGCTGATGGCGGTGAGCAGGGCCAAGTGTTCCTGGTCATACTTCTTTCCGTGTGCCCTAGCCAACAATCCGTCCTTAATATAGTTATTAATCATGGCGGGGGTAAGGGCGTCCCCCTCGTCAAAGGAGAGCAGCTGCCGGGAGAGGTAGGACACTACCTGATCCATGTATAGGGGGATGTCAGGCAGCTCGTCCCAACTGTCGGGGCGGGCCTCCGACAGATACTGCTTTAGCCGGGCGAGCGCTTCCACAGAGCATTCCTCCAATCTAATATATGATATATTATCACACCATTTCTAAAACGTAAAGGGGAAAGCGAAAAAAAGCGCGATAGATTGGGAGTGGGGTAAAAAGAAATGCGGGGGCGTCGGTTGGCGCACCCGCAAAGATTTATTTAATATCGGAACCCAACCGGCCAAGCAGCAGGGCAGCGCCTGCCTCCGCCAGGAACAGGTCTGGGGAGCGTCCATCATAGGGGAGTACCAGCTCTTGCCGTTCCACCGCGTGGCCATCTAGGGAGATAAACTCCCGCTGTATTGCCACAGATGCCCGCTGTTCCTCCAGGCTGGACAGTGTGAGAGTGTTCCGGCTGGAGGCGCCATAGCTGAGCACAGTGTCAGCAGGAAGGGAGCGGGTAATGGCAGACAGCCCACCGGGGAGGAGGGCTGTGTGACACAGCAGGGCGGCGGCCCCTGCCCATCCGGTGGCGCCTGGGGAGACAATCAGAAGGTCTAGATCCAAGCCCGACAGCAGCGCCGGGTGACGACAGGCCCGGATCAGGGAGGGCTTGCCCTCCGAAAGACGGCTGATCCGTTCCGCCAGTCCTTCGTCTCGTTCCCACACTCCGATCTGCCACATAGCGGTGCCTCCTTCTCTGGGTAAACGGCCCATCCCAGCATAGTTTGCCGCATGGGAGGGATTTTATGCGCCGCCTGACTTGCTTTGACGCCGTTTATAAAGGACGTAGTTGAAGGCGTTGCCTAAGATGAGCACGTTGCCGCAAAGATACAGCCACAGCAGCAAAATGATGACAGAGGTCAGGGAGCCGTAGACGAGAGAGTACCGGGTGGAATGGCCCATAAGCAACGAGAACACCGCGGATGCCACTGCCAATGCCACCGCGGCGGCCAGCGCCCCCGGCACCACCGGTGGTCTGGGGCGACGCAGGGGGGCGGCAAAGCGGTAGAGGAGCAGGATAAAAAGAAACACCAGGCTCAGCAGCAGCAGGTACTTCACCCATTGCCAAATGGCAAACTGCTCCACCAGGCCCTCCAGGTCCAAAAGCTGGCCCAGCAGACGGAAAAACCAGTTGCCCGTCACTACAACGGCCATGGACAGATAGATGGTGGCCAGCAGGAGGATGGCGAACAACACACTGGCCACAAGCTGCCAAAACCCTTGAAAATTGGCCCGGCCGTAGATCTCATGCATAATGTTCATCAGGGCCCGGACCGCAGCGGAGGCAAACAGCACTGCCATAAAGATGCCGCCAATGAGCATGGCGGAGGATTGGTTGATGTCCACATAGCGCAGATAATCCTGAAAGATGGCGATGACTCCATCGGGAAGGATGCGGGTCAGCTCTGTGAGTAGGGTGGATGGATTTAGGTGGAGCCGCTCTACAAAGATGGACACGCAGATGATGATGGGAAAGAAGGTGAGGATTAGGAAATAGGCCAGTTCTGCCGCAGCTCGGCCCACCCGCTTGGAAAAGTAGACATCCAGCATATCCACCGCAAATTGGACAGGCGGAAGTTTCATTAGTTTGTTCCGTTTCCTGTTCACAAGCCTTGCCTCCCTCCAGATGTGATTGAGCGCTTTTGCGTAAAAGTATAGCAGACTGGAGGAAATTGGACAAGTGGAGAGTTTGTCGGTTGTGGTCGGGCGGCTTATTCCAGCAACATTACAAGGTCCTCTATCGTCAGGGATGGATTGAGGGCCAGACTGATTCCATAGCCCAGAACCTTAGAGATGTCAGCTACTTTACTATCTATATCCCGGGGGGTGACGAACAGGTCCTGACCACGAGTCAGGGTGTCCTGCTCCGGGGCGGGGGCGCCGGCCTGTTCAAGCAGGTCCAGGGTCAAGGTGGCGCCATTTACAACTGTGGGTGCGCCTACGGAAAACACTGGCACCCCGAGGCTGTTTTGGTCCAGGGAGGAGCGGTGGTTGCCAACCCCGGAACCGGGGATAATACCAGTGTTGGACAGTTGGATTGTGCGGCACAACCGGTCCAGGGAGCGGGAGGCCAATGCGTCTACCGCGATGACGCAGGAGGGCTTCAACTGCTGGGACAGGGCTGCGGCCACAAGACCGCTCTCTATTCCAGTGGAGGCCAGCACGCCGGGTGCCACCGAGGCCACCGGACGCAGATGGCCAAAGTGGTCTGCCGCTTGTTCCACCAGGTGGCGGGTGACTAGCATATGGTCTGTGGTGAGGGGACCGATCAGATCAGGTGTCACGGCACGGTTGCCAAGCCCCACCACAAGGGCGGTTCCAGATGGGGGGAGCAGAGGCTTCAGAAGGGTGGACACCGCCAGGGCCGCCCTCTGAAAGGCATCTTCTTCCCGGCGGAGCAGAGCGTCCAGTTCAACGGTGACATATACCCCTTCTGGCTTACCAAGGGTCTTGGCGGCCTCAGGAGTGGAGATGGTCACTGTGGTGACGGAAAAACCTTCCTGTTCTCCCTCCTGGGCCTGGACGCCGGGCAGGGCGGAGGCTGCCCTCCCTTCCGCACTTTCCTGCCAGAGCTGATGGGCCTCTACCGCCAGATCGGTACGCCGTTGTGTCATATGGATTCCTCCTGCATACCCTGCATACAAGGTGTTGTACTTTGAGTGTCAATTATCCCTATCTTTTGTTACAAAAAAGTTTTTATGCAAAAAAGAAAATAAGTGTTGCAATCCCAGAGTCTTCATGGTAGAATGGATACCTGTTAAAAGAAACTGCGTATAAAATCGTCAAAATCGGAGGAGGTGTTTGGTTTGCCCAATATCAAGTCTGCTAAGAAGCGCGTTCTGGTGAACGCTGCAAAGGCCGCCCAGAATAAGGCTCAGAAGTCCGAATTGAAGACCGACCTGAAGAAGTTTGAGGCTGCCGTGGTGGGTGGCGACCGCAGCGAGGCCGATGCCGCATATAAGGTGGCTGTGAAGGCGGTGGACCGGGCGGCGGCCAAGGGTCTGCTGCATAAAAATAACGCGGCCAACAAAAAGAGCGCCATGACCTTGAAGCTGAATAAGCTGGCGTAAGAGAAAGAAAAAGCCGTCTGCCAATGGCAGGCGGCTTTCGTTATAGGCGGTATGTAGCGTTTAGGCCAGGGCAGCGGTGATGATGGCCATAGAGTAGACTTCCATCGCGGTGCAGCCCCGAGACAGATCGTTGATGGGGGCGTTCAGGCCCAGCAGGATGGGGCCATAGGCATCGAAATTGCCCAGGCGCTGGGCAATCTTGTAGCCGATGTTGCCTGCGTTGATATCTGGGAAGATAAAGGTGTTGGCATAGCCTGCCACCGGGGAGCCGGGAAATTTCAGCTGGCCTACCGAAGGGGAGACGGCGGCGTCAAATTGGATCTCGCCGTCCACGGGGAAGTCGGGGTTGAGGGCCTTGACCTTCTCGCAGGCGTTGCGCACTTTCTCCACATCCTCTCCTTTCCCCGAGCCGTTGGTGGAATAGCTCAGGAAGGCCACCTTGGGATCAATACCAAAGATGCGGGCGCACTTTGCGATCTCCATGGAAATCTCCACCAGATCATCTTCGGAGGGCTTGATATTGATGGCGCAATCTCCCATGGCCAGCACGGTGTTGTCACCCACGCCCTCCCGGACCATGATAAAGCAGGAGGATACAATTTTGTTGCCGGGCTTGGTTTTGATCAGCTGCAGGGCGGGGCGCACGGTATCGGCGGTGGAGTAGGTAGCTCCCCCCAGCAGACAATCGGCCACGCCCATCTTGACCAGCATGGTGCCAAAATAATTGCCCTTTTGCAGGGCGTCCCGGCATTCGTCGATGGACATCTTGCCCCGGCGAAGCTCCGCCATAGCGGCCACCATCTCGTCCATTCGGTCGTAGGTGGCCGGATCTAGGATTTCCGCGCCGCGGATGTTGAAGCCGGAGGCCTCTGCGGCGGCCCGCACTTCGTTAGCATTGCCGACTAGGACGGGGGTCAGAAATGTACCGGAGAGCAGACGGGCAGCTGCCTCTAAAATGCGCTCATCCGTTCCCTCAGTGAAGACAATGCGCTTTGGCGAGGCCTTTAGTTTCTCAATGAGTTTGCCAAACATAATGATATACCTCCCACAGTCTTGAATGGAAATGTCGCTATCTATACAATTTACCACTTTTGGAAGTGTTTTTCAAGTGCCTGATTGGAAAAGCGCACAAAGCCCGCAGTCTTTTTTTGCTGGATTTTTGGAAAGCCATTATTTACTTTTTGTATTTTTGTTATTATACTATACATATAGATATGGTTTCCCGGGGTATTTATGCTGAGTTTAGAGAAAGAGGGAGCGACAATGGTAAATCCTGATTTTGCCCGCACCCTGTCCCTTTTGCGACAGGAGAAGGGGATATCCCAGCGACAGGCGGCCAAGGAGCTGGGTATCTCCCAGGCGCTGCTATCCCACTATGAAAATGGGATTCGGGAGCCTGGATTGGTCTTTGTTGGAAAGGCGTGCGATTTCTATCATACGTCTGCTGACTTTTTGCTAGGGCGCACCCTCAGCCGGGACGGAACCACCATTCTGGATGCCGATACCCTATACGATGCGTCTGACGAGAGGGACAGCGTACTGCGTGGTTCGGTAATGGCTACTTTATCAAAAAAGCTGGTGGTCAACTCGGTGGGGTTGCTGTTTGACCTGCTGGGCCGCCTGGGCAGCAAGCAGGTCATCCGGGCTGCAGCCAACTATTTGGCCACGGCAGTGTATATCCTGTTTCGCCACCTGCATATGGCAAGTCCAGACAGCAGCGCAGACTTTTTCTCTGTGCCCAAGGAGCAATTTCTGGCAGGGTTGCCTAGGGCGGATATGATTATGACGGAGGCGGAATATTTGCAGGCCTTATCTGGCCCGGATCAGAAAGCGAACATCCCGCCCATGGATCACGATGCTATGAAGGAGTCCTACCCCGGAACCTACCAGTCGCTGCTTCAGATCGTTTATAGCTGCGGGGAGCGGTTGAACAGGGAGATGGCGCTCCACCTTGAGCACAGCCATTGAGGAGATTGACATGAGTGTGCAAAGCCATCTATTTGTGCTGGCCTTTTTGCCGGCGGTGCTCCTGTTGTGGCGGTTGGGCCGGCGGCTGGGGGAGAGGTGGCCAAGGGTGCTGCTGCTGGGAGCGGGGGTATTGTTTTGTGGTTGGAGCGCTCCCTTGTCCCTGCTGGTGCTTCTGGCAGAGGGGGTGGCCAGCTACCTGTTGGGCCGGCGCATCATCAGGGCTGGCGCCCATAAAAAGGGGCTGCTGATTGCTGGAGCCGCCGGGCTGCTGGCCGTGCTGGCATGGTTTAAGTATACCGGGTTTGTGCTCTCACTCACCCCTTGGGAGGGGCTGTTTGCCCCACCGGGCTGGCTGGCTCCCCTAGGGCTGTCTTTTGTCACCTTCCAGCAGATTTTCTGGCTGCGGGACTGCTATGATGGCCGGGTGGAGAAGGTGTCGCCCCTGGACTATGGATGCTGTCTCACATTTTTCGCCACCGTCACCTGCGGTCCCATCACCCGGGTGGAAGAACTGGCGCCCCAATTTCGCCGGCCAGCGCCCTTTTCCTGGGATGGGCTGGCTGCAGGGCTGTACTGCTTTTCTCTGGGCTTGGCGAAAAAGGTGCTACTGGCCGGAATATTCGCCAATGGCGCCGACTTTGGCTTTGCCAGAGCCGGCACGCTGTCCCCCATGGACAGCGCGTTGACCATTCTGTGCTATACCCTTCAAATTTACTTTGATTTTTCCGGCTACTGTGACATGGCCTCCGGGATGGCCGGGATGATGGGGATCTCTTTGCCGGTGAACTTCAACAGCCCCTATCGGGCTCTATCCATCCAGGACTTTTGGGGGCGCTGGCATATAACCCTTTCCCGGTTTTTTCGCCAGTGTGTCTATATCCCGCTGGGTGGAAGCCGCCGTGGGATGTGGATCACCTGCCGGAATATTATGACCATTTTTCTCCTGTCCGGTCTGTGGCACGGGGCAGGCTGGAGATTTCTGATTTGGGGTGGGCTCCATGGGATTGCCATGGTAATCCAACGGCTTTGGGGAGACCGAAAATTCCTGCCAAAACCGATGACTTGGCTGTTCACCTTCCTGTTCGTCAATTTTGCCTGGGTATTTTTCCGGGCGGGGCGGGTGAGGCAGGCGCTGGCCCTGTTGGGCGGCTTGTTTCACAGGGGGTGGGGGCTGCCCAGTCCGGACTTTGCCGGAAGCCTACTGATGACCACGTTGTCTGAGGGCCTCTTTGCGCTGCAGAATATCTGGGGAGCGGATGGCCGACTGCTCACTTACTGGGTGCCGCTGCTGGCCATTCCGGTGGGCTTGGCGCTGTTGGCCTGTCCCAACCCGCTGGAGCAGGCAACGCGGTTTCGCCCCACGGTGGGCAAACTGGTCCTCACGGTGTTGTGCCTGGTGGGGTCTATTCTGTTTTTCTCTGGGGTGGACGCCTTTATTTATGCTAATTTCTAGGGAGGTGCCGCTGTGAATGGAAAACGTTTTTTCCTTGGCAGCTTGAGTTGTGCTCTGTTACTGCTGGCGGCTACAGCGGCCTTTGTATCCTGGGTGGATCCGACCCTGGCCAAGGGGATTGGGGAGGGGGATACCGCCCTGTTTGTCAACGAGAGGTATGAAATGGCCGGGCTGATTCGAAGCCAGAGCTATACCAGTATTGTGATGGGTACGTCCATGGTGGCCAATTACCGGACATCGTGGTTTAAAGACGAACTGGGAGTAGAGGCGCTCAAGATCACTTTTCCCGATGGCTGGATATCCGAGTTTGATACCGCCATTAACCTAGCATTTCGGGCCAACCCGAAGCTGGACACGGTCTATTTCAGTCTGGATCCAAATATCCTGATCCGTTCAGACCGTGACAGAACAGTTGAATTGCCCAGGTATCTTTATAATGACAATCCCTTGGACGACGTGGAGCTATACCTTAGCGCGGATGCCATCGGCATGGCAGCAAAGACGTTGCGGGCACAGGGGCTGGGCACCGCCACCGGTTTGGATGAGGCCTACACCTGGGATAAGAAGTTCGACTTTTCCAAGGCGGCAGCGCTACGGGGCTACCCAAGGCCGGAGATCAGCCAGACCATCCTACCTGAGGATGCCTATCTGGGCGTGGTGGAGGAAAACCTGGACGTGATCTGCGCTTGGCTGGAGGACCACCCCAAGGTGCGCTTTAACCTCTGGTTCCCCCCCTACAGCATTTTGTTTTGGGATAAAGTGTCCCGGGAGGGGAAGGCGGAGGCTATGCTTGCTGCGGTGGAGTACATCACCCAGCGGTTGCTGCCCTATGAAAACGTGGCGCTGTACACGTTTCTTCCCGCATACGACATCATCACGAATCTGGATCATTATACCGACCACATCCACTGTTCCGGCGATATCTGCGCCTGGGTAACTCAAAATGTGATACGAGGCTACTGGAGGGTGACAGGGGATAACTATCAGGCTGGACTGGACGAGCTGCGGCAGTTTGTGGAAGACTATGATTATGAGGCTATATTTGAGACTTGAGCGCCCCGGGGCCGGAAGGTCCACATAAAAATGTGAGCAGACTCAGGGGCTGACGGCTTGGGCCCTGCACCTACGGAGGTTTTCTTATGACAGACCAATCGAAGATTCGCAACTTTTCCATCATCGCCCACATTGACCACGGCAAGTCCACCCTGTCTGACCGGATGATCGAGATCTGCGGCGCTGTAGAGGAGCGACAGATGGAGTCACAACTGTTGGACAATATGGACTTGGAGCGGGAACGGGGCATCACCATCAAGGCCAGGGCGGCCCGCATGGACTACAAGGCGCAGGATGGCCAGATATACTGCCTCAACCTCATCGACACGCCGGGCCATGTGGATTTCAACTACGAGGTGAGCCGTTCTTTGGCGGCCTGTGAGGGTGCGGTACTGGTGGTGGACGCCGCCCAGGGCGTGGAGGCCCAAACCTTGGCCAATACCTATCTGGCGCTGGATCATGACCTGGAGATCCGGCCGGTACTCAACAAAATCGACCTGCCCGCTGCAGACCCACAGAGGGTCAAGAGGGAGATTGAGGATATCATTGGCCTTCCCGCTGCGGACGCGCCGGAGATTTCCGCCAAGATGGGGCAGAACATCCGGGCGGTGCTGGAGGATATTGTACGTAACGTTCCCGCCCCTGATGGGGACCCGCAGGCCCCGTTAAAGGCGCTGGTCTTTGATAGCCAGTATGACCCGTATCTGGGGGTGATCGTCTACTTCCGCATCATGGAGGGGACTGTCCGCCCTGGGATGCAGGTGCGGCTGATGGCCTCGGGCGCCCAGTACATGGTGCTGGATTGCGGCTATTTGAGGCCAATTGGAATGGAGTCCGCCCCGGAACTGGGCGCGGGGGAGGTGGGCTGGTTCACCGCTTCCATCAAAAATGTAAAGGACACCCGGGTGGGGGACACCATCACGGAGGTGGAGCGGCCCACAGCGGAAGCGCTTCCCGGCTATCGGCCCATCCAATCTATGGTCTACTGTGGAGTGTACACCGAAGATGGCTCTAAATACCCTGATCTGCGGGACGCCTTGGAAAAGCTGCAGCTCAACGACGCCTCCCTGTCCTTTGAGCCAGAGTCCTCCATCGCTCTGGGCTTCGGATTCCGATGCGGATTTTTGGGGATGCTTCACATGGAGATCATCCAGGAGAGGCTGGAGCGGGAATTCAATCTAGATTTGGTAACCACGCTGCCTTCGGTCATTTATGAGGTAACCAAGACCGATGGTGTTTTGGTGAAGGTAGACAATCCCCACAATTATCCGGATCCCGGTTCTATTAGCCAAGCCAGGGAGCCATATGTAAAGGTGTCTATCATCACCCCGCCGGACTATGTGGGCAGCATTATGCCCCTGTGCCAGGACCGCCGCGGAGAGTACAAGGACATGCAGTATTTGGACACTAACCTGGTGGAGCTGCACTATCTGATGCCTCTGAACGAGATCATCTATGATTTCTTCGATACCTTGAAGGCTAAGACCCGAGGCTATGCCTCTTTGGATTATGAGTTGGAGGGTTATCGGCCCTCTGACTTGGTGAAGGTGGATCTGCTGTTGAATGGGGATCAGGTGGATGCTTTATCTTTTATCGCCCATCGGGATAAGGCGTATAAGCGGGCGCGCCGCATTTGTGAGAAGCTAAAGGAGAACATCCCCCGCCAAATGTTTGAGGTGCCTATTCAGGCTGCGATCGGAGGCAAGGTCATTGCCCGGGAGACGCTGAAGGCGCTGCGCAAGGATGTGCTGGCCAAGTGCTACGGCGGCGATATTACCCGAAAGAAGAAGCTATTGGAGAAGCAGAAGGAGGGCAAAAAGAAGATGCGTTCCCTAGGCACGGTACAGATGCCCACAGAGGCTTTTATGGCGGTGCTCAAGCTGGATGAGGAATAACCTGTGCATTTAGGCAAGTGCTGCGGGAAAAGCCGATAGGATAAAGAGCAGGTTTCAGTCTGTAATTCCGATCACAGACTGAAACCTGCTCTTTTATGGTCATTCTCACTTCAAAAGGGCCCAAAATATTCTGGATTACAAGGCGAACCTGTGGTATAATAGCTCCAAACCTTAACTAAGACAGAGGAGGAGCACATCCGTGGAGAGATGGAACGAATTGGAAAACCGCTGTCGGGCCTGCCAGCGGTGTGCCCTTGCGGATACCCGCACCAACGTGGTGTTTGATGCTGGCCGGCGGGATGCGCAGATCATGTTTGTGGGGGAAGGCCCCGGGGAAAATGAGGATCTCCAAGGAAAGCCGTTTGTGGGCCGGGGCGGCCAGCTTTTGGACGAGATGCTCTCCCTCATTGGCCTGGATCGGGAGCGCAATCTGTATATTGCCAACATTGTCAAGTGCCGCCCGCCCCAGAACCGGGACCCACTGAATACAGAGCAGGACGCTTGTATCGGTTACTTAGAGGAGCAGGTGGCTTTGGTAAAGCCCAAGGTGATTGTGTGCTTGGGGCGCATTGCCGCCATGCGGCTCATTAAGGGGAACTTTCGCATCACGAGGGAACATGGCCAGTGGTTTGAGAGGGATGGGGTATGGATTACCGCAATCTATCACCCTGCGGCCCTGCTCCGGGACCCATCTAAACGGCCGGAGACATTTGCTGATTTGCGGGAAATCCGGGCCAAACTCAAACAGGTATGCACAGAGGGCTATATCTGAGGCGTCTCCTGAGGCAGCAGGTTCATCACCGACACTTCGTAGGCAGTGCGGATGACCTGTACCTCATTCACCATCTTGTGGTACTGCCGGCTCTGAAGCCGGCCCTCCAGGCGTAGCAGAGCCCCTACAGGAAGTGATCCGCAGTGGGTGGCCAGGGAACCCCAGGCGATGCAAGGCAGGTAATCCGCCCGCCCATACGGACGGTTGACCGCCAGCAGCAGATCGCAGATTTCCCGGCCAAGGGGGGTGCGCCTGGCCACTGGCTTCCGGCACAGGGCGCCGGACAGTATCAACTGGTTTTCTCCAAACTCCTCCTGGGTGGGGCAGGCTGAGCGCACCAGCACAGTGACCACCAGCTTGCTGCCCTGCCCGGAACGGTTGTTGTATGAGCGCACCTCGCCCTGGACAGATAACCATTGTCCTGGCCTCCACAACTGATGGTCCGAGTCGGCGGTGATCAGATTGAGCACATCGTCCACCCCGGACAGCCGGGGCACCCGAAGGGGTGCTATGTAATAATTGACTCCGTGGTTCTGATGGGATGGGGTGGGATAGTCCTCCAACTGTCCGCGCAGAACGATCCGGTTTTCCCCTTTGTATTCCTCCATGGTATCACGCTCCGTCCGTCAAATACAGTCTGCCAGACTATATGCGGCAGAGCAGCCAAGTATGACCATTGACAAGAGGGGGGCATGGTGTATACAATAGGGGGAACCCAGCGCAAGGAGGTCTTATCTCAATGAAACTGGAGCTGACGGGCAAGCAATTACGGCGCTTGCTGGATATGGTATATATCGGGAACTGGATTCTTAACTCTACCCGGGGAGAGGACCGATTTCGGGACTATGATGAGGTGGAGAGTTTGCTGTTTTCAAAAGCGGCACAGGAGGGCATGCCGTCCCTGGCGGAGGTCTATCAGGGCGGCATCATCCCTTCGCGGGCTTTTGCGGAGGGGGGCATCCACGAGGCCATCATGGAGTATGAGAACAATGTGTTTTTTGAGATACTGGCGGAGGATCTGGCCCGGCGGGATATGGACGATGTTCCAATCGATGAGAGCAATTACGACGAGCTGACCCAGCGTATTGACGCCTACATCAATGAGTTTGAGGCCCATGGCACAGATAATATCACAGTGGACTGTTGAGGTGCGGTAGAGATAGAGAGGGAGAAATTTATAGCAAAAAGATAATAAATTCAGTGTTGTTGGGGATTGTTGTGGCTGTGTTATTAATGGGTATGGTGACGGCTCTGCTTTTTCCTCAGGAGAAGGTGAAATTTGAAAACCGTTATTCCAATCAACTTCCCGCTCTTACTTTGAAGGGCTATCTGGACGAAAGCTTTCAGGAGGGGATGGGCGCCGGACTGTCCGACCAGGTGAACTTTTTCTTACTATTGAAAGTTATATAATCTGACCAGGCCGTACACGCTGCGCCAGGTGGTACTTCCCCTTGCGGAGAGTCATCCTGACCAGTAGATCAGTTTTTTTGGTATATAGCTACTTCACGGCAATTATTTAACTTACGAGCTTACAAGCCATCGGAGCTGCCATCCATCAAGGAGGATATGGGGGCTCAAATTGAACACTATAAATAAGAGGTTTGCTAACCATGGAGTTAGCTGGAATTTTCTGTTCTAGGGGCTGTGCCATGCGGTTTTTCTGCCGCTGGGATTGGTCTGTATGCACCTGGCCTTGGCTGGAGTGTGCGTCATCGCTATTGTCAGCTCTGACTACAACCCGTTTATCTATTTCTGCTTCTGATAAGAGGCGTTGCCGCAAAAGGCAGAGGGAGCTTGTGGAACTGGATTGTGGGGCTATTTGCGGAAGGGTGCGGCGCTGCTGGATATAATGCCAGTGGCGCCGCCCTTTTTTAGATAAATGGCGCATTTGACTGGCAATAGGGGCGGCTTCTGAACGGGATGTGGGGGGGGGGAATAAAATGACAACCCATAGGTATAGTGATATATGGAAGCTGAATGATGTGGCAGACTGGTCGGGTGTGAGAAAAGGGTACTGGATGCCGTGAGAAACGCGTGGGTACATCGGCTGATATGTAAATTTTAACGATGGTTATTTGCGCTGGAACTATTGCTATGAGGGGGGGGATATGGTATGATTCAATAAGAGATAAAAGTCTAAATATGTCCTCATGCGTCTTTTTTTTGCAAGGTTAGGGAGGGGTAGCAATGGAGACTGAACATAGGCCCTATGGCCCCTACGAGCGTTGGGTTAAGAGGCCCCTTGACATATTGTGTGCGCTGGCGGCCATCGTCGTTTTCTTCTGGCTATACATATTGGTGGCCATTCTTGTGCGAATTAAGCTGGGGAGCCCGGTGTTATTTACCCAAGAGCGGCCAGGCCGAGGCGAGAAGATTTTCAAGCTGTATAAATTTCGTACCATGACCGACGGTCGGGATGAGAATGGGGAGCTGTTGCCGGATGAGATGCGGCTGACGAAATTTGGCCGGTTCTTGCGCTCAACAAGCCTGGATGAATTGCCTGAGGCATTCAACATTTTAAAAGGTGATATGAGTGTCATTGGCCCAAGGCCATTGCTGGTGGCGTATTTGCCTCGTTACAATGAAAAGCAGCGTCGCCGGCATGAAGTGCGGCCGGGGCTGTCCGGCTATGCCCAAGTGAATGGGAGAAACGCGCTGACCTGGGAGGAAAAGTTTGACATGGACGTGGCCTATGTGGATCACGTGACGTTTTTGGGGGATGTAAAGTTGATCCTTTCAACCGTGTGGAAGGCGGTGAAGAGGGAGGGCATCTCAGGAGAAAATACCGCAACAATGGAACCATTTGTTGGCGCAAAAGAACCAGTGGGGAGAGTAAGATGAAGGATTTAGTTATCATTGGCGCAGGTGACTTTGCGCGAGAGGTAGTATGGACGGCGGAGAGAATGAATCAATGCTGTCAGGAGTGGAACATACTGGGTTTTGTGGATGATGATAAGGCAGGGCAGACCGTTGATGGTTACCCAGTGCTGGGAGAAGTTGAGTGGCTTCAAAAACATTCAAGAAATATTTATGCTACCTGTGCGATTGGAACCGGAAGCGTAAGAAAGCGCATTTGGAGAAAATTATCCAACTTGCACGATCTCCGCTTTGCAACAATTGTTGACCCAATGGCCACGGTTGGAAATGGATGTATTGTTGGAGAAGGTTCAATTATTTGTGCGGGCACAATTTTGACGGTAGCAGTAAAAGTGGGATTTAACTGTATTTTAAATTTAAACTGCACAGTGGGGCATGATGCCGTGATAGATGAGTGCTGTACCCTGCAACCAGGGTCAAACATATCCGGACATGTACATATTGGGGCCGGTACTGACATTGGAACTGGGACAAAAATTATTCCGGGCATAGATATTGCTGAGGGAACGATTTTAGGTGCGGGATCTGTTGTGGTACGGAATATCCAGGAGTCAGGCACCTATGCTGGAGTGCCGGCAAGGAGATTAGGGACAAACAGAAAATTGTGAACAGCATTAAAGGTATATATATTAAAGGGCGCGGAAACGCGGGCAGACAACAAAGTGATAGAGCGACATAGGAACTTTTTAGATAACTGTAAATATAGGGTGGGTAGGCCGGATGAGAATATTATACGTTACAACGATAGCGATTACGATGAACTTTTTCCCGGAGCATATTCGGATGCTTCAAGAGGAGGGGCACCAGGTGGAGTTGGCCACCAATTTGAATGATCCGCTGCCGGAAAGGGTGGCGGCTCTAAATTGCCGCACCCACCATATCCCCTTTTCCCGCTCTCCGCTGAGCAGAGACAATCTGCGGGCCTATCAGGCGTTTAAGAACCTGCTGGATACAGAGCGCTATGACATCGTGCATACCCATACCCCAAATGCCTCTGCCATTGTAAGGCTAGCCTGTCGAAAGCTGCGTAAAAAGGGGACGAGGGTGTTCTACACCGCCCATGGTTTCCACTTTTATACAGGGGCGCCGATGAAAAACTGGCTGATTTACTACCCGGTGGAGCGGTTCTTGAGCCGGTGGACAGACGTGCTGATCACCATTAGTCAAGAGGATCTAAAACGGGCCAAGACCTTCCACGCCAAAAAGGTGGCCTTTGTCCATGGGGTGGGGCTGGATACGGCCCGCTTTGATCTGCAGTGGACGGCTGAGGAAAAATGGGCAAAGCGGCAGGAGCTGGGAGTTGGGGCTGATGACGTGATGCTGCTGTCAGTGGGAGAACTGCGTCAGCTGAAAAACCATGAAATAGTCATCCGTGCGCTGGCAAAGCTCAAGAATCCGAGGCTGAGATATGTAATTTGTGGAGAAGGGCCGTTGCGAGAGCATTTGAGTGAACTGGCCCGGGAACTGGATGTGGCTGACCAGGTCTCCCTGCTAGGGATACGGAGAGATATCGCCCAGCTCAATCAGGTGGCGGACATGCTTTTAATGCCCTCCTTTCGGGAGGGGCTTCCAGTGGCGTTGATGGAGGCGATGGCTGCCAGAAATCCGGTTATTTGCTCTGCCGTCCGAGGGAGCGTGGACCTGATTGTAGACGGGCAGGGAGGGGCGGTATGTCCTGCCACAGGGATGGATGACTTTGCGAAGGCGATTGCCAAGCTGGCGGCTGACAAACTGGCCAGGGAACGGATGGGGGAATATAACCGGGCTAGGGTGGAGGCATTCCAAGTGGACCGGGTGTTAGACGAGCTGAGAGAGATCTACGGATTGAATGGCGCTAGAGGCGAGTCTGGCGAAGAGGAGGCTGTCCCGGTAGGGGCGGCCACTTGGTAGGATCAACACATGGCCGCGAGCATCGTATGCGGCCAGGTTCTTGCTTGTTGGACGCTGACACAATGGCGGATGGAGGAACCTTGGCTTGTTTGAGGAGGAGAGAGATGCGCATACTGCATGTCACAGTCAGCCTATGGCGCTGCAATGGTGTGATGAGCGTGATTATGAACTACCTGCGGGGCATGCCTGAGGACATCCGCTTTGATATCCTGTATTTTGACGAACGGGAGAACAATTATAAGGAGGAACTACAGGCGATGGGCGGGCAGGCGTATCGGATTGCTCGTCCTGGCCTGCATAGCTTTGGCCGGGACGGCATAGATGAATTTCTGGAGGCGCACGGGAAGGATTATGCCGCCATCCATCTCCATCTGCCCTACTTGGCCAGTATATTTGCCCCAAAGGCCAGGCGGGCGGGAATTCCAAAGGTGTATGTGCACTGTCATTCCACTGTGTTTGCCCTGGAAGCAAGGAATACGCTGCGCAACTGGGTATTTAACTTGCCCACCAAGCGCCTGTCCGATCAACTGTTTGCCTGTGGACGAGACGCAGGGATTTTCTGGTATGGCCGAAGGGCGTTTGAGCAGGGGCGGGTTACGGTATTGCCAAATGCCATTGGGTGTGACGGCTATCGCTTTTCCCCTGAGAGGAGGGAAGCTGCCAGGATAAAACTGGGGGTAGAGAACCAGCTGATAGTGGGACATGTGGGACAGGCAAACTGTCCTCAAAAGAACCACCCATTCTTGCTACGTGTCTTTGCTGAAATTGTTAGGAAGCGAACTGACGCGGTGCTACTGCTGATCGGCGCGGCGCAAAATGAGCGGCTGACGGCCCTGATTGAGGAGTTGGGGATTGCCCCCTATGTCCGCTGGTTAGGGCTGCGCTCTGACGTGGCCGATCTGTTGCAGGCCATGGATGTCTTTGTGTTTCCCTCTACACAGGAGGGGGTTCCGGTGTCGGTGGTAGAGGCCCAGGCCGCTGGCCTACCGGTGTTGATCAGCGATACGGTCACAGATGAGGTGTGCTGTGTGCCTGAGCGCACTTGCCGTATGAGTTTACGGGAGTCAGCAGATCGTTGGGCGGATAAGGCGCTGGAATTGGCTGGATTCATCAGAGAAGATACTGCGGACTGGGTGATGCAATCTGGATTTGATCTATCCCAAAGTGCCGCTAAGTTGGCGCAGTTATATAGGAGGTAGTCCATGCCGTTTTTTAGTGTAATTGTCCCCATATATAAAGCGGAGGGCACAATAGGGCGATGTGTGGACAGCGTACTGTGCCAAAGCTGCTCAGACTATGAGTTGATCTTGGTGGATGACGGCTCCCCGGATGGGTGTCCGGCCCTCTGTGACCAATACGCCCGTAGTAACAGAAGGATACGGGTAATCCACAAGGCAAATGGCGGCGCCTCCTCCGCCCGTAATGCCGGGATGCGAGAGGCCCAGGGCGATTTTTTGCTGTTTTTGGACAGTGATGACTACTGGTGTGAGCCGAGGGGGCTGGAGATCATCCATGCCGCGTTAACCGAGAGGAGCGTGGATGTACTGGTGTATGGGGTCAGAACAATAGACGCTCAAACTGGTCAGGCCTATGGCCAGCCCTACTACCCGCCGGAGCTCAATGAGATGGAGGCATCGGCGGTGCTGATGACGCTGTTGGAGCGAAATACCCTGCTGACAAGCTTTTGTGAAGTGGTGGTTCGGCGCAGGTTCATAGAGGAAAATAAATTGTATGCCGATGAGCGTCTGATCATCGCGGAGGATGGCGAGTGGGTGATGCGTACCATGTGCTGCCGGCCTCGGTATGGCTTTATCAACGACACCATCTATTGCACGCCTCGCGGAACCGCCGATGTCTTTGGAGGAACCCGCTGGGACAGGCTGGAGGCCATGGCTGATTTTCTGGAGAGGTATCTGGGAAGGGAGTACCCGGAGGAACCGATCCGTCAGGCGGTTTTGGGGCTGGGCGCGTATCATTATACCCTCCTGTGCGCTCAGACCGCAGCGGGGGAGAAGTGCCCCAGACGCAGGGCTCTTTTGCGTCGGCTGAAGGAAATGCGGGGATATTGGCATTATGCCAGGGAGCGAAAGGCATGCCTAGCATCAAGAGTATACCGAGTCACTGGGTTCTGGGCGACTATAGCCCTGCTGGGGCTGTATGTAAAACGATAGGAAGGTGATGAGCGTGACGATAGATGGGCGCATGATGTTTACCATGATAACGGTGCTCTATTTTTTAGGTCTTATATTTGGGAAGCGTCAGCAATACAAACTCATGACAGCGCTGTTTGTCGTTGGCATCGCCTTTGTGGCCTTTCACGCCCAGTCTATATTTGACCTGACAAATTACTACGCGGGCCAGGGTCATAAGCAAACCCTGTCCCTGCTCCAATTTTGGGACGAGTATAAGGATAGCGGGGATGTTGCAATCCAATTTTGGTTCTGGATCTGGAGCAAATTTCACTATCTAGGTTATCTTCCAGCGATGACTGTAGTAGCATTTTATGGAGGCATGCTGGCTATCCTATTTGCAGTGGAAAAGAAGGTTGGCGCCAAGCGGGAGCATCTGATTTTGGCCATCATCTTTATCATCTGCACCACCAAGTATTACAGTGTGCTGGCCGGCATCCGCAATCATATGGGGTTTGTTATCTTTGCAGTGTCCTTGATATCGGAGCTGTTGCTAGGGAAAAGCCGGTGGTTGTGTTGGGGAGGCTATCTGCTGTCCTTGTCTTGTCACAACAGCGTGGTTATTCTAGTTGCCTTGCGGATATTTTTGGAGGTCTACCGCCGTTATCCAAACCAGTTGATAATGGCGGGCATGGCAGTGCTGTCACTGTTTAGTGTCCCTATGGTCGGCTGGTTGGCAGACGTGACGGGGCTTGAATATCTGCAGGGTGTTGCCGACAAGGCGGAGGCTTACTATGGAGACGAGTGGAGCGAGAGCGGTTTGAGCGCCGGGAATTTGGGAACCGCTTTGACCAAACTGGTTTGCATTGCGCTGTTGGTGGGCTGTGCATATGTCATGAGGCGAAGGGGACGGTTCTCCAAAAAATACCAGGACTATCTGGACTATACTGCTGCAGCGGTGATTCTTACAGCCGGAAGTGGCCTAAGTAGTCCTACCACCTTAGTTAGATTCCCAGAGGTTTTAGGTCTGCTGGCGGGGCCCTTGCTGATGATCGTGTTGATGGACAGCGGGCGGGAACAGCTGGAACAAAGAGCGAGGAAAAGCTGTATCCGGACACGGCCGATACAGTATGCCACAACACTTTCGTGGATGTTTGTGCTGAGCGCGGGGATGTTTTTTGCCTTTCAGTTTTTGGGCACCCTCACGCTGATCGGCTGGCAGGACCCGGCGCTCCTGGTGGGGTCAGTCTACTAGAGATAGAAAGGGAGGATGGCAATGCCTCAACTCACGGTAATCGTCCCGGTCTACCGGGCGGAACAGTATATTCAGCGGTGTGCCCAGAGTATTTTGGGGCAGCAGGCTGTAGACTTGGAGCTGTTGCTGGTAGAGGATGGCTCACCAGACCGTTCAGGGGTGCTGTGTGATCAGATTGCGGCACAGGACCGCAGAGTGCGGGTCATACACCGGGAAAATAGCGGGGCGTCTGCGGCCCGCAATGTGGGGATTGAGGCGGCGTCTGGCACATACATTCAGTTTGTGGATGCTGACGACACCATTACATCAGACTATTCTGCGGCCATGCTGGAGGCAGTAGAGCAAAACGGAGCGGACTTAGCGATTGCGGGGTATACCATCGTCCAGGGCGGTGTGCGCAGCTGTTTTCAGGCGGCCGCGGAAATGGTAATCTCTAATCGCGCAGAGCTGTGCAGGCAATTTGACCAGCTATATTTTGGGATGCTGGTCAATTCCCCCTGCAATAAGCTGTACCGCAGGGAACTGCTTTGCGCACGGTTTCCGGAGGATGTGCCCATGGGAGAGGATCTCCTGTTTAATATGGCATATCTGCAGAAGGTGGAGCGCGTGGTTCTGTTGCGCCATGGCGGATATCTTTATGATAAGGACAATGAGGATTCCGCTACTAAAAACTTTACCCATAACACGCCGGAGCGGATGTTGCAATACTGCCGGAGCGTACTGCCCTTCCTGGAGCAGAACGGCGATGGAGAGCAAGAGAAGCGAATATTTGACCGGATCATATTTCACAGCTTGTGCAACAATCTCAATGTCGCGGCACGGGGCAGTGGAGACTTAAAGAAGCAGATTAAGGAATATGTGGAGCATCCAGAGGTTCGGGAGGCGATTCAGGAGGCGGATATAGGGGACTTTCCCAGGTCAAAACGCCTGGTACAGACGCTGCTGCGGCTGGGGTGGACGGGCGTTGTAGCAGCTGGGCTGCGATGGAAAGGGTGATTGATTTGGCTGCGTTAATCAGTGTGATCGTACCAGTCTACAATGTAAAGCCCTATCTGGGGCGATGTGTGGACAGCATCTTAAATCAAAGCCATCGGGAGCTGGAGGTCATTTTAATCAATGATGGCTCTACGGACGGTTCCGCAGCCCTATGCCGGCAGTATGCTGCTAAGGACAGCCGTGTAAAGGTGATCGAGCAGAGCAATCAGGGCGTTTCCACAGCCCGCAATGTGGGGATTGAGGCGGCAACCGGAACGTATCTGGCCTTTGTGGACGGAGATGATACAATAGAGCGGGATATGTATGAGTGCTTGCTGGCTGCGCTGGAGAGAGAAAAATGTGCCGCTGCAGTCTGTCTGTTTGCCGGGATGCTGGTGCCAGCGGCCATTCCTAGTGAGCCCCAATGGAAGGATCTGTGGTATTCGCTGTTGCGAGGGGATCTGCTGATGTCATCGCTGTGTAATAAACTGTACCGCACAGAGGCATGGACCGGCTTGCACATTGATCTGGGTATCCGTTTTACAGAGGACCTGTGGATAAACGCTCAGATATTCTCCAGGATGCCAGGGGCGGTTCTGGTGCAAAAGCCGTTTTATCATTATGAGGAGCGGCGTGACTCCGCAGTGCAGACTATACTGAGTGAGAAGCATTTTGACGGGTTGGAGGTCTCTGAGCGCCTGTCTGGATTGGCGAACAGTTTGGAGGAAAAGGACTGTGTACTGAGGCAAAGAATACTGATCCAATTCAGCCTGGTAAACCGGATGATAAAGAGCGGATCCTTTCAGGAGCGATATCCGGAACTGCGACAAATGCTGTTGGGACAGAAGAGGGAAATTTTAAAAAACCCATATAGCACCAGAAAAGAAATCTGGGGGATCCGGCTATTGGACAAAGCCCCCGGTTTGTATAGGGCGGCGGTGAGGATGAAGGGATGACAGGGAGCCAAGCCGTGCTCAGAGGGTGGCGGGCGGCTTCGCAGGAACCTGTGGAGAGAAGTCTGCAGGGAAGAGTAGGAGGATATGTAACACTATGAAAACAGCAATCATTATCCCGTATTTTGGAAATTTTCCGAGCTTTTTCCAGGCCTTTTTGGACTCTTGTAAATATAATACTGGGTTTGAATGGCTTGTTTTTACTGATAATACTGCTCCGTACAAATATCCGGAGAATGTGCATGTCAGGAAGATGAGTATGGAGGAATGCCGGACGCTGATACAGTCAAAATTTGACTTTCCTATTGCCCTGCCCAGGCCGTGGAAGCTCTGTGACTTTCGGCCTGCATTTGGATACATTTTTGAGGAATACCTCACCGGATATGACTTCTGGGGCCATTGCGACTGTGACTTGATTTTTGGGGATCTGTCAAAGTTTGTAACGGAGGAGGACATGAGGCGCTTTGATAAGATTGGGATTATGTCTCACCTAGGCTTATACCGAAACACGGAGGAGAACAACCGGGTATTCATGTCGGAGATCCGTGGCAAAAAACGTTACCGCGAGGTGTTTTCCTCGGAGGCGAACTGCCTGTTTGATGAATGGATGCCGGACAATGTCAATGAGATATATTTGGAGCGGGGCATCCCAACTAAAACTGATTTAAAGATTGCGGATATAGATCAGTACCGCACCAATCTCGCCCGGATTTATTGGAATATAGAGGCTGGGGAGTATGAGCGGGATAAGGTTCAAAATTCCATTTTCCGGTGTGAACCGGGGCATGTCTATCAGTTATATGAGGAGAACGGAGGCATTGCAGAACGAGAATATGCTTATGTACATCTGTTGCGCAGAAAGATGGATAATCTTCCTCCTGCCGGAGCGCCGTATTACATTGTGCCCAATCGGTTTGTAGAGATAGATAAGGATCCCAAGAAATTGTTGCGGGCACGGAGAATATGGACGGTAATCAATTATCGTGGTTGGAAAAGAAGTCTGCAAACGCGGATGAATAACCTGCGGGGCGTACTTAAGATGGGCGGCCTGCGGGGCGTATTGAAAAAGATAGGGGACAATTTAGGAGGAGGACGGGGAAAACCGTTTGAGGGAAAGGAGATCTGAAGATGATTCCAAAAGTGATTCACTATTGTTGGTTTGGGGGCAATCCCCTGGACGAGCTGTCTGAACGGTGCATTGCCAGCTGGAAAAAGTTTTGTCCAGACTATGAGATTGTCCGGTGGGATGAGACCAACTATGATGTGACCAAGAATGAATACATGCATCAGGCTTACCAGGAGAAGAAATGGGGGTTTGTACCTGATTATGCCCGGTTGGATATTATCCATGAGCATGGGGGCATCTATCTGGACACCGATGTAGAATTGATCAAGCCTCTGGATGAACTGCTGAACTACCGGGCTTTTGTAGGCATTGAATACAGTGGATATGTCAATATGGGCATTGGGTTTGGGGGAGAGGCTGGAGTAGAGTTGTTCCGGATGATGCGGGATGGCTATAATAATGCCAGGTTTTTCCGGGAAGACGGCAGTCTAAACACAGTCCCATCCCCTTATTATCAGACAGAGTGCCTGGAGGCACGGGGATATGTGCGCGAGGACCGGTACCAGGAGGTGGATGGGGTGACCATTCTGCCCTCGTATATGTTGGTTTCCAGGGACTGGTATTATGGCACGATAGAAGGGGTGACGGAACAGACCATCGCCATCCATTATGGGGCCGCGTCCTGGTTGAACGAGGAGCAGAAGGCCCTTCGCCAGCGTCAGCACAAATTGGTCAAGCGATATGGAAAACGTTTAGGTGGCTTGATGGCCAATGGCCTGCGGGTCTGGATATATCTGAGAAAGCATGGGATAAAAGCAACCCTCCGAAGGATGAAGAAAGCTGTGTGAGGACCTGGGAGGCAATGGACAAAACGCCTGAGAGGAGGGGGACGATGGAGGACGGGAAGATCAGCGTGATTGTACCGGTTTATCAGGCGGAGGATTACCTGGAACGGTGCGTCAACAGCATCCGTGGCCAGACGTACCGCAATTTGGAGATCATACTGGTGGACGATGGCTCCACAGACCGGAGTCCGGAGATATGCGATAGGCTGGTGGAGCAGGATGAGCGGATTGTGGTGATCCACAAAAAAAACGGCGGGCCATCGGCGGCGAGGAATGCCGGGCTGGACGCGGCCACAGGAGACTATGTCAGCTTTGTGGATAGCGATGATTGGCTGGGGGCGGAGTCCTACGAGCATTTGATCCGCGCCATGGAGGATGGGGTGCAGATCACCATGGGCGGCCTTGGAAATTGCGAAAATGAGACAGAGCTTATCAATGAGCTCCGCTTTGACCGCCGGGATCGATGCTCTGGGGAGGAGGCACTGCTGGCGATGCTATATTCTCCCAGGAAGGACCGCAAGGGATGCAGGGATCATATGCTCTATATGACTTTATGGAACAAGCTGTTTCGCATAGAGTTGTGGGAAAAGGTTCGGCTGGAAGGGAGAATCACAGAGGACGTTTTGGCGCTGTTTCAAGTCTATCTCATCACCGATCAGGTGGCGCGGATCCCCGAATTGGTCTACTATTATTTCCGACGGCCAGGTTCCCTCACACGTGGGAATGAGCATGAGGGACGCAAAGAATCCTTGGAATCTCTCAAGCGGCTGGCTGATTACGCCACCACAAAAAAGCTGATGGATGTGTGCATTGATATGCGGGTTATCGCGGAGTTTGCTATGCTCAACAGTCTAGTCATGACCAATGACAGACAGGCCTATTGGGAGAAGCGTAAAGAGCTGCTGCAGTGGATGAGGGAGCAAGGAAAGAACGGCAAGGGATATGTGATGAAGTATCAGGTGGGATTGTTCATGCTGCGGTATCTACCCCATCTGTTCTGGGCATATACAAAAAGGAAATACTGCAAATAGAAGACGGCATAACGATGTGCAGACCATTAAATGCCGAAGATAGGTGGATGCTGCGTAAGGATTTGGAGCAAAAAGATCGCAGCTGGAAGGAGGACACAATGGAGCAGGGGAAAATCAGTGTGATCGTGCCGGTCTATCGGGTGGAGGACTACCTGGAGCGATGTGTCAACAGCATCTGTAATCAGACATATCGCAATCTGGAGATCATATTGGTGGACGATGGCTCTCCAGACCGATGTCCCGAGATATGTGAGGCACTGGCGGCACGAGATGAGCGGATTGTGGTGGTTCACAAGGAGAATGGAGGGATGCCATCGGCAAGAAATGCGGGCCTAGACATTGCTACAGGGGACTATGTCAGTTTTGTGGATAGCGATGATTGGATTGGGCTGGAGACATACGAGCATATGATGAGTGCCATGGAAGATAGGGTTCAGGTTGTTGTTGGCGGTCTGGGGACCTGTAAAAATGAAGAAGAGCTGGTCAACAAATTTTGCTTTGACCACCGGGACCGGTGCTCCGGGGAGCAGGCGCTGCTGAAGCTACTGTACTCACCTCGGAGGGGAGATAGTCAGCAGATGCTGCACGTACATGTGATTATGTGCAATAAGTTGTTCCGCATGGAACTTTGGAGGGACATCCGATTTGACAACATTGTCTCAGAGGATCTTCCCGCAATGTTTCGAATCTATCGTATCACCGATCAGGTGGCATACATCCCTGAACTGGTCTACTATTATTTTCAACGGCCAGACTCGATCTCACACAGTGGGAACGAGTATGAGTGGCTCAGAAATAATTTGAAAGCAATCAAAAAGATGACTGAGTACGCAGATACAAAAGGACTGGTGGAAGGGTGTGTTGACATGCAGGTTGTTATAGAGTTTTCCCTTCTGAACAGCACAGTTATAGCCAACGACAAGCAGGCCTATTGGGAGAACCGCAAGGAATTTCTACAGTGCATGAAAACATATGGGAAGACCAGTAAAGGATATACAATAAAATATAAGGTGGGACTGTTTATGCTACGGTATCTGCCCCACCTATTTTGGGCCTATACCAGAAGAAAATACTGCGTAAGCGAGTGACATAAAAGGTACAACGCCGCAAACGGGCAGGTAGAAAGCTCCATCTTTACAGTGCTATAGGACGGGCAAATTGGGAGGATGTGGAGGATGCAATCGGGAAAACAATTGATTAAGTGGATAGGAAAGGTAGTTGGCGCTGGAATTGCCGCATTCATATTGCTGAACCTATTTTGTCTGGTTTATGCCAATATAGGTGTTCACACCACCAATTCTACGGGCGCGACAGACTATACCTGGGAACCGAATGGGTTTTTCTCCAGACTGACGGAGGGGATCACCTACGGCCGCTTAGATAGTCAGGGATTTAATAACAGCTATCCAGCAGAGGATGAGGTGGACATTTTACTGATGGGCTCCTCCCACATGGAGGCGTTCCAGATGAGGCAGCACGAGAATGTGGGTTATCAGTTGAACCGCTTGCTTCATCAGGACGGAAGCAGTGGAGATTATGTGTATAATATTGGAACTTCAGGGCATGGATTCACGGATTGTATCAGCAATCTACCCTATGCCATGAAACAATACCATCCACGCAAGGCGGTTGTGATCGAAATGACGACATTGGGAACCTCTGAGTCACAAGTCAACGCTGTACTTGAGGGGACAAGGAGCCGCATCCCGTCCTATGACCATGGGCTGATCCATATGCTTCAGCAGTTTCCGTACTTGCAACTGGTATACAGGCAACTGAAGGAAGGGGGCCAGGCAGGGGTGGCTGATCTAAACATAACGCCCACGGCATCTAAGGCCCCTGATGAGGCATATGCAGAGGCCGTGAATGCGTTGCTAAGGCAGGCTGCCGACTGGGCGGACGGCGTAGAACTAATCTTATTTTATCACCCGGCGTTGCAGTTGGACCGTGTGGGCAATGCGTCCGCCGATGTCGATCAAAAGCAGATGCAAGTGTTTTCTGCGGCCTGCAAAGAGTATGGCATTACGTTTGTGGATATGACCGACACCTTTATGGAAGCCTATGAGAAAGATCATATTCTGCCCTATGGCTTTGCCAATACCGAGGTTGGGGGTGGGCATTTAAACCGGCATGGACATCGGATGATTGCTCAGGAGCTGGCAAAGGTTTTATCGTCCATGGAGGGAAATGCATGAGTTTTGCAAGCATACAGTTTTTAATATTTTTTACCTTTGTATTAGGTGTGCTATGGCTGTCTAGGGCCCCGGTGCTGGAGAAAGTAGCCAAGGGAAGAATGCCGCAAATACGACAGTTCTTTCTGTTGGTGTGTAGCTATATATTCTATGGCTGGTGGGATGCAAGGTTCTGCCTGCTGATGCTGGCCCTGACCGTCTCAGCATACCTTTCCGCCCAAAAGCTGGAAAAGGGAAGCGGCGCCTCCCGGCGCCTCTGGTTATGGCTGGGTGTAGGCGGACCGCTGGTGGTGCTGGCCATTTTCAAGTATTTCAATTTCTTCCTGGAATCGGTGGAGCGGCTGCTGGGCATGGAGGATATCAGGGCGCTGTCCATCATTCTGCCGGTGGGCATCTCCTTCTATACCTTCCAGTCCCTCAGCTACGTACTGGATGTGTATAGACAGAAGTATGCCGCGGAAAAGAGTTTCTCAAAGGTAGCGTTGTACATCGCGTTTTTCCCTCAGCTGGTGGCAGGACCTATTGTGAAGGCCGGGGATTTTCTTCCTCAGCTGTATGAAGACCGCAAGCCAACGCTGCGGGGATTGGAGACAGGGCTGCAAATATTTTTGTTTGGCATGATTAAAAAGGTGGTGTTGGCGGATCACCTGTCTGTCTTTGTGGACGACGTGTTTTCCAAGCCGCTGGCCTTCTCCGGGCCCACAGTCTGGTGGGCGGTAATTGCATATTCCATCCAGGTTTATTTTGATTTCTCCGGATATTCCGATATGGCGGTGGGTTGCGCCAAATGTATGGGCTATGACCTGTGCCGGAACTTTAATTTGCCCTATTTGTCAAAAAATGTGACAGAATTTTGGAAGCGGTGGCACATTAGCCTGTCCAGCTGGCTTCAAGAGTACTTGTACTTTTCCCTGGGAGGCAACCGCAAAGGTAACCGCTATGTCAACTTGATGATCACCATGCTTTTAGGCGGACTTTGGCATGGAGCCAACTGGACCTTTGTGGCCTGGGGAGGGCTGCATGGACTAGCCTTGTGTATTCACAAAGGATACCGCAAAGTGGCTGGAGAGCGGTCTGGCAATGCGCTGACCAGAGGCTTTTCTATCCTGGGCACATATCTGTTTGTCTGTATCTGCTTGGTATTTTTCCGGGCGGATGATTTTACAGTGGCAGGACAAGCCCTGGGGCGGATGTTCTGGTGGGAGTCCGGAATTGTGCAGCCCTATGCGTGGACTTTTGTGGCAGTGATCGGATTGCTGATTGCTACCATTTACGCGGCTGTCCGCAGCCGGGGACTGGGACAAATTGAAGGGCGCTACCTTTGCCTGGACTTAACCAGGTTTTGGGGGTTGGTGGCGTTTTTTACAGTGGTTGGACTGACCATTGGTTTGGCCTATACCGGAACGAGCCCATTTATTTACTTTCAGTTTTAACACTGTGGGTCGAGGAGAGGGCTGTCTGGGGAATCCAGGAAGGGAAAGCGGCTAAAACCACCTGGATTTGCAGGCCAAGGGAGTAATTTACAGTAAGGGATTGTTGACATTAGTCAAGGAATAGAGTAAACTTGATGTAAATTGAAGAAGGGATGAGTCTCAATGGTTTGTTCGATAGCGGACAGAAAACAGGGCGCCATTGGGGATGGACAGTGCCGGATTACGATACAGGCCGGCTCCCTCTTAATAAAATGTAGGGCTAAAAAGGTGGTTGCATGGGGGAAAAGCAGATTCTGTTGGCCTCGCCACATATGGGTGGAGGGGAAAAAAAGTATATAGATGAGGCATTCCAAACAAATTGGATCGCCCCTCTTGGCCCGAATGTCAACGGCTTTGAGCGCGATTTGGCCGGATACATTCCAGGACGCTTTGTGGTGGCCTTATCTGCCGGAACCGCTGCACTGCATTTGGCAGCGGTTCTATCTGGCGTGGGCACAGGAGACACTGTATTTTGTCAGGATTTAACCTTTTCCGCATCTGTTAATCCGATGCTCTATCAACAGGCCCGGCCGGTATTTTTGGATTCCGAGCGCGGGAGCTGGAACCTGGACCCGGATTTGATCCGACGTGCCATTGACCAATACGGCGTTCCCAAGGCGCTGGTGGTGGTTCATCTCTATGGTGTGCCAGCTCAGATGGATCAAATCTGCGCGATCTGCGAGGAGTACGGCATCACCCTCATTGAGGATGCGGCAGAGGCGTTGGGGGCAGTCTGGCAGGGGCAAAGGTGCGGCAGCTTTGGTGACTTTAGCGCGTTGTCCTTTAATGGGAACAAGATTATCACCACCTCCGGCGGTGGGGCATTGCTGTGCCGCCGAGAGGAGGATGCCAAGCGCGGGCTGAAGTTGGCCACTCAAGCCAGAGAGCCGGTAGCGTGGTATGAGCACACAGAGGTGGGGTATAACTACCGCATGTCTAATCTATGCGCCGGCATCGGTCGGGGGCAGATGGAGGTGCTGGAAGAGCGGCTGGCACAGAAAAAGGCCATTCGAGAATTTTATGAAAATGCTTTGGCAGATTGCCCCATTACCTTCCAGCCCTGCCCCCCAGAGGGCCGCTCTAATCATTGGCTCACCGCTATTTGCCTCAGGCCGGATAGTGGCCTCACCCCAGCCCAGGTGATTCAGACGTTGGGGGAGGCGGGGATCGAGGCCCGGCACATATGGAAGCCCATGCACTTGCAGCCGGTGTATATCGAGGCACCCTTTGTCTCCTCGGCGGAAGGCTCTGTAGGAGAGGATATCTTTTCAACAGGCCTGTGTCTGCCCAGCGGGACCAACCTTACCAGAGATGAGCTGGAGCGGGTGGCTGATTGCTTCCGGGGATTGTGGCGATGAACGACACCGCCAGAGCCTTGATCGGCCTGTTGCGGGCTGCCGTCAATGAGGAAACGTGGCAGCCGAGTCCAAAGCTGGTGTGGGGGAAGCTGCTGAAGCTAGCCAGATATCACCACTTAGAGCCGATCTTGTATTACCCTTTGCGGGGCAGGCAGGATGTGCCGGAAGAGGTGCGTAAGGCGCTGGAAGATGCGCATCAGTTGGCTGTGTTTCGAGATGTGCAGCAGGATCATATCGCTCAGATTGTGGGCGATGCCCTAGTGGAGGCAAAGGTGCCCCACATCTTGTTGCGTGGCGCGCTGTTAAAGCATGATTATCCATTCCCGGATATGCGTCTCATGTCTGATCTGGACTATCTGGTCAGAACGGATGACTATCCTATGATCCGCCAGGTGGCGAAAGAGTTAGGCGCGCACCATTATGCGACCGATGGGGGACATTTTTCCTTCCTCTTTCCCCCGGGATTGGTGGTGGAGTTTCATCCAAATCTGATCCATGTGGCTTCTCCCGTGGGGACGGGGATCAACCCTGGCTGGCAGTATGTGCGTTCGGATAGCGGCCCATACCGGCAAGAGTTGACGGAGGAAGGATTTTACCTGAATATGCTATGCCACCTGGCCTATCACTTTGCTGAAGGAGGCACAGGAGTGCGCTCGGTGCTGGATCTGTGGGTTTACCGGCGACACCAGCCCCAGCCCGATCGAGAGATTGTGTGCCGGGAGCTGGAGCGGGCAGGTATGCTGGAGTTTGCCAAACAGATCGAGGATTTGGCGCAGGGGTGGTTCGGCCCATCGTCAGATTCATATAAAAACCGGGAATTGGAGCGGTATATCCTGGATAGCGGGACATATGGCACCACCCAACAGGCGGTGCTGAACACCGCTAGCTTTTCCAGCGGGGAGAGCGGAGCCTCCGCCCTGTTTAGGCAGGCATTTCGCCCAAGGGGGGACCTGGAAAACCGGTTTCCATGGGTGCGGGGCAGGGCATGGCTGCTGCCAGTGGCATGGTGTGCTCGGGCAGTCCGGGCGGCGGTGCTGCACCGGGGGCATATCTGGCGCTGGGGAAAGCTGTCGGCCAGAGTTACCAAGGAAGACGTGGCTGCCCAGCGGGCACTGTTGAAACGGTTTGGACTGCATGTGAGATAGCTGTACCGGGGAACATTGCCGGTGAAAGAGATATTGGAGAGATAACAGATGGAGTTCATGCAAAGGCACAGAGGATTTATATTACAGATGATTGATGTGCTCATCTGGGGTATGGGGGTGCTGGCGGCGGTCCTATTGACAACAGACACTTTGTCGGATAGTCCGCCCCACATCGTGGCCCTGACGGTGGTGATCATTGCTGGGCATATCATTGTGTATCAATTTTTGAGAATGTACCAGATCATCTGGCGCTATGCCGGGATACGGCAGGTTCTCAAATGCATTGAGTGTGAGGTGATCGTATATCTTTTAGCTTGTCTGGCGGCTAATCTGTTATTTCACTGGCCTAATGTGCGTTTTAGCATGGTAGCTTTTCTCTGTACTGCAACGCTCATGGTTAGCTCCCGAATGGTCTATGGACTGTTGGTGAACTGGAGCAGGGAAAACCACGGCGCAGGAAGGGGCGCAGGCGTGCGCACGCTGATTGTGGGGGCGGGAGAGAGTGCCCGCATTCTGCTGGAGGACATGAAGCGCAGCGAAAGGAGAATCTACAATCTGGTGGGGGTGTTGGATGATGACCCTGCCAAACAGGGACGGAGGCTGTCCAATGTAAGGGTCTATGGGCCAATTGATGAATTGGCCCGCTTTGTGGAACAGTTGGATGTGGAAACCATCATTTTTGCCATCTCCAGGATTGAGGACGAGAGGCGACGCCAGTTGCTGCGGTTGTGCACGTCCACCGGGAAACGGGTTATGATGGCCCCCAGCCCCCAAGAGCTGCGACGGTTGGGGAAAGGGGCTTCAGAGCGGCTGCTTCATGTGGATATCAATAACCTGCTGGGGCGGGATTTGGTGCTGCTGGATAACAAGGCTGCTACAGAGCTGGTGCATGGCCGGCGGGTGTTGGTCACCGGGGGCGGCGGCTCCATTGGCGGGGAGTTGTGCCGCCAGATTGCGGGGATGTTCCCCGAACAGCTGGTTATTGTAGACATCTATGAAAATGGGGCCTATGAGATACAGCAGGAGCTGTACCGCAGTTATGGTGACCGATTAAACCTGTCGGTAGAGATTTTGTCCGTCTGTGACAGGATGCAGATGGAGAGAGTATTTCGCAACCACCAACCGGAGCTGGTGTTCCACGCTGCTGCCCATAAACATGTTCCCTTGATGGAAACCGTACCCGAGGAAGCCATCCATAACAATGTGTTCGGCACCCAAACGGTAGCGGAGCTGTCCGAGAAATATAGGGTAAAACGATTTGTGCTAATTTCCACCGATAAGGCGGTGAACCCCACAAGCGTTATGGGGGCCACAAAGCGTTGCTGCGAGCTGCTGATCCAGGCTATGAACGCCAAAAGCGAAACAGAATTTGTAGCGGTTAGATTCGGCAATGTACTGGGTTCCAACGGTTCGGTAGTGCCACTGTTCTCTAAGCAGATTGCGGAAGGGGGGCCAGTGACCATAACCCATCCGGATATCATCCGGTATTTTATGACCATCCCGGAGGCGGTGCGTCTGGTGCTAACCGCAGGCAGTATGGCACGGGGTGGAGAGATTTTCATATTGGACATGGGACAGCCCGTGCGCATTGAAGATTTGGCCAAGAATATGATCCATCTGGCTGACTTGGAGCCGGGAGAGGATATCGACATTGTGTATACTGGGCTGCGCCCAGGGGAAAAGCTTTTTGAGGAGCTGTTGCTCAGCGAAGAGGGGATTGGGAGCACCGGGCATGAAAAGATATTTGTGGCAGCCCCGATCAAAATCGACCCAACTCAATTTTGGACAGAGTTAGGGCATCTCAATACGGCAGTCCAGTGGGGTAACCGTGCGGCTAGTCTGAATTGGCTCCGAAAGCTGGTGCCTACCTATCATCCATCGGATGATCAGGCCCCGGAGGGGCAGTTTGAAGATGTGCAACAGGTACAGGGGGAAATAACATGCAAAGCTTCATGGAAATCGATGTAAAGGCTCTGATTCTGGCTCTATGGCGCAGGGCATGGGTGGTGGTGCTGTGCGCCATAGCTGCGGCGGGAATAGCTCTTGTCTATACCGCCAACTTTGTCACGCCCTTGTATCGGGCCAGTGTGTCTGTCTACGTCAACAATGCTCCTCAGAGCCAGAGCATATATGTGGATGTGAATTCCATTTATGCCGCTCAGAGGTTGGTGCTCACCTATCTTAACATGATTAGAAGTTACAACGTATTGGAAAAAGTGGTAGAGGAAGGCAACCTGGATATATCTGCGGAAGCTATTCGGACAATGATGACAGCCAGTTCATTGAATGGTAGTGAGATTTTTCAAATCCATATCACCCACAAGGACCCTGAGATGGCAGCGAAAATTGCCAATGCGGTGGCAGAAATAGCGCCCCAGGAGATCAGCAATTTTTTGGAGGGCAGTTCCACCAAAATTGTAGATTATGCCAGGGTGCCTACAAGCAGCTTTTCTCCCGATTATAGAGGAAAGACGATACAGGGTGCCGGGATCGGCGCCGGGGTGGCGGTAATTGGGATTCTGTTAGTGGCTTTCCTTGATAAGCGGATCAAGAGTCAGGAGGATCTGGAGGCGCTGTTTACATTGCCGATATTAGGAGCCATTCCCGATTTTGAGGATATAAATAAGGGAAAGCGGAAAAAGTACGGCAAGTATAACAGGTATGGGAATCCCTATGCTTACGCAACGGCGGAGTAATGAAAGGGGTGGCTACTCGGCATGAGAATTTGGAAAAGAAAACGGGTAGAGAGAGAAAGACGGGATGAGAGCAGTCGGAATGAACAGGACAGGCTCCATATCCTGAGCAAAAAAACTAATTTTTATACCAAGGAGGCGTATAAGACGCTGCGGACAAATATCCGCTTTTCCCTGCCTACAACTGGAGGGTGCCGCAAGGTATGTGTCACAAGCGCATATGCCAGCGAGGGAAAGAGCATCACGACGCTGAACTTGGCGATCTCCTTTGCGGAGTCAGGTCAGCACACCTTGTTGGTTGATGCAGACCTGCGCCGCCCCAACCAGGGTAGACTGCTACGGCATAAGGTATCTCCTGGCCTGTCAAACGTATTGGCCAACCTTTGCACAGAGGAAGAGGCTATTCACAAGGAGATATTCCGCAACTTGGATGTGCTGTTTTCCGGCGATATCCCGCCTAATCCGTCAGAACTGCTGGGACATATCCAGATGGAACGGTTTTTGGCACGGGCCAGCAAGGATTATGACTATATCTTTATAGATACGCCGCCTGTGGACATGGTGACAGACGCCTGCGTACTATCTAATATGTTGGATGGAGTGCTCTTTGTGGTGCGGGAGAAGGTGGCTGAGAAGGATATGGTCATGCGGGGGATCAACCAGCTGGAACTTGCCGGGGCAAATCTGCTGGGCTTTATCCTCAATGCCTCGCATTCTGAGAGCGGTGCAGGATATGGAGGTCATACGAAATACCGGTACGGCTATAGCAAGTACGAGGCCTACACCCGGGCAGCGCGGAGGACTCATGGCGATGGCAAAGAACTTCAGGAAAGGAAGCAGGAGAGCCAGGGCCGCACTGGAGATAACTCATGACAGATTTGCATACACATATTTTGCCCGCAATGGATGATGGAAGCAAAAGCGTGGATGAGAGTTTGGCCATGTTGGCCGCAGAGAGGGCCCAGGGAGTGGATCTGGTGGTGCTGACGCCTCACTTCTACCGGTCTGAGGAGAGTGCCCAGGAATTTTTGGCCAGACGGGCGCAGGCGTTAGAGAAACTGCGGCCCCATTTGTCCGACGATGGGCCGGAATTGATGTTAGGGGCGGAAGTGGCTTGGTTTCCCACTATTGCGCAATACAACTCCCTGGAGCAGCTTAGATTGGGAGAGAGCGGTTATTTTTTATTGGAATTGCCCTGGGATCCCTGGCCATCTCGATTGCAGGATCAGCTGTATGAGTTGTCCTGCATATCAGGACTGACCCCGATTTTGGCCCATCTGGAGCGGTACCTGTCCATTCAAAATAAGAGCCAGGTGAAGGAAGTGATGTCCATGGGTCTGCCTATGCAGATGAATGCGGGCTTCCTGTTGAAAAATCTGACTCGGAGCAAGGGAGCGTCCATGTTGAGCCGGGGGGAGTGGCATTTGGGATCCGATACCCACAATATGGTTCACCGGCCTCCTAATATGGGTCTGGCCATAGAGTGGCTGCAAAAAAAGCTTGATCCAAGTGATCTGAACGCCCTGACGGGCTGGAGCCCGATAGGGGAGGGGGGAGTATGAAACGGGATAAAAACTATATTTTGCGTCATGTAGCTGGCAGTGATGTGATTGTTCCTGTGGGCACGGCTGCTGTAAGCTTCCCGGGGATGCTAACCGTAAACTCCACAGGTATCTTGCTGTGGGAGCTGCTGGAAGGGGAACAGAGCGTGGAAAGTTTGACCAAAGCCCTCTGTGACCAGTTTGAGGTGGAACCCGCCCAGGCGTCGGAAGATGTGGAAAAATTTCTGTCTTGTCTGCGTAGGGCAGGCGCTTTGGAGGCGGAATCGTAAATAGTTGAGCGGAGCCGCCTTGGGAGTTTAAGGGCCCCCTCGCTGCTGAGAGCAGAACCTATGAGGCAGAAGGAGTGGGGGCCGGATCGAGCAAATCAGGTATGGTGAGAGGCCGCCATGGTAAGAGTGGATGGTCAAGGGATGTTGAGAAAATGCTTTATCAAATTGCGGGGCTAACTGTTGAAATGAGTGTGGAAGGGCGCACAGCCAAACAGGCAATGGCCTATGCCGCTCCAGAAGGATCTGGTCCTCCTGACCTCAGTGTGGGCTGTAATATAGACATGTTGCTGGAGAGAAATCCGCAGCTGCGGCAGGAGTCTGAGGAGGTAGCGGAATATTTGGGGACGGGGGCAGACTTTGCGGTCAAACTGCTGGACTTCAATGGGTTCCAGCTTCACGCTTCCGCTGTTTGCTTGGAAGAGCGGGCCTATCTATTTTCCGCACCCAGCGGAACAGGGAAATCAACCCATACGGAGCGGTGGGTACGCCTGTTTGGAGCGGAATATCTCAATGACGACAAGCCTGCGCTGCGCAGAATGGATCAGGGCTGGTATGCCTATGGCACCCCCTGGTCGGGTAAACGGGATTTGAGCCGGCCAAAGGGAGTGCCAGTAGGGGGAATTGGCTTCATCTTCCGGAGTAAGGAGAGCGGAATAGAACCGATTTCCCCCAATCAAGCCCTGCCTCTACTGATGAGCCAGTCCAAAATAGCGATGAACCAAACACGAACTGAGCGAATGCTCGAACTGGCAGACCAGCTGTTGCGGGAGGTGCCTATGTACCGAATTGACTGCTGTAACAGCGATGATGAAGCACATCTTGCCTGGGCGGTTATGACCTCCCTGCACCGGTGAAAGGAGACTCTCGTGCGTACCCAGACCATCTCTATGGAAAATCTGGTGGAGCTGCTATTTCTTCAACTGGAGCATGGCTGTGCCACACTGGCTGTGACTGGGATAAGTATGCTACCGATGCTTCGGCACGGAAAGGATTTGGTGCGGCTGGAACAGTTGGAACGGTCACCTCGTAGCGGGGATGTGCTGCTCTACCGCCGTGAGAGTGGACAGTACATTCTTCACCGGGTGGTGAGGGAAGAACAGAATGGGAACCTGTGGTGCAGCGGGGACAATCAGTGGGAGAAAGAGGCAGTGCATCCCAATCAGGCATTGGCTGTGGTATCTGCCTTTTGCCGTAAAGGAAAGTGGTATACGGTAGATCATCTGGGTTACCGGTTATATGTCTGGTTATGGGTGGGAGTGTTTCCCATTCGCAAGCCTATTCTGGCGCTGCGGCGGCGTTTGGGCCGCTTGCGGCATTGGATCAAATGTCAGAGATATCGACATTCCTGCTGTGATGGCCATCGCAGTGGAATGATAGATCAGGCAAAAGATTAGCTAATCCATAAAACTTGACAGGAGGAAATGAGTGTGAAACGATGGAAGACGATACTATGCAGTGTGCTTGCAATGGCTTTGCTGACTGTTATGCTGGCTCCAATCAGCAAAGCAATGGAGTTTCCTGATGTCCCAGGCCATTGGGCAGAGCCCGCCATTGTCCGGTGGAGCAACTACGGAGTGGTAAACGGATATAGCGATGGCTCGTTCCATCCCAATGATCTCGTCACGCGGGGACAGATGGCTGCTATTTTGCAGCGGGTTTTTGGATGGACGACAAGGGCGGCCAACACCTTTGCCGATTTGAACGGTGGGGAGTGGTATGCCGATGCCATTTTACGGGCCAAGGCCGCTGGAATTATGGAGGGAGATGGGAAGAATGTTCATCCCCAGGCCCCTATCTCCCGAGAGGATGCTGCGGTAATGTTGGCCCGGACACTCCAATTGGCTGGCAGTGAGGCGGCCTTGGACTTTACCGACCAAGCTAATATCCACTCTTGGGCCAGACCTGCCGTGTCCGCCATGACCCAAAAGGGGTACATCGTGGGTGCGCCCGATGGCAACTTCTATCCCCTGAACTCCATCACCCGGGGGGAGCTGCTAACTATATTAGATCGGGCAATTACCAACTACTATAATAAGGCTGGGACCTATTCTGGTACGCTGTCCGGCAATACGGTGGTGGCCGCGCCCGGTGTCATTTTTCAGAATGTGTCCGTCCAGGGTGATCTAATCATTGCCCAGGGGGCTGCGGGGGGCAATGTAACCCTAGAAAATGTGACAGTGACTGACCGCACTCTGGTACAGAGCGGCTCCACCACTCAGGTCAACATTGTTAAAAGCAGTCAGGTGGGGGATATGACGGTATCCGGCAATGGAGCGACGGTGAGATTTGATGAACTTGCCAAGGTGGACACGGTTACCATCACCGGAAGCGATGTCTCTGTGAGCGGGCTGCCTCAAAATATGAATGTGACTGTGGGAGCAAATGCTCAAAATGTGGTAGTGAATGGCCATGCCGCTGCCCCTGGCACCATAATCCAGACTGGCCCAAACCAGCCGGCCCCCACACCCACGCCCACACCCACGCCCACACCCACGCCCACACCCACGCCCACACCCACGCCCACACCCACACCAACGCCAAAGCCCACCCCAGATCCTGGCAGTGATATGGAGATAGAGATTAAGCCGGTACCCTAATGCGATTTTGGAACATAAAGCCGCTGAAAAATAGGGTAAGGGCCTTTCGTTGGCCGCTGATCATTCTATGTGTGGGAGCGTTAGTTCAGTCCCTGCTGTCGGTGGGGATGGCCGTTCTCACAAGCTATGTGGTGGATGCGGGGCTGACCCAATCACCCCGTTTTCTCCCGCTGGGGATAGGGCTATTGACCGTGTTGGTGTCTATGGTTTTACTCAAGGCATTTCTGTCTTGGCAAGCTGGAATCAGTGCGGATCGCATGGCGGCCCAACTTCGGCAAGACCTGCTCAGGTCGGCGGAGCAAGCTGGCGGGAACCTGCTGCAAGGTAGCCACAGCGGGATGCTGCTGAACCGGAGTATGGAGGATGTGCATACGATATGTGCCGGATTGACCGGTACCATCCCCAATATATGTGGGCAACTTAGCCGATTGGCAGCTTCCTTTGGTGCCGTGCTGATGCTATACCGTCCGGTTGCCGGTTTTTTAATGGTGGCAGCGGCTTTGGTGGGCGCGGGCGCCGCATGCCTGCGTCCAGTGATCAAAAGACGCCAGCGGGAGGTGCGCCAGAGCGAAGAAGAGGCCATGATCCATTTTCAGGAAAGTGTGGGCCGGCTAGAGTTGATTCAGGCCCTGGGTGTGGAGGAGGAGGATCAGCGGCGGTTTTCCGTGCGGATGGAGCAGAGCCTAAAGGCCAAGCACCGCCGGCGGATGGTTTCCATTGGAGGCCATAGCCTGTTGTCCATGACGTCTCAGTTGGGGACAGGAGGGCTCTTGTTGTGGGGAATCTACCAGGTGTCCCAAGGTAAGCTGAGTTACGGCAGCCTGACTGCTATGCTCCAGCTGTTGTCCCTGTTTCGTGGGCCCGCCATAGGCCTGTCCTCCATTTGGACCCACCTGGCTACCATTGATGTGGCTGGGGAGCGGTTGAATGAGCTGATGCTGGATGATCCTGTGCCAAGCGGCCTGCCAATGAAGGTACAGCCAGAGCTTTTGGCCGTAGTCTTTGAGGATGTGACCTTTACGTATCCTGGAGATGAGGCACCTGCCCTGGCCCATTATACCACCCGCATTCCCTTAAGGGATTGGACCTGCCTCACTGGGGTGTCCGGCAGGGGAAAGACCACTATATTTCGGTTGATCATGGGGTTGTACCAACCGGAGGAGGGTCGGGTCTATGTGGAGACTGACCGGGGTTCATTCCCCTGCGGAGACGAGACCCGAAGCTGGTTTGCCTATGTGCCCCAGGACTATGCTCTTTTCTCAGGAAATATCCGGGATAACCTGCTATTGGTTGCTCCAGAGGCGGATAAGGCGCGTAGAAAATGGGCGCTAGACATAGCTCAGGCTGGATTTGTGGAGGAGCTGCCCGCCGGAGAGGAGACAACGGTAGGGGAAAATAATGCCGGTTTATCCAGGGGACAGCTGCAACGGTTGGCCATTGCCCGTGCGGTGTTGATGGAGCGCCCGGTGCTGTTGCTGGACGAGTGCACCTCTGCCCTGGACGAGTGCACGGAGCGGGCAGTGCTACAGGCCCTGCATCAGCTGGGCGGTGTTGCCATTTTGGTTACCCACCGGCCCAATGCACTGGATGGCTTGAGTCGCCTGCTCATGATGACGATGGAGGATGAATCATGAAGAGATGGAAAAAGATTGTCCTGGCCGTGGTCTTAACCCTGGCTGTGGTGATTACCGCTGTGTGCGTATGGCAGTGGAACAATATCCAGGCCATATACCTCTTTTTGACCACAGATGGAGAAGCCATTGCCAGCCGGGTGGAGGAAAACCGTCAAACGCACCACAAGGCAATTGAGGAGTATGCCAAGTTTCCCATTGAGGTGGTGCCGCCAACCATGGAACAGAGCAATCAACTGTTGGATGGCGTTGCCAACGCAGAAGCAATCAAAGATACCCTGGGCATTACGCAGAAACTGCCTCAGGTGAATCAAGAGTATGAGGGGCTTAGCTCGGAAGAACTGCTCAATATGTGTATCGCTGAGCTGTATGCCTGTCAGGTTGACCTGATGGCCAAGCTGGGAGAGTTGAAGCAGAAGGCCCTGGATCAATGGAATGCCTTGCCGGAGAACAGACGCACAAACCAACGGCTGAGGCGGATTGGATTTTCTGGGTTGACTCAATGTTATGCGTTGGAGGAGGAGACGGACAAACAGGTTCGGGAGATTCTGGACCGGTACCGTCCCTTGATGGAGCGGGCTGGAGGGGATCTCTCCGTCATAAATCAGCTCTGGAATTATTATATGGAGGAAAAGGCCGATGAAAAGGCCTATTATCTCAATAAGTACCTAAAATAAACAAATCAAGGAGGAATCAACAATGAGAAAATGGTTCAAGCGGAGGCTGCCAGTGTTGCTGCTGGCTCTCTGTCTGGTGGGTTCCATGTTCCCAACTGTATTTGCGGCAAGCAACAATGCCACATCGGCTGCCGCAGCAGCTGCGATTCAACAGGCGAATGAGGGGAACAACTTCCTGGAGAGCCTGGATGTGGTGGATCCAGACAAAATTACACCAATTACGATAAAAGCCACAGGCGAACATGCGCATGAGATATACCAAGAGGAGGTTGGAACCCTTCTCGGCACTGCAAACTCAGGTGTGGACTATTATTGCGCAGCCATTTGGCCTGAGGGCGGCACTGCAGCTGATGTGCGCTACACAAAGCTGGAGAAGTCCGGCAATCGGCTGCTGCTGACCTATCGCTGGAACTGGAGCGGGGACAAAACCGTGTATGCCATGGTGGTTGAGCCCGTGCTGGTTAGCCTGGATCTGAAGAGCAACGGCGGCGGAACGAGCACGATTACTACCAAGCCAGACATGGGTACGATTTACCACTTTAGAGATACTAACGCAACCTATGACGTGCCCTTCAGCACAACGCTGAAAATCTCTGATGGTTTGGCTAAGGTGGCAAAGACCTTCCTGCCATACCAGCGCTACAAAGCATTCTGGGACGCTTTGGAATTTACCTGTTATATCCGCATACCAGAGGCGCTGGAGCTGCCGGCCGGGAATTTGATGAACCATATCAGCTTCGTTGGGAATACTCCGTTCACTATTGTGAGCGCGGAGAGAGCTGCAGCTCCTGAACATGGCGTCAATGTCACCTGCCGGTTGAATGGAACCGGAACACCTGGGATAGAAAACACGGTCAATAACTTTTATAATGAAGCAGATGGTACATTTAAGCTAACAGATACCATGCAAATTGTGGGCACTGCCAAAATTTCCGGAACCAGCGTTCAGGAACTGTATGACAAGGGTCAGAAAATCATACACACAGTGGGTTCTACCACTCTGTCCGGATTTCCCCAAATTGCTCTGACGCCGGAGTTTGTCAAAGATCCATATGTCCCCGGCGAAGACCACAGCCTCACCGATGAGTGGATTCTGCAGCATCCTGAGTGGGATACGAAAGAGAGCCTTCAGGTTCCCGCCATGGCTTACCCCATTAGACTGGTTGTCCTCGGTAATGGTGGGGAGAATCCTGATATTCATCCGGTGGATCCAGGTGACACCGGTGTAGGCGACCTGTTAAACACGAAGGACCACATTGCCTATATGCAGGGAGATGAAAAGGGCATGTTCAGACCCTATGCCAACATCACCCGGGCTGAGGTAGTTCAGATGTTCTATAACCTGCTACTGCGGCAGGACATGGACACTTCCGGAGTGGCCCGCTTTAAGGACGTACCCAACAACGCTTGGTATGCCAAGGCGGTATATGCCTTAACCAGCTTGGGTATTGTCAAGGGCGCCGGCAACGGAGAATTTGCCCCTTATCGCAACATTACTCGGGCAGAGTTTGCCGTTATTGCGTCTCGCTTTGCCAAGAAAAACTACGAGGCTTCGACTGGAATGACCTTCTCCGATGTGCCCACAAGTCACTGGGCTTACCACGAGATCACAAGGGCTACCTCTTATGGCTGGATCAAGGGCAATGGACAGGGCCAGTTCCTGCCCAACAGAAACCTGAGCCGTGCGGAGGCCGCCGCCATCACCAACCGGATGCTGCGCCGTCTGGGTGACCGTTCCACCATTAACGAGAGCGAGATCATCCGGAGATTCCCAGATGTAGCCTCCAGGAGCGAGTGGTTCTATTATGAGGTTTATGAAGCCACCACGCGCCATGATTACACCTTCAATGCCACCGAGGAAGACTGGACCAAGGTCTATCCCTGGAATGGCTTCTGGCAGCATTGATAAAAGTTAGGACCCGGCGTTGGGTCATTGGTGCGATGACGGTAGCATGGGTTTTAATCGTTTGGCGCAATTCCCTTTATCCGGCAGTTGAATCAGCGGCCCAAAGCGGCAAGATAGTGGATGCGTTGCTGCCAATATTAGATTGGCTAGGACTACCGCTTGAGGTGTTACATGACCTGTTACGTAAGGGAGCTCATGTGATTGAGTTTACCGTACTTGGCATGATGGGCACGTTTTTCCTGGCCCAGTGGTCAGGTCCCTTGTGGCAGAAAGGACTCAGGGGAGTGGAATTGTCTGGTGTTGTCGCCTTGATGGATGAAACAATCCAGCTTTATATCCCTGGACGGGGAAGCTTGGTGAGTGACGTATGGGTGGATATCGCTGGGGCAGTTATTGGAGCGGCTACAGCTGTTCTGATATATTGGCTGCTGCACCGTCATAAGCAGACCTAAATCAATAAAATTACCGGCAAGTCATCCGTGACTTGCCGGTAATTTTATGACGTGGCCAAGGTGGGAGGAAGTATGGATGTTGACAAAAAATAAAGTCGGCTTATGTCAATAAGCCGACTTTATTTTTTAACCTGTGCTGATAAAAGGATATGGGATTATCAAGTCTGTGGTCCAAAGCAAATCGAAGTCTGGAGTGGCTGATTTGATTTGGAAAAAATTTTTTGGAGGAACAGCAAAATGAGTGCGCTCTGATGTTTGAAAAAGTCGGAGCAAGCGATATGTAGCTTGCTCCGATGTGGTGGACCCAAAGGGGATCGAACCCTCGACCTCTGCGTTGCGAACGCAGCGCTCTCCCAGCTGAGCTATGGGCCCCTGTGTAATGAATACCATAACATTATATCAGAAAATAATATTTTGTAAAGAGGGACACGGAATTTTCTAGAGGAACTTTGTGTGCAAGAAGAAAAGGGCCTGCGCCTGTATTCTTAGCAGGGCATACAGGCGCAGGAGAAGTGGCAGCACCAGGGTACTTTAGCCAGACTGGCCATGGTCAGTGGCAGTGGCTTCTGGGATGGCGGAGTAGTCCCACTGATGGTTGCTAAGGGCCATATCATCGCTGGTGACATTAAAGTAGAGCCAGTTGAGATGATTCAGCCCAAGCTGTTCCCGGTAGTTGGCATCCCAGGTCACATCTACGCAGTACCAACTGCCGTTTAACCGCACCATGTTCCAGGCGTGATCCTCTTCGCTGAGAAAGGCTGCCCCTACAACGGTGATGCACTCCACTTCGGCCAGATCCATTAGTAATTGGAAGGTGGTGGCATAACCCAGACAGACCGCCTTGTGGTTGACCAGCCCGCCATAGGGAGTAAAGGATGCCCGCGGTGTGACCGCTATGGTGTCCTGATGGCTGTAGTCATAGTTCACGTTTTGAACCATCCAACCATAGATGGCGGTTTCCTTCTCCAGGTCGCTCATATCCTCTTTCAAGAGTTCTCCCAGCACCTCTTGACAGCGGCGATAAATGGCCAACTCATCATCGCCCAGCATGGAGGGATCGCTGCTTTTCCAGGCCAAGATAATGGCAGAGGTATCATAGAGGGACATATCGTCCTGACCGGGTTGGGTAAATGGGACGCGGTCGGGATAGTTTGGATCGGATGCCAGATCAAATGGCGCCAAACTGCCCACACTGATTGGGTTGGAACTCACATCTTCGGAGAGGGCGAAAAAAAAGGCGGCGGCAGCGGCGTCCGGATCCTGGCAAATGAATAGGCCAATATACTGCCCTTGCCTGACCACGCTACCCTTAGAGACCAGTTTAGCCTGGTCAGGGGAATACCCGGTGAAATCTCCCTCCCGCTGGTGGAGATACTGGGAAAGCAGGTCATCGATTTGTTCTACATCAGTGCCGTCAGTCAGTTGAATAACGGCAACTTCAAGGGCGGCGGCGCCGCCTAAGCGGACAATGACGGCATCGAGCCAAGCGGTGCGGGGGAGGCCATAAACTTCCGATAGATAAGAGTTCAAAAGCTTCTCATCAGTCTCTGTATCAATCCGCTCCAAATTGGTGGAGTTATCCAAACAGGCAGCCAGCACGGCCTCTAGCAGCTGCGGCGCTGTAAGATCAGGGGAGTAGTCAGAACGGCATCCTGCCAACGGCGGCAGCGATATGGCCAGGATGAGAAAAAGGGAAAGGATGCGTTTCATATCAATCACCTCGATGAGGATAAGTGTACTGCAAGTAGAAGAGAAAGTCTATAGATAGCCAACAAATTTTTGAACCAGAAAAATATGGGCAATTTATTTGGCGGGAGCACACATATGGAGATGGAGGAGATTGTGTGTGCTTGTGAAAATTACCAGAGCTTCTGTCTGCATAGAAAAACTGTGTTGGCTCAAACTATGCTCGGATTGATAATCCGACAACACAGATAACACAGAAACGAAAAGGAGAACGAGGATATGTCTAACACTAAGAATTCTAACCGTCTGGTGGTCCCCGGTGCCCGTGAGGCCATGGATAAGTTCAAGATGGAAGCTGCCAACGAGGTTGGCGTCAACCTGCAGCAGGGCTATAACGGTGATCTGACCAGCCGTCAGGCTGGCTCCGTGGGCGGCCAGATGGTCAAGAAAATGATCGAGGCCTATGAGAACGGCCTGAAGTAAGGCTTCCAATCCACTCAGCAAATAATCAAACAAATATGGGGACTGCCTTCATTGCGGCGGTCCCCATATTTGTATCCGTGGCCAAGGTATATCGGGCAGGCGTGAGGCTATACTTGGATGAACGCCGTACTGCTGCCCCCCTTTTTCTTTTTCACCACGATTTGCCGGTCAATTTTTTCCTTTAATTCAGGGACATGTGAAATGATACCCACCAGGCGGTTGCCCTCGGTGAGGTCAGACAGTGCCCGAAGGGCCTGCTCCAGGGATTCCTCATCCAGGGAGCCAAATCCCTCATCCACAAACATGGTCTCTAAGCGAATTCCTCCGGCAAAGGACTGAATTACATCGGCCAAGCCCAAGGCTAGGGAGAGGGAAGCCTTGAAGGACTCGCCGCCAGACAGGGTTTTCACACTGCGCTGGGTGCCATTGTAGTGGTCAATCACATCTAATTCAAGGCCACATTGGCTGCGGTTATTATCTGCCCCCTGTCGTCGTTTTAAATCGTATTGGCCATCGGTCATGCGCATCAGTCGGCTATTGGCCCTGGTTAAAATTTGGTCAAAATGGGTGGCCTGGATGTAGGTTTCCAGCATGAGCTTTTCCTTTCCGGGCACATTCCCATTTGCAGTGTTGGACAGAGCCTTGACCCAGGTCCACCTGGCTTCCAGCTCTGTCAGCCATCGAGACATAGAGGTAATATTTTCCAGTATCTCCTGATTAGCGTGAAGGCGGGTATGGATGCGCTTTTGCCGGTCACTCAGAGCCAGCTTTTCCGCAGTCAGATGCTCTTTGTGGACAAGTTCCTGAGCTTGATGAATCGTGGGGGCCTGGAGCAGCCGGTCTGTGAGTTCGGCCGTGCGGCCTGCCAACTGGGCAAGTTCGCCCTGTTGTGCTTCAAAGGCAGCCTGCGCCTGCGCCAGAGCGTCATCCATTTGAATCCTGCGCTGGACCAGAGCCCGCTGTCTGGCCTGGGCTTCCGCCTTGCTTGGATAGCTCAGCCGGGTAGACAGAAGCCTGACTTGGTCTTCCAGCTCATTCTGTCTGGCCCGGGCAGCGGCGATACAGGCGGTCAAATCTCTCAGCTTGCCTTCCAGGCGTCGTGCAGACTGCTCTTTGTCCGGGATCATCCGATCCACCTCTTCCTTGTGGAGGATGCGCTGGTTCTCTCGAGCAATTTGTTCTGCCAAATCCACAATGATATGATCCACTTCTGCCAGTGCCGAACGGATTTGCTCGGGGGCATCCTCAAGGGTACAGTCCCCTAACCAACGGCGCATATGAAGGGTCACTCGCTCTGTATGGGCGGTAAGGGCACCCGCCTGTTGTCCTGCAGCGCTGCTGGCCTCCTCCACAGCGGCTTGTGCAGCCTCATATGACTCCTTAGACTGGTCTCGCTGGATTTGGGTAGGAGCCTGACAAGGTGTTTGAGCAGGCTGGGGATGGATGGTAGAGCCGCATACAGGACAAGGGGTGTCTGCTGTCAGGCCGCTGGCTAAAATACCAGCCTGAGCATCCAAAAATGCTCCATCCATCGCTCGATAGATATCATGCAGCTCATCTGCTTTGTCTACAGCTTGACGATAGGTACGTTGGGCTTTAAGTAGGGAGTTCTGTAGGACGCCCAACGTGTCCAGTTCCTCTGCCAGGCCATTCAGCCCAGTGCGTTGGTGTTCTGCCTTCTCTTGCTGATGGACCAGCCTCACCCGTTCCTCGCCCGCCCCTTCAAGGCCGCTTCGCTCCCGGTGCAGCAGGGCCAGCTCATCCTTTAGCCTGGTCAGGTCATCTGCTAATTCCCCTTGGGTGGCTAGGTCATGGCTGAGCTGCTGGCAGATGTTGGACAGCGTTTGACGGTGATTCTCCAGCTGGTCGTAGCCTGGTAATTCTCCCTCCAGCAGGGCAATGCGTCTGGCTAGGTCGTCTTGCTCCGGTTGCTTGGACAATTCCTTGTCCAGGGCAGCCCGCAGCTCCTTTAGGATGGTTTGCTTTTCCGCCTGTGTTCTCTGGGCCAACTCTAGAGCCACCTGCATACTTTCCCGCTCTTTTGCTTGACTCAGACGGAAAAGGGTGGATTCCAGCTGACACTCTGTCTGGGCAAGCTGCCTGTCACAGTCAGCCTGTGCCTCGGTGTCTTGGGCCAAAAGCTGTTGCAACAGGGGAATGGCCTCTTCTGAAGGAAGCTGACCATCCTTGGCCTGCGTAACCAGGGGGAAGAGGGAATTCCCTTCAGGACAACAGATCCCCTGGATAAACTGGATCAGGCTGCTCCGGGCAGCCTGACACTGCCGCTCTAAAGAGGCGGCTTCCTCCTTGAGGCGCTCTTGCAGCACTTGATAGTAGCCAGTCTGGAAGATGTCGCGGAAAATCTTTTGACGCTGGGTGGTGTCAGCTAACAACAACTTGAGAAAATCCCCCTGGGCAATCATGGCGATTTGGGAGAACTGGGTTCGGTCTATACCCAGAATTTCCTGGATCGCGGCATTGACTTCCCGGATTTTGGTGACCACACGCCCATTGGGATAGGTAAGCTCTGCTTTGGCCCGCTGGGGAACCATCCCGTCTCCCCGCTTAGAGGGCCGCTCATACTCCGGGCTGCGCTGGATGGTATAGCGCAGCCCGCCGTAGGAGAATACCAGCGTCACTGAGGTGGGGGTGTCAGGTTTGGCATATTTGGAGCGGAGCATAGATGACTCACGGTTGTCGCCGCTGGCCTCGCCATACAGGGCAAAAGTGATCGCGTCGAAAATGGTGGTTTTTCCGGCCCCTGTGTCGCCGGTGATGAGATATAGTCCACTGGTCCCTAGCTTGTCCATATCCAGCTCCACCTGTCCAGCGTAGGGGCCAAAGGCAGAGAGGATCAGCGCAATGGGCCTCATGGGTGCTCACCCCAGATCTGCTGTATGAGAAATTGGGAGAACTGTAGTTGTTCCTGGCTCATGGGTTGGTTATTTTGCCGCTCATACAGTTGGGAGAACAGCTCCAGGGGGGTCTGATGAGGCAGTTCCCAACCACTCTCTAAATCTGTGCGTGTCCGAGTGCGTCGGTTGTCATAGTCCAGCTTCATCAGATTGGGATAGATTGCCCGCAGCTTGCCCACCGCATCGAACACGTCCTCCTCATCGGTGAGGGTGATATGGATGTAATCATCTCGGTTGGTGTGCTCATAGCTGCTTTTGGAAGTGAGGTCCAGGTAGGAGCCCCGAAGCTGACGCAGGTCTCGTTTGGGTGTTAGGGGGATGGCGCGCAGCGTCAACGACCCATTTGGGCCAAGTTCTGCCACGGAGACGGACTTGGTGTGATTCGCTTCAGAGAAGGAATATTTTAGGGGGGAGCCGCAATAACGCACCCGCGGGGAACCAAGGCTCTGGGGAGCGTGGAGATGTCCTAGGGCAACATAGTCAAAGGGGGCAAGGACGGATGCGTCTACACAGTCAAGACCGCCCACAGAGGGGTCCTCCGACTCACAGCGTTGGCCTCCTGCCACAAATTGATGGGTCACCAGGACATTCCGGCTGGCCGGCCGGAAGTCCATATGACGGATGACGGTTCGAATGGCGTCGGTATAGGTGTCAATGGCCTGGTCAGGGTAGTAGCGGCGGACGTGGACAGGCTTGAGAAAGGGGAGCAGAAAGATATCCACCTGGCCGTGCTCATCCTCCAATGTGATGGGGGAGACGGATCCGTCAAATACCGGGGCGATGTGGATGCCGCTGGCATCCACCATGCGAGAGCAGAAGGAGAGCCTCTCTGGAGAGTCATGGTTGCCGCTGATGAGAAACACCGGGAGATGCTGTTTCACCAGGCGGTAAAGAAACTCGTCAAAGACCTGTACTGCTTCTCCGGAGGGGACTGACTTGTCGTAAACGTCTCCGGCGATGAGCATGGCGGAGGGCTGTTCACTGTCAACGATATGGAGGATCTGGGTCAGAATATACTCCTGGTCTTCCAGCATGGAAAATCCGTTGACCCATTTTCCAAGGTGTAGATCGGACAGGTGGATGAGTTTCATGAGAGCCTCCTATGGCAGTGCGGGTGAGATAGACTAGGGCCTGGACTGGGTGGGAGCGGCGTAGTATACCCCGGTAGCGGAGACCAGGGCCTCATCTGGATGGCTGGACAGAAATATCTCGGCCAAAAGGTGGACGGTGGTGCGGCCCTTGGATACAGTGCGGGTGCGCACATGGATGGTGGCGTCCAAAGGAACCGGTTTGGCGTAATTCACAGTTATAGTGACGGTGGGTGTGATGTGGCCTGCCATCACACAGGAGGTAATGCCCATACAGTTGTCCAGCATAGTGGCGGTGACTCCACCGTGGACGATCCCTAAGGCATTGGACATCTGGGGCAGGGTGTGGTAGGCCAGGGTGAGAGAGCCGGAGGGTCCGTCACAGTCTACCAGCTGAGGCACTCCGCAGATGAGGGGCCACTCGCCCCGGTTGTGTTTCGCCAGGGAGGACAGGGTGATCTGCGCCTGCTGGCGCATCTGTTGGGTAGTCAGTTCAAAAGACATGGAGGATCCTCCTTTTTCAGTGATGTTATCAACCCTTCCGCACCACCCGCAGACGTTTGACCAGCGATTCATCAGGGGTGACGTACAGGGTCTGATAGGTGTTGTATATTACGAAGCCTGGCTTGGCGCCGGCAGGTTTTTTTACCATACGCACCGGGGTGTAATCAACGGGCACCTGGCTGGACTCCCTGGCCTGAGAAAACCAGGCGGCCAGCATAGCCGCCTCAGTAAGAGACTGATCGTCTGGCTCCATGCCGCCGGCTTTTAAAATGACATGGGAGCCATGCACCCGCTGGGTGTGGAGCCAGATATCCCGCTTATCCGCCTCTTTCAAGGTGAGCCGGTCGTTTTGACTGTTGTTTTTGCCAACCAGGATGGTCAGCCCTGCGGAGGAGCGAAACTCCATAGGCTTGGAGCGGATAGGTTTTTGCTTGCTTTTGGTTGTGATGTTTCGCCTGTGCTGTTTAAGATAGCCGCTGTCCACAAGTTCCTGGCGGATTTCTTGAAGGTCACGCTCGCCCTCGGACAGGCGGATAGTTTGAAGGACGCTGTCCAGGTAATCCAGCTCCTGGCGGTTCTTCTCTAATTGGAGAGACAGCATTTCCTCTGCCTTTTGCGCCTTTTTGTAATTTTTATAATACTTGGCGGCGTTCTGTTGGGGGGTAAGCAGCGGGTCAAGGGGGATATCCACCTCGCCCCCTTCCGGGTGGTAATAGTTCTGGGCGCGCAGGACAGTCTGTCCTCGCTCCATCTGATAGAAGTTGGTGGTAATGATGTCGCCAAACTGACGCAGCTGTTCCCGACCCGCAGCACTGGCCAAATCCCGTTCTTGGTTGGCAATTTTTTTGACGGTCCGGCTGCGGGCTTGGGTGATGGAGCGGATGAAGTCCTGGCCCCTCTGCTTGAGCCGTTCCTGGTTCTCTTTCTGCTCGTAGAAATCATCCAGCAGAGCGGAAAAGGTGGGGTAGCGGCGCAGCGTCACCTCCGGGCCATATTGGAGCACGGTCTGGAAGGTAAAGTCAAACGCTCTACCCTCCCGGATTAGGGCGGTGGGGATAAAATCACCTTTGCGCACCCGCTCCATCATATCTGCAAAGCGGTAGGCCAGCCCGTCCCGGCTGCCCTCTCCCTGAAATTCCAACTCCCGGGCAATGAGAGGGGACAGCCCGTTAAAGTTGTCAAGCAGCCACTTGTCCTGACCGTGCCCATCGGGCGCTTGCGCCAGGATAAAGGCACGCAGCTGATCCGGCTCCATGGCCAGAGGATCCAGCTTTCCAGTGGGCTCTGGCATCTGGTAGTACAGCCCTGGCATTATGGGCCGTTTGGCGGACAGATCGCTGTCTGCCCGACGCATACAGTCGGTGATGCGCCCGGTGCTGTCCAGCATAACTAGATTAGATTTGCGGCCAATACACTCCAATACCAGCCGCCGCTCCACCCGATCACCCAGTTCGTCCAGCGTCTCAAACTGGAAGTCCAGCAGCCGCTCCATAGAGGGCTGGGTAAGGGATAGCAGCCGGCCGCCGGAGAAATGCTTGCGCAGCAGCATACAGAACATGGGTGGGGTCTCCGGATTTTCCCGGGGGAGATTGGTGAGCTGGGCACGGGGATGGGCAGGGCTGGCAGAAAACACAAGCCGTACATTGCCACCCCTTGTGCGCATATGAAGGACAACCTCCTCCCGCGCAGGCTGGTAGAGCTTATCGATCTTGCCGCCCACCAGGATTTCCCGCAGTTCCCCAGCAAGGGCAGTCATAAAGATGGCGTCAAGGGGCATAGGTTAGTCCTCCATCATCTGGGAGAATAGCTGATTTAGCCGGGTTGTCTCTCCCCGGAGATAAAGCCAGCCAAACAGGGCCTCAAGCGCTGTGGAGGCATGGTACTCTCCTACCGTAGCTCCTCGGGGAATAGTGGAGGTGCGGCTGTTGCGGCCACGGCGGTATACCTCCTGTTCCTCCTGGGAGAGCAGGGGCAGTATGGTTTTGGCCATCCTGGCCTGGGCGGGAGCAGACACATAGGTAACGGCTGCCTTGTGCAGGCCCTGGTTGCTGGCCTTCCCATGGAGGCATAGCCAGGAGCGAACCATCAGCTCAAACACCCCATCTCCCAGGTGGGCCAGACCCAGACTGCTGATACGGTCTAAGGTATCCGGGTCAGCGGACAGGTGAAAATAGTCCATAGTGATTCTCCAATCCCTTGCGTTTGAATAGGAAATTTATTATAAAGGATTTTTACAAATAAAACAAGAGCAGCGGTCCTTTGGACAACGGACAGGTGAAACTGGAAAAGAAACATTCCGGCTCAATCAGGTCAGAGCCGGAATGAATGAGTGGGGATGTGGAACAGAGGTATTTATTCGCTGCGCAGAGCCTCCACAGGATCCTTTTTTGCGGCGGACCGAGCGGGGATGAGACCGGCAAAGACGGTGAGGATGACACTAATCAGCACCAGGATACCGCCGGCCACTGGAGGCAGCACGGCAGATAGGTCGTCCAGCGCGGTGAGCCGGTGGATGACAGCATTAATGGGGATGGTAGCCAGGGCGCTGACCAGAATGCCCAGCAGGCCAGCAGCCAAACCCACAAAGAGGGTCTCGGCGTTGAACACCCGGGAGATATCTCGTTTGGATGCGCCCACCGCTCGGAGTATACCGATTTCCTTGGTGCGCTCCAACACGGAGATGTTGGTAATGATGCCAATCATAATGGAGGATACAATCAGTGAAATGGAGACAAAGGCGATGAGCAGATAGCTGATGCCGCTGATGATATTGGTGATAGAACTCATCAGCAAGGCCATATAGTCGGTGTAGGTGATCTGGTCCTCTTCCGCCACCCCTTGATTGTATTGGGAGATCAGATCAGCGATCTGGTCCTTCTGGGCAAAGGTGGTGGCATAGATGCTGATGGCGGACGGGAAGTCCAGCTGGACATAGCCAAGTTTATTCAGGTTGTCTTGATAGGTGGAGTCGGACACTGTGGGCGGCATGTAGTTGTCATACAGGTATAGGAGCTGTTCATTATTCAAAGGACTGATGGACAGATCCTGATTATCCGCCGCTGCCAGGGCCATATCCAGACTTTCCGCCAACTGGTCGTTGGAGAGGGTGGCTAGGCGCTGGGCAGCTGCGGCTTTGTACTGTTCCACCACCTGGCCGGCAATGGCTTCTCTTATGCGGGCAAAAAGTGTCTCATCATCCATTTCGGTAATGTATGAGATAATAGTGTCCCGATCCACCCCGATCTCAGTGGCATACTGCTGCGCCACCAGTTCTTGGATGGACTGCCGGGTCATGCCCTCCATCTGCTGCTCCACGATGGCGTTGATATAGTCCTGGCTGGGCTGACCCATTACGTCTACATAGGCCGCTGCCTTTTCTGCAGAAGTCAGGGTGCCCAGGTGGGCAGTGATGGCCTGGGCCTTTTCCTGGTCGGTGGGTTCCACATCATCTTCAGAGGGGAAGGGGAGGCCGTTGAATACATCGATATCCGGGTCGCTAAGCTGCTGGGCCAAAATGTCTGTCTCGGAAGCGGCAGTGATGGCCAGATCGGTTAAGGCGGCAGTATATCCAATAGAGCCGGAGGAGTTGAGGGATGATTGATCCATCGGCCTGGCCACTCCCACCACCTTCAGGGACACGCCCACATCACTGCTGTGGTACAAAAAGTCCATGCCGGCGGCAGAGGCGGACAGATCGGTATAGCTGCCGGTGATTGGATCGTGCTGATAGTATTCTGCGGGAAGGATAAGTTTAAATGTGATGTCTGTCAGTTGGTCATAGCTCCAGCTGCGGATGTCGGAAGCCACCTCTTCGCCTTTCATCATAGCGTTCATGGTCTGCTCCATTTCATCGGCTGGGATGAGGCCAAGGGCATACAGCATCAGGTCGGAGATTTCGTTGTTAGAGTTGACGAATAGGATGACTTCGTCATAGCTTTGGGGCCAGTTGCCGTATAGGAGCTGGTATTGATCGGTAACCTGGGGATGGATGAGCTGCCCCTCCTCATCTCCTGCCAGCAGTTCCTCCCATACATCCATAGAGGAGTACATGGAACCCATGGAGGAGGAAAAGTAGGAACTGTAATCACCGCCGAACATCGCAGACATAGAGGACTCCATCAGGCTCATCACATCACACTTGATAATGTTGTCCTTCTCGTCTTGAGTGTAGACGTCGAAGTTGAAGTCATAGCTGTAACTGACGGTGGCCATGTCCTTGATACCGCCGCCTCCATTTTCCAAGTAGGCCATGAACGCTTGGAGATTATTGGTTTCAACCTCGGCATTGACCATGGAGTTCATCATATCAAACATGACGGTGGAGGAGTATACCCGGTCCGGATCCCGGGGCAGGCCGTCGTTGTTCCCGATTTCCATAAGGGAGGTCAACATGGAGGCCATATCGGCGCTTTCCGCCTGGATGGTGATGGGGTAGCTGGACAGGGTTTCCTGCTGCACCCGGTTGATATAGTCGTTGATACCGGCGGACAGGGATAGGATCAGCGCAATTCCGATGATTCCGATAGAGCCGGCAAAGGCGGTGAGAATGGTTCGTCCCTTTTTGGTGCGCAGATTGGTAAAGGACAGGGATAGGGCGGTGAGAAAAGACATGGATACTTTGCTTTCCAGCCTGGCTTGTTTGCCAGTGATAACGAGGGCATCCTCTTGATTGTGGTAGGGATTGGAATCATCAATGACCACCCCATCTTTCAACTGAACAATACGGTTGGAGTATTGGGCGGCCAGGTCAGGGTTGTGGGTGACCATGATGACCAGACGGTCCTTGGCCACTTCCTTGAGCAACTCCATCACTTGGAGGGATGTCTCACTGTCCAGCGCGCCAGTGGGTTCGTCCGCCAGAAGGATATCCGGGTCGTTGATGAGGGCGCGGGCAATGGCTACTCGCTGCATCTGCCCACCGGACATCTGTGAGGGCAGCTTGTCCAGCTGGTCGCCAAGACCCACCTGCTCCAAGGCCGCTTTGGCACGGCGGCGGCGTTCCCCCTTGGACACCCCTGCCAGGGTGAGGGCTAGTTCCACATTGGCCAGCACCGTTTGGTGGGGGATGAGGTTATAGCTTTGGAATACGAAGCCGATGGAGTGGTTGCGGTAGGTGTCCCAGTCACTGCCCTTGTACTGACTGGTAGAGCGGCCGTTGATAATAAGATCCCCGCTGGTATAGCGGTCCAGGCCGCCAATGATATTGAGTGTGGTGGTCTTGCCACAGCCAGAAGGGCCCAGAATAGAGACAAACTCACTTTTCCGAAACTCCAGGTTAACTCCTCGCAGGGCATTGACAACTTGGCCGCCCAGAGTGTACTGTTTGGTAATATTGCATAGCTTTAGCATGGCGCATCCTCCTTTATTCCGGAGAAGGCAAACCCAATGGGTCTGTCTCCAAGAAAGCCTTGCCCAGTGTCACGATAGATCGTTGGGGACCGGATGATTATAGTCACTTTTATGTTAGACTGCTGGATGATTGGCTGTCAAGAGAATGGAGGCGATGTTTACAAAATATTTACCGGGTGAAAAGGCCCCGCCCTCTCTCAGAGAGGGCGGGGCCTTTTCGGTGAAGTCAGCGCTTTCGGCCGGACAGGGAGAAGCCCAGCACTGTGCCGCACAGTCCGCCGATAATATGAGTGAGTTGGGACACGTTGTCGTCCACAAAGATAGCGTCCCACAGCTCACCCCCCAGGTAGAAGATGGATACCAGAATAAGGGTGGTGGGGATGGCGCCGTTGCGCACACCGCCGAAGGAGGAGAGCAGGATCATCATGAACACCAGTCCGGATGCTCCCAGCAGGGCGGTGCCCGGAAAGAAAATGAACTGCACCAGACCGGAGACAAAGGCGGTAAACAGGATAGCCCACAATACAGTCCAGCTTCCGAACCGATCCTCCAGGTTAGGCCCCAGCACCAGAATGAGCACCATATTGCCAATATAGTGGGCATATCCGCTGTGGCCAAGCACATGGCCAAAGAACCGCACCCAGGCCAGCGGGTCGGACAGGGGGCAGCGGTAGACAGAGAAGAGGGAGACAGTGGTCCACCCATTAGACAGCCAGCCTGCTGCCAAGGCCAGAAGAGCAAGTAAGGCAAAGGTAATGGTCACCGGTGCGTTGTAGGATATTTTCAGGGTGGGACGCTTCATGAACAGTCACCTCAACGTAAATTCATGGATAGAACACAGCCCATTATACCCCAATTTTAAGGGAAAGAAAAGCCCCTATCATCATTGAGTGCTGGCCTCTATACCAATCCTGTCATGTCATTGGGCATGGGGCAGGTAAACACAAACCGATCCCCGGTAATGGGGTGGGTCAGATCCAATTTGGCGGAATGGAGCGCAGGGCGGCTGATGAGAGATTGGTCCTCTGTCCCATACAGGAAATCACCGATGAGGGGACAGCCTATGTGGGCCATGTGGACTCTGATCTGATGGGTGCGCCCGGTGCCCAGCGTCAATTCCACCAGGGCGCGGGCGGGGCTGGTTTGAAGCACCCGGTAGTAGGTGCGGGCGGGTTTTCCCTCCGGGATCACTCCTTGGCAGGGGCTGGGGGCGCCTACCGGCCCAATGGGTGCATCAATGATCCCCTGTGTCGGCTGGGGCACGCCGCTACACACAGCTAGATAGACCCGATGAAACCGGCCGGTATGGATCTGCCTCTTCAGCTGTTCCTGACTGTGGGGATGTTTGGCAATCACCAGCAGACCGGAAGTGCCTTTATCCAGGCGGTGAACGGGATGAAATCCGGTGTCCTCACCCGTCTGCCGGTAGTGGTCCATGAGGAAATTGCCTACAGTGTCGTTAAAGTGGCCGTGCCCAGGGTGGACCAGTATCCCAGGCGCCTTGTTGATCACCACCAGATCGGCGTCCTCGTGGACGATATCCAGCGGCCCAGCCGCTGGGATGGGTGGATGGGCAATTCCGCCTGGGATGGTGAGCCGGACGGATAGGGTCTGACCCTCCTCTACACGGGTGCGGACATTGACTCGGACCCCATCCAGACAGATGCCGTCCTCCAGCCGCTTCACCCGGCGCAGCACCGTACCTGAAAGGAACAGATTGCGGCGGAGCAGGGTGTTGACTTCAAGGCCGGCCAGACTTGGACCGATTGTAAGGGTGAGGTATCTAATACTCATAGCACCTTCGATAGGTACGCATTGGCTAGCAACCAGGCGACGGCAAACACAGTTAATACGCCCAATACGGCCTGAGCCGCCGCCATATTCACCGCTACCAACACAAAGAGGGCTGCGGCGGCGGCAAAGAAGGTAAACATCCCTGCGAACTGAAAGGACCGGTTGACAATGGTCCTCTCCCGCTCATCTTGCTCCTGAATCCTGGCCTTTTTCCGGGCATTCGGGTGGGTGAGCAGGTATTGTATCCGGACTAGAAAGAACACTGCCCCCAGGGAGATGCCGCTTGCACCACCCAGATAGAAGCCACGAGCAAATTCTGGGATGTGTTCGCTGTCATGGACCAGGAGAATATAGCACACAAGGCCGGTGATCCCCACCAACAGCAGGCCGAAGGCCAGCCAGCGCCGCCGGCGCAGGGAACGATCATAATCCGAGTTGCCAAATAACCGCATCAGCATGGCGTATCCTCCTTAATAAATGGGCCAAAAGCCGTAGATTGAAGGTGCGAAGGCGGTGGAACAGGTGATTCAGCCCACTGGCTGGCCTGACCAGATGATAGAGCAGGATGCCAAGGAAGTTTGCCCTGATGCCCACGTCAAAGGCGGGGTTCATCTCAAAATAACAGTTTTCCTTCATATATCTTCCTCCGCAAAGAAAAAAATATCCTCAATGGCCCGCCCAAAGTACCGGGCAATTCGGTGAGCCAGCAGCAGGGAGGCGTTGTACCGCCCGCTCTCCAGCGAGATGATGGTCTGCCGGGTGACAGCCACCGCCTCCGCCAGCTCTGCCTGGGAAATCTGCCGCTCCTTACGTAGGGCGGCGATACAGTTTTCCATGTCAGTCCTCCTGAATGGGAATGATGTAATGCCTGCTTCCTAAGTATAGTATACTTTACACAGAATGTCAAGTATACTATACATAGTTTTGAAGCACTGACGTTATGGGAACAAAAAATTCCCGCCGGGATATCCCGGCGGGAATGAGATGTGGGGGGGAGGTTTGCTCAGCAGACACCCTGCCACAGCATGGCGTCGGCTACCTTCAGGAAGCCGGCAATGTTGGCCCCTGCCTGAATGTTCCCCTTCATGCCGTATTGCTCGGCGGCAGAGGCACAGGCGGCGTAAATCCCTTCCATGATGTTCTTCAGCTTGGCATCCACTTCGTCGAAGGTCCAGCTGAGCCTTTCAGAGTTTTGGCTCATCTCCAGGCCCGAGGTGGCCACGCCGCCAGCGTTGGCCGCTTTGGCGGGACCGAACATGATGCCCGCCTCCAGGTAGGCGGCGATGGCCTCGGGGGTTGAGGGCATATTGGCTCCTTCAAATACGCCGATACAGCCATTGGAGATAAGGGCCTTGGCAGAGGCGCCGTCGATCTCATTCTGGGTGGCGCAGGGCAGGGCAATGTCACAGGAGACGGACCAGATACCGTTGCAACCATCCACATATTTTGCGGTGGGGACATAGTCCAGGTAGGTCTTGATACGGGCACGCTTCACCTCTTTGATCTCCTGGATTACCTTGTAATCAATACCGTTCTCGTCCACAATATAGCCGTTGGAGTCGGACATAGCGATCACCTTGCCCCCCAGTTTGGTACACTTCTGGTTGGCGTAGATGGCTACGTTGCCTGACCCGGATATCACCACTCGCTTGCCCTGGAAGGACTGGCCGTTGTCCCGGAGATGGGCGTCGGCAAAGTAGCATAGGCCGAAACCGGTGGCCTCAGTCCGGGCCAGGGAGCCGCCGTAGCTGAGGCCCTTGCCTGTGAGTACACCCGACCACTCGTTACGCAGCTTCTTATATTGGCCGAACAGGAAGCCGATCTCCCGGGCACCCACGCCAATGTCGCCCGCAGGCACGTCGGTGTTTGGACCGATGTGGCGGTACAGTTCGTTCATAAAGGACTGGCAAAAGCGCATAATCTCCCCATCAGATTTGCCCTTTGGATCGAAGTCACAGCCGCCCTTGCCACCGCCCAGGGGCAGGGTGGTCAGGGAGTTTTTAAACACCTGCTCAAAGCCCAGGAACTTGATGACGGACAGGTTGACGGTGGGGTGGAGACGCAGTCCACCCTTGTAAGGACCGATGGCGGAGTTGAACTGCACTCGGAAGCCCCGGTTTACTTGGACTTTGCCGTTGTCGTCCACCCATGGCACCCGGAACATGACCACCCGCTCTGGCTCCACAATGCGGCCGATGATGTTCTGCTGCTCATAACGAGGGTCGGCGTCGATGACCGGCTCCAGGGACTCCAACACCTCAGTAACCGCCTGGAGATACTCCCGCTCGTGGGCGTTGCGGCCCTTCAGTCCATCCAACACAGAGAGAAGATACTGATTTTTAATTGACATACTGCCCAATCCTTTCCACTTTAGAAGATAACAGGAACGCCACCATTTTATGGATTATCACATTGTACACCCATATTTCTGATTTTGCAAGAGTGGGAATCGAAAATTGCAAAATTAATTTTTGAGGGAAGGAGACATCCGTCCCTATTCTTGACCTTTTTGGATGAATATGATAACGTAAATCATAACAATTCTGCGCCGATGGGAGCGTGGAGAATCTCTTTGGGTGAGGTGATGTGCCCATGCGCATGAGAAAGAAGAAAAATCTGATTCCCAGAATGGAGGCCTGTGCCGGGCTGTGGATAAAGGATCCGGCGGAGCGGCGGGGGAATTGGCGGGCTCTGATGCCTCAGGCGGACAGGCTGCGTCTGGAGTTGGGATGTGGTAAGGGACGCTTCACTGCCCAGACCGCTGCCGCCCATCCACAGGATTTATATGTAGCGGTGGAGCGGGTGCCTGACGCCATGGTGATCGCCATGGAGCGGTGCAGGGAGCTGGGGCTGACCAATGTATTTTTCATCGACGGTGACGCCGCTGCCCTTGGAGATTGCTTTGCCCCTGATGAGGTGGACCTTATTTACATCAATTTCTGCGATCCCTGGCCTTCTTTGAAGCACGCCCGCCGGCGGCTGACCCACCAGAATTTTCTCCGAGGCTACCGTGAGATATTGAAGGAAGAGGGGGAAATCCATTTCAAAACAGACAATCGAGATCTGTTTGAGTGGTCCCTATTTCAGTTCCCGAAGGCCGGCTTTGCCCTGTCGGAGATCACACGGGATCTTCACGCTGAAGGGGTGCGGGGGATTATGACCGATTATGAGGATAAGTTCCACTCCCTGGGCGTCCCCATCAACCGCTGCGTGGCCACCAAGGGAAAGCTGCCCAACATACCCATAGTGGACGGTTTGGCTGCGCTGCTGCCCCAATGGGAGGTGCGGCCGGTGGATGAAGAGGATTTCCAGGCGGTGCTGGCGATGCTGATAGAATGTGCTGGGGACTGCATTTTGGAGGGAGACCAGCCCTCTGCCCGGATGTTAAGGGAAGGGATGACCAATCTTCCACCCAGGTGCACCATGGAACAAAAACACTATCTGGCGCTGTGGAGGGATGGAGCACCCCAGGTGCTCTTGGATTTAGTGGAGGGCTATCCCAGGCCATACACCCTGTTTCTAGGTCTGCTGCATATCCATCCTGCCTCACGGCGGCAGGGTGTGGGCAGGGTGGTGACTGGCGCTCTGCTCCGGGCTGCTGGTCAGGCAGGGCATGACCGAGTGCGGTTGGCCTGCCTGCAAAACAACCGAGAGGGGCTGGCCTTTTGGCAGGCAATGGATTTTCAGATCATCCGAGAGGACAAGCTGCTGGGAGAGCGGTCCAGCCCAGTGTGGATTATGGAGCGGCTGACTGAAGGTAGCTGGAAGTGAGGGGCAACAAACCCGCCAGGGTCTTATACCTGGCGGGTTTGTTAATTTATGGGAGGGGGAGCATCACCTGATACATGAGGAGGAAGTGGGCCACAGAGCCCAGCACAATGAATAGATGGAATATCTCATGACAGCCAAACTGAGGATTGTCCCGGCCCGGCCACTTCAGGCCATAGGAGACGCCGCCGGCAGTGTACAGCAGCCCTCCGGCCAGGAGCCGGGACACACCGGGCCAGCCTACGGCCAGCCACAGAGGATAGACGGCGACCACGGCCAGCCAGCCCATGGCAAGACAGACACCGGCGGTGACCCACCGGGGGCAGTCGATCCAGGCCAAACTCATGACCAGGCCGGCGATGGCCAGTGCCCAGATGATGCCGAATAGTGCCCAGCCGAAGGGCCCGCGCAGAGCGGTGAGGCACACTGGGGTGTAAGTGCCGGCAATCAGGATATAGATGGAGGCGTGGTCATATTTCCGCAGTCCAACCCGGCCTTTTACTGAGGTGCGGATGCTGTGGTATAGAGTGGAGGCGGCGTATAGCTCCACCATGGAGGCGCCGTAGATGGCAAAGGATACGATTTTCCATGGGTCGCCTCCGGTGAGAGCGGTTTTGACCAGCAGCAGAACGGTGGCCGCAATAGCCAATATAGCGCCGCAGCCGTGGGTAATGGCCGACCAGGGCCGCAGACCGTCATATGGGTTGCGCCCTTTTTCCCTGGGACGAACCCGAACCCGGGGACGGGGAATGCCATCGTGGTTAGCTGGATACAATGCTTGCTCCATGACCGTCACCTTCCTTGTCTGGATAAATAGAGTATATATAAAAAAACATAAGTTGTCAATGTCGAAATGATGAAATACAGTTTTTAAAATCATATTATGCCGGGGATGCACAGAAATATACCCCAATTATAGGAGGACGGCAATGTTTCCTGTTGTGCCTTAGGTAAATTGTGCAGGTCTACCTTGAATATTTTGTAGAAATCAAGTATAATATGGAAGCAAGATTCGGTTTAGGGCAGAGAGGCTCATCCCCATGGACTGCAGAGCGTGGGGCGATGTGACGCCTCCACTCCGGGAACTGGGACGCCAAACACCAGAGGCAGCCGCTGCAATTGTGAAGGGAGATACCAATGAAGGAGAGCTCCACATTAGGTTTATATCTGCACATCCCATTTTGCCGCAGTAAATGCGATTACTGTGATTTCTATTCTGTGGCTGGCCAGGATGGGAGGATGGACGACTATCAAAGGGCCTTGCTGGGGCACATTGCCGAGACAGGGCCGCGGACAAAAAATCAGGTGGTAAACAGTGTTTACATCGGCGGCGGCACCCCTACATGGTATGGGGAGCGCCGGATTCGGGGGCTGCTGATAGCTATCAAGAAGCAGTTTAAGCTGTCCAAGGATGTGGAGATCACGATGGAGGCAAATCCGGACAGTGTAGATTTGAAATCCCTGTGCCGTCTGCGCCGGGCGGGGGTAAACCGGATATCGTTTGGAATGCAGTCCGCCTGCTATGAGGAGCTGAAGGCCGTCCACCGGCCCCACACCTTTGAGCAGGTGCGCCAGGCGGTGGCGGTGGCCCGAAAGGCAAAGATCAGGAACCTGAGCCTGGATCTGATCTATGGTTTGCCGGGACAGGGGATGGAGAGCTGGAAACAAAGCGTGGAGGCCGCCTTGGCCCTGGAACCGGAACATCTATCCTGTTATGGTCTGACGGTGGAGGAGGACACTCCGTTGGCGCGGCGGGTAGAGCAGGGGGAGATATTGCCTGATGATGATGAGCAGGCAGAGCGCTACCTTTGGACGGTGGAGCGTCTGGCCATGGCGGGATATGAACAGTATGAGGTGTCTAACTTTGCAAGGCGTGGATTTCAGTCCCGGCATAATCTGCGGTATTGGATGGGCCAGCCATATGTGGGCCTAGGAGCATCAGCTCATTCCGACTTTGGGGACTGCCGGTATTCCTTTGTCCGGGATGTGGACAGCTATATCCAGGGGGTGTTAGAGGGAGGGGAACTGCTGGCGGAGAAGGAGCACATCCCTCATCGGGAGCGGGGCAGTGAGTATCTGATGCTTCGCTTGCGCACCACCCATGGAATCGAGGAATGGGAGTACCGCCGGGAATACTATATGAACTTTGACCCCATTGCTGCTAAGCTGGCGGAGTATGAGCAGCGGGGATGGGCAGGCCGTTCTGGCCAACGCTGGCATTTTACCCCGGAAGGTTTCCTATTATCCAACCGGCTCATCGGTGAGCTGTTGGACCTTCAGGAGGCTAGCACCCTGGCCAACACGCTGGAGCGGCTGAAAGCCGGCTTGGGTGCTCCGGAGAGCGCTGTCAGCCAAAACACAGTGCCCTGAGCCGGACAGCGTCTTCTGCCGGGAGAGGTAGAGTAAAGCGGGCAGAATAGCAGATTTCAGAATTCAATAGACCCATAGGGAAAAACCAAGGAGGTACCTGTGAAAAGACGAGAGAATATGTTGCGCAGGCTGGGAGCAGTTGCGCTGGCCCTGACACTGGCCCTGACGGCAGGGCAGATGGCTTTCGCCTCGGATGCGCTTGGCAGTGAGCTTGTGGAGCGGAAGATAGAGCTGGCCCAGGGCGTATCCCTCAACCGTGGCAGCCTGTGGTCGGCCTCCCGCAACGACCTGCGCACAGAGCATTATGTTACATATACCCCAGGACAGAATGTGACGCCGATGGTATTCAGCGGAAACTATGTGGCCAGTACCAATACGGTAGCGGCAGCGGCAGGCCAGATGGAGCGGCAGGGCTACCGGGTGGTGGCGGGAATCAACGGCGGCTTTTTCAATACCGATGGCACCATCGTGGGCATGCTGATGACAGATGGGGTAATCCGCTCCCTGGATGTGGAAAACTATACCCTGCTTGGATTCTCCCGGGATGGCAGCGTATTTGTGGACGAGAGTGCATTGACCAAAACTGTGGTCTTGCCAGGTGCGGATGGCATCTCCTCCTATACTACAAGCCTGGCGGGGTTCAATGCTTACCGCAACAGAAACTATCTGGATGGGCTGTATCTCTATAATCAGGATTTCTCCTCCAGGGTAAACTCCAGTGGGGACAGTGTGTCTGTCCTGTTGCAGCCGGTGGGAGGCAGCGCTCAGCTGACCATGAACGGGACCCTGTCCCTGGAGGTGGTGTCGGTAACTGACACCAAGGCGGGGGACCGGTTTAATGGCGTTCTACCTGAGGGCGGCTACATGCTCTATGCCAATGACAGTGAGAACCAGTCCCTGTTGGGGGCTCTGCGCAGACTACGGGCGGGACAGCAGGTGACCGTGTCGGTAAGCGGCGGCAGTGGAAGGTGGAACACGGCAGCTTACGGTATCAGTATTATGACAGTTTTGCTGCGGGATGGACAGGTGGCCTCTGGGCTGGGCGTCACTACCAATCCCTACACCGCCCTTGGGGTTAAGGCCGACGGCTCTGTAGTATTGTATACCATTGATGGACGGCAGAGCGGCTATTCTGTTGGGGCCAACCATGGACAGGTGGCCCGGCGGCTACAGGAGCTGGGGTGTGTCAGCGCTGTGGCGTTGGATGGCGGTGGCTCCACTGCGCTGGGAGCCACTTTGCCCGGCAGTGGCAATTTCTCCATCATCAGCCGTCCCACAGGCAGCCGGGCCGTGAACAACTCTATCCTGCTGGTAACCCCAAATACCACCGCCACCGGACAGTTGGGGGGCTATTACCTGAGCGGCGAAACTCAGGTGATGCTGGCAGGCGCTGATCTGACGGTGAGGGCCACCCCCTATGACACCGCGGGCTATCCCATGACCGCCGAGGCTCCTATTTGGCAGGGAACTGGAGGCACGTTGGAGGGGAGCGGCCTATCTGCTGTCTATACCGCCGGAAATGTGCCGGGTACCTTTGAGCTATCCGCAAAATCTCAGTCCGGTTCCGCCGGGGGAACCTTGCCTGTGCGAGTGGTGGACAGCCTGTCCCGGCTGACCATTTCCCGGGAAGAAACCGGGGGGGCCCTGACTGCGCTGACCGTGTCCGCCGGAGGTCAAGCGGCTCTCACCGCCAAGGGTATTTGGTGGAATCTGCCGGTGGGAATGGATGATACCGATGTGGTCTGGAGGGCGGATGCGGCCATCGGAACCATTGACCAGACCGGTTTATTTACAGCGGGTTACAGTAGCGGGACCGGAACCATTACCGCCACGGCGGGAGGGAAAACAGTTGCGATTCGGGTGACGGTGAAGGGGAATAGTCCCTTCACTGATATAGCGGGACACTGGTCGGCCGGCTATGTGGAGCGGCTGTACCAGTTGGGTATCACTACGGGCATTGCCCAGGCAGATGGCAGTTATATCTTCCAGCCCAGGGGCCGACTCAGCCGGGGCGAGCTGCTGGTGTTTATCACCCGTTTGCTTGGCGTGGATACCACTGTATATGAGAGGGTAGAGCTACCCTTTGCCGATGCCGGGTCCATTCCCGGATGGGTGTTGCCCTCTGTCAAGGCCATGTATGCCCTCCAGGTATTTGAGGGTGGGGAAAATGGCGGCAGGCTCACCGCCAATGTGGGCGAGCTGGTTACCCGTGAGGCGGCTATGGTGATGCTGGGACGTGTCCTGGCCTCCAACGCCACCACCGATCTGTCTGTCTTTGCTGACAGGGACCAGGTGAGCGGCTGGGCAGTCTCCCAGGTACAGAAGCTGGTGGCCTTGGGTGTGGTGCAGGGGAGCGATGGCTACCTGTCTCCCACCGCCACCATCGACAGGGCTAGCGCAGCCAAACTGTTGGTAGAAGTCCATGGGCTGGAAAAGCTGCCTCTGATTGTTCGCCCCGGTTTGGGGTAGGATTGTCATTTGAAATAAAAAATCCAGGCAAGACCGAAATAACTCGGTCCCGCCTGGATTTTTTGGATATTGAAGGCAGGATGGGGCATACTGGTCATGAGGTGAAGCACATGGATATGACCAATCAGGAGTACAACAAATACGTCAGCGCAAAGGCAAAGCCATCCCCCATCTGGAAGGACATGGTCTGGGCTTTTTTAGTGGGCGGAGCCATCTGTATGGCGGGTCAGGGATTGATGGAACTGTACCAGAGCTGGGGCTTGGACAAAGAGGACGCAGGAACATGGGTGTCAATTACGTTGATTTTTGTGGCCTCTCTGCTCACAGGCCTGGGGGTATTCGACGATATCGCAAAGCGGGCGGGAGCGGGCACCTTGGTTCCCATTACAGGTTTTTCTAATGCCATGGTATCTCCAGCACTGGAGTTTAAGAGCGAGGGATTTGTCACCGGCACGGGGTCCAAGCTGTTTACCGTGGCTGGTCCGGTGCTGGCGTATGGTATCTCGGCCAGCGTAGTGTACGGTATCATCCTGTGGATTATGCAGCTGTTTTAAAGCAGAGCAGACAAGGCTGTTCATCCCATAATTGACTGGGCAAAAGAACACTCGCCTTTGGGTCGCGTCCAGCAGCCCGAAGGCGAGTGTTATAGCATTGTGAAGTGATTCCTCTTTATGGGAAATGTAAATGGAATAGCTTATTTTGCCAGGGCGAGCTGCTCCATCTCAAAAGGGTGGTGAGAACGATGGAAAGGCAGGCCTGTTTGCCTCATAGATCATGCTACAGTTGCCAATCACATATCCAAGCAGGCTGTAAGGATGTTATTTACCAAGTAAGCGATGGAGAAATGTTATCATTTGCCCTCGGGTGCAGTTGTCCGCTGGACTGAATGTGGTTGCGGAGGTGCCCCTGGTAACTCCGGTTTGTGCCGCCCAAGTTACGGCATCATGGTAGTAAGTATTGTCTGGAACATCGGCAAATGGATGTGTACCTGTGACAGCTGGCGAACCGGAGTACCGATATAGGAAGGTTGCCATCTGTCCCCTGGAGCAGACAGCGGTTGGCTGGAATGTGGTCTTACTCGTTCCGATTGTAATCCCACGTTCTGCCGCCCATAGAATGGCCTGATAACTATCGCTATCTTTGTCTACATCGGTAAAATTGCATGTGGCAGCGCCTGGACTGGGGCTGCCGGCCGCCCGCCACAAGAAGGTCACCATCTGTGCGCGGGTACAGGCAGCGTCTGGACTAAATGTAGTTGCGCTGGTGCCCATCGTGATTTCTTGTTTTACAGCCCAGGCAACGGCGTCATAGTAATACGAATCTGGATTGACATCGGTAAAGTTGATTGGTGACTCTATTCTGGTAAAAACTGCGGCTACTGTCACTGGAGAACCTGGCATGGCAAAGGTGTATGCCGTGGCGCTCTCTTTTGTTAGCGCAATTGTCCCCCCCTTGGAGTCCTGAAGGATTAAATCACTTAAGGCATAGCCTGCATCAGGGGATGCGGTCAGTGTAACCTTCGTACCCTTGGCAGCCCGTTGTGGGCTGACGGAAATGGTGCCATTGGGGGAAGGGGCCACACGAATGGAGTAATAAGTGGTTCCGCCGGGATTGGGTGTAGGCTGTACAGGCTGGGCACGAACGGTGAAGCTGATTTCGGCTTGTGCCTGCGCACCGCCGTCATACTGGATCATGATCTGAGCGGTATAGCTTCCAACCGGTAAGTTTTCCTTGGGCTGGATCGAATAGCTGGTGTTTTGCGCGCCAGACGCCACAGTGTTGTTCCCAGCCAACAGTACAAAATTGTTGGCATTTTCGCCGCTCAAAACCGCACTTGATATGGTGGCGTCATGATTGCCGGAATTTACAATCATAATGGGCAGAGCTTCAGGCTGCTGGTAACCGACAGTGACAGCTGGAAAGACTGGTGCGGTAAGGGTGAGGGTATAGCTTGGCACCTTTCCCGGTTTGATGCTCACTGTAGTGGACAGTCCCGCGAAGGAATGGTCAGTTGCTTTCGTGCGGATGAGATAAGTGTCAGGAGCAAGGTTTGTTATGGAATTTCCTACACAGGAAGTCCAGCTGCTGCTAGATATTTGATACTCCATGTCTACAGAGACACCGCTGATTTGACCATTATGATTGCCGGCAAAATCTTCATGTATGACCTTGAGATTTTGTGGAGCAGCAGGTCGATTGGGAATACTCAGCATTTGTGGGGCGCTGTTTTTTGTAGTGGTGCCGTTACCCACCTTGACAATGGTCAAGGTATTCCCCAGCCACGCCGAATCGATAGGGAGCGTGCCATCCTTGCCGATGGTGCAGGTGGTGCCATTGATTTCATAAATTCCAAGGGGGACAAGACCGCACAAGGCTTCGGCAATATAGTCGATGGTGGCGGAAGGGGTGGTTTCCGGGGTCAAAATAGGTGCGGGAGGCTGTTCCTTTGTAATCTGAACAGTGGCGGTTGCCGTCTGATAGTTGTCCTGATCAAAATATTCCGCAGAGACAGGCACGGTTGTACCAGGCGTGATTGTCTGACTAGGATTTGACCAACTCCAACCACTCGGTAGTGAAATGGCTGACAGACTTTCGTTGTGCTTTAGAACTGCCGTTTTTGGCACCTGGGGATAATTGGAGGGTTCGCTTGCCTTGTGGATCGTAAAGCGCACCGGTGTGGTAGTGCAGGCATCGTAATTTAAGGTTGCCTCAATTTGCGCCTTGATATAGTAGGTTCCGGCATTGGTGGGTTTGATGGTGGAATAGGTTCCAGTTTCTGACGCGGCGTACCAATAGCTCACCACGCCGCCGCTGGTATTGCCAGAAACAACGGGATCACTGGCAGTCTGCCCGTAAGTCCAATCGTTCAGGGAAACAGCAGCAGTAAAGCTAGCCTTGGTAATGGCAAACGTTTTGGAGACGGAGCCGTGGTAGGAACCTGTCCCTGTCACCGTCACAGTAGCTGTTCCAATGTCTGTGTTGTCGGAATAGCTCACAGTATAATCGGTGCCTGGGGTAAGGGATTGATTGTTTACCGTCACCATACAGTCCGGGGTGATCTGATTGCCGGTGTAGACAAAGGAGTCAGCCGGAAGGGTGACAACGGCGCTGCTGATATCTATGGTCGGACTCGGGACATCTCCGGGATCGCCCAGTTTGGTGAACGCCTTGATGCGGACCGCCCTGGCTGGACCTGCACCCCAGTCACCGCTGCTATTCTTGACATAGCTGTGGGAGCTGCTATTTAAACCCGCCCATATCCACGGCGATCCACCGCTGTTACTGCTGACTTTGACCACCACGCTGAAATATGAGTTGGGTGTCAAGGTCACCGGCTGATCCAACTGGAGGGTATAATACCCGCTCAATGCATAGTCCCCCTGGACTGTGGCGACACACTGGCCGCTTTCCGGATTAGTGGAATCGGTCAGATCGCTATAGACCTTCACTTCACAGTGAACGTTTTTTCCGGAAAAGCCAACGTTCACGGCCTTCAGGTATTCGGGGGTCTGGTCAGTGCCCTTTTTTGCCAAGAAGACATTGGCCGCGGTATTTTTTATAGCGCTGGCCGCTAAACCGAACTCCACAGAAGAGGAGTCATAGAAGTAGTTGTAGTCATACCGATCCGCTGGAGCATAGTCAAAGGCCCATACCGTGGAGCTATGACAGTCATAGGACAGCCAGAAGTAAGGGAGCGAATCGTAGCTGTTTTTCACCAGCCAACCGCCGGGTTGGGAGGCCTTTCCAGGCTTGAATTGATCAGCGGAGATCGTATCATCCCAGCCGATGACGGTGCAGGCATGGAGGCTTGTATTGCTCCCCGGTTCGCTGGTGGGGTTATAGTACTGCACTTCCCTTATATTGCTGTAGGAAAAGGTGACGGCGCCATACTTGACAATAGCTTCCTTGATGGCATTGCGGGCGATCATATCCGTTCTCAGCTGAGTACTTTCGACGGTAACGGCGTTCTCCATCTTATAAGCGGCATTGGTAAAAGGATTGATTCTGGGGTCGGTCATGAGGGAACTGTTACTCAGTACCGGGCCGCACCACTGAGAGAGAAGGGGGGGAGTGTACCGGGTATCCCCAGGGGAACTGAACCAGTGATCGCCGGTGATTTCTGCTGTGGTATTTCCGAGTGGGTCGGCCATATGATTATGCCGGGAATAGGCCAGGACTTCAGGTGAAAGCCACAGACTGTCCTTGCTGGCGTGTGGGTCAATGCCGCTGCGGAGAATGGAGATCGTTGAGGCGGTGATGGGAGCGTAGGCCCAGCAGATGTTAGATGCTCCTTGGTCCTTGGTGGGGGGAACAATTCCATAGTTTCTGCTGTCAAATCGAGATACCTTGGCCACCTCTGCTGGATCCGCGCTCCGAAGTTCCGTCAGGTTCTGAGGCGCGTCCGCAGCGGGCACACCGTCGGGTGGATTAACGATAGAGCCGGTGGGCTTGACCTCAAACGATACGCTTGCGCTTACAGATTGACTGTTCCCAGAAGTCACAGTGATGGTGGCGGTGTAGGTGCCCTCGGGCAAACCAGGCTTTGGCTGGATTGAATAGCTGGTGTCTGTGCCCCCTGGTATCAGAAAAAGAGTGCCCGCTGGTCCCGTGAGCATAAAGGAGTCCCCGCTGACCTCAGCCTTGACACCGTGGATGTATCCCGACCCGATGTTTTTGATGGTGATGGGCTCCGCCTTTGGCTGGCCGTACCCAACCATGACAGGGGCAAAGGTTGGGGCTGCCACAGTCAGTGATGTAGCGGAAGATGTGGCGATATCGGCCTCTGCCGCGATGACGGGCACAATGCACTGCGGCAATGTGCTCACCAAAAAGCATACGCACAATATGGCGCTGATCAGTTTGTGTCTTCCTCTCATAATCTGTGAACTCCTTTCTGTAAATTCCTATTTGCTATATATAATAATTTGATTATAGCATGAATCGGGCATATTGTCCACTATAATTCCCTGTAGAAGTGATATGGTTTGTCTATTAAGACATATTTGTTGAACATATTGAGCACAGCGGACAAAACATATCGTATTCAATGACCCTGTTGAATACGATATGTTTTTTACGATCCAGGGTTTCTGTCAAAGGGGCTGGGGGCATATCTGGGACAAGGTTGCGTTTCAGAGCATCTGCGATTCTGTCCGCTTTATCCTTTTCAGCAGGAAAGAATTGTGATATACTGTCTCAAACACATAGCCCTGACCGGACAGGTATTTTACGATGACAGATCCTGATAACAAGGGGTGCCTTTATGAAAACCATTCTCCAACGGCTGGCTCAGGAATTGGAACGGCCGGAACAGGATATCCAAAACGTGGTGGCGATGCTGGACGAGGGCAACACAGTCCCGTTCATTGCCCGTTACCGGAAGGAACTGCATGGGTCCATGGACGACCAGCTCATCCGCCAACTGGCAGATCGCCTGCAATATCTGCGCAATTTGCAGGTGCGCCGGGATGAGGTAAAGCAGTCTATCCAAAACCAGGGAAAGCTGACTGTGGAGCTGGCAACAGCCATCGATGCTGCCGGAACCTTGGCGGAGGTGGAGGACCTGTACCGTCCCTATAAGCAGAAGCGGCGCACCAGGGCTACCATGGCCCGGGAGAAGGGACTGGAACCGCTGGCTCAGCTACTCATGGCTCAGGAGTCAACCTGCCCCGATCCGTTGCTTGCCGCAGCGGATTATACCGGGCCGGACCAGGGGGTGGAAACCCCGCAGGAAGCCCTTCAGGGAGCCAATGATATCATTGCTGAACTTATTTCCGATGACGCAGACATCAGGAAAAGCCTCCGAAATTTGTACTGGCGGCAGGCCAGCCTGGTATCGGTACCGGCGACCAAGGAGCCGGAGGACACAGTATATCGTATATACTATCAGTTTTCAAACCTGATTTCCAAAACGTATGGGCATCAAATTTTGGCCATCAACCGGGGAGAGCGAGAGGGTATTTTGAAGGTCTCAGTTGAAATAGACCGGAAGCAGGCGATGGTGGTTATCTGTAGGGCAGTGGTCAGGCCGGGTTCCGCGGCCATGGACTTTGTGAAGAGCGCTGTTCAAGATGCGTTTGACCGGCTCATTGCTCCCTCTATGGAGCGGGAGGTGCGTACGGAGCTCACAAACCGGGCCAATGAAGGGGCGATTGGTCAGTTTGCACTTAACCTGAAACCCCTGCTGATGCAGCCGCCGGTGAAGGGCTTTGTCACCATGGGACTAGACCCGGGATACCGCATGGGGTGTAAAGTAGCTGTGGTAGACGCTACCGGCAAGGTGCTGGACACTGGGGTGGTCTATCCTACCCATGGCCAACGGGGGCTGGAGGAGGCCATTGCCAAGTTGGCTGACCTGATCAAAACCCATGGAGTGGTCCATATCGCCATTGGAAATGGAACAGCCAGCCGGGAGACGGAGCAGATGACGGTGGAGCTCATCAGGAGGGTGGGCAGCGGAGTAAGCTATATGATTGTCAGCGAAGCGGGAGCATCAGTCTATTCCGTCTCCAAGCTGGCTGCTCAAGAGTTGCCCGATTTTGATGTCAATCTGCGCTCTGCCGTGTCCATTGCCCGCCGCCTTCAAGACCCTCTAGCTGAGTTAGTCAAGATTGACCCTAAAGCGGTTGGGGTGGGACAATATCAGCACGATATGCCCCAAGCCCGACTGGGGGAGGCCCTGAATGGGGTGGTGGAGGACTGCGTCAACGCGGTGGGAGTGGATGTGAACACCGCCTCCGCTCCGCTGCTCACCCGGGTGGCCGGGCTGACGGAGACTACGGCTAAAAATATTGTCAGGTATCGGGAGGAGAATGGCCCCTTTGCCACACGGCGCCAGTTGCTGAAGGTGCCAAAGCTGGGACCGAAGGCCTTTGAGCAGGCGGCGGGCTTTCTAAGAGTGCCGGGGAGCAGGTCCCCCCTGGACGACACAGCCGTTCATCCAGAGAGCTATGCGGCGGCGGAGCGGCTGGTGGTTTTGTGTGGATATACGATGGATCAGGTAAAGGGAGGTGGGGTGGCAGGCTTAAAGGAGCGCCTGACGGCCTACGGATGGGAGCGTGCGTCGGCCGCGTGTGGCGTGGGAGTGCCCACGCTGATGGATGTGGCTGCCGAGCTGATGAAGCCTGGCCGGGATCCTCGGGAGGAGCTGCCCACTCCGGTGCTGCGCACCGATGTGCTGGATGTCAAGGATTTAAAGCCGGGCATGGAGCTGAAGGGAACGGTGCGTAATGTCATCGACTTTGGCGCTTTTATAGACATTGGAGTCCACCAGGATGGACTGGTTCATATCAGTGAGATATCAAGCCGGTATCTGAAGCACCCCTCCGAGTTGTTATCCGTGGGGGATGTGGTCACCGTATGGGTGAAGGAGGTGGATGAGAAGAAGAAGCGTATCTCCCTCACCATGTGCAGGGGCAAGCGCCCCAGAGAAATTTAACAGGAGGCCAGACCATGTCGGGTAAGCTCTATTTGGTTCCAACGCCAATCGGAAATTTGGGGGATGTCTCCCGCCGGAGCGTGGATATTCTGGAAAGGGTGGATTTCATTGCGGCGGAGGACACCCGGGTAACGGCTAAGCTGCTCAACCACTTGGGGCTAAAAAAGCCTATGGTCATCTACCACCGCCATAATTGTGCCCGTGCGGGAGGGGCCATTGTAGCCAGATTGCTGGGGGGAGAGGCTTGTGCCCTGGTCACTGACGCAGGGACTCCCGGCATCTCTGACCCTGGGGAGAAGCTGGTGGCTTTGTGTGCCGCCAATGGAGTAGAGGCAGAGGCTATTCCAGGTCCATGCGCTTTGACTGTGGCCCTATCCGTATCCGGCCTGTCAACCAGACGGTTTACCTTTGAGGGATTTTTACCGGTGAAGAAGAAAAACCGAACGATCCATCTGAATCAACTGGATGGAGAGGAGCGCACCATGGTATTTTACGAGGCGCCGCACAAGCTGGCGGGCACATTGAGGGATTTAGCTGATGCCTTTGGCCCGGAGCGGAGGCTGGTAGTGTGCCGGGAGCTGACCAAGCTTCATGAGGAGGTATGGCGAACTACGCTGGGAGAGGCGTGGGAGCGGTATACCGCGCAGGAGCCCAGGGGAGAATTTGTGCTGGTGGTGGAGGGATGTGTCCCAACGGAGGAGGCCCCGGATGAAGAGGGCGCTTTGATGCGGGTGGAGCAGCTGCGAAGGACAGGGCTATCCCTAAAGGCAGCATCCAGTCAGGCCGCACAGGAGTTTGGGATGCAGAAACGCCGGTTGTATGAGTTGGCGCTGGACAAATAAAGCGAGGGGGTTGACTGTTAGCACGTCCTGGGACTGGTTCTAAATGGGCTGGGTGGCAAAATATCGTTGAGTCAGGGATAAGTGACATAGAAAAGGAGTGCCTACTGGGGAGGGCTCTGTATATATTCCAGTTGATCCGGCTGTTCCGCTACGACACTTTGGTGGAAAGTGTCGTACTAAGCAGGGTAGATGGCATAAAAAGGGCAAGACAAACCGAAGTGGTCTGTCTTGCCCTTAACTTCTTTATGAAGTCCTGCCCACCGGGCAGCCTTTTTTCGGATTAAGATAAAATTAAAGTTTGCTCAGCTGCTTGAGGCAAGCGGCACAGACGTTCTTTCCCATATGGGAGGCGATGTGCTTGGAGCTGCCGCAGAAAACACAGGCGGGCTGATACTTGGTCAGAACGATGGAAGAGCCGTCCACATAGATCTCCAGAGGATCACGCTCGGCAATGTCCAATGTGCGGCGCAGCTCAATGGGTAGAACGATGCGGCCAAGTTCGTCAACTTTGCGAACAATTCCAGTAGATTTCATGATCAGTGTCTCCTTATATTTGCGCTTATATACAGTATTGGGTCGCCTCTATTATACAACATGTTGGATAATAATGTCAATCAAAAAGGGGGGATACTTGCATCATTTTCGGGAAAACAGTCGAAGTTTCTTTAGAGGATAAAGGGACATGTTTGACCAGGTAAGTTCGTATAGATAGAGGGAGCAAAACTGTACGGATCGATGAGGGAAAACAGGGGGGATCGACGGATGGCAATGTCGGTGATTTGGACGGTAATGGTAGGAGCGGCTATTTTATGTGGATTGGCTACAGGGAATGGACCGGCGGTGGCAAAAGGTGCGCTGGACGGGGCCGCCGCCGGAGTGGAGCTATGTTTGTCCATGATGGGAGTTTTGTGCCTGTGGATGGGGGTGATGGAGGTGATGGAACGCTCTGGATTAGCTGGGGGACTATCTCGGTTGATGCGACCGGTCCTGCGGTGGCTCTATCCGGGGTTTGCGAAGAACAAGCCGGTGATGGACCGGGTAAGCGCCAATTTCTCCGCCAATTTGCTGGGATTAGGGAATGCCGCTACGCCGCTGGGGCTGGAGGCAGCCCGGCTGATGGCAGAGCGCACCCCTGGGGTGGCCTCTGATGGGCTGTGCATGCTGGTGGTCTGCAACACCGCCTCCCTCCAGCTTATCCCTACCACTGTAGCCAGCCTGCGAGCGGGGGCGGGCAGCGCTGCCCCCTTTGACATTCTGCCGGCGGTATGGCTGGCATCAGTGATATCCGTGACAGTGGGCATCACTGCAGCCAAGGTATTTGCCCGGCTATGGAGGTAATGGAATGAGTCTGTTTTTCACCATGCTGGTGCCCTATCTCATGCTGTTGGTGGCCTTGTGGGGACTAATCCGGCGGGTGGATCTATGGGGCGCCCTAACCCATGGGGCAGAGGAAGGGGTGAAGGTGTCCCTGCGCATTATGCCGCCCCTCATTGGATTGCTGACAGCGGTGTATATGCTGCGGGCATCCGGGGCGTTAGATATGTTGGGAGAAGCGCTGGGCCCGGCACTGACAGCGCTGGGAATTCCCCCAGAGACCATCGGATTGCTGTTGGTGCGTCCGGTGAGCGGTTCCGCCGCCCTGGGGGTGGGGGCGGAACTCATCGAGACCTATGGCCCTGATTCCCTGGTGGGCCGGACAGCCGCAGTGATGTTGGGTTCCACCGAAACCACGTTCTATACCATCGCGGTATATTTTGGAGCGGCTAAAATTGCTAAGACTCGGTATGCTGTCCCTGCTGCCCTATGTGCGGACGCCGCCGGTTTTCTGGCCGCGGCTTGGGCAGTGCGGCTGCTGTTTGGCGCAGGGTGATAGGCGGCCATTCAGTGTTTTAACAAACCTGATTGTAGATAAAAAGCATCCCCCATTTGTAAGGGTAGGGGATGCTTTTTGCTGTGTTTGTTATTTTTCCGCCATGGCCTGGGCCGCAGCAATGGCCTTTTCCTGGGCCGCGGGAGGGCACTCTTCATAGCGGACAAAGTGAAGGGTGAAGGCACCCCGGGACTGGGTCATAGCCCTCAGATCAATGGTGTAGGTGGTCATCTCAGCCATGGGCACTTCGGCGGAGATGATCTGGCTTCCACCATTGGTGGGTTCCATACCCATCACCCGGCCCCGGCGTTTGTTCAAATCGCCCAGCACCTCCCCCATATATTGATCGGGGACAGTCACCGTCAGCTCACCCACCGGTTCCAATAGGACGGGAGACGCCTCGGGCAGAGCGGCCTTGTAGGCAAGCTGGGCGGCAGTCTTAAAGGCGATTTCGGAGGAGTCCACCGGATGGTAGCTGCCATCGTACAGGGTGGCCTTCAGGTTGACCACTGGATAGCCGGCCAGCACACCGTGGGTGCAGGCTTCCCGGAGACCTTTCTCCACAGCGGGGAAGAAGTTCTTGGGTACAGCGCCGCCGAACACCTCCTCGCAGAATGCCATCTCTTCCTGCTCTCCCGGTTCAAAACGGATCCAAACGTCACCAAATTGGCCAGAGCCACCGGTCTGCTTTTTGTGACGTCCCTGCTTGCAGACGATTTTGCGGATTTTCTCCCGATAGGCGACCCGGGGCTCGGATAGCTCTGCGTCCACGCCAAAGCGGGACCTCAGCTTAGACACCAGAACATCCATCTGGATGTCTCCGGCAGTGGTGACCACCATCTGATGGGTCTCGGCGTTGTTGACCACGGTGAAGGTGGGGTCCTCTTCATTCAGGCGGCCCAGACCGATGGCGATTTTGTCCTCCTGCCCCCGGGTTTTGGGGACAATCGCTTTGGAGTAGTTGGGCTGGGCGAAGGGAATGGGGTCCAATTTGATGAATTTCCGGGCATCGCATAGGGTGTCCCCTGTTTTAAGCCGCTCCATCTTTCCGATGGCCCCAATATCGCCGCACAGCAGCTCCTTGACCTCTTCGTTTTTCTTGCCGCGCAAGATATACAGGCGGCCCAGCTTCTCACTCTGACCGCTGGTGGCATTGACCAGAACCATGTCTGGGGTTAGGGTGCCAGAAAGCACCTTGATAAAGGAGAATTTGCCGTACTGATCGGCCACGGTCTTAAAGACAAAAGCGGCGGGAACGGCGCCGGGGGATAGAATGAACTCCTCAATAGCCCCATCCTTGTTGATGCCCTTGGGGGGGACGCCCTCCACAGGGTTGGGAAGCAGATCCACAATCATGTCAAGCAGCATCAGGGAACCAAGACCAGTGACGGAGGAACCGCATACCACCGGAATGAGGGAGCAGTCCCGGACGCCGGCTCGCAGGCCCTGTACCACTTCGGCATAGGTGAAGGTGCCTCCCTCAAAGAATTTATCCATGAACTCCTCGCTGGTCTCGGCCACAGACTCCATCAACTTGTCATAAATCTCATCCACCACAGTGATTTTGTCCTCAGGAATGGGGATCTCCACCCGCTTGCCTGCGCTGATCTGAAAGGCTCGCTTATGGAGTACATCCACCACGCCGGTGACCACCTTGTGTTCGTCCCAGATGGGCACTACCAGGGGGGCGACATTTTTGCCAAAGTGGGCGCGCAGGGTGTCAAAGGCGGAGTTGAAGTCTACGTTCTCCTCATCCATCTTGGAAATATAGATGATGCGGGGCATGCCCAGCTCATCCAGCAGTTTCCAGGCCCGTTCAGTGCCTACGGACAGACCGCCCTTTGCGGCGCATACGATCACGCCTGCGTCGGCCACCGACAGGCACTCGGCCACCTGTCCGGCAAAGTCAAAGTTACCCGGCGTATCCAGCACGTTGATCTTACATCCGTTATATTCCACCGGGGCGACTGCGGAAGAGATGGAGATTTGACGTTTAACCTCCTCCGGATCATAGTCGCAAACGGTATTGCCATCAGTGGTCTTGCCCATGCGGTCAATTATGCCGGTCATACTCAGAAGGCTCTCTACCAGGGTAGTTTTTCCATTGCCGCCGTGTCCCAGCAGGCAAATGTTCCGGATACTTTGCGGAGAATAGCTCATAGTTACTTCACTCCTTACAAATTGCGATCAGTGCTCCCAGGGGCCGGAAAACACTACTGAAAGAATTATACAATAAAAACCCCGTTATAGCAACGGTTATTTGAGGATTATGACGAAAATTTTCCCGTTAGAAGGGGCGTGGGTCCTTTCACTTTGAAGGAAAGAGGTGTTTCCCAGGAGTATAAATAAGGAGCGGACGGCGATTGGGCCGTCCGCTCAAAGGATGATTTTATGGCAGGATGATATCCAGAACATCCCCATCCTCAAAGGGAGGGGCCACCTCGGCGATAATGAGACAGGATATCCCGCTTCTGGCGGTTGCTCCAACATCGGCACCCAGAAGGGTGACTTGTGACCGAAAGAGACCATGTGGATCCAGAGTATAGGAACCAATGGAATTAGCGGGCTCCGTCACCACAGCCAAAAGCCGATGGGTCTGGAAAAAGGAGGCGTCATAGTGGCTGGTAAACGCAGTCAGATGGGCCTCGTTTTGAGGGAACTGGGATAAAAAGGCAAGCAGACTGTCCCGACTGCCCAGAATTTCCGCACCGGAGAAGGCGCTATTGTCCAACCATAAATATTGAGGATTATGAAATTCGTAATATTGAGACTCCCCTGCCTCGGAAGGGCCGGAGATACCGCGCTCTGCTGATGCGGAGGAAGCATCAACGTCAGGCGCCGCCGATTTGGGGGAGGGGACAGCGTCTTGAGACTGGGCTGCTGTAGCGCTGTGGGGAGCGTTACTAACTGCGACATGTGCTGCTGGTGAGGCAATGCCTGTCTCTGTCTGCAGTGCGCTGCTGTCCAAGGGGGAAACTCTGCTGCCAGACCACTGAGGCAGGGAAGATAGGGAGAAGATGGTTAACCCTATGCAGGCGGCCAGCGCGGCCCAGCGGAGAACCCGTCTGGGGACGTGGGGAGCCGGCCTGGAGTGGGGCGGTTCCTGTGGAGGGAGGTGGTTTATGATCTGTGGGAAAAGCTCCTCCGGAACTTGACAGTCCAAGAGGCGCAGGGCCTGGGACTGGATAGCAAGGGTCTGAAAATGGGCTGCGCAGTGGGGGCATTGGGCCAAATGCTCATCCAGCTTACGCCGCTGCCGGGGCCTCAATTCCCCATCTAGCGCCTCGCTCATCAGTGTAAAATAGTATGTACAGTCCATGCCTGTCACCTCCTATCTGTTGGATTAGACGAATGGGAGGATGAAAGGTTCCCGCTTTTACGCACAATATCTGCCAGGGACAATCTGGCCCGGGCAATACGGGATTTTACCGTTCCCACGGAGAGATGTAGAAGTTGAGCGATCTGCTGGTAGGACAGACCGTTGATCTCCCGGAGTACCAACACTTGCCTGTGTTCTGCGGACAACTGATTGAGGCCGTGTGCCACCGTATCTCGCAGCTCCTTGGCCTCTAAACTGGCCTGAGGACTGGGGGTAGGGTCAGAGAGCTGGGGGACGTCAAGGGATACATGGTCCAGCGTCACATCTCCCCGGCGTTTCCTTTCCCGCCGGAGCAGGTCAATGGCCGCATGGTCCGTCAACTTATACAGCCAGGTGGCAAAGGTGCTGTTCCCTTGAAATTGGGGCAGACTGCGCCAAGCCTTAAAAAAGACCTCTTGGGTGACATCGGAAGCGTCCTCCGGGGATCCAACCATGCGCAGGGCCTGGTGAAAGACCCGGGCTTCATACTGCGCCACCAAATGGCCAAAGGCATCCTGGCAGCCTTGTTTTGCCCGCAAAAGCAGCTCTTGTTCCTCCAAGGTATTCCCTCCCCATCTGGCACAGGCAGGAACATATTATCCTAAGTCCCGCTTGATGCCGGCCGTCACCCGGTCAAAGTCCTCCGCCGTCTGCATGTTGCAGATCTGCTTCTTCCAATAGGCCGCATGGGGCACTCCCTTTAGATACCAGGCGTAGTGCTTGCGCATTTCAAGGCAAGCGATTTTCTCTCCCTTGTGCGCCACGGTCAGGGCAAACTGCCGGGCCGCTGTGTCACACCGGACGGACAGCGGCGGTAGGGGAGGAATCGCCCGCCCTTCCACAGCGGCGGCGCATTGAGCAAGCAGCCACGGGTTGCCAAAGGTCCCACGGCCCACCATGGCCATATCCGCCCCGGTGCAGCGTAGAATGCGCACTGCGTCCTTGGCCTGGAACACATCGCCGCTGGCAATCACTGGGATGGACACCGCCTCCTTGACCTGGCGAATGTAGTCCCAGTTGGCCTGCCCGGAGTAGAGTTGGGTCTTGGTGCGGCCGTGGATGGCCACAGCCGCCACACCGGCCTCCTCCAACCGTTGAGCGATCTCCACGCAGTTGATGGAGCCCTTGTCCCAGCCGAGCCGGAGTTTCACTGTCACGGGTATGCCGGCAGCGCCCCGGATAACCGCCTTGGCCACTTGCACCGCTCGTTTCGGCTCCCGGAGAAGGGCGGAGCCGTCCCCCGAGTGGGTAATTTTCGGGACAGGGCAGCCCATGTTGATGTCGATGATGTCTGCCCCTGACTGCTCTGCGGCAAGGGCGGCCCCCCGTTCCATGGCGTCCTCTTCGCTGCCGAAAATCTGTATGGCAGCGGGGTGTTCCTCCTGTCCCAGCTTCAAAAGGGTGGCGGTCTTTCGGTCGCCGTAGGTCAGCGCCTTGGCGCTGACCATCTCGGATATGGTATAGCACCCTGAGACCTCGCGGCACACCGTGCGGTATGCCAGGTCGGTGACACCGGCCATGGGAGCCAGGGCAATTTTTGTATTGATTTCAACAGAGCCGATCTTCATAAAAAGCCCCCACTTTCTGTCTAATGTATCATACCACAGTTTATCCTAAGAGGCAAGACAGGTTCCGACGGCCTTTTCATAGGGGATATACTATGATGAGGAAAAGGTTGGAATTTACTGGAGGAATGCTCTGTGGTTACAAAGGAGAACACCCGGGGGGACAAGCCCGTCCGCAAGCTGTCGGTTCCGATGGCCATGCGTCTGTCCGACTGTATGGTGCGCTTTTTATTGGCATCGGTGCTGGCTGGGGCTGAGCTGCTGGGGGGCCACTCCCTATTTGCCTTGGCGTTGGTGGGGGTGTGCGGACCTGGTGCGGAGGGACTGGCCGCCCTGCTGGGAGCGGCGTTAGGCTACCTTTCGTTCCTGGGTGTAATAGAGGGGCTGCGTTATATTGCGGCGGCTATGATGGTATACGCCGTGGCACTGGCCATGGGGGAATTTACATTATATCACCGCCGGTGGTTCATACCAATTACTTCGGCGGCCTTGAACGGATTGGTGGGCTTTGTTTACCAGTCCGCCGCTGGTTGGGATCGGGGGGATGTGGTAGGTTTTGTGACAGAGGTGGTGCTCACCGCCGGCACGGTGTACCTGTACCGGCTGGCCTTTGACGTGTGGGAGAAGTACCGGGCTGGAACAGGGCTTACCGTTCAACAGACTGCTGGGGTGCTCACCTTGGCCGCTACCTTGGCTATGACGCTGGCCCGGGTGATGGTGGCCGGCCACTCTCTGGGCCGGGTGCTATGCGTCACGGTGTCCTTGCTGTGCGCCTGGAAGGGAGGCGTGGGGGTTGGAAGCGCTGCCGGAGTGGTCGCGGGACTTGCCATGGACTTCGCCTCGGGTACGGCGCCCCACTATTACACTATGATTTACGCCCTGCCCAGCCTGGTGGCTGGTCTGTTTGCCCGGCAAAATCGTATGCTGTGCGCCGCCGCGTACACTCTAAGCGGAGCTGCGGCTATCTTTTGGACTTGGGAGGGCGGGCCCGGTCAGACCATGATCTGGGAGCTGGCGGCAGGGGTGCTGCTCTTACTTATCCTGCCAGACAGACTTTTACGCCGGTTGGCCACCTTGGCGCGTCAGGAGGAGCGGGAGGAGGAGGAGCGGCACACTAGGGATTTTGCCGTCAAGCAGATGAAGCGGACTGCCATTGCCTTCCGGGAGGTGTCTAACAGTCTGCGAGGAGCCTTTCAGGCAAAACCGGAATTCAATGACAAGGATGCTGCCCGTATTTTTGACCGGGTGGCAGATAAGGTATGCGCCAAGTGCAAGCAGAGGGAGCGGTGCTGGCAGAGAGAGTATCAGGCCACTCGTACTGCCCTGTCCGATGCGCTCACTGCCATGCTGGATCGGGGGGCGGGGGAGACTGCAGATTTCCCAAACCACTTTGTCAGCCGCTGTAGCCGGTTTGACGCCTTTCTGACCGCGGCCAATGGGGAACTGGCCTGCCTGCTCCACCGCAGGCAGTACGACAGCCGGGTGCGGGAGAGCCGGGCGGCAGTGTGCGCGCAATACAGCCAGCTTGCCCGGGTTTTGGAGCGTACCGCCATGGAGCTGGCTCAGGATCCGGCGGTGGATGTGCGCCGCCAGCGCTTGGTAAAGCAGCGGCTGGCCGCTCTGGGACTGGAGGGTCGGTGCGCGGTTTATGACGATGAGTATGGTCACTTGCAGTTGGAGATCAACGGTCCCGGGGTGGAGATGTTGGCCCGGGGGGAAGAGCTGCCCAAGCTGTCGGCGCTGTTGGCCTGCCCCCTCCAGGTGGAGGGAAGTGAGAAGGGATCAGTCCGTTTGGCCCAGCGGGAGCCGTTAATCGTAGTGGCAGGGGTGGCCGCTGCCGACCGGGAGGGTACCCCGGTGAGCGGAGACAATGGAGTGTGGTTCAAGGACGATGGAGGCAGGTTAAATCTGGTTTTGTGCGACGGGATGGGCAGCGGCCGGGATGCCCGGACGGATAGTGATTGTGCCTTGGGTATGCTGGAAAAATTCCTGCGGGCAGGACTGACACCAGAGGAGACTTTGAAAACCGTGGGAGGGGCTATGGCCCTTCGGGGGGAGGAACTGGGGGGATTCACCACGGTGGATCTACTGCAAGTAGACTTGTTTTCCGGAAAGAGCGTGGTGTATAAGTTGGGGGCCGCTCCCACCTATCTGCGGCAAGGCGGCCGGGTGGAACGGTTGGTAGGCGAGTCTCTGCCGGCAGGAATATCCAACGGTGTTCCGGATATATTTCCCGTCACTCTCTCTGCCGGGGACTGCGTATTGATGGTCAGTGATGGGGTGGCCACAGGTCAAGACGACCAGTGGCTACGCCAGATGCTGGAGGAATTTAATGGGCTCTCACCCCAGGAGCTGGCAGGCCGGGTGCTCCGGGAGAGCACGCAACGGGCGGGTTATGGGGATGACCGCACGGTGATTGCTTTGAAAATGGATGTACGGGAGTAAAAAGGACAGCGTGAAATTGACTCAATTTCACGCTGTCCTTTTTCTAGCTGTTGAAAAATAATGGTAGGCTACCACCTGTATAAAAGATCCCTTTTCAACATAAGTGTTGCGCTATGTCTATTTGGTGAATCCTTCGTCAAAACACCGAAAGCGGGCGGCTACCCTTGAATTGTGGCTGCCTGACAAACCGGCGTTAATCCGTACAAATTCCGGTTTATCCGTCAAATCCTCTTAGAACCCTGATATATCAAGGCTTTCCGCTGATTGAATGTTCAAGCCTTATGTAATTTCCCTTGTTTTTGCCCTTATGGGC
>CAKNZJ010000281.1 GCA_932222125.1 uncultured Clostridia bacterium | reverse complement strand
GTCAATCAGGCGGACGTGGGCGGCGTCTACAACGGCCAGTGGATCATGGCGACCACTCGCTGGGTGACGAAAATCTACGCCCCCTCCAAGCCCCTGCCCCGGACGGGGTATTAAGCATTTCCCCGTGGCCCGCCCTGCGGGCCACTTACATAGGGCCGTTCGCACATTTGAAACCGTTTCTTTTTTCTTGTACTATGGTGGTGAAGAAAGGAGCTGTTTCAAATGTTCAAACGGGAAAAGCGGGTATACCTCCAGTTTACTGATGATGAATACCGGCTTGTCCGCAAGTGCCTGATGGACTGGCGGAACAAGCTGACCGCCCAGGGCCGGAGCGCCGAGCCGGTGAACGAACTTCTGGCAAAACTGATGGCCCGCTGAAAAAGCGTTTTTTACATACACCGCTTTTTGTCCATTGGGCACAGAGCGGTGTAAATCTTTGACAAAGGAGGTTTTCAAATGGACGGTAATGCGGAAAAACGCATGGCGGGTGATTTTGTTATCTTCCACTCCCTGCACATAGGCGACCGGGAGATCGTGCTGGGCGAGAACCCGGACTGTGTGGATGAGCAACGCTATATGTGTGCGTTCTGCACGAACAACGGGATCATGGCCCTCTACACCGAGATCATGGTCAGCGATGATTACCCTGAACTCGCGGCCCTCTTTGGGCAGCGTGTAGCAGAACAGGCGGAGAAAACCCGTGTTGACCTGAACGGCCCCAAAATTCAGGGCATCCCCAACGCCCCCATCCTCGCCGGTGGCTGTGACACCATTGGGCACCAGAGCGACCTTCATGGCAAAATCGTTGTTATCAGGCCGGAGGTGCTGCGCCCGGAATACCGTCGGGCAACCAGCCAACTCCACCTGTGCAACGGTGGCTTTGGCGCATCCCCCAACAGCCGCGGCTCCGCCTGCTCCTGCACGGAGCTTTATTCGGGCAAGACCTCGCGTTTTGAGCGCAGTGATGTTCTCGGCACGATTGAGCCGGAGAAACTGCCCCAATGGGCGAAGCATTGTCTGGATGCTTTACAGGCTGAAAAGGAAAAGAAATCGAAGGACAGGGAGGGCCGCTGATATGGATGCCAGAATCAACGAGGGCTATACCATCACTGACTCCATCCAGATTGGGGAAACGGAGTTCGTTTTGGGCCAGAGCGGGAGCAAACCGCCCATGTATGTGACCTGGGCCTGCAAGGGCGGCGACAACTACTATTGGGGGCACTACTTCTCCGACCCTATGGAAGCCAAAAAGGATTTACTGATCCGTGCCAATGAGGAATTGGAGTACCAGATGGATCGGAGGGCGCGGGCCGCTGAAAAGCGGCCCAAAGAGCCTGATAAGGAGCGTGAGCGGTAATGGATATGACTATACGGCCCGCTGCCCCTGCGGAGCGGCTTTACGCCCGTAAGCAGGGTACAAGCATCGGGGAGCAATGCGGCGCTGTGGGCTGTCTGCGCGGCAATATGGGCGAGGACGGGACGGAATTTCACACCGATTTTGAAAACTGCTGCGGTTATCTGCGGACGAGTGAATTTCTGGAGAATCTTCACGGGGTGCTGGACGCCCTGCGCCATGACGAGCAGTATGGCGGCGTGTTCAAAGACCGCGATACCCTGACGGCCTACTGCGGGACGCACCCGGAGAGCGATATGGGCCACTATGACCGGGAATATGCGTTCCGGGTGGACACAGAGCAATACACCTATTTTATGCGCTTGTGCGTGGACGATCTGGAGTTTGACTTTGAACTCTATCCCTATCGCCGGGACTTGTTCGACTTCCATGTGGAACAGGCTGAAAAGGGCATCCGTTTTATTGGCCCTGATTTCAAGGAGAGGTTTACGATCCCGGATGGCGACCGCATCCGCATCATCCTTAAAAGCGGCGACACCCGTGACCGGGTGGCCCGCTATGTGGACGAGTACCATATGGAGCTGTTCAGCGACTGTGACAGCACCCTTTATTTCCTGCGCGACTTTGCGGAGAAGGTGGAACGCACCGGCAGCAGAGTGATCCCCATGCGCTCCACCCTGCCTGATAAGTGTTTCAGTGTCACATCCGCCGCTGACGAGATCATCGTTATCACTAAGGGCGAGATGTTCAAGCGGCCCGCTGGTGCCCACGCCGAGGGCATGACCGCCCGTGAGGGGGCCACCGCCGCCAATGAAGCTATGGGCGTGACCAAGGCGCAGGAGGCCGCTATGCTGTTCGGATCGACCTATGGCTGGGACAAACCCGGCGCTGACCCGAAATACTATGACGAGCAGGGTGAACCCATCAAGTTCAAGCACCGGGATCGTGGGGACGCCCGGTGAAAGGAGAGTGACATTTATGGAATTGACCATACGGCCTGCGACCCCCACAGAGCGGCTTTTCGCCTGTGAACAGAGTATGCGGCTTGCCGAGCGGTGCGGGAACCCAGGCCATTTGTGGGGCGAGCTGGACAACACTGGCACGGTCTTTCTCAATAGCTGGGAAACTTTTGTGCGTTCCCAAAACACGCCGGAGTTCAAGGCCGAGTTCAACATGGTGCTTGATATGCTCCGCTTTGATGAGCGGTATGGCGGTATGTTGAAAAACCGCGCCAGCATGATCGTCTATTGCCTTGACCATTCGCAGGGGTGTTTCCGCAACGGCTATGAATATGCGTTTCGGGCCGACACCCAGGACTATTCTTACCTGATCCGCTGTACCCCGGCTGGAGACGATAACCACGTTTATATCTATCCCTATCGCCGGAACTGCCTTGACCGGCACATGAAACAGGCTGAAAAGGGTATCTGTTTCATCACCCTGGACGGCAAAGAGAAATTCAGAATCCCGGACGGCGATATGGTGCGGATCATCACCAGCGAGGGCGGGCACTTTGACCGCATGACCCGATATGTCGATGAAAGTCACGCTGAAATCGGCGGCAGTCTCTACCACGCCCGTGAGTTTGCGGAGTGGATGGAGCAGAGCAGCAGTCAAGTAATCCCTATGCGCTCCACCTTGCCGGACAAATGCTACAATGTGCTGCCCAACAGCGATGAGATCATCATTGTCAGGAAGGGTGAGAGCGGCTATTATCACACCGACAAATACGGCCACGACCGTGCCCACGCCCAGGCCATCGTGGACGAGTGCAACGCACAGCTCAACGTGACCAAGGCACAGGCGGCTACTATGTTGGCCGGTTCCATGTTTGGCTGGCACATTCCCGCCGCCGACCCCAAGGACTATGACGATCAGGGCAAGCCCATCAAGCCCAAACGCCATGATAGGGGTGACGCCCGGTAAAGGCTCTCCCATAAATCAATACCTTAAAACGGCTTCCAGAACACCTGGGGGCCGTTTTTCGTTATAGGAGCGTGATAACAAATGAAACTTCTGCTGGGCGGTTCGCCCTGCACCCATTGGAGCATCGCGCAGACCCGGAACCGGGAAACCCAGCCGGAGGGCCTGGGCTGGGAATTGTTTCGCAATTACCTGATCGCCAGGGAACGCTATGGGCCGGACTTCTATTTGTACGAAAACAATAAAAGCATGGCCCCGGCGATACGGGCGCAGATCACGGCGGAGCTGGGTGTGGAACCGCTCTTGATAAACTCCGCCCTTGTTTCCGCCCAAAGCCGCCAGCGGCTCTACTGGACGAATATCCCCGGTGTAGAACAGCCGAAAGACCGGGGCCTTATCCTGCTGGACATTCTGGACAGCGGCCTGCCCCTGCGGGAAAAGGGGTACACGCTGAAAGCAAATTACTCCAAGGCCAGCGCAACTAACGCCCTGGACGGCGGACACTTCCCCGCACCGATGGCAATAGAGCCAGTAAACGTCACCGCTGATGGCAAGGCACAGTGTCTCCGGGCCACCTATTATAAAGATGGCATCCGTAATATGGTGGGCAACACCATCGACCGCAAGACCTGTGTTGCCCAACCTGTTTGTGTAAACAGCAAAAGCGGACGCGGCGGAATCCCCGGTATTCAGCCAAGCCTTGCCGACAGGGTTTACAGTATTGAGGGCAAGGGGACAGCCGTTACTACCGCATTTCACCCACACATCGCCGTACCCATGTACCCCATCCGTGTCGGCACCATAGAGAGCGGAACCGGCTCCGAGGGGCAGGGCCACCGGGTATATTCTGCGGACGGGAAAAGCAAGACCCTTTGCGGGAACGGCGGCGGGGCCGGGGCGAAAACCGGGCTTTACACTGTGCCCACCGACTGCCCAGCCCTGCGGGTGGCGGAAGCCACCACAAAGGGCTACACCGACATTTTGCCGGGTGAGTGTGTGGACTTGACCATGCCGAACAGCAAGACCCGCAGGGGCCGTGCCATGCGGGAAAAGGCGAATTGCCTGACTACCTCCTGCCAGTATTATCAGTATTGTGGGACATTGGACAAACCGATTTACGAAGTCCGCAACGGCCAAATCATCATCAAAGGCCAGCAGTACCCCATTAAGCTGATGGACGGCTATTATATTATCCGCAAGCTGACAGTTTGCGAGTGTATGCGCCTCCAGACGGTGCCGGAGGACTTTGTATTCCCGGTGAGCGATACCCAGGCATATAAGATGCTGGGCAACGGCTGGACGGTGGATGTGATCGCCCACATCCTCTCCTACTGCCCCGACATTACGACTGAACCGCTGGAAGTGCTGTCCATGTATGACGGTATGAGTTGCGGCCATCTGGCTTTGGATAAGCTGGGCGCAACGGTTCTCCGATATTACGCAACCGAGATCGACAAATACGCCATAAAGACCACCCAAACAAACTTCCCTGACACCATCCAATTAGGCGATGCCTTTCAGGTGCGGGAAGATGATTGGTGGTCTTTTCTTATTGGCTGAAAAGGAGGGTAACTTCTATGGAATTGACGATGCAAACCGCTACCCCTGCGGAACGGCTCTACACTTCCGGCCAGAGTACGCAGATAGCAGGCCAGACCGGGTGCATCGGCCATCTGCGGGCCGACATGGGTGCTGACGGCAAAGGATTTTTCAAGACATGGCAAGACCACCGGCAGAACCTGGGCACCGAGGAATTTCACGCCGAGTTTGAGAGCGTCCTGAACGCCCTGGTGGGCGATGAGCAGTATGGCGGCTTTCTGAAAAGCCGGGACGCCATGCGGGACTTCTGCCAGAAACGCCCGGAGAGCGGATTTAACGAGGGCTTTGCCTTTGGTTTCCGGGCGGACACAGCGCAGTATTCCTATCTGATCCGCCTGAACCCCTACAAGGGGGAGGAAAACCTGTTCATTTACTGCTATCGCCGGGACTGGTTGGACGGCCACATGAAACACGCTGAAAAAGGCATCCGCTTTATTACCCCAGGCTACAAGGAAAAATTCAGAATCGAGGATGGGGACAGCGTGCGTGTCAGGCGGTTTGATGGACGAGTGTTTGACCGAGTATGCCGCTATATTGACGACTATCACGTTGAAATTGGCAGCGAACTCTACCACATCTGCCAGTTTGCCGAACTGATGGAGCGTAACGGCAACACCGTTATTCCCCTCCGAAGTTCGCTGCCAACGGTGTGCTACGGCAAGGTGCCGGAAAAGCGGGCCATCGTGATGTTTGAGCGGGGTTTTGACGGCTACCGCTCCGCGTCCTATGTAACGAAAGGCCGCACCAGCCAAAAGCTGGTTGACGAGTTGAACGACGAGATGGGCGTGACAAAGGCGCAGGCGATGGCGATGCAGGGCGGCGCTACGATGGGCTGGGACACTCCCGCCGCCGACCCGAAAAACTACGATGAACAGGGCCAGCCCATCAAGCCCAAGCACAGGGACAGGGGTGACGCACGGTGACAGATCAAAAACACCTTATCTGGAGCGATGATCTGGACTATGAGGACTGGCGGGCTGACCTGGAAGCCCAATACCCGGAACTGTCCGAGGATGAACGTATGGCCCTGATGCACGAAATCAACGGGGATTATCTGGACGATGAGCGCGTGAACCTTAACATCCAGCTTGACCAGCCTATCCTCATTATTGCCGACCTGGGCCTTTGGACTGGACGGCACATGGGCTACAAGGAGATCGAAAGCGGCAACATCCGGGACTGCCTTTACAGTGGCCGGGACATCGACTACGCCACATGGTACGTTGACAAGCTGGGCGACCTGCGCTGTGACGCCATCCACCATGACGGCACCAATCACCTGCTTTACCGCACCTACAAACCCGGAGTGCGGGAATCGCAAATTGACCTGCTGAAAGAAAAATTGTATTACGGCACAGCGACCCGCGCCGATATAACCCGCGTCACCCGCAGGCTGGGCGATGAGATCGGCAAAGTCTACGGCTGGGACTTTCCCCAGCGGGGGCGGCAGGCGGTGTCCGCAGAAAGGTAGGAACATCATGGCACAATTACCGAATGTCAAATTGAAGGTACACCCCTCCATGTTCGACCTGATGATGTCCGTTCTGGAGGGCAACGCGGCCAGCGCCGCCGATGAGCGCACCCGCATGGATGCCAGAGACTTGATGGAGAAACGGATGCGTTTTACCCGGCTCTATCCCGGCAAGAACGGCGAACTGTATGCCAGCGTCCAGATGTATGAGAGCGAAGCCGCCGAGATGATCCGGCAGCTTCTCTATGCCTGCGGCGGAGTGTACCCGCCGAAAAAAGAGTACAGTCAAGGACTGAAACACGGCGGTGGGCACGATGGTGGATAAGGCCCTGTGTGAACATCTGAAAAAATACCACCGGGGACAGGAAAGCGCGGCTTCCAGCAAAGAACTGGAAGCCGCGTTCCATATCAAGGGGACGGAACTGCGGCGGACTGTCAACCGCCTGCGCTGTGACGGCCATCCCATTTGCAGCGATGCCACCGGCTATTTTTACGCCGCACGGCAGTCCGAGATCAGGGCCACCGTTGCCCAGCTTACCGGGCGCATTTCCAAAATTGCCGCCGCAAAAAATGGGCTTCTCAAATCTTGCGATGAAAAGGAGGGATAGATTGTGGCAAAGAAACCTGAATCCATTGTCCGGCTTGCGGTACAGACCGCCCGCCAGATCAACGTCAACAGCGGGAACTATATGGCGTTCCTGAACACCGCCGCCCATAACTTCAAGTACAATTTCCGTGACCAGCTTTTGATTTTTGCCCAAAAGCCGGACGCCACCGCCTGCGCCCAAACCGACTTCTGGAACACGCATGGCCGCTGGGTGAACCGTGGCACCACGGGGATCGCCCTCCTGGTGGACACCAGCAAGGGCTACAAGCTGCGGCACGTCTTTGATATGTCCGACACCAACAGCCGAGCCGGACGTACCATCCCCATCTGGCAGATGAAGCCGGAGTATGAGGATGCAGTCATTGAGGGGCTGGAGAACAGCTACGGCGTATTGACCGGCAAGCCGGACTTTGCCGAGTGCCTGCTGGAAACGGCGAAGATCATCGTGGAGGACAACTTTGGCGACTACTGCGCCGATCTTCTCTCCGTCCGGGAGGACAGTTTTCTGGAGGAACTGGACGAGGACAGCGTAAAGGTGTGGTTTAGGGGCCTGCTGGAGAACAGCGTGGGCTTTATGCTGCTGGCCCGGTGCGGCATTGACCCCAATGAATACTTCTCCGGCGAAGATTTCACCCGCATTTATGACTTTAACACCCTGAAAACCCTTGCCGTTTTGGGAGCGGCCACCAGCGATATTGCCGAGATGCCCCTGCGGGAGATCGCCACCACCGTCCTCGATCTGTACCGGGAGGAACAAAAGCAAAATCGCACATTTGCCCAGCGGTCTGAAACCCGGTATAATGACGGCAGAACAAAAGCTGAAAGGAGCGTTGAGCATGGAACTGACTTACAGAACGGAGAGCGGCTACCGCCTGCCCAACCTGGACGTGCCGGAAGTCCCCAAGGTAGGAAAATATGGGATGCTGCGGCGCAGTTACCTGGCGAATCACAAGCACGGGATTTACGTCGGGATGCTGCTGACCGGGGAACTGAACAGCCATCTGGAGGAAATCGACCGGCAGGCCACCGAGATGGTGGAGCGCATGACCCAGCGGATGGCGGCGGAGCAGGGCGTGACGGAGAGCCTGAAAGCGTCCGATCAGATGAAGTGGGTGGGCCTGATGAACAACTTCAAGGCAGCGGCGGAGGAAGTGGCGATGAGGGAGCTGGTGTACGCCTAAACGAACCGCTCCCTACCGAGGAAGAACAGCGTCAGGCCATAGAGGAAGCGGAGGATGAACAGTCCTCCGCTTTTGCCATTTCCCAGGAGGATATTGACGCTGTTCTCCTGCACGGCAGCGGAATAGCTGATGGAAAATTCCGTATTTATGAGCGGTTTGAAGCAGAGCAAAACTCTGGCGAGAACGCATCATTTCTCAAAGAAGAATATAAATCAACCATTTATTTCTCTGTTATTACGGATAAAAAGGTGGGGGCGTGGCGCGACACCAGCGGCATAAAAATTTCAATCGGAGAACTGACCCATCCAAAGGCCGAAGTAAGGCTGACGTGGAAAAAGGCAGCGAAGCGTATCGGTGAGCTGATGGCTGTTGACCGCTATCTGTCACCGGCTGAAAAAGAGCAGTATCAAGAGTACCGCCGTCAGCGCGACACTCCCACCGTCCAGCCAGAGCCGACCTATGACGAACTGAACCCGTCGCCCCAGCCAAAGAAAGAGTACCGTTTTGCCCTGGGCGATACGGTGCATCTCGGTGCGCAGGAGTACCAACTGCTGGCCTTTGATGAGCAGACCGTCCTGCTCTTTGACCCGGCATTTCCCATCATCAATAAAGAACTGCCCCGCAACGAGTTTGACCGCCTGCTGGCAGAGAACCCGCTAAATGACCATCTTCTGCAAGTGGCGGAAACGGTGCCCCAGGTTACAACACCGGAATATGACCTGGGCTACGCACACATGGGCAACGGCCTGACCGTCTGGAACAGTTTGGAAGAAGAACACGGCGACTATAAGACCATCGCCCATATTGCCCCCGACCGAACCGTGACCTTTTATGTGGATAATCTGCCGGAGGATGTGCGGGCACGGATCGAGCATATAGCCGCCACCTCGGAAGCAAAGATTTCCGCCACCCAGGACGCTTCTGTGTTCTCCACCCCGCCGCTGGTGCGGGAGCCTGCTGCAATTTCCGCTGATGCCAGCGAACCGGCCTATCCGCCCCGTGACGTTCCCTATATTTTCTGCGAGTGGAGCGAGAGTATTGTTTTTCAGGATAAGACGGCCTATTCCCTCCATGAGTTTGACCGGCTGATGAAACAGGCAGACGATGAACACACATCCAAGCAAAAAGCCGCTATGACCAAGTATGGGACGTGGCAGAAGTGGTATGACGCCAACGACCCGGAATTTCAAGCCTATTTAGGCTAT
>CAKNZJ010000280.1 GCA_932222125.1 uncultured Clostridia bacterium | reverse complement strand
GACGGGCAAGTTGTTGACCCGGCCAAGCTGGACGCTGACCCTTTTATTCAGCAGGTCATGGCCGATGTGGAGCAGATCGCCGCTGACGCACTCCCACCCTATGAACGCTTTTCCCTCATTGAAACGGACAATGGGTACGCCGTGTGGGACGATGCCCGCAACGAGATTTATACGGACAGCGAGGGCGTCCAGGAGGAATTTACCAGCGAATGGCAGGCCGAGGACTACCTGAAGAAAGTCGTAAAGGATGTGGCTGACAAAGAATCCGCTGAATGGCTGGCGAAGGAACGGGCCAAGCAGGGACTACCACCGCAAGAACCGGCTGAACAGGAAGAAAAACCGGGCGTTGAAAAGGTTGCCAGCTATCAGGCCGATGATGAGCATATCGTCATTTTCAGATACCCTAACGGAAAGTATTACAACCATTATGGATATGACGAACAGCATGGTATTGGCTCGACAACGGCTGGCGGTTTTGATACCTTTGAAGAAGCGGAAAAAGCACTGTATTCTCACCGCCCAAAGGCAGAAAAGATTTTAGAACCGGCTGAAAAAACAGCAGAGCCAGAAAAGGGCGCGGAAGATTTAGCAGATGGGCACGGAAAAGAAGATACTGCCCCAGCACCGGCCCCACCCGCGCCCCGGCGCAGGGCCAGGGTGTCTCCCTTTGTCCTCCATCCCGAAGTCCCCAACGCAGACCGGCATGAGTACCAGATCACCGATGATGCCATCGGTGTGGGGACGCCTGGGACACGGTTTAACAACAATATCCGGGCCATCCGCCTGCTGAAAAAGCTGGAGCGCGAGGATCGGTTTGCCACCCCGGAGGAACAGGCGGTATTGGCGCAATATGTGGGCTGGGGCGGTCTGGCCGACTGCTTTGACGAACGCCACAGCAAATACGCCGAGCTGAAAGCCCTGCTCACCGAGGACGAGTACGAAGCCGCCAGAGAATCCACCCTCACCGCCTTTTACACCCCGCCCGTGGTCATTCGCTCCATCTATCAGGCATTGGAGAACATGGGCTTTAAGACCGGCAATCTGCTGGAGCCATCCTGCGGCGTCGGCAACTTCATCGGTATGCGCCCGGAAACGCTGGCCGACTCCAAAATCTATGGCATTGAGTTGGACAGCATCAGCGGGCGCATCGCCAGACAACTTTATCAGAAATCCTCCGTCGCTGTTCAGGGGTTTGAGCAAACAGACCTCCCGGACAGCTTTTTTGACGCCGCCATCGGCAACGTGCCCTTTGGCTCATTCAAGGTGTCGGACAAGCGGTATGACAAGCACAATTTCCTCATTCACGATTATTTCTTTGCCCGGACACTGGATAAGGTGCGCCCCGGCGGAATCATCGCCTTTGTCACCAGCAAGGGCACGATGGACAAGGAGAACCCCGGCGTCCGAAAGTATATCGCGCAGCGGGCCGACCTGCTGGGGGCCATCCGCCTGCCCAACAACACGTTCAAGGACGCTGCGGGCACGGAAGTCACCAGCGACATTCTGTTTTTACAGAAGCGGGACACCCTCACCACCGAGGAACCGGCGTGGGTACACCTGAACACCGATGAAAACGGGCTGAAAATAAACCAATATTTTATCGACCACCCGGACATGGTGATGGGTGAAATGCGGGAGATCAGCGGCCCCTATGGGCCGGAAACGGCCTGCCTGCCCCGTGAGGGTCAAGACCTGGGAGAGCAGCTTGCCGCCGCCATCCAGAACATCCAAGGCTCCATCACCGAGTATGTGCTGGACGACCCCGAAGCGGAGGGCGAGGACAAGTCCATCCCCGCCGATCCGGAGGTGCGGAATTTCAGTTATACCGTAGTAGACGGCGAGGTGTACTACCGGGAGAACAGCCGCATGAACCCGGTGGAGGTGTCGGTCACGGCGGCGAACCGCATCAAGGGCCTGATTGAAATTCGGGAGTGTGTGCGGACGCTGATCGAGTACCAGACCGAGGACTGGCCTGACGAGGACATTCAGGCGGAACAGAAAAAATTAAACGATCTCTACGATAATTTTGTAGAGAAGTATGGCCGCATCAACTCCCGTGCCAACAACATCGCCTTCCGCATGGATGACTCCTATTTTCTGCTGGCATCCCTGGAGGTGCTGGATGATGAGCGCAATTTTGTCCGTAAAGCGGATATGTTCACCATGCGCACCATCAAGCAGAAGGTCATCGTCACCAGCGTGGACACGGCATCCGAGGCTCTGGCCCTCTCGCTGGCTGAAAAGGCCAAGGTAGATATGGCCTATATGGGGGAATTGACCGGCAAGACAGAACAGGAAATTTATCAGGACTTGCAGGGCGTTATTTTCCTGAATCCTATGTACGGGTACGGCAACAGCACAGAGGAAAAGTATCTTACTGCTGACGAATATCTTTCCGGCAACGTCCGTGAAAAGCTGGAATGGGCGCGGCGCAGCGCCAAGCTATACCCGGAGAACTATACTCCCAATGTCGAAGCCCTGGAACGGGTGCAGCCGAAAGACCTGAATGCCAGCGAGATTTCCGTCCGGCTTGGCGCTACCTGGCTCCCCCCGGATGTGGTGGAGCAGTTTGTCTTTGAGCTGCTGGACACGTCCGTTCATAGCAGGCAGAAAATCCATGTCCACTACTCCCAATATACCGGGGCCTGGAACGTGGAGGGCAAAAGCGTTGACCGGGTAAACGTCAAGGCCAGCAGCACCTATGGCACCGGGCGCATCAACGCCTACAAGATCATTGAGGACACCCTGAACCTCCGGGATGTCCGCATTTTTGACTATGTGGACAAGGGGGACGGAAAGAGAACCCCCGTCCTGAACAAAGATGAAACCGCTATCGCCCAGGGCAAGCAGGCGCTTATCAAGCAAGCGTTTCAGGATTGGATATGGAAAGACCCGGCCCGAAGGGGGCGGCTGACGCAGCTCTACAACGTAAAATTCAACAGCCTGCGGCCCCGTGAGTACGATGGGAGCCACATCAATTTTGTGGGCATGAACCCGGAGATCACCCTACGGAAACATCAGATCAACGCCATCGCCCATATTCTCTATGGCGGCAACACCCTTTTAGGCCATGTGGTGGGGGCTGGGAAAACGTGGGAGATGGTGGCGGCGGCGCAGGAGAGCAAGCGGCTGGGCCTGTGCCAAAAAAGCCTGTTCGTGGTGCCCAACCACTTGACGGGACAGTGGGCCACGGAGTATTTACAGCTTTATCCCTCCGCCAATGTCCTGGTAGCCACCGAAAAGGACTTTGAGCGCAAAAACCGCAAGCGACTTTGCGGCAGGATCGCCACCGGGGACTATGACGCCATCATCATCGGGCACAGCCAGTTTGAAAAGATACCCATGAGCGTGGAACGGCAGCGGTATATCCTGGAACAGCAAATGGATGAGATCATCGGCGGCATTTCCGAATTGAAGTCACAGAACGGGGATCGGTTTTCCATCAAGCAGTTGGAGCGCACCAAGAAAAGCATCAAAGAGAAGCTGAAAAGCCTGAACGACCAGAGCCGCAAAGATGATCTGGTCACGTTTGAGGAACTGGGCATTGACCGCATTTTTATTGATGAAGCCCATTATTATAAAAACCTCGCATCCTTTTCTAAAATGCGGAACGTGGGCGGCATCGCCCAGACTGAAGCGCAGAAGTCCAGCGACCTCTATATGAAGTGCCGCTACATGGACGAGATCACCGGGGGCCGGGGCATCATTTTCGCCACGGGAACCCCTATCAGCAACACGATGGTGGAACTCTACACCATGCAGAAATATTTGCAGTATCACACATTGAAAGAAAAAGGGCTGCTCCACTTTGACGCATGGGCGTCCACCTTTGGGGAAACCGTCACCGCTATGGAGCTGGCCCCGGAGGGCAGCGGCTACCGGGCCAAGACCCGGTTTGCCAAGTTCTACAACCTCCCGGAACTGATGGCTATGTTCAAGGAAGTGGCGGACATCCAGACGGCGGATATGCTCAATCTTCCCGTCCCCAAGGCCATTTACCACAATATCCTGCTGAAACCCTCTGAATTACAGCGGGAGATGGTGGACGGGCTGGCGGAACGGGCTGAAAGGGTACGCAACAGGATGGTACACAGCAGCGAGGACAATATGCTGCTCATTACCAACGATGGGCGCAAGCTGGCCCTTGACCAGCGGATGCTCAATCCCCTGCTCCCGGACAGCGATACCAGCAAGACCAACGCCTGTGCCGACCATGTGTTTACGATCTGGCAGGACACAGCCGGTCAGCGTTCTGCGCAAATGGTGTTCTGCGATCTGTCTACTCCCGGAAAACAGCGGCCCATTGAAATGGTGCCGACTGAACAGGGCACCTTTGAAATGGCGGAGTTCCAGAACGTGTATGACGATCTCCGGGACAAGCTGATTGCCAGGGGCATACCGGCTGAAGAAATAGCTTATATCCACACCGCCAATACGGAAACGAAGAAAAAGGAACTGTTCGGCAAGGT
>CAKNZJ010000279.1 GCA_932222125.1 uncultured Clostridia bacterium | reverse complement strand
CAGTCCACCAGCTTCCGCATGGTGTTCCGCCCAATGCCCGTACACTCGGCGGCTTCCTCAATGGTCAGCCCCATTTTAACTGCATTTATTCTGCACGCTCTTTTCTGTTGCACTTGTTTTACAACCGCAACACTGCTATTATACTTCATCTACCGCTACTTGCCTGCTCGTTTTAAGGTGTTATAAAAAATATTTTTGAAAATATATGCAAGCTATGGTCGTAAATTAGATTCACATGTGCTATACTTACACTCGATAGGAGATAAACCTTTTGGATAACGCAGAACTGCTTACTCCAAAAGAAGTGGGAAAGCGTGTCAAAGAGCGCAGAAACGAGATCGGTATCTCCATGCCGGAGCTTGGACGGCGGGTGGGGGTCAACAAATCCACCATCCAGCGGTACGAAACGGATGGGGTCAACTCCAACCGCAGGCATGATGATCAACGGTTTGGCGGACGCCCTGCAAACCACCTCCGAATGGCTTACGAGGAGGGAACAGCAAAGGCTGAACGCGGACATTCCCAAAATGCAGAGTTATCTCGAAGCTAAAACGGACAAGACAGAAAGCCTGCAAAAATTCATTGACAAGGCCAGGAAGATTACCGAACTCAAGGAACTCACACCCGAACTGATACACAAATTTATAGACAGAACTATCGTGTATGCACCAAGATACCTTAACGGCAAGTGTGTTCAGTTGATGGATATCTACTACAATGGCGTTGGCACCCTACGGGAACGCAGCAAAGCAAAAACGGCATAGCCACAGGCCACACCGCTTAAACACAATTATTATTTAATTTAATTTAAGATACAACGGCCTTGGGGGCGCCTTCCTCACAGAAGGTGCCCCCAAGGCCGTTGTCATTGCACTTGTTCAACTCTTCCCTGTTATTGGGGGTTAATGGTATAGTTCGGGGCCTCTTTTGTGATATAGATGTCATGAGGATGAGACTCCCGAAGACCGGCGGCAGTAATCTGGGTGAACTGAGCCTTTGTGCGCAGCTCATCCACAGTGCCGCAACCTGTATAGCCCATACCTGCCCGAAGACCACCCATCATCTGATAGATGGTGTCGGCCACCGGCCCCTTATAGGGTACCCGGCCTTCCACACCTTCCGGCACCAGCTTCTTGTTGTCCTGCTGGAAATAGCGGTCCTTAGATCCCTGAGACATGGCGCCCAACGAGCCCATCCCCCGGTATACCTTGAACTGACGTCCCTGATAGACCTCCGTGCCGCCGGGAGACTCCTCACACCCAGCCAGCAACGAACCCAACATGACTACATTGGCGCCTGCGGCGACGGCCTTGGCAATATCGCCAGAATACTTGATTCCTCCATCTGCAATGATGGGTACACCATATTCTGCGGCCACCTGGGTCGCGTCATAAATTGCAGTGATCTGAGGCACGCCGATACCTGCCACCACCCGAGTGGTGCAAATGGAGCCCGGCCCAATACCAATCTTTACACAGTCTGCCCCTGCCTCGATCAGTGCCCTGGTTCCTTCCGCAGTGGCCACATTGCCCGCCACCAGCTGAATATCGGGATAGAGGCTCTTAATGCGCATTACGCACTCTACAATGTTCTTGGAGTGTCCGTGGGCGGAGTCCAGGCACAGCACGTCCGCCCCCACCTCCACCAGAGCGGCCACCCGATCCAGAACATCCGGGGTGACGCCGATGGCGGCTCCTACCAGCAAACGGCCCTTTTCATCTCGGGCAGAGTTGGGATACACGTGGGCCTTCTCAATGTCCTTGATGGTAATTAGACCCTTTAGATGGAACTTATCGTCTACCAGCGGTAGTTTTTCAATCTTATGTCGGCGGAGGATGTCCTTGGCCTCGTCCAGCGTAATGCCCTCCGGCGCAGTCACCAGGTTATCCCGGGTCATTACGTTGTCGATGAGCTGGCTCATATCTGTTTCAAACTTCATATCTCTGTTGGTGATAATGCCGATGAGTTTGCCACTATCGCAGATGGGCACGCCAGAGATGCGGTACTTGGCCATTAACTCATCCGCCTCTGCCAAGGTATGCCCCGGCCCCAGCCAAAACGGATTGGTAATGACCCCATTTTCACTCCGCTTCACCAGATCTACCTGCTCGGCCTGGGCGCCAATGGACATATTTTTATGAATGACCCCCAGCCCTCCCTCACGAGCTAGGGCGATGGCCATGCGAGACTCGGTCACGGTATCCATGGCCGCGCTCATCACAGGGATATTAAGCGAAATCTTCCTGGTCAGCTTGGTGTGTAAATCTACGTCTGCCGGAAGGACATCGCTCTCCGCTGGAATGAGCAGCACGTCATCAAACGTGAGGCCTGTTTTAACAAACTTGTCATTCCACAAAATCTGTGCCATATTCCGCTCCTCCTTATCCTTAGTAGGTCAGCATTGATATATTTTTATATTCTACGCCCTGTTTCCATCCGCTGTCAAGGGCAACCCACTATCACGTTATTTTTCGGCACTTTTGCCCAGGAGAACAGCGGGATGAGCTGAGCCGGTTCAGCACTTTTGGGGCAGTCAGACAGACCGGCATACCAGGCCAGCAGCCCGGTCAGTTCCATCGGGGTGTACCGCGCCCGGAGCGCCCCCATGTCCAGATCCCGGTCCCGCTTGGATAACCGCCGTCCGGTTAGGTCTGTCAGCAGAGGCAGATGGAAATACCGGGGCGGCTTATAGCCCAACATTTGGTGAAGCCACTCCTGCCGTGGGGTGGAGGACAGTAGATCGCTTCCCCGTACCACATGTGTGACTCCCATCAGAGCATCGTCCGCCACCACTGCCAGCTGATAGGCCCACACCCCATCAGAGCGGCGAATAATAAAGTCTCCGCAGTCACGTTTTAAATTTTGGATATAACAGCCCAGGTGGCCGTCCTCTACCACCACCGTCTCATCTGGCACCCGCACCCGCCAAGCCGGAGCGCGGCCCGCCTGCTCCATCATCTCCCGCTCCGTTTGGCTTAACCGGGCACATCTACCGGAGTAAACCGGCGCCCCCTCCCTAGCATGGGGCGCTGAGGCAGCCAACCGCTCCGCTCGGGTGCAGTAACACGGATAGACAAGTCCAAGCTCCCTCAGCCGTTCAAAAGCCCATTGATATGACACCCCCCGGTTTGACTGACAATAGTCGTGCTCCAAGCCTCCCTCATCCCAGTCCAACCCCAGCCAACGCAGATCGTCTACAAGTTGCTCCGCCCGGCTCTGGGAGCATCGGTCTGGATCCAGATCCTCAATACGCAAAATGAACCTTCCACCCCGGCCGCGCGCATCCAGCCATGCCAGCAAAGCGCACAATAGATTGCCCAGATGCATCCGCCCACTGGGGCTTGGGGCAAAACGTCCAACTACCTTCATCTTCTCACTCCCTTCTCTTTCGTCAAAAAAGCCCCCGGATCAGCCGGGGGCTCGAAGCCTACTTTTTGTTGAAAATGCGGAAGATATCATCGAACGGATCTCCCTCAGGAGGATCGCTGTCCTCTTCGGAAAGCGGCTGGGGTGGAGTAACGCCGCCCATTCCGGCAGCAGGGGCAGAGGATGTGTCCTTCTCACGCTCATCCACTCCCTTTTGAATGGGCGCCGGGTTTTCCACACCGCCAAATCCAGTGGCAATGACGGTGACCCGCAACTCGTCTTCCAAGCTCTCGTCAAAAGCGGTACCCATCATGAACAGCGCATCTGGGTCAGCCACCTCTTTGACCATCTCGGCAGCCAGCTCCACCTCTTCCAAGCCCATATCCAGCGGCCCGGTGATGTTGACAATGATGCCCTTGGCCCCTTGAATGGACGTCTCCAGCAGAGGGCTATTGATGGCGATGCGAGTGGCCTCCTCAGCCTTGCTCTTACCCGCCGCCCGGCCGACCCCCATATGAGCCAGTCCCGCATCCTTCATAACAGCGGTGACATCGGCAAAGTCCAGGTTGATCAGCCCGGTAGTCTTGATCAGGTCGGAGATGGACTGCACCGCCTGGCGCAGCACATCGTCAGCAATGGCAAACGCGTTGGCAAAGGTGATCTTCTCATCCGTGGCATATTGCAGCCGGTCATTGGGGATAATTACCAGAGAGTCCACCTTCTGACGCAGCTCCTCAATTCCCTTCAACGCCTGATCCATCCGGCGGCGACCCTCAAACTGGAATGGCTTTGTGACTACACCCACTGTGAGGATACCCTGCTCCTTGGCAATTTCAGCCACTACAGGGGCCGCCCCGGTGCCGGTGCCACCACCCATACCGGCGGTGACAAACACCATGTCGGTACCCTTGAGCATGGAGGAAATCTGTTCCCTGCTCTCCTTTGCCGACTCCCGGCCTACCTCAGGATTGGCTCCCGCCCCTTTACCACCGGTCAGTTTCTCACCGATGGTCAGCTTTTGGGTGGCCTCTGATGCGTTCAGACACTGCCGGTCCGTGTTCACCGCAATAAACTCCACGCCCTGCATCCCAGAGCGCACCATGCGGTTGATCACGTTGTTGCCGCCGCCCCCTACGCCGATTACTTTTAGAACGTCCTCATGGTTGGTGCCGGCATCTATCATAAAAGCCATAGCCCATCCTCCTATGTGAAACAAGTGATTGTAAATTTATCCCTTAATACAGACTATATCTTGTATTATTGTAGCTTTTTTTTCCCTATTGGTCAATAGAGAATGGCGCATTTTTTACCAAGTTTTTAAGGAAACTTGTCGCTCACTCCCCATAGCCCACCGCTGGACGGCGGCTAACGGTTCTGTTGGAAATGAACCCTCCCCTCCTGCACGGTAAAATCCAGCGTGCCTGACGTGTCCTGCGGCATCTGCGGACTTGCCAAAATCTGTTCCAGTAGGCGGATCATATAGTCGTAATCCCCCCCTCTGGGCAAGCGCAGCTGATAGATGCCATAGCCGACCAAAATGTCCGCACTCCCTGTACAATCCATTGAGGTACATTTCTCCAGCATTCCATGTTCCTCCAGGGCCGTCAGCAGTCTTAGCACATAGTCCAACGTGGTCTTCTCCTGCCCGTCCACCTGGAGTTGTCCTCCCGCATAGGGGGCAAGCGCCGTCAGGCCGGTGACCTCCATTACCGGCGCGTCCCCGGCCCGCTCCAACACCTTACCCTGGGCAGAGACAAGCCAGCGCCCATCGCCGCTGTCCACCGAGGCCGCTGCCACCCGCTCCGTCACATGTAGAACAATCCCATCCGGAAGCACCCGCCGGATGGCCACTCCCTCCACATAGGGCAGCTTGGCACGGATATTACTGGCCACCCGCCCCTTGGCCAATGTAACCAAATTATCTCCCATCTGGATCCCGGACACTTCAATAATCTCCACCGCCGTATATCGGTGATTCCCAGTCACCTCTATGTTGTTGACACGGAAAAACACCACACAGGCCACCAGCACGGCCAAACTGACCGCTCCAATGGAAAGCAGTTTCCAGACAGGGCCAAACCGCCTCCTTCTGCGGCGGTTTGGCCGGTGTGTCCGCTGTCGTGCCATGGCAATTCACTTCTTTCTTTTGTAATACAGTCGTTCAATCTTCCCGGCGCTCGGCACAGCCACCCAGTGCCTGCAACATATGCTCCAGACCCTCATAGCCCCGGTCGATATGATGTAGGCCGGACAGGACACTGATCCCCTCCGCGCCCATGGCCGCCGCCGCCAAAGCGCCGCCGCCCCGCAAATCCGGCGCCTCAATCCGAGCGCCGTGAAGCTGATCCACCCCACGCACCAGAGCCACCCGGCCCTCTGTAGTAATGTCCGCTCCCATACGCTGCAACTCGGACACATGGCGGTAACGGCTGTCAAACATTGTCTCCACTACCATAGTACATCCCTGGGCAGTGGCCAGGGCCGCCATCACTGGAGCCTGTGCATCGGTGGGAAATCCGGGGTATGGGGCAGTGCGTATGGTGGGCACACTGTTGAGGCGGCGGTCTCTGTCCCGGCGCAGTTCTACATACTCCATCTGGCTCATCACTTGACAGCCGGCCTGATGAAACACCGATAGCACCGTGGCCAGATGCCGCCAGTCCACGCCCTGCAGACGGATCCGCCCCCCTGCTGCAGCACAGGCGGACAGCAGCGTAGCGGCCACAATACGATCCCCCATAATGGAAAACTTTCCACCGGTGAGACGGTGCCCCCCCTCCACTGTGATGGTGGAGCTTCCGGCTCCACGCACCTTAGCGCCCAGGGTATTGAGGAAATTTTGCAGATCGTTGATCTCCGGCTCCCGGGCGGCGTTCGTGATGGTGGTGATTCCTGTGCCCCCCACAGCGCACAACATGGCATTTTCCGTAGCCCCTACACTGGGAATGGCTAACTGGATGTCCCCACCCACAGGCTTTCCCTTGCAATGAATACCGTAGTCCTCTGCCACCTCGCAGCCCATAGTCCGAATGGCCGCCAGGTGCAGGTCGATCGGTCTTGGCCCCAGCTCACACCCGCCGGGATAGGTCAAATGGGCCTCCCCCATCCTGGCCAGCAGCGGCCCTAAAAAAATGATGGACGAGCGCATGGAGCGCATCTGCTCCTCAGAAATGGCGCTACCCGATGCCCCGGTTGGGTCCACCCAGATGGTGCGCCCATTCTGCTCCACCTGACAGCCAAGATGGCGCAGGATGGCCAGAGCAGCGGTGACATCGGTCAGGTGCGGACAATTGGTGAGGGTCACCGGCCCTCCCGCCAGCAGACAGGCAGCCAAAATAGGCAGCACACTGTTTTTCGCGCCGTGGACAGTCAGCTCGCCATCTATCCGGCGTCCCCCGCGGATATACACAACACTCATGCCAGAGCCTCCCCATAGAAGGAATTTCTCCTCATTCTATGTGGAAGGGCTCTACCTTGCTATTATTTCACCAGCGTCATGAGTGTTTTATAAATATCCTGAGCGGCATTGGGGGCGGCCAGTTCCCTCAGCGACTTTCCCATAACGGCCCGCCTGCTTCCGTCAGTCAGCAGCTCCAGCGCCAGCTGATATAGCTTCTGACCAGTACAGTCCTTCTCCTCCATCAGGCATACCCCGCCCCGGTCGGCCAGCACCTTGGCATTTTTATACTGGTGGTTCGCCGCCACAAAGGGGGAGGGCACCAGGATGGCTGCCTTACCCAAGGCGGTAAGCTCTCCAATGGTGGACGCCCCCGCTCGGCAGATTACCAGATCGGCAGCAGCCATCACCACCGGCATATTGTCAATATAGGGCCGCACCTCGTCGCGGGTCACCGGGATGTTCCGGCGAGCCAGTTCAGCGCTCATATCCTCATAGTCCCTGCCAGCGGCATGGACATAATGGAATCTGCGCCCTTCCCCAGCCCACCACTCCACCAGGTCTACCGTGTGACCGCTCATATGTCCCGCCCCCTGGGACCCCCAAAAAGACACCACCAGGGGTTGGCTATCAGACAATCCCAGCTCCATGCGGGCCTGTTCCCGGGTGAGCGAGAAAAATGCCTCCCGCACCGGAGTCCCAGTGACCTCTACCCGCTTAGATCCCTCGTAATAGCCAGCGGCCTCCGGAAAGCCCACCATCACCAGATCCACCTTCCCCGCCAAAGCCCGGGTGGTCAGCCCTGGATAGGCATTCGACTCATGGATGGCAGTTGGAATATGCCGGCGGGCCGCCTCCCGGACGGCAGGGAAAGAGGCATATCCCCCCGTGCCTACCACCAGATCAGGCTGAAATTCCTTCAAAATGGCCGCCGCCTCGCGCTGGCTTATGGGTACCTGGACGGCACTGCTCAGATTGTGCCGGAATACCTTCCAGCTCCATGCCCGCTCGAAGGTGGACACCTTCACCGTGCGGATCGGATAGCCCGCCTGACTTACCAGCCGTTGTTCCATCCCCCGCTCCGCCCCTATAAATAGGATTTGGCAGTTAGAATGATGCTGCTCAAACACCTGGGCCACAGCCAGGGCAGGATTGACATGCCCAGCCGAACCGCCACAGGTAAATATCACCTTCATCTCCGCCCTCCTACTCTGCCCTTGGTGCCGCAATCTGCCTAGACACACTCAATATCATGCCCATCTGGGCCAATTGAATCACCAAGGCCGTACCCCCATAGCTGAAAAACGGCAGGGAGATGCCGGTTGTAGGAAGTGCACCGGTGACCACCCCGATGTTTAGAATCGTCTGGGTCGCCACCAAGGTAATGGTGCCGACCACCAGCAGCGTACCGAACCGGTCCCTGGCGTGAAGGGCCAGCCAGTATCCACGGATAATCAGCATGGCGAACAAAATCATGATGATACATGCTCCCACCAACCCCAGCTCCTCGCAGACAATGGCGAAGATACAGTCGTTATGCTCCTCGGGCAGGAACAGATATTTCTGGCGGCTGTTGCCCAATCCCACTCCCAGCAGGCCGCCGGAACCAATAGCGATCTGAGACTGTATAACCTGGAATCCGTCTCCCTGAGGAGCAATGAACGGATCCTTCCAAATATTGATACGGGCCGTCATATATTCTGTCTGGGTGATGATAAAGACCAGCGCCACGGCAAACAACGCGGCCCCCGAGGTAAACCAGTACATCCGGATTCCCGATGCAAACAACACCGAGGCTGCTGCCACCGCGATCAAAATCGTACCGGATAGATGGGGTTCTAGAATCACCAGAATCAATACGATGCCTAAAACCGTAACATAAGGCACCAGCTCCAGCAGGCCAATTTGGTCAAAAAATGCGCCGACACGGCCTATCACTGTGCGTTTATTCCACTTCTTTGGTGGTCCCTTCAACTGGCTGCCACGTTTGGACAGCCGGGCGGAAAAGTAAAGGATGATGCCCACCTTGGCTATTTCCGACGGCTGAAAACGGATGCCCAACAAGCTGATCCACCGCTGGGCGCCGCCGCCGCTTCTTCCCAGCGGGGTGAGCACCAGTGCCAGCAGCACAATGGCCACGCCCAGCACGAACACAGACATCCAACGAAACCGCTGATAGTCGATCTTGGAAATCACGAACATGGCTACCAGACCCAGTCCGGCAAAGACCGCCTGCCGCATAAAGTAGTAGTAGGGGTTGCCTCCAGTTTTCACATTGGGGTCTAAGTCATACATGGCAGAGGCGTAGGAGGCGGACAACACCATGATGAGCCCCGCAGCGGTGAGCAGCAATACCAGCGCCAAAAAGGGCAGGTCAATCGGCCCCCGGGCCAACTGCTGCTCAATGGTCAAATCCCGCTTGGCCCTTTTACGCATTGCCTCTCTCCCCTTTTTCCCATGATTTTGCCCGTTCTCTTGCCACTACAGCGCACCCCGATACATCACCCCCACAAAGGCCAGCAGACAGAAAGCAATGGTGATGCCCGCAAAGGTGAGGACAATACGCACCTCGCTCCAACCCCCCAGTTCCAAGTGGTGGTGGAGCGGAGCCATGCGAAAAATACGTTTTCCGTGGGTAAGCTTAAAATAACCCACCTGAATAATGTCGCTCATGGTCTCGGCAATGTAGATCACCCCAACAGGCGCCAGCACCAACGGCGCGTCCAGGGCAAACGCCAAGCCGCATACCGCTCCTCCCAGGAACAGGGAGCCAGTATCTCCCATAAACACCTTAGCGGGATAGAAATTGTAGGCCAAAAATCCCAGAATACCGCCGGCAATCCCTCCAGCCAACACCCCGATCGCCCCCTGGTCCCACCACAGGGACAGCACGGCAAAAAACACCATCACCGGCAATGTCACCGATCCGGCCAGACCGTCCAGCCCATCTGTGAGGTTGACCGCATTGACACAACCCACGATGATAAAGGCGGACAGGGCCAGATAGACCGGCCAGGGCAGAATGGCATACGAGTTGATAAACGGCAGATACAGGTTGGGTGACAGCTCTCCATAGAAACGCAACAAAGCCAGAAAGGCGATTGCCGCCGCCAGCTGGAGCAGAAACTTAGCCCCGGCGGTCAGCCCCGTGTTCTCCCGCTTGCGCACTTTGCTGTAATCGTCCACAAAGCCAATGGCTCCATACACCAGGGCAAAAATCAGCACAAACAGGGCGGACCAGTCCCCATCGGCCATATCCTGCCAGCCAAACATCACCACCGCCGCCACCGCGGCAATGATGAACATGAAGCCGCCCATGGTCGGGGTCCCCTCCTTGCCCTTGTGCCAGTTTGGGCCAATCTCCTTAATGGACTGCCCTGCCTTCAGGGCCCGCAGTGCGGGAATCAACAGCTTCCCCGCCACTGCTGATACTGCAAACGCGCTCAATGCCGCCAATATAATTCTCATGTCCAGACCTCCACAACTTCTTTGGTATCGGCTGTCTCTCTCATGCCTGTTCTATCCACCCAGTCTGGCCACTGCGTCGGACAGGGGTATCCCAAGGGCCAGGGCTCCTGCCAGCGCTGCCAAATGGTCATACAGCCGGGGCTGCTCCCCACAGGGCACCCGCACTCGCATCAACTCGCCGTCGGTAAGCGCCTCAAATTCCAGGCTCTGTTCCCCCAGACGCACGTTCTTTGCCGTCAGGTCAGCCTGAGGCCGTCCGTCGGAATAAGCATACACCGACCCGGGCATGGCCTGAGCCAGCCGGCGCCCCGCCGGATCGTCCAGGCCCACCACCGTCACCCCGGAGCGCTGCGACAAATCCCATCGGGCCACCCCGCAGCCGGTGAGCCCGACCTGACTGGGCAGATCAAAATTTTCCACCACAACCGCCCGGTAGCCGCCCCCCTCCAGCGCTGCCTGGTAAGGGGTTAACTCCACCACCGGCACTCCAATGAGACGGCGCAGCAGGCTGGCTGTCAGCGTTCCACCTTGGCCTACCACCGCCACTGGGGCAGCAGTCATATCATCTCTCCCATCCATAGTCATTTTTATTGGCCACGTCATAGTCCATCACATTGCTCACAAAATGCACCTCCACAACAGTGCCGATGGCAACTGTAGCTCCAGCCTCCAGCGACTGGGAAACAGCGGATACCGAAGCATCAGTATAGTCCGACACTCCCGCAGAGCGCATGAATAACCCCATATCCTCCAAGCGGCTCTTGGCGGCGGCAGGCGACAACCCCTTCAAAGTAGGCACCTCCACCTCTCCTCCCGGTCGTTCATCCCCAAGATAGAGAATGACGGTGGACTGACCTGGAATAGATACTCCGGCAGCGGGCACCTGAGCGGTGACCCTGGCCCCGGTACCAATGGTGCGGCAGCGCAGCCCCGCTTTCTCCAACATACTCTTGGCCGCTGTCAGCTCCTGTCCTACCACCGAGCGCATGGTGGTGTCAACCGCAGTCAGCTCCTCTGAGCTGTACCGCCGCTCCACACCCATATCATCCAATATGTTGGCGATGAGCTTTCCCGCCATAGGAGCAGTGATGTTGCCGCCGCTGATGTAAGTGCCGGACACGGTGTAGTTAGAGCCGGGAGCAGACCTCTTTGGAGAGTCATAGGCCAACAGCACCAGCACCTTAGGATCGTCGGCCGGAGCATAGCCCATAAAGGAGCAGATGACATCATCATTGTCCTGCTCATCTCGCTTTTCCGAAGTACCCGTCTTCCCCGAGATGCGGTAACCGCTCATATAGGCGTTGTGTCCAGAGCCATTTTCCACCACACTCTCCAAAATCCCGCGCACTACCTGGGAGGTGGACTCGCTGATGACCTGGCGCACCTCCTCTATCTCCCGGTTGTAGACGTTGTTGCCGTTGTCGTCCTGGATAGATTGCACCAGATAGGGAGTGATCAGATGGCCTCCATTGATCACTGAGGCAAAGGCGGTGATCATCTGGATTGGCGTTACCTTGAATGTCTGGCCGAAGGAGCCGGTGGCCAGGGCAGACGCTCCGTACGGCCCCTTAAACGTCTCCTCATCCCAAAGGATGCTTCCTTCTTCCCCCACCAGATCGATGCCGGTGGAGTCGGTCATCCCCAGTCCATAGTCCATCATGTAAGACCAGAACCTTTCCGCCCCTATCTTTTCGGCAATCTCCATCAGCGCCACATTGCAAGAGTTTTCCACCGCCTGGGTGAGCGTCTGATCTCCATGACCACTGCGCTTATGACAGCGGATCGGCCAGCCACCCACGGTCTTGACTCCGCTGCAGTGGTAGTGGTCATCCAGAGAGATCAGCCCCTCTTCCAAGGCCATGGCCACCGTCAGCGGCTTGAAGGTAGATCCCGGTTCATATGTGTCGGACAGGGCCTTATTCCGCCACTGCTTGTTCCTGGCGGCGCTCACCTGGGCGGAGTATTCATCGCTGTCCGTTCCCACCGTCTGGCCCAGTGCTTCCAGCCCGGACAACAGCCCCGGGTCAAGAATGCTGGCATAACTGTTAGGGTCAAAATCGGGTGTGCTGGCCATGGCCAGGATAGCCCCAGTGCTGGGATCCATAGCGATGCAAAAGCCGCCCTTTTGCACGTCATAGGTCTCAATGCCCTCCGCCAAGGTTTGCTCTGCCATAGCCTGAACCCGCTGATCCAGGGTAAGATTCAGGTTATAGCCGTTTTGGGCATCAAAGTACATATCATAGCCGGAGGGCAGCTCCATACCATAGGCGTTTCGGGAGGTGACCACCCGACCCGACTTTCCGGACAGGGCATCCTCATACAACGCCTCGATGCCCTGAGCCCCTACCTTCCTGCCCCCGCTATTCTCATTCTCAGCCATATAGCCCAGCACATGGGCAGCAACAGAGGAGAAAGGATAGTATCGCTTGCTGTCAGGGGTGAGATACAGCATATTGGCCAACTTGTTCTCCTGGATAAATTCCCGGATAGCCTTGGCCTCCTCATCCTCCAGTTCCAGGGCCACTTCCTCATAGGCAGATTTGGTGCGCTGAATACGCTTCCACAGCGTCTCCTCATCTAGGCCCAAAATATCCACCAGACCATTGATAATGAGCGTTCGTTTGGCCTCCAAAGCCTGCTCATAGGCCTCTTTGTCCTTATGGCCGTTATCGTCCACATACTTGTTCTTATCCACGGAATCCATCACTGCCAAGGGGGACAGGATCAGGCGGTAAACCGTTGCGGACAGCGCCATAGCCCTGCCATCCCGGTCATAGATCGTACCTCGGTTGGCAGTAACCGTCATACTCTTGGTCTGCTGGTTGGCCGCACGCTGCTCCCATTGATCATGCTCAACAATCTGGAGTTTATAGAGTTGATGCACCATAGGCGCAAATGCCAGAATACCCAGGCATACCATCAGGGCGATGGTTCTACGAAACAGACTACGGTTATTTTTTTCACCCGAATGTCTGGACTTTCGGTTTGATTGTTCCATGGTTATCGCTCCCTATCCAATTGAGATGTCTTTGGGCCGTTCTACCCCTGGATACGTTGGAAAAGGGGCGCAAGAGACCCTTCCAGTCCTCACGCCCCCTTGAAGCTCTCCATATCCATAGTGTATGTGCCGGGTCATGATCCTTATGATATCAATTTTACGCCTGCTTTTACGGAAGCATATTGGTCAAAAATTCCCTGGTCTGCCGGAGCAGTCCGGACAACCCCTGCCCCACATTCTCATAATAGACCACGCTATCTGTTTCCAGCATATCCAAGTAGACCGTCTGACCAGCCCTAGATCGGATCATGGAACCATTGCTGATAAACTGCCCCTCGATGGCATCCAGGTCAAACGCCAGCTCATACTGCGCCTGGAGCTTTTGCTCCTGATCCTGGAGATCACTGAGGGTTGAGCGCAGATTCACAATATCCTTGTTAGCTGTAGCCAGCTGAGCACTGCTTGCCACCAGTAAAAAAGCGCACACCAATATCGCCAGAAATCCAGCCACCGCAAAGGGGGCTATTGTCCCCTTTGGCCGAACCTGGATATTGGGACGGGCAGTCACTCGCTCCCGAGGCTGTATTCTGGGGCGGCGAATTCGCTCTACCTCCTTGCGCACAGGCCGCTCCGCAACCCTTTGCCTGTACTCCGGCTGATAGGCCACATTTCCGTTAGTCTGATACCGCCGGCTTCTCCGCTCTGTTGCCATAAGAGTGTACTCCTTTATCACGCCGCCGGCTTAAGCCAGCGCCTTGCTTTATGGTGTATCAGACCTGGCCTCCCTTCCACTTGATCGGGAGAGCAGGTCACAGTTTTTCCGCGACACGAAGCTTTGCGCTTCTAGCCCGCGGATTTTCTATTAACTCTTTCTCTCCAGCTGTAATTGGCTTTCTACTGACCAGCCTGACCTTTGGCCTGTTGCCGCAGACGCACATTGGAAAGTCCGGCGGACAGGTGCAGCCCTGCGCCCAGGCGGAAAAGGCCGTCTTGACCAGGCGGTCCTCCAGGGAATGGAACGAGATCACCGCCAGCCGCCCCCTTCGATTGAGTAGCGGAAGCACACAATCCAGCATTCGCTCCACCTGGCCCAACTCATCGTTCACCGCGATGCGGATGGCCTGGAAGGAGCGCTTAGCGGGATGCTGCTTCTCCCTGCGGGCCCTGGCCGGCATGGCCGCCTGGATTATCTCCACCAGCTGGCCGGTGGTCTGAATGGGAGCCTGTTGTCTTGTACGCAGGATGGCAGCGGCAATGGAACTGGAATACCGCTCCTCCCCATACTGCCACAGGATACGCTTTAACTCCTCTCCGCTCCACCCGTTTACCACCTCATAGGCGGTGAGTGACGCGGACTGATCCATGCGCATATCCAGCGGAGCATCTTGCAAATAGGAAAATCCCCGGCTGGCATCGTCTAACTGAGGAGAGGACACCCCCAGGTCAAACAGCATTCCATCCACTCCCATCACCCCCAGCCGCTCCAAAATGGCAGTGATGTCACCAAAATTGCCCCGTACCAGAGTGACTTTATCCATATGCCCTTCCAGGCGTATGGGAGCTGTGTCCAGGGCCGCCCCATCCCGGTCGATTCCAATCAGCCGTCCGGTGGTCAGGCGGCGGACAATCTCCAGAGAGTGCCCCCCACGTCCCAGGGTGCCGTCCACATAGATGCCGTCTTCCCTGACTGCCAGGGCATCCAGGCACTCATCCAACAGAACCGGCTTGTGTGCGTATTCCATACCGTCAAATACCCAATCCGAGCAGCAGATTGGCAATGGTCTCCGGATTTAGCTGCTCCTCTGACTTTGCTTTCCAGTTTGTCGCACTCCAAATCTGAGCACGGTCATTGTTGCCGGTGACCACCACATCCCGGTCAATCTTAGCGTAACTTTTCAGATAGGCCGGCACCTGAAACCGCCACTGCTTGTCCACCTCGCACAGTTGAGCAGAGGCAAAAAATAGATCCATCGCCGCTGCGTCGGTGGTGGACAGCTCAGACACCCGTTCACGCAGCTTGTCCCATGTTCCCATGGGATACAACGTTAGGTTTTCCTTCACCCCAACAGCCAGGTAAAAGGTTTTCCCCAGCTTCTCCCGGAGTTTGGAGGGCACAATCAGGCGGCCGGCATTATCCACACTGTGCTCATAGGTGCCAGTCATCGCCTTTCCCCCATTCTACTCCAAAATTGCGTGAAATACCTCCATTTCACTCCATTCCGTTTTTTAAGTATACCTGGAAGACCTTGAAAATGCAAGCACTTATTTTGCAAAAAAATTTGTCCAATTTATCCCAAACATGCCCATTCCCCTCGAACCAAAACATATGTTTCATTCCTCCTTGCTGTGCAGCACATGTTCTGGCAGTTGATCCTCATACCGCCACAAGATGTTGTAAAAGCATAAAAAGATACCGTCACAACATGTTGTGACGGTATCTTTTTATGCTTT
>CAKNZJ010000278.1 GCA_932222125.1 uncultured Clostridia bacterium | reverse complement strand
TTTCGCCTGCTCCACCTGCCGATCCCATTCCTCAAGCTCCACCTCATTGGACCGCCTGGCTGCCTCCCTGAAAACCTCCAACTCCTGGGACGTCAGCCCATTTAAAAACTTCAGATTCCCCACCAGCATATCCGGCACCATCTGATGCATATTGTAAGTAAAATATTTGGCCACCTCCCCGTGCTTGTTGTTGGTCAGGGCCAATTCATTGTTCTCCGCCCCGTCAATAACCCCCTGCTGGATGGCTGTGTACACCTCCCCAAAGCTCATAGGCGAGGCCGCCGCCCCGAAAGCCTGCATCATCTTCACGCTGGCCGGGCTTTGCTGCACTCGGATCTTCATCCCCCGCAGGTCCTCGGGTCTGTACACAGGCTTCTTGGCATAAAAATTCCTGGTCCCCGCATTGTACCAGGTCAACACCCGAAACCCTGCCCGGTCCGTGGACTCATAAATGCCGTTCATCATCTCCTCATCCCCCATAACCACCTTGTAAACCTCCGGCGAATCAAACAAGTAGGGCATACTGAAAATCTCATATACATCTGCAAACGTTTCCAAATTCGCAGTCCCGGCCACCACAAAATCAATAGCCCCAGTCTGGGTCAGCTCAATAGCCCTCTGAGTCGCCCCCAAGATCTCATTTGGAAAAATCTGCACCTCATACCGCTCCCCCAAGCGCTCCTCCACATACTCCTTAAAAGCCACAAGCCCCACATACTCCGGGTGGCTTTCCGACTGCCCCAGAGCGATCCGCACGATCCTTTTACTATCTGCCGCAGCTTGGCATCCTGCCATGCCAACCGCCATAACCGCCGCCAAAAAAGCAGCAAAAAACAGCCTCACTCCCCAAGAGATCTTCCATCGTCCCATATCATCAGACGTTCCTTTCTAAATGGATTTCTCCTGTTAGTATGACTGTTTTTTCAAAATCTACACAAATCAGGTGTTATTTTTCCAATTTCCCTACATCTCCCCCAACCTCTCCAACACCTCCCCCAGACGCTCAATCACCCCAAAAGCCCTGCTCTGGTCTATCCGCTCCCCATGCCTCGGCCGCAGGGCATACACCCGAAGCCCCGCATTCAGCGCGGCCTCAATCCCGGCAGAAGAAATCGCCAAAGCTTCCCCGGAACAGGCCCAAAAACTTGGCATTCCCACCGGCGAGCCCCTTCTGTTCATGAATTGCTACTTCATTGACCAGAACAGTCATCCTCTGTGCATTGGAAGAC
>CAKNZJ010000277.1 GCA_932222125.1 uncultured Clostridia bacterium | reverse complement strand
TTTGGGATGGCCTAAATAGAAGTCAATAAAAGCCAAGTCTGCCCAGCGGCAGAAAAGAAAAAACCGCTGCTGGACAGGCCAATTCCTCATGTCCAAACGCTCTTTCCAGCGGCGGTTTTGATTCAAAGCCGCTGTTTTTATATCCACTGGCGGCACATAGGAGGATGCCGCCATGCGATTACAGATAGATAGTCACTTGTCAAAAAAAGCCTGACCCCCACAGCGGCGCACTCCACCCAGACTTGCGAAAATAGTTGTTTCCTGTCGGCTCATAATGTTGAACCCAGCACCCGAATGGCTTTAGGCCGTCCGGGTGCTTTCCTGTTTTCGGATAGCCGGACGATCCGGCCCCGGTGCCGCTCCCCGCCCTCTCCGTTCAGACCGCGATACCCCAAAAATCTGAACGGAGGACAACACGATGGAGATCACCATCAAGATTAATGGGCGCATGACGGTTGTTGAAGTCAGCGCCGAGGTAGCCGAGTGTATGGACGCAGGACGGCGCAAGGCCGAGAACCTTTCCCATGAACAACGGCGGCATTGGGACGGGCGTGAATTTGACGAGTACATAATCGCCACGGAGGGCCGTTTGCCCTGCCAGTATACCCCGGAGGACTTGGCTTGCCAGCAGGAAACGCTGGACGAGATTTTCAGCGTCCTGGACACCTGCACTCCCACCCAGCGGGAGCGGTTTTTGTTGTTCGCGCTGGATGGTTTCAGCTATGCCGAGATTGGTAGGATGTGCAACTGCTCCAAAGAAGCGGTGCATTTGAGTATTGAGGCTGTCCGCAAAAAATTTTTGAAATTCTACCGCTAACCACCTTGACGATAGGCCCCCTAAGAGGCTTACCCAGGTGAGGGAAGTCCCCTCACATCACCGAGGGGGACAAGCACCTGCTTGTCCCCCCTTTTGAACTAAGGAGGTCAGCCCATGCCAATCATCAATCTGCGTAAGTATTACTATCCCACCATCCAAAAGGACGCCTTTGTCGAGGTCAGCGGCGAGGTGGCCGAGGCCCTAGAAGAAGGACTTCGCATTGAGCGGCGGCAAGAGAAGAAGAAACTGTATCACAAGGTTTTCTCTATGGACA
>CAKNZJ010000276.1 GCA_932222125.1 uncultured Clostridia bacterium | reverse complement strand
TTGCAGGAGTTTGGCTGTAATGAGCATCGCTATGACCCGTATCAGGACGGGCCGGTTCCAAAGTTTAGAGATGAACAAGCTATGTGGTTCTGAAATTTAACCTAATTTTAAGGAAGTCCCCCGCTTCTTTTTAGTCAGTATGATATGGAAGATCGGGTGCGGGAATTTGAAGTGTCCAGCGCCACCGTGGAGCTGGCGGCACAGGCGCTGAACTGTGAACCCTGCCGGGTTGCAAAAACGCTGAACAGCGAACCCTGCCGGATTGCAAAGACGCTCTCGTTCATGGTGGATGGCCACCCTATCCTGAAGTGGGCATAGCCGCCTAATGGCAGCTATGCCCATTTATTACGTTTCGGCATTACAACACGGCGATTGAACGTCCAAACCGTCCATGTAGTTAGTCCCCCATTGACACATAGCGTCTATGACGGGAATGATGCTTTCCCCAAAGGCCGTCAAGGAATACACCGTTTTCGGCGGCTTCTCCGGGATCACCTCCCTATGTATCATCCCGCATCCTTCCAGATCGTGAAGCTGTTGGGAGAGCATCTTGGGTGTTGCGCTGGGGATTCGCCGCTGTAACTCCATGTAATGCAAAGGCCGATCTGCCAAGTGCCAGAGAATGAGCGGCTTATATTTCCCGCCAATTAACGACAGCGTGGCCTCAACAGGACAATTAAACTGTGTCTGCTTCATAGTCTCACCTCGCACCAAGTATATCATGGTATGTTCACTTAGAAAAGGGCTATCTTTTTGGGAAGTACCTACCTAAAAAGTGCAATCTTGTGTAGATTTCTGGATATTGCTAAAATCACAGCAGATGGCACTCCTGATTGCCAGCCATCAGACTATTCAGAAAGGACAAGATATTATGGAATTCATTACGATTGCGAAAACACGCTGCTCCATCCGCAGTTACAGCGACAAGAAGGTAGAGCGGTCGAAGCTGGAGAAAATTTTGGAGGCCGCTCATGTGGCTCCCACCGCCGCCAATCTCCAGCCGGTTC
>CAKNZJ010000275.1 GCA_932222125.1 uncultured Clostridia bacterium | reverse complement strand
CTGATCTTGACGGTTCACTGGTTCAATCCCCTGTGCTGGATCGCCTATGTGCTGCTGTGCCGGGACATTGAGCTGGCCTGTGACGAAAAGGTTATCCGGCAGATGGATTTGGATGGGAAGAAGCAGTACTCCACCGCTCTGCTGGAGTGCAATACTGGACGGCGGCTGGTGACCATTTGCCCGCTGGCCTTTGGAGAGGTTGGCGTAAAAGAACGGGTGAAAAATGTGCTGAATTACAAAAAACCGGCGTTTTGGCTCATTGCTGTGGCGGTTGTCGCCTGTGGGGTGGTGACGGCGTGCTTTGCGACAAATCCGGTGACAGAAGAACCCAGCACACCAAATGCGGAACGTCCAACTTTGATCGTGGACGGTAATGTCTATGTCAATCCGTACATGCCGGTATCCTACTTGCCCTATGGCTACCAGTCCGCCGGAAAGCTGACAAGAGAACAGGCAAACAACACAGGGCTTGAGGGAATTGAGTATTTTGTTCATCCGCCTGAAACGGAGGATTTTTATACCTATCAGGAGTGCGGGACACCGATTGATCTCAATACGGTGGACAGCGAACAAAGGCAGTGGGCCTATATGCGCTGGATACAGGTAAAAGATGATGGGGTTGAAGGCCGAAAATTGACCCTTGATGATGTGGTCATGCTGTCGCAAAAGGGGGACACGCTGAGTTGGTCAGATTTTGAGCGGTATCAGGGGTGGGATGTTGGCTCCGGTCTGTATATCATGCGTTATGAGATTGATGAACTCTTTGATGTTCTGGTGGGCGGCGTTCCAGACGAGACGCCTTGGTATATCTATCTGAGGGTCAACAATGAGGCCGATGATAGAATTGATATTCGGACAGAGGATGTTTCCACATTCGTTGAAGCGCACAGAAACGATGTGCCAAAGGTTATTGGATCAAAACCTGATGGCGGCGGTGAACCCGCGCCGGAGGAACCCAATTTTTCCACTCTCTCCGAAGAACAGGCCGTGATCCATCAGGCGATTCTGGAGCGTAACCGTTCCGCAGACCCAACCGGCTTTGTATCCTGCGCAAGTTTTGCGGAGATTGCCTGTATCGTTGCG
>CAKNZJ010000274.1 GCA_932222125.1 uncultured Clostridia bacterium | reverse complement strand
CCGTGTGCATCGAGAGGTGCCCGCACGGTTCGGGAGGGAGTGCCCACGTGGTGCTTACCTCATACCATGCAGAAGTATTTGCAGTATAGTTTATTGCAGGAAAAGGAGCTGCTTCATTTTGACGCATGGGCGTCCACCTTTGGGGAAACCGTTACCGCCATAGAGCTGGCCCCGGAGGGCACCGGCTACCGGGCCAAGACCCGGTTCTCCCGCTTCTACAACCTCCCGGAGCTTATGTCCATGTTCAAGGAGGTGGCGGACATTCAGACGGCGGATATGCTGAACCTCCCCGTCCCCAGGGCCAACTATCACAACATTGTCCTGAAACCCTCTGAACAGCAAAAGGAGATGGTGGCGGCGCTGGGAGTGCGGGCAGAGCGTGTCCGTAACAGGATGGTGGACAGCAGCGAGGACAATATGCTGCTCATTACCAATGATGGGCGCAAGCTGGCTCTTGACCAACGGCTCCTAAACCCTATGCTGCCAGACAGTGACACGGGCAAAGTAAGTGCCTGCGCTGAAAACGTCTATGAGATATGGCAACACACCGCCGAACAACGCTCCACCCAAATGGTCTTTTGCGACCTGTCTACGCCCAAGGGGAACGGTGATTTCAATGTATATGACGATCTCCGGGACAAGCTGATTGCCAGGGGCATACCGGCTGAAGAAATAGCCTACGTTCATTCTGCCAACAGTGAAGCACAGAAAAAGGAGCTGTTTGGCAAGGTGCGCTCTGGGCAGATACGGGTGCTGATCGGCTCCACGCAGAAGATGGGGGCGGGCACCAACGTCCAGCGGAAACTTGCGGCCTTGCACCACCTTGATTGCCCGTGGCGACCCTCTGACCTTCAGCAGCGTGAGGGCCGCATCATCCGGCAGGGCAACGAAAATCCAGAGGTGGATATTTACACCTACGTCACCGAGAACACCTTTGACAGCTACCTCTATCAGTTGGTGGAGGGCAAGCAGAAGTTTATCGGCCAAATTATGACCAGCAAAAGCCCCGTGCGCTCGGCGGAGGACATTGACGAAACCGCGCTTTCCTACGCCGAGATCAAGGCCCTCTGCACCGGCAATCCCCATATCAAAGAGAAGATGGACTTGGATATTGACGTACAGCGGTTAAAACTGCTGAAAGCCAATCATTTGAGCCAGCGGTACGCCCTGGAGGATCAGATCATCAAGGTTTTCCCGCAAAAGATAGCGGCCCTTGAACAGCGCATTGAGGGCTTTGCCGCTGATATGAACCGGCTGAAAGAGAACACCCATCCCAATGAGGACGGCTTCTCCCCCATGGAGGTGGAGGGTGTTGTCTACACCGATAAAAAAGCAGCGGGCAGCGCCATCCTTGCCGCCTGTCATGCCATGACCAGCCCCGATCCTGTTCCTTTGGGACAGTACCGG
>CAKNZJ010000273.1 GCA_932222125.1 uncultured Clostridia bacterium | reverse complement strand
TTGTCAAACGCCGTGAGGAAGCGCCAGTGCAGGAGGAGACGCCAAAAGCCATGCTTTTGACACTCACAGCCTCAGAACAGAGTTATCCCCTTGTCCTCCCCGCCTCCGAGAAGCAGCTGGAACACGCAAAGAAGTCCCTGGGAATCGAGGACTTCGCTCAAGCGGTGATCGCCAGCGCCGAATATACAGCGCCCTATTTGAACCGGCTGATCCCTATGGACAGTATCACTGTAGAGGACGCCAATGAGATGGCTCTCTGTCTCCAGCGCCTTAAAAAAGACGGCGAGATCATGAAATACTGCGCCGCTCTGGAGGTGGAAGAACCGTCCACCTTCACCGAGGCCCTTGATATGGCCATCGACATCGACGACTATGAGCTGATCTCCGACAGCGAACGGGAGTATGGCCGTCAGGCCCTGCGCCGCATGGGTGCAAACGACGAAGTTCTGGAGGCCATAGAAGGCTGCACTGATTTTGACCGGCTGGGCAGTGAGATGATGGATGAGGACGGCGTTCGGCAAACCGGGTTCGGTCTGGTGCGCCGGCTGAGTAAGCCCTTTCCTCCTGCGCAAGAGCCGGACCAGCAGATGGGAGGTCTATCATGTTAAAGCTGAATATATCCAGCGGCAGTGTACTTGAGCAGTTGAAACTGCCGGTGCCGCCGGATGAATTCAAACGGAAAGTTGATGAAATTCGTGCGGCGGGCCAACCCAATATCGCACCCACGGTATTGAACGCTGACAGTTCCGTCCCCGCACTCAACTGGCATCTCCAGCAAACCAGGCTGGACAGCGATTCCACGCTCCAGAAGCTGAACCAGCTGGCGGAGACAATAGACGGGATGAACGCGGCGGAACACTACCATCTGTCCAAGTCTCTGGACCCGGAGTCTCAACAGAGTCTGGACGATGTGCTTCGGATCGCCGCCCATATCAAACCGGCCAGCCTGGCTTGCTACGAGGTCATTCCAGGTGTGACCTCCCACCAGGAGCTGGGCAGATG
>CAKNZJ010000272.1 GCA_932222125.1 uncultured Clostridia bacterium | reverse complement strand
GCGATGCCCATCTTTTCCACCACCCGGGCGGACATGGGGAAGGCGGAAATGCCCGCCGCGCCCACCATGGGGTTGATTTTCGTCCGGCTGAACAGGTTCAGCAGCTTTGCGAACAGCACGCCGCCAACAGTATCGAAAACGAAGGCGAACAGCCCTAAAGCCATAATCATCAGGGTTTGCAGGGTGACAAAGTGCTCGGCCCGCATGGAGAAAGAAATGGTAATGCCAAGAAGCAGGGTGATAAGGTTTGCCAAATCGTTCTGGGCCGTTTCCGACAGGCGGTTCAAAACGCCGCACTCCCGGATGAGGTTGCCAAACATGAGGAAGCCCACCAGGGATACAGAGGCCGGGGCCACCAGGCCGGCCACAAAGGTCACTAGGATGGGGAACAGGATGCGGGTGGTTTTGCTGACAGCGTTGGGCCGGTAGTCCATCTTGATGGCCCGCTCCTTTTTGGTGGTCACTGCCTTGATGGCCATGGGCTGGATAATGGGCACCAGGGCCATGTACGAGTAAGCCGCCACAGCGATTGGCCCGATATAGTTGGACTTGAGTACCTGGGAAACCAGGATGGAGGTGGGGCCGTCCGCCGCGCCGATGATGCCGATGGAGGCCGCGTCCCGGATGTCAAAGCCCAGCACCGCTGCCAGCACAATGGTCAGGAATATGCCAAACTGGGCCGCAGCCCCGAACAGGAACATCTTGGGGTTTGACCGCAGGGGGCCAAAGTCTATCATGGCCCCGATGCCGATAAACAGCAGCAGGGGGAAGGCCTCCGAGGCCTCAATCCCGGTTTCAAACAGCCACTGGATAATGCCCTGGGTTTCCCCCACGCCCTGCATGGTCTGGTTAAGCACCCCGGAAAGGGGCAGGTTCACCAGAATGGCCCCAAAGCCCATGGGCAGCAGCAGGGCCGGCTCATAGTCCTTCTTGATGGCGAGCCAGATAAGCACAGCCCCCACCAGGTACATTACGACCTGCTGCCAGGTAATGGACAGCAAGCCCTCCCACAGAAATTCCATTTACTTCTTCCTCTCTTTTGTATTCTTTGTGCTTTATAGTTCACGCAGCGGCACAGGTGTGCCCACACCGCTCTGCCTGAAAATCAGTACTGCCCAATTTTCAAGTACGTTT
>CAKNZJ010000271.1 GCA_932222125.1 uncultured Clostridia bacterium | reverse complement strand
GGAACGCCCCGCACATACTCCACCGCCTCGTTGTTCATATCCGCCAGGGCGTTTTGGTAGAGCTTCATGTCCTCCGCCATGGAAGGTCCGGCCATCTTGAACATAGCCGCAAAGCCCAGGATTACCGGCAGGAGGCTGACAAGGCCAAACCGCCAGTCAAACAGAAACAGCATGACGATCATGCACACCGGCGTAGTGACCGCCGCCGACATATCGGGAAGCTGGTGGGCCAGATAAGTTTCCGTGGCCGCGCTGCTGTCGCTGACGATGCGGCGAATTTTTCCGCTGCCTGTCTCCCCGATGAAACCCAAGGGCAGCTCGGCAATATGGGCCATCAGCGCCTTGCGGATATTTCCGGCGATACGGAAGGCCGACAGGTGGGAACTCATCAGAGCGCAGACATAAATCACGATGGACAGCACCGCAAATCCCACCGCCATCCAACCGTTGCGGACGATGTGCGTGGCCTGTGCGTAGTTGGGGGCCACCGCAATGACCTCCTGGATGATTCGGAACAGGAAAACGAAGGGGAAAAGTGCCAGGATCGCACTGATGGCGGACAGCAGCAGGGATAAGTAGGTCAGATACCTGTGTCCCCCGGCATAGCCCATCAGCTCCTGGAGATTGCTGTTTTTCTTCAAGTGGATACCTCCTTGTGACAAATGATCTATGATACAGAAAGCGCCGCGGACACTTTCTCATATCCATCCCCGCAAGTTAGTTAAAGCTAACTTATGGGCCGAATGAAAGGGGTCTCAGACCCCCATCATACTGTGCCAGCCAGCAAGGAAAAAATCCTGGAGCTGTTTGACATAGTGCTTTGCCCGGTCATAGGGCATATCGTGGACCACGACCTCGAATATCCCGTGGAACATCCCGCTGGCAATGATGTGGCAGAGCTGATCGTCCAGCTCTGGGATGTCCCGGCCCTGTCTGCGCAGGACTTCCATGAAACGCTGGGTGGCTTCCACTTCGATCTCTACCATGTTGTGGATAAAGTTTTCATATCCAGTGCCCTGGGCCTTGCAGATCAACAATCTGAACGGGTCAAGATGCTGGTACACATAGCCCAGCATTTCCTTTACGCAATCACTGGATTCTACCCCTACATGGCTGGGCTGTTCCGCCTCCGGCAGTTCGGAGAACGCCGTCTGTGCCCGCATGAACATTCCCATGACCGCCGCCGCATGAGGTTCTACCAAGGCGGTGAACAGGGCCTCCTTGCTGGAGTAGTACCCGTAAAAGGCTCCGGTCGTCACTCCGGCATTCTTGACGATTTGTCGCAGGGAGGCGTCCGCAAAGCCCTTTTCCAGAAATTCCTCCATTGCCGCCTGATGGATGCGGGTTAAAGTTTCGCCTTGTTCTTCCATGTGTCCGCCCTCATATAACACCGATATATAACAATGTTATAATAATCCGAACGGGCAGGTTTGTCAAGCCTTGGATCCATTTTTATTGTGCAGGGCAGCTCAGACCGCTACGCGGTGCTCGCG
>CAKNZJ010000270.1 GCA_932222125.1 uncultured Clostridia bacterium | reverse complement strand
GACGTAGACCCGCAGGGTTCGCTTACCGCCAGCCTGGGCTATCAGCAGCCGGACCAACTTGAAGGGACCCTTGCCGATGTGCTGGGATTTATCATTACGGATAAGCCTGTGTCCCCCGGAATGGGTATTATCCATCAGGCGGAGGGTGTTGATCTGCTGCCCGCTAACATTGAGCTGTCCGGTCTGGAGGTCACGCTGGTGAACACCATGAGCCGTGAGACAATCCTGCGGGAGTATCTGAACAGTGTCCGCGAACAGTACGATGTGATTCTGCTGGACTGCTGCCCGTCCCTGGGTATGCTGACCATCAATGCCTTAGCCGCTGCTGACGAAGTAGTAATTCCCATGCAGGCACACTACCTCTCCATCAAGGGCCTTGAACAGCTTATCCATACCATATCAAAAGTGAAGCTGAAAATCAACCCCTGCTTGGATATTGCGGGTATTCTCATAACCATGGCGGATATGCGGACCAACTACTCCCGCGAGATTGTGGAGCTGCTGAGAAGCGCCTATGGTAGCGGTGTGCGGATATTTGACAGCATTATTCCGCTGTCCATCCGAGCGGCAGAAACCAGTGCAGAGGGCCGGAGTATCTACCTCCATGACCCTGCGGGTAAAGTCTCCGCCGCATACGCAGCGTTGACGCGGGAGGTGCTGGCATGAAAAGCAGTGCCAGCAAGATACAGTTGACCGATTATGACGCTTTGTTTCAGACAAGTGATCCGGTAAAGGCCAACGGTGATCTGGTGCAGGAGATTCCGCTGTCAGAACTGTTTCCCTTCAAAAATCATCCCTTTCAGGTGCGGGATGATGAAGCGATGCAGAAAACGGTGGAGAGTATCGCAAGAAGCGGTGTTCTCTCCCCTGGTATCGTTCGCCCCCGGCAAGAGGGCGGCTATGAGATCATAGCGGGCCACCGGCGCAAGCGGGGAAGTGAACTGGCTGGCAAATCCACTATGCCGGTACTCATTCGGACTCTGGACGATGATGAAGCGACTATTATCATGGTCGATTCCAACCTACAGCGCGAGAAAATCCTGCCCAGTGAGAAAGCCTTTGCCTACAAGATGAAACTGGAAGCCTTGAAGCATCAGGGTAAGCGGTGGGACCTAACTTCTGCACCGACGGTGCAGAAGTTGACCACACGGGATAAGATCGCCCAAGATGCCGGGGAAAAATCCGGTATGACTGTTGCTCGGTATATCGCTCTTACCAAGCTAGTTCCTCCATTGCTGGTATTGGTAGACGAGGATAAACTGGCGGTTAGCACTGCCGCTGACTACATTTCCGATCTGACAAAACAGGAACAAACCGATCTTGTATCGGTGATGGACAAGCTGAATGTGATTCCAGGGAGAGGCCAACTAACAAAAATCAAGCAACATAGCAAAGATGGCACCCTGACTATCACCGTTATTGAAACTCTTTTGAAAGCGGAGCATCCCGCCGCTGTGCAGGTGGTTCTCAAACAAGCGAGACTTCATCAATATTTTCCGCAGACCTACACCGCCCAACAGATGGAAGAAGTCATTGTGTCCTTGCTGGAAGCGTGGAGTGTCCAACATTTATAGAGAGGAGAGATTGTATATGGCGATCACGGTTAGCAATATCACCGTAGATGCTCTGCCGGGAATGGTGCGGCAGTACGGAGAGGGGCTTATCATCCAGGACTGTGACATGAACCCCCATGAAGCGGCAAATGTGGTCAATCAGACATTTGCACATGGAGGTATCCTGTTGGAGAGGAGCGAGTTCCAGAAGGTCATGGTTTTCCAGAATGATGGCCGGACCAATCTGTTGTTTCCTTTCTTCAAGGTTAAATTGGAAATGGGGAAACTCGTCATATGGCAGTTTTTCACCTATCAGACCTGTCACAGCGTATTTCTGACCGATTACATCCGAGGTAAGAGAAGCATTTTAGGCGAAAAGTGGTAACAACATCCCAAAACCCGCCCTCAATTGACCAATTATCAGTTGGGGGCGGGTTTTTTGCGTTTACGGACAAACCAACAAGCGGCAGGAGCATGAGCGCCCCGGTGACTATCAACAGTCACCGGGGCGCTTTTTCTGTTTCTCCGCACATCACAAAGGAGGCAATCACCATGCCGTCAAATCTGAATCTGGACTACTACTACGGCAACGAAGCGGAACAGTACAGCTTTTACCGTATTCCCAAGACCCTGCTTACCGACCCTCGCTACAAGAGCGTTTCCATCGAGGCCAAGGTCCTTTACGGCCTCCTGCTGGACCGGATGGGGCTGTCGGTGAAAAACGGCTGGATGGACAGCGATAAGCGCGTCTACATCTACTTCACTCAGGAAGACGCTATGAACCTCATGGGCTGCGGCAAGGACAAGGCCACGAAGCTGTTCCGGGAGCTGGACAAGGACGGCATCGGCCTGATCGAACGCAAGAAGCAGGGCCAGGGACGGCCCACGCGGATTTACGTCAAAAACTTCATCCTGCCCCCGGAACCCGGCCAGCCCCAGCAGCCGGAACAGGCACCGCCGCCCCCGGCTTCTCAGACTGCGGAAAATCAGCAGTCAAGACCGCTGGATCGTGCCGCACTCTTGACTGCGGAAAAACCGCAGTCTGCACCGCTGGAAACGCGCGGTCTTGACGGCGGCTTTTCCGCCCCTAATAAGACTGAAAAGAAAAATACTGATCTGAACGATACTGACCCATCCATCCTTCCCCCTACCCCCGCACG
>CAKNZJ010000269.1 GCA_932222125.1 uncultured Clostridia bacterium | reverse complement strand
TCATCACCATCCGGACCGCATCTTTCCAGCCTGCATAAAGACCTTCGCATTGTTCTTTGTCTAATTCATTTTTATAACTTGTTCTGCCCATTTTGTCAAATATTTTCTCATCATAAATGCCAAGAGACAGTCCCGCCGCATATGCCGCGCCGATGCCGGAAAGTTCCTCCGCCTCCGGGATCCTTACCGGTATGCCCAGCATATCGCTCTGGAACTGCATCAGGTAAGCGTTCCTCGTCGGCCCCCCGTCTACCCGCAGTTCCCCGATCTCTATCCCGCTGGCCTCCTGCATCGCCCTCACGATATCCGTGATCTGGTACACGATGCTGTCCAGCGCCGCCTTTACGATCTCCGCCCTCCCCGTGGTCCTTGTGATTCCGCAGATCACGGCCTTTGCCCCGGAATCCCAGTAGGGCGCCCCCAGGCCTGAAAAAGCCGGCACCAGGTATGTCCCATCCCCCTTTCTGGCCTGCCGCGCCAGTTCTTCACTCTCGGCCGCCGAAGAGATCAGGCCCACTTCGTCTTTCAGCCATGTGACCACGGCGCCCGTATAGTTGATGTTCCCCTCCAGCACATAATTCACTTTCCCGCCCATGGACCAGGCAAGGGATGTCACCACACCGAGGTCTGTAAATACCGGCTCCTCCCCGATGTTCATCATAATGGAGGAACCGGTTCCGTAAGTTGCCTTTATCATGCCCTTCTTCAGGCACCCCTGCCCGAACAGCGCGCCGTGGGAATCCCCGAGCACTCCCCTGATCGGTATCGGCTTATCCAGGTACCCGTCGAAGTCCGTCATGCCGTAATCGCCGTCTGAATCCGTCACCTCCGCCATACAGCGCCTGTCGATCCCAAAGATCCCCAGCAGTTCCTCGTCCCAGGATAATGTCCTGATATTAAATAACTGCGTCCTGGATGCATTGGAGTAGTCCGTACGGAATACCTTCCCTTTTGTAAGGCGGTACACTAAAAAGCTGTCTATGGTGCCGCAGGCGATCCCGCCCCTTTGGGCCTTCTCTTTCACGCCCTCCACATTCCGGAACACCCACGCCAGTTTTGCCGCGGAAAAATAGGGGGAGAGCTGGAGCCCCGTATGCTCCCTTACCAGGCCCCCATGCCCCTGCCTCCCTATCTCCTCACAGATTGCCGCCCCCCTGGCGCACTGCCATACTATCGCATGGCATACCGGCCTGCCGCTCCCCTTTTCCCAGCACGCCGCCGTCTCACGCTGGTTGCTGATGCCCAGCACCGCGATATCCGCCTTGTCGATCCCTGCCTTCTCCACCAGGTTTTTTACAACCTGTATGGTATTTTTGTATATTTCATCCAGGTCATGTTCCACCCAGCCGTGCCCGTCCACTATTTGTTCATGAGGAAGGTCGCTCCTGCAAAGGAGCTTTCCTTCCCCATCAAATAGGAGGGCCTTCGTGCCCTGGGTGCTCTGGTCGATTCCCAACACATATCTGCCCATATCCTTTCCTTTCCCGCTTACCGCAGCGCTTCTTTCACTGCCTGTGCGATCCCTTCCGCGTTCAGCCCGTAATAATCAAATACTTCCCTGGACGTCCCCGTTATGACAGGCGCGTCAGGAAGTGCCAGGTTGACCACCTTCTTCGGGCAGGATGCCCCGACCACCTGGCTGACCATGGAGCCCAGGCCCCCGAAGGGCGCATGTTCTTCCACCGTCACGACCGCCCCCGCCTTTTGTGCCGCTTTTAAAAGCCCTTCCTTATCCAGCGGTTTTACACAGTACATATCCAGCACCGCCGCGCTGATGCCCTGCTCCTTTAACAGTGCCGCCGCATCCACGGAAGGGCGCACCATCTCCCCGCATGCCACGATCAGCGCGTCTTCCCCTTCTGCCGCCACCGTCGCCCGGTCCATCACAAAGGGGCAGTCATCTTCCGTATAGATATCCTCCACCGGGTTCCTTCCCACCCGGATATAGGCCGGTTTCCCATCCTTCAGCAGCTCCCTGACCAGGCAGGCCGTCTGGAAACGGTCGCTGGGCAGGTATACCCTCATATTGGGGATCGCCGACATCGCCGCGATATCCTGCGCGGAATGGTGGCTCATGCCAAGGGCGCCGTAGCTGACCCCGCCGCTGATGCCGACCAGCGTCACATTTGTATCGGAATAAGCGCAGTCCACCTTTGCCTGTTCGTAGCTCCTGGTGGATACAAAGCTGGCGGGGGACGCCGCGAATACCTTCTTGCCGCACTTTGCAAGCCCCGCCCCGATGCTCACCAGGTTCTGCTCCGCGATGCCGGCCTCCACAAACTGTCCCGGGAATTCCTTCGCGAAGGGCGCAAGGGACGCGCTCCCCCTGGAATCGCTGCACAGCACCACGATATCCTTGTCTTCTTTCGCCTGCTCCATTAACACCTCGCAGATTGCCTGCCTGTTAGGTACCTTATTCATTTGACAGCGCCTCCTTCCTCTCCGCAAAATCTTTGATGATCTGTTCATACTCTTCCGCCGTGGGCACTTTATGGTGCCATGCCGCCTTGTCTTCCATCACGGCGGAACCGCAGCCCTTTACGGTATTGGCAATCACCACGGCGGGCTTCCCCTTCACCGCCTTTGCCTCTTCATAAGCCGCCGTGAGCTGGCAGATATCATTGCCGTCCTTTACATCTATCACATGCCAGCCAAAACTCCGGAACTTTTCGTGCAGGTCGCCGTGCGCCATCACGTCCTCGGTATTGCCGGAGATCTGCAGCCGGTTCCTGTCCACGGTGGCGCAGAGGTTATCCAGTTTATAGTGGGCTGCCGCCATGGCGCCTTCCCACACGGAACCCTCCGCCAGTTCCCCGTCGCCCATCACCGTATAGACACGGTAGCCCCTCTTATCCATCTTTCCGGCCAGCGCCATCCCGACGCTCACCGGGAGCCCGTGCCCCAGGGAGCCGGAATTCATCTCGATGCCCGGCAGCTTGTTATTCGGATGGCCGATATACCGGGAACCGAACCTGCTGAACTTTTCGATCACTTCCCCGATCGGGAAAAAACCCTTTGCCGCCAGCACCGCATAGAGCGCTTCCACGCAGTGCCCCTTGCTCATCACAAACAGGTCCCTGCCGGGATCATCCTGGTTTTCAGGACTGATATTCATCACTTTAAAATACAGGGTGACCAGAATGTCTATGACACTCATGTCCCCTCCGATATGCCCGCCTTTACCCTCCATGATCATATCCACCACATTTTTCCGCAGGTCATAAGATAATGCTTTTAAATTTTCCATCTCTTTTCCTCT
>CAKNZJ010000268.1 GCA_932222125.1 uncultured Clostridia bacterium | reverse complement strand
CTGGCGGACGTGTATAAGCCGAGCGCCATGCAGGGGCGGTATGATTATGTACCGGCGGATTCCCAGGCGGGGGTGGTGGTTTATGAGGGGAAGTTTGCGTATTCCCACCATGCCACGGACCCGGCCTGCGGGAAGTTGATGAATGCTTTTGACATGGTGCGTATCCATAAGTTTGGGGAGCTGGACGTGAGGGCTCCGGAGGATACGGAGGCTTCTAAGCTGCCGTCCTTTAAGGCTATGAGCGAGTTTGCGGTCAGTGACGAAAAGGTGAAGCTGACGCTGGCAGAGGACAGGGCGCAGTCTGCCCGGAAGGAGTTTTCTTCGGAAGATGACTGGCGCAAGGGGCTGGAACTGGACCGGCAGGGGAAGGTGAAGGACACGCTGGACAATCTGGTACTGGCAATCCGGCATGATGAGGGCCTGCAGTCCATCGCTTTTAATCTGCACCGGGATGGGATTGATGCCGGGGAGAGCCTGCCCTGGAAGCAGATCAAGCCGGGGTGGAATGACTCTGATTTTGCGTCTTTGAAAGTTTATCTGAATAAGGGGTACGGGGTGTATGCGCCCACGAAGACGAAGGACGCTCTGCTGGCTGTGGCTTCGGAGCGGGCGTATCATCCGGTGAAGGAGTATCTGGATGCCCTGCCGGAGTGGGACGGGGTGAAGCGGGTTGACACGCTGCTGACGGATTATCTGGGGGCGGAGGATTCCGCATATACAAGGGCGGTCATTAGAAAGACGCTGGCGGCGGCCGTGGCGAGGATCTACCAGCCGGGGACGAAGTTTGACAGTGTGCTGATTTTAAACGGGCCGCAGGGGATCGGGAAGTCCACGCTGTTTGCCAGGCTTGCGGGGGCGTGGTTTTCGGACAGCCTGACGCTTACGGACATGCGCGATAAGTCGGGGCCGGAGAAGCTGCAGGGGTACTGGATTCTGGAACTGGGGGAGCTTGCCGGGATGAAGAAGACGGACGTGGAGACGGTGAAGTCTTTTCTTTCCAGGGTGGATGACAAGTACCGGGCCAGCTATGGGCTGAATGTGGAGAGCCACCCAAGGCAGTGCGTGATTGTGGGGAGTACGAACACGGAGAGCGGGTTTTTACGGGACATTACCGGGAACCGGCGCTTCTGGCCGGTGCGGGTAAACGGTGAGAGCGAGAGGAAGCCGTGGCAGATTTCCGGGGAGGACGTGCTGCAGGTATGGGCGGAGGCGAAGGCCGTCTATGAGAGCGGGGAGCGGCTGTATCTGGAAGGGGACGTTGCGGCCATGGCTGTATCCGAGCAGGCGGAGGCTATGGAGACGGATGACCGGGAAGGGCTGGTGCGGACGTACCTTGACACGCTCCTGCCGGAGAACTGGGGCTCTATGAGTTTATATGACCGGAGGAATTTTTTGAACGGCAGCGAGTTTGGGGAGGAACGGCAGACGGGTACGGTGCGCCGGATGGTGGTGTGCAACATGGAGATCTGGTGTGAGTGCTTCGGGAGGGAGTCCTCTGCGCTGAAAAAGATAGATTCCTATGAGATCAGCGGCATCATGCGGAAGATTGAGGGCTGGGGGAAATATACGGAGACGAAGAACGGGATGTCCGGCTTTCCAATCTATGGGAAACAGCGGGCATATGTGCGGGAACAAGACAGGGAATAGACGGAACAAGTCTGCCTGTATGGGAACAAGCCGGAAGGGAACGAGCGGAACAAGAGGGAGTTTGTTCTGACGGTAGTTCCCGTACAAGGGATTCCGTAAAATCAAGGGTTGCGGGGCGGTCTGGAACAAGGGAACAAGAATCTCTTAGTGGGGTATGGGTAATAAGAAAAAGAAGCATATAGGTACGTGTTATATACACGTATAAGGTATAAGGGATTTTTTGTATCCATGTTCCGGGCTTTGTTCCGTGACGGGACGGAGGTGTCTGGATGAGGGAGAATGAGATTGAACGGCGGCTAGCCGTATCAGTGAAAAAGCTGGGAGGCATGGCGGTGAAGTTCGTCTCTCCCGGCTTGGATGGGGTGCCGGACCGGATTGTCTTACTGCCGGGGAGGAAGATTGCTTTTGTGGAGTTGAAGGCCCCTGGGAAGAAGCCAAGGCCCTTGCAGGAGAAGAGGAAGCGGCAGTTGGAGGGGCTGGGGTTTCCGGTTTATGTGATAGATAAGGCAGAGCAGATCGGAGGTGTGCTGGATGAGATATGTTCCCCATGAGTATCAGGAGTATGCGAAGGAGTTTATCATCAGGGAGAAGGTGAGTGCCTTGTTTTTGGACTGCGGGCTTGGGAAGACGGTGATCACGCTGACGGCGGTGTGGGAGCTTCTGTTTGACTATTTTGATATCCGT
>CAKNZJ010000267.1 GCA_932222125.1 uncultured Clostridia bacterium | reverse complement strand
TCGGCGTGGCCCAGCAGCTCCTGCACGTCCTTGGGAGCCGCCCCGTTGGACAGGAGGTTGCTGGTGAACGTGTGCCTGAGCATATGGAAATGAAAATCCTCCAGCCCCGGCACTTTCTTCTTTGCCTGACGGCACATGATACTCACCGTACTCGGCGTTTCAATGGCCCCGTCAGGCCGGAGGCAGACAAAGGACAGCTCCCGATACCCCTCCGGCACGCCTGCCGTCCTGGACAGGGTGTAGACCTCGTAATAGGCCCGGTCTTTCTCCCTAACCTCAGTGTAGTAGTTCAGGCTGTAAAGCTCTCCATAGCGCAGGCGGTTCCCAATCTGCTCCTTTTTGGCCCTCCGCAAGATCGCCGCCAGTGTGTCGCAGAAGTCCACGGTACGGACTTTCTTCCGCTTGGTGGCCCCGATCTCCGTCTTGTGCCTCGCCCCGTTGTAGCGGATACTCCGCCGTACCGTAAGATACTGCTCGTCCAGGTTGACGTCCTGCCAGGTGAGGGCGCAGACCTCCCCAATGCGAAGCCCGGTGTAGTAGGCGATCTGGATGGGCAGCAGGGCGGGATTGTCTTTCTTTTTCAGAAAGTTCTCCAACGCCTGGAACTGTTCATGGGTGAGGGTAGGCACCGCTGGGGCGTCCCCGTCCCCCTGGTCAAACAGTTCGTATTCCTCTTTTCTGCCCCGCCAGACCACATACTGCATGGGGTTGAAGCTGATAAGACGCTTGGGGAACACCGCGAAGCGGAACGCCCCTTGCAGAACTGCCGAATACTGCCGTAAGTACCCTTTGCTGAGCGCCTTTGCCGCTGTGCTGTCCGGGTTTGTCCCGCCGAAGCTGAGAAGGTCGATGTAGGCTTGCAGATGGTCGGGGGTGACGCTTTTCAGCTTGCGGTTGCCGATGGGGTGCCGCTTGATACGGTTGACCGTTCCCTGATAGGCCATTACGGTGCCGTTGCTGAGATTTCCAGGCTTCAATTCTTCCTCTACCCACATATCCAACAGTTGGCCCACGGTGGCGTTCTCAGACTTTGTCACGAACTTTTTCGCCTCGTAATCCTCCATCGCCTTGCGGAGCAGGGCCTCCGTTTCGGACTTGCTCTCCGTCCCGGCGAACTCCCGCTGTACCTGCCGCCCGCTCTCGTCCTCCACATAGAAACGGTAGTACCACTTTTTGCCCTTTTTGCGTACAGAACCTTTTGCCATAGATAAAATACTCCTTTCTATCCGTGGCAATCGGGCCTGTGACGTATGATGTGCGCTATTATGTTGTCAAGGTGCCACGGAATCATTGGCGGCGCTCAGCCGCACCTGGGCGTCATGCAGGATGTTATACAGATAGACTGTATCGACCCTGGTGCGCCCTTTGTCGAAGATATGTAACAGCCCGTCCAGGAACCGCTTCATATCCTCGATAGGAGCTTCCATCTCCCGGCGATAGACCGGCACGATGATGTCGTCAACGTGGATGGTGTATTGCTGAATAGATTTTTTGAGGGCTTCATCCCCAGCCAGCCGGTCGATTTCGTTCAGCGTCCTGCCGTAGTGCTGGGCGGTGATAGAGAACAGGTCGATCAGCAGGCAAAGTGTGGACGTGAGGAACCGCCGCTGGACTTCCGGCTGTACTGTCCTGCTTACAGCGTCCAAGAAGCTGTTCAGATGGTCTAAAACCTCTCCCTCGCAGATGGTTCGGCCATCCTCGTCTTTGACTTCCTTTTCCTCGGAAAGACCCGTGAGCCATTCCGGGGTGGTTTGCAGGGCGTCCGCCAAGCCGTTGATGATCATGCTGCGGTTGGGGTTGACCCCGTCCGTTTCATACCGTTGGATGGTGGATTTGTTGACCCCCACCCGCCGCCCAAGCTCCGGCATGGAGATACCGATCTCGTTCCTACGCTCTTTGATACGTTTGCCGACCTCTTTTGGAGTGAGCATTTCTGCGTTATCCAAGAAGTTCACCTCCTATCGAGTGTAAGTATAACACAGTTGTGTCTGAACTGCAACCTTATTTTTCATATATTTTCAAAATAATTTTTTAAAACGCCTTAAAACGAGTTGACAAGCAGCGGCAAATTAAGTATAATAACAGCGTCGTAGTTGCAAAACGAGTTTAGCAGAAAGGAGCGTGCAGAATGAGCGCAGTTAAAATGGGGCTGACCATTGAGGAAGCCGCCGAGTGTACGGGCATTGGGCGGAACACCATGCGGAAGCTGGTGGACTG
>CAKNZJ010000266.1 GCA_932222125.1 uncultured Clostridia bacterium | reverse complement strand
CCATCCAGGGCTTATGCGCTAACCCGGCAGGCATCTATTTCTGGACCGGTTTTGAACGGCTGGTTGCAGCAGGGCTGCACATTGCCTTGTCGGTACTGGTATATGTCTCCGTCAAACGGAGGGACAACTGGTTCTGGTTCCCCGCCGCCATCCTGCTCCACACTCTGGTGGATATGGTGACGATTCTTACCGCCGCCTGGCTCCCCATTGCTGCCACTGAGGGGATCGCGGCACTGTTGACTCTGGGCAGCATCGCCCTGGCCCGCAAAGTTTATATAGAAGAGAAAGAGGACAGCCTACCACCATTTTCCGGCTCGCACCCCTGAAGTGCTTTCTGAAAATTCTTTCCCATGCTATAAAAGAGCATTGTGTGAGAAGCACCCCCCAAAAGTACATGCTATGATAGGCCCATCAAACATAGGAGGTGCCAATATGCACGCATGGGAAACAATCGAACACTCTTTGGATTACATTGATGAGCATCTGGGGGAAGAGGTCAAGATCGAAGAGTTGGCCGGTATGGCCGCTCTCTCGCCATTTTACTTTCAGCGACTGTTCAAACGTCTAGTACACAAGCCGGTTCAGGAGTATGTCAAACTCCGTCGGCTGGCCAAAGCGGTAGAAGCCTTGCGTGATCCGAGCCGGAGGATACTCGATGTGGCTCTGGACTACGGCTTTTCCAGCCACGCCAATTTCACGCGGGCCTTCAAAGACGCCTACACAATTACCCCGGAAGAGTATCGGAAGGCGCTCCCTATGCTCAACACTTTTGACCGCCCGGAGGTCGCTGCCAACTATGTGCTGATTAGCGAGGGTGTTCCGCTGGTGGTGGGAGATATCGTCCTGGAGCTCGAACGGAAGAGTCTAACCGCACCGGAATCCTATATCGGGTTTGAAACCGCTGTCAGCATCGCCGCGCAGACGCCGGTCGGTGAGAGTACCGGCGTGGATGTTCCCGGCCAGCTCTGGCGCCAGTATCACACCGAGCGGAACGCCACTTCCCCAGGGATCCATACCGGGGTGGAACTGGGGATGTCGCACTCGGCGGATCCTAAGCTGGGTACTTTCCGGTATTTTGCTGGCGGATTGGCGAAAAGTGGTCCCGGCCCGCTTCCGGACGGCATGGTTCTGCGGGAGCTGCCCGCTGGCGAGTATGCCGTCTGTAAAGTGGAAGCAGAAGATTTCGAGACGCTGGTGACCGTTGCTCTGAACCAGGCCAGCCGGTATCTCTTTGGCACATGGCTTCCGCAGCACAGTCTCACGACCGAGCCGTTTTCGGCTGAAAAGTATTATCGGACCACGGAAGATGTAGCTTATATGGAGCTGTGGGTCATGCCCAAACCCACGCTCACCGCAGACGGAGCTACAACTGTGTGAGGACTCCAGAACAAGCCCGTCTTGCGCCTTGTCCACATACACCTGTACACGGAATCTTCCCTACTGGATGGTACCAGCCACAATAAAAAAGGGAAGGTGGTACAGATATAAAAACAGGGGCCAGAAACGACCTTGTTAACATGCGGTCAAGAGGCTGAAAAAGTATATGGAGCATTAGAGCTGAAGACAAGGTGGAAAAAATTCTCTGAAACCATCTTTGCAGGAAAGATTAACTATTAGAAGTCACCCCCGCCAAAATGAAGGACGGTGGAAAAAGTTAGATAATTCAAAAAGGGTATAGCAAAGCAGAGGTCCAGGAGGACCCCGGATAGCTATTGAGAGGAATCAGATCGCTGGGCAATAAGGCTGTTTGGATCTCCAGAGCGAAGATAAGCCGCACCAGTTTCTTATAAGGCGACGTGGCTTGCCGTTTAGCACATTCCCCGGAAACAGTGCAAAAATGGAGTAGGTGCTTTTAGCGTGTGATAACCATTCACAAGGTTTATCCAAATTTTATTTTTAAGACCAAAGTAGTATTGACAAGAGATTAAGACTGTGGTAGTATATGAGCGTGGCCACTACCACAGTCTTAAAAAGGAGGTGTTACCAAATGGACATTAAGCTGTTTGCTTCTGAACTGAAAGTGATGTCTGTCCTTTGGCGCGATGGCGATGTTCCCGCAAAACATATCGCCAAATTGCTGACCGAGGAATTGGGCTGGAATGTAAATACTACCTACACCCTGATTAAGCGTTGCATCAAGAAAGGGGCGATTGAACGCTCCGAACCCGGTTTCATGTGTCATGCGCTTGTGCCGCAGGCGGAAGTACAGGAGGCGGAAACAAACGAGCTGATTGACAGGGTATATGACGGCTCTGCCGACAAGCTGTTCGCGGCTTTGCTGGGACGAAAAAAGTTAAGCGCCGAGCAAATCGAAAAGCTGAAACAGATTGTCGGTGATTTGGAGTGAGGTGTTGCGTATGAACCTGTTGCAAATGAGCTTTGCGGGGGCCGTGATGATTTTGGCAATCACCATCATACGTGCCTTGGCAATCAGCTTGCTACCCAAAAAGACTTTCCTGGCGCTTTGGGGAATAGCGGTTGCGCGGCTGTTGCTCCCGTTCTCACTCCCCTCCATGTTCAGCATATATTCGCTGATAGGCAATCAAACTTCCGGGATTGCCGCAACAAAAGTCCCACAGATT
>CAKNZJ010000265.1 GCA_932222125.1 uncultured Clostridia bacterium | reverse complement strand
TGCGGATCAAGTTGGCCGCACTCATGCCGAAGGGAGGTTGAAGGTATGAAGAAACCCACTTACAAGGGCAAGGAGCTTCTTCCTCTTTCGGTGATCGACGCCGCCCGTGACGGGGACTCTCAGGCTGTGGATCAGGTACTCCGGTATTATGAGGGCTATATCAATAAGCTCTGCACGCGGACGCTTTACGATCCTGACGGTCAGCCCCATGTTCGGGTGGACGAGTACATGAAGCGCCGATTGGAGATCAAGCTCATTCATTCCATTGTCAGCATGAGCTGACAAGCCCGGTCTGAAAGCGGAAACAGCTTACCCTTTCCCTGTTTCTCTCTTTCGTGGCCGAAGGCAGCACCTTGACAAAGAAAGCCCGTTGGGAGGCCAACGCCGCAGTATAAGGCAAACGGATACATTCCTGTTTGTGCCGAGCCATACGGCCGGTGCGCCATGACCTTGTTTCAAGTCCGCAGGACGGGACCACTGCAACGGGCGAGCGAACAGCACCAGACCGCAAAGCAAGCGTGGCAGCTTGCGGGCGATGACACACGAATAGGGTCAAAGATACTCGCGCATTGAACGCCCACAAAGCATTGTGCGCCGCACCCATCAGTATGGGCCGGGGTGAGACTCCCGTGGAGCTGTGCCAGCAGCCGTCCGTTTTGCCTCTTTCATTGCTATCTTTCTGAAAGGGGATTTTATCATGCAAGATAAAGCTACAAATCCCGGCAAGATCAACAGGCCAGAGAAAAATCCTATAAATACAAAAACGACCTATCACATTGGCAATCGGTCGTTCGTTGTTGAGCCGGTTTTCAAAAAGGAAAGCCCGGATACCCTGGGCAGCGTTCTCCTTCGCCTGATGAAGTCCGAGAGTGAAAAGCTGTAAATAGCTTTCAAACCCGGCTGACAGAGGCAGCAAATGGCGGTATAATGTGTTCGTACAAGTATATTTGCTATTCGACTGCCTTGACGGAAGGAGGACTTATGAAACAGCCGAATAACAAAAAATCCCGTGACGTGACCGCCTTTCTCTATGAAAGACTTTCCCGTGACGATAATCTTGAAGGCGAAAGCTACAGCATCGGCAATCAAAAGAAGCTGCTTGCCAAAGTCGCAAAGGAAAAAGGCTACACAAATCTGGTTCATTTCCTGGATGACGGCATTTCCGGCGTGACGATGGACCGCCCTGGTTTTGTAGAAATGATCCGCCAGTTGGAACAGGGAAAAGCCGCCGCCGTCTTTGTCAAAGACCTTTCCCGCCTGGGGCGAAACTACATTGAGGTCGGACGGCTGACGGAAGAATTTTTCCCGGACCATGATATTCGCCTGGTGGCCGTTTCGGATAACATCGACACGGCGGAGGGCGAAAATGAGCTTGCCCCGATCCGCAACCTGTTCAACGAGTGGTATGCCCGCGATATCAGCAAAAAGCGGCGCATCAGCAATAAGATCAAGGGCAATGCCGGTGAGCCGATGGGCCAGCCTCCATATGGTTACATCAAGGACCCGAATGATCCGAAGCATTGGATCGTGGATGACGAGGCAGCCCAGGTTGTGCGCCGCGTTTACAGCATGACTTTGGAGGGGTTCGGAACAGAGCAGATTGCCGCCCAGCTTGAAAAGGACGATGTCCTGACCCCGCGAGCCTACTGGCTCACGAAGGGCATCAAACGCCCCGGCAAGGGCAAACAGCAGCCGCCTACCAAGTGGAACAGCTCCACAATAACCAAAATTCTCTCCCTGCAGGAATACTGTGGTGACATTCTCAATTTCAAAACTTATTCCAAATCCTACAAGAATAAGAAGCGAATCGACAATGACCGTGAGAATTGGGTGGTGTTCCAGGACGTCCATGAGGCGATCATCGAGCGTGCTGTGTATGAGCAGGTGCAGCAGAAGCGGGGCAAAATCCGTAAGCGCCGCACCAACAATGGAGAACACAATATGTTTTCCGGCCTGTTGGTCTGCGCCGATTGCGGCAGTAACCTTCACTTTCACTTCAATCAGGGCAATCCGGAGATCAAGTATTTCAACTGCTCCAACTACAAGGGCAATCGCGGCACCTGCACCTCTACCCATTATGTCCGCGTAGACTTCCTGGAGGAAGTAGTGCTGGGAGAGATACGGCGCTTAACGAAATTCGCCAGCCTCTATGAGGACGAATTTGTAAAAGCGGTAATTGGTCATTCCCAGCAGGCGGAACAGACAGACCGCAAGCTAAAGGAAAAAGAGCTGAAAACGCTCCTTGCCCGTGATGAAGAATTGGACGGCCTTTTTGAGCGCATCTATGAGGACAATGTTTCCGGCAAGCTCTCCGATGATCGCTTCGCAAAAATGTCCCGGCGGTATGAGGACGAGCAAAAGGAACTGGCGGAGAAAATAAAAAAGCTCCGCTCCGAGATAGAGAAGCAGAGCAGCCGTTCCATGACAACGGATATGTTTATCGGTCTTGTCCGCAAGTACACCAGGGCGCGAAAACTGACGCCCCGGATGCTGAACGAACTGGTTGAGAAGATTGAAGTGTTCAATGCTGAGAAGATCGACGGCGTATGGGAGCAGCGGCTTCGCATCCACTATAACTGCGTCGGAACGATTGAGATTCCAACGGTACTGCCCCTGCCGATCCCGGAAGTGTCCGTAAATACAAGAAAAGGCGTAGTTGTCAACTACGCCCCCTGTGAACTCGCTGTATAAAAAGCGAGTGTTCTTACAGCCTTTCAAATGCTGTAAGAACACTCGCCATGGTGCCGGTGGTGGGACTCGAACCCACACGCCATCGCTGGCAACGGATTTTGAGTCCGCCTCGTCTACCAATTCCAACACACCGGCAAATATGAGAGAATTATACTACAATTTCCCGGCGAAGGCAAGAGCTAACTTTCATTTTTTTCAGAGGGGACTTCCTCCTCCAAATCCAGGTCCGCTATAGTCAAGGACATGAGATCTTCCTTGGAGGGGGTGTCTATGGCAGCCAGACGATTGGCTTGGCGGGCTACGGAAGCCTCAAATATGTTGCGCACATCCCGGGCATTGCCAAAGTTCTCATCCCGATGGGCATACATCGTTTGGAAGGCTTCCACCACGGCGCTGTCAGCCTCTGCCTCCAGACGATATCCGTTTGCCTGACACATGGAGCGGAAGATATCTGCAAGTTGGCCGCCGTCGTAATCTTCAAAGTGAATATACTTATTGAACCGGCTTTCCAGACCAGGGTTGGAGCGGATGAAATCAGTCATAAGATCGGTGTAGCCCGCTACAATGACGATCAGATGATTTCGGTGGTCTTCCATGCCCTTCAACAGCACCTCCACCGCCTCCTGCCCGAAGTCGTTGGGAGAATCTTGGTTAGTGAGTGCGTATGCCTCATCAATAAACAGAACGCCCCCGATGGCTTTCTCAATCACCTCTTGCGCTTTGAGGGCGGTTTGTCCCACAAAGCCGGCCACCAGACCCGAGCGATCTACCTCGATCAGCTGGCCCCTTGACAGCACACCAATGGCATGGTAGATTTTGGCCAGCAGACGGGCCACCGTGGTTTTCCCGGTGCCGGGATTGCCCATAAAGACCAGGTGGAGGGACATGGGAGGGATGGGAAGTTCCGCCGCTTGACGCAGCTTACGGACCTTGACCAGATTGATGAGGCCCTTTACGTCTTTCTTTACCTTTTCCAAACCGCACAGCCCGTCCAACTGGGCCAGCAATTCGTCCAGTGTGGGCTGAGACTGACCGGGGGCCTGGGCTGCTTCGTTCTGAGGCTGCGGGGCAGAGGCGGGAGAGATGGGCCCATCCTCCGGGCGACCGGTCTTGATGGGAGAGCCATCGGTGCGGCGGGCTACGAATTCACTCACGTCCAGATTGGACTGGCCCCCAGCGACCCCGGCATGGTCACAGTAAGAGGATAATGAACTGGCGCAGGAGTTGACAAAGCCGGCTTCGGCCTCGCTGACCTTGCCGTCCACAGCGGCAAACAGAAGCAGCATGAGTGTGAAGGTGTCCACAAACCGGCGGCTCTGGCTTTTGCCCCGCTCCAGATCCGCCTGTACCATCCGGCGAAAGAAGCCGGGTAGGGTAAAGCCGGGGTAGCCTTCCACTGAGGCGGCCAGTTCCCAGTACAGCGCGGTGGGAACAGGGTTGCCCTTTGCATAGATGGCGTTAAAATATTCCACATGAAGAGGGGTCAGCCCACGGTCGGTGCGCCACAGTCCACAGGCACACTCCCGCATGAAGCCATCGGCCTCCCGGCCAAAGGCCACCCGGGCGCCAGGGTCGGAAAGCTGGCGGCGAAAGGCGGTCATTCCCTCGTCATACTGTTTATGGACGGCGGCAGGGGTCATGGGATGGGACATGGCAGGCACACTCCATTTCTGTCTATTTTACAAATACTATTATAATGCGTATGGGGCAAAGCTGCAAGAAAAAAAGTCCCTTTTCTCTTTCGTGTTGATGCACGAAAACTCCGGCGACTTCACGAACTCTAGAAACATTTGCAACGGGCGTAAGAGTAGAGTAAGGTATGATAATAATAAATGAATTTTCCACAAATTATTGTAATGCAACCGCTAGTTGCGGAAGTTTCAAGGGTAGTTGATAGAGTGCCACGGGGAATCGCGGTATAGTTTGAGTAAGGAGGTAAATTACATGTTGTCTGAAAAAATATATACGCTCAGGCGAAAAGGTGGGTTATCCCAAGAACAGCTCGCAGAAAAAATCGGCGTTTCAAGACAAGCAATATCAAAATGGGAAACGGGGATGTCAACCCCAGAATTAGACAAACTTAAAGCTTTAAGTGAATATTTTCAAGTTACAATCGATGAGCTTACCAAAAATCAGGCTGGAAGTGCTTCCAAAAATTCAACAAAGGAGACCGAGGATTTAACTTCCAGTAAAGCAGGAGAGAGCAAAATTGGCATTTTCTTTTGTTTGATAGGTGCTGTTTGCCTCACCCTGTTTGGTATTTTAACAGTTATGCACCCGTCGTCTGTTGACCAGATCAATGCATCATCCATGATTACTCTGAACGGAACGGGAATCCTCATTACTTTGTTTGCGCTGCTCATGCTATTGGGTATTATTCTAATTTTCAAAAAGAAATAAATCCAGGAGGTATTTGTAATGAAGAAGTATGAGTACTTGACCTATCTTTTTGCCGCGCTTACAATCTTGCTCTCAAATGTCATGTGTGCTATGGTGGCGTACAACTACTGTACGCTCCAGTGGGGCGGGCGATACGCAGGCTACAGCGCCCCGCCAAGTGTTGCGTTTGTATATTGCATCCCATATGGGATTGGAATTATAATATGTGGCATTCTGACTTGGGTTTTCAATAAAAAGCACCAAAAATCCTTGTGAATCATAGGGGACGTTCCTGCAGGAACGCCCCCTATGTTGCGTTCATTCCGTCATAATGACAAACTGAAAAATTTTAGAAGCATTATTAACACGAAAGAGAAAAGGGAGGAAAAATAAGCGATGGCGTATGGAAAGGGTGTACATAACAACAAAAGGGATTGACGAAACTGCGCAAACTGTGTAAAATATGAAGTGTTATATTATGTGGTATTTTGACGAAATAATCAGATTGGAGGAATTCTCCTATGCCCACAAAAGTCCCTCATGACCAGTTGATACAATGTGAGAGTTGTGGACAGGATTATAGCGTAACCTATCGAAAGTGCCCTTTTTGTGGTGAGCAAAATGATATTCAAAGGGCATTTCTCTTATCCACCATTGAGGCGGATATCAGGGAAGAAGAGGAGGATGGCTATATCTTTGATGGTCAGGATATGTTTAATGATGAGTGGGAGGATGATGATCCGGTCAGAGGTGGAAAGCGGCTGTCCAGCGGGAGAAATTCGGAGATAAATTGGCCCAGATTGATCACATTTCTGTGTTCCCTGATTATCATCATTGCGGCCTTGGTTATTCTTTTTACCTTGATTTATCCCCGGCTTCGTAGCCACAATGATCGGGGAAATGATCCCAACGCAGTCCAGTCATCCCTGCCGGTGACATCCCAGCCGACACAAAGCAATCAGCCCATCCAGCAGTCCCCTAACCCGACGGACAGCAGTGATGTGCCCACCGGGGAAGTGGCGCCTAGCCAAAATGTGACCCCATCTATCTCGCCGACAGTGACGGGGCTGGCGGGCTTTACCCTAAACCGGACTGATTTTACCTTGCAGTATGTTGGGGAAACCTTCCAGATGACGGCCGCCTTTACACCTTCTGACTGGAATGGAGCGGTGACGTGGTCCTCCTCGGATAATCGGTATGCCACCGTAAGCAGTACAGGGTTGGTCACCAATGTAAATGACAGCGGCACCCTCCACGGTGTGGTGATCACTGCCACTGCCGGTGGAATCAGCAGACAATGCCAGGTCTATTGCCGACCCATCAACCGGGCGGAAAGCAGTCCGTCCCCCACGCCGCCAGCGGAGACCACCCCATCCAGCCAAGAGGTGACTGTGGGTAGTGAGGGAACTGTGGTAGGCGCCGGTTCCGGCCTGCGAGTACGCAGCGGCCCAGGTACCAGCCATGAGGTGGTGGCCAGCCTGACAAATGGAAACGGGATCAAGGTTCTGGCGGATGCCGGGGCAGGTTGGTATCAGATTTCCTACTCCGGAACGGATGGGATAGAAGTTACCGGCTATATCATGGGCACATATATCTCTACTTCCTAGGATCATTCAAACATATAAAACCGCCGGTCTGTATTGTGCCAGCCGGCGGTTTTTGGTAGAATACAGGCTAAGGACTGAGACAGGAGTGAGGATGATGCTGCGTGTAGAGCGGGTCAGTGTGATGAATTTGGAAAATGCCATCCGGGGGGCTCGCAACCCCATGAACAGTTGGGATAGAATGGACAGTGCCTATAACCAGCAGGGAGAGTATGTGTTGGGGGAGAACGATTTATCTTTGGCGGTGCGCCTTTGCTCCGCGGGCACCGACCATAGGAAGTTTCTTCGGCAGATTTTTGTGTCAATGGATATCACCGCTCCGCTGTACTGGTGGAAGGAGTTTGATACCTATAAGGTAGGGACGGTGGCTTCCTCTACCTCCACCATGCATAAAATTCACGCCAGACCAATTGAGATATCGGACTTTTCCACCGATCATATGACCGCCGCCTCGCTGGAGGGATTTAAGCGGTATGTGGGCTACTTGGAGCAAGTGCGGCTGCGCTATATGGAGGGAAGGGACAAGGAGCACTGGTATGATTTGATTCAACTGTTACCGGCCAGCTACCAGCAAATGCGTACAGTCACACTCAATTATGAGGTGTTGGCCAACTGCTATTACGCTCGGAAAAACCATAAGTTAGAGGAATGGCATACGTTATGTGACGCCATTTTGGAGCTTCCCTATGCTGGGGAGTTGATTGGCGCCTGCGGTCAGTAGTGTTCCTCGGGAAAGAAAAGGAGATTAAAATGCCCTGTGAGCATAGCTCACAGGGCATTTTCCTGTGATAGGGCGCCTTCCATATAGTCTTGCAGGAAGGTGGAGACAAAGGCCCAGTAGAGGGAGGGGTTTGACCGTGCTGATTCGGCATGACCGGCTCCAGGCATCCATAAAAAGCTCTTTGGACAGCGGGCAGCTTGATACAGCTTGCCCATCATGGAGGCGGGAACAAAGTTGTCGTCTACGCCGTGGATGAACAGGGTGGGGGTTTTGGAGTGGGCCACCGCTTGGATGGGAGCCGCCACCCGTAAATCCAGCCCGGAACGACGCAGCGTTGTCTGACGCAGGGCAGCAAATAGAATGCCGGCGGGAAGGATGGGAGTGATGTCCAGTTCATGTTTGGAACGAGCCAGAATGTGACGCATTTCCGCTTCAATAGAGGTGTAGGAGCAATCAGAAACAGCGGCTTTGACCTGGTGGGGGAGTGGGCCGCCGGTGGCCATGAGTACGGTGGCTGCCCCCATGGACACGCCGTGAAGGAGGATTTCTGCCTGCTTATCCCGGCGAAGGACCCAGTTGATCCAGCCCAATAAATCCAGCCGCTCCTCATAGCCCCAGCCAACATGGTCTCCCTCACTTTGGCCATGGGCACGCTGGTCGGGCATGAGTACATGCCACCCGGCTTGATGGTAGTGCGAACCAATGGCCCCGATAGCCTCATAGCTCTGGCCATAGCCATGTACACATAGGGCCCACCGATGGATATTGGAAGGGCTGGGGACATAGGCAGCCCAGAGGGCAGCCCCATCTGGTGCCTGGATGGTGGCTTCCCGAAAGCCTTCCTTGCGCCGGGCCCAAAGTCTGCCTTCATCTTGGGTGCTGGCAGGGGAATGGCGCATAGCGGCAGAGGAGCGGTGATAGAGATAGTTGCCAAGAGCAGCCCAGCTTCCGGCCACCCCTGCGGCAGCAAGACCCAGCAACCCAAAGGTAGTGTGCTTTTTCATGATGTCCTCCTTGGCATGATATTCCGGGCTATTCCTCCAAAGCATGTAAGGCAACCCTAAAGTGGACAGGCCGCTGTGGAGGCGGGATTTCCTAGATAATATGTGCAATTGTCAACTGGAACATGTCCCATTTTAGGGTCTTTTCTTAAAAATTGAATGAGATAAATTAAAGAACATTTATTGACTTCTGTCAACAGGAATGGTAAAGTGAAGCAAAGAAGAACAAATGTTCTATATTGCGATTGCGAGGGAAGAATGAGGTGAGGAAATATGAAATGGTAGGAGTTGCTGTGCTGGAAAGAAGGATGTGCCTCCTTGGTCAGGATATAAAGGAAACGAATGAAGAGCAGATGCCGCAGCACCTGCCCTTACACAGTTGGTGGAGGAGGATGGATTCGAACCATCGAAGGCGAAGCCAGCAGATTTACAGTCTGTCCCCTTTGGCCACTTGGGTACTCCTCCGTATTGACTGAGTGAGGAAAGAAAGGTGGAGCTGGTGGACGGATTCGAACCCCCGACCTGCTGATTACAAATCAGCTGCTCTACCGGCTGAGCTACACCAGCACAAAGCCTCTATACTCAGAACGAAAATTATTATAACAGTGTGGGATGGGCTTGTCAACAGTTTTTCGAAAAAAAGCAAGGGAAATGGAGTGGGAGAATGACGATTGGATGGAAGATAAAAGGGGTTTGGGTATTGCACTGCGCTATGTGCGCAGGGGAACTGTATCCTGGGGAGCCCTATTTTGAGCTGGAGGGAAGCACGGTTTGCGAGGATTGTTTGGCCAGCTATGCCAAAGGATATTTTGCACATCGGCTTAGACGGGTGGGGAGACCTGCCAAAACTGGGTGGGGAGGCGGAATTGAGAGGGTATGACATTGTATGAGCTATCATTAGAGTACGACCGGTCATCGGCTCTGCTGCGGGAGCGCATTGTCCAGTTGGAGCGGGTCCAACGGCAGGAGGGGGATGAGCAGCGGCGTTTGCAGCTGGCCGGACGGATCCGCCCCCTGCGGGCGATGTATCGGGAGACCCGGGCAGTGTACAGGCATTTGGAGGGATATTGCCAAAAATTTACCCTCAATTCTACAGAACATCAGTCAGGGATTCAATGAGCGGAGAAAAGGAGGACATAACAGATGCAGACCATTTCTTATGACAACACGTTTGGCATGGTGGATTTGGCGGTTTACACCAATCTGATGGCGGAGGATAACCATGATCAGCTCAACCGGCTGAAACGGAATCTGACCCATGCCCTGCGTCAGGATATTACCCAGCGTCAACGAGAGTACATGTTCTTGTATTATGGAAAGAATATGACCATGGAGGACATCGCCAATCAGTTCGGCGTGAATAAATCCACCGTGTCCCGGACGTTGAAGCGGGGCAGGCAGCGGCTGTACCGCTGTCTGCGCTATGGGGCAGCCAATTTGCTGGAACAGGCAGAGCATTGAATCTTGGGCTCTCCTGTGGTATCATAGAGCGATCATACTGATAACGGCAATGGCATGGAAAGGAACCGACATGGAGTATCGAGGCGTTTTATTTGATTTTGACTATACCCTGGCAGACTCCACCCTGGCGATAGCGGAGGGCTATCGAAAGGGGATGGAAGCGCTGGGTTGGCCTCCGCCCACGGAGGAACAGGTGCGCCATACTGTGGGAATGACCTTGGAGGATGGCTATGCTCTCCTCACTGGAGACCATGATCCGGAACGTCAGCGGGCATTTTTTTCCCACTTTCAGCACCAGGTGGGGATAAAGGCAACCGGAGCCGGACGCAAGTTGATGATTGAGGGGACCCGGCTTTTTCCCGGCACGGAGGAGCTGCTGGTTGCCCTTAAGGAGCAGGGAGTTCAGGTGGCCATTGTATCCACCAAGCCAAGACAGACCATCCAACGGATTTTGGTCTACCGGGAGTTGGAGCGCTTGGTTGATTTGGTGGTGGGCGGCGAGGATGTATCCAGGGCCAAGCCTGACCCGGAAGGGATGGAGTTTGCCCTGGAGAAGCTGGGGCTAGATCGGACAGAAACGCTGTTTTGCGGGGACACTGTCATTGACGCAGCCACTGCCCAGGGGGGAGGATTAGACTTTTGTGCGGTCCTAAATGGTACCACCCCTGCCACGGATTTTGCGCACTATCCCCATGTGCATATCGCACAGGATTTATGGGGGTTGAAACAGTGGCTGGAGCTGTGACAAGATAATAAAAAATCCCCCGGCTATGGCCGGGGGATTTTTTATACAGGTGGGGGCTTTTATTTTTGTAGATGCCCAATGGGCTTGCCGGCCTGTGAAAGCCGATAAGCGTCAGGTGGGAATTTGGCTTAGTACATACCGCCCATGTCAGGGGCTCCAGCGGGCATGGGGGCAGGGGGCTCAGGCTTATCAGCCACCAGAGACTCGGTGGTGAGCAGTACTGAGGCAACGGACGCAGCGTTTTCCAGGGCGGAACGAGTCACCTTGGTTGGGTCCACAATGCCGGAGGAGATCATGTCGCAGTATTCTTCCTTATAGGCGTCAAAACCATAGCCCTTCTTGTTGGACTCCATAACCTTGGACAGCACCACGGAGCCGTCGATGCCGGCGTTGGCTGCAATTTGCTTCATGGGTTCGGCAAGAGCGCTGGCGATGATTTGTACGCCGGTCTTTTCATCTCCCTCACTCTGGGACAGAAGGGCTTCCACAGCGGTGATGGCATTTACATAGGCAGTGCCGCCACCGGCCACAATGCCTTCTTCTACCGCGGCGCGGGTGGCATTCAGAGCGTCCTCAATGCGTAGCTTCTTCTCCTTCATTTCGGTCTCTGTGGCAGCGCCCACCCGAATGATGGCGACACCGCCGGCCAGCTTGGCAAGCCGCTCCTGGAGCTTCTCGCGGTCGTAGTCGGAGGTGGTGGTCTCAATGGCAGTGCGGATCTGAGCTACCCGGGCGGCGATGGCGTCAGAGGCTCCATTGCCGTCTACGATGATGGTATTTTCCTTCTGGACCTTGATCTGGCGGGCGGTACCCAGCATGTCCATGGTAGCCTCTTTGACATCCATGCCCAGATCGGAGGAGATAACGGTGCCGCCGGTGAGGACAGCAATGTCCTCCAGCATTTCCTTGCGCCGGTCGCCAAAGCCGGGGGCCTTGATGCAGCAGACGTTCAGAGTGCCGCGCAGCTTATTGACCAGAAGGGTGGACAGCGCATCGCCCTCCACGTCTTCAGCCACGATGAGCAGCTTTTTGCCGGTTTGAACCACCTGCTCCAGGATGGGCAGCAAGTCCTGGATAGAGGAGATCTTTTTGTCGGTGAGAAGGATGAGCGCATCATCTAGAATGGCTTCCATCTTCTCCGTATCGGTGACCATATAGGGAGTGACATAGCCGCGGTCCAGCTGCATGCCCTCCACCACTTCGGAGTAGGTGTCAGCGGTCTTGGACTCCTCTACAGTGATGACTCCGTCGTGACTTACCTTCTCCATGGCCTCAGCAATCAGAGCACCGATGGCGTCATCGCCGGAGGAGATAGCGCCCACCCGTGTGATATCGGAGGTGCCGGAGACGGGCTTGGAGTTCTTCTTAATCTCCTCAATGGCGGCAGTGGTAGCCTTGGCGATGCCCTTCTTCATCACCATCGGATTTGCGCCGGCAGCCAGATTCTTCAAGCCCTCCCGGATGATGGCCTGGGCCAGCAGGGTGGCAGTTGTGGTGCCATCGCCGGCCACATCGTTGGTCTTGGTGGACACCTCTTTGACGATCTGAGCACCCATGTTCTCAAAGGGATCCTCCAGCTGGATCTCCTTGGCGATGGTCACACCGTCATTAGTGATCAGAGGAATGCCGAACTTTTTATCCAGCACCACGTTGCGTCCCTTGGGGCCCATGGTAATCTTGACGGTGTCGGCCAGCTGGTTGACGCCCCGCTCTAGGGCGTGGCGGGCTTCCTCACCATAGCAGATGAGCTTAGACATGATATATTACCTCCAATATAAAAATGGGATGAATGAACTGGTTTACTCTACGATGGCCAGGATATCATTTTGGCGGACAATGGTGTACTCCTCGCCGTCCACCTTGACCTCTGTGCCTGAGTACTTACTGGTGAGCACTTTATCGCCTACCTTGACGGTCATGACGACTTCCTTGCCATCCACGACGCCGCCGGGACCCACAGCCACCACTTCAGCCATCTCAGGCTTCTCCTTGGCGCTGGAGGTGAGGATGATCCCGCCCTTGGTGGTCTCCTGAGCCTCCACCGCCTTGAGAATGACGCGGTCAGAGAGAGGTTTCAGATTCATAATAGGGTTCCTCCTTGATATAATCATTGAATTTGTACACGATGGGATAGCCGAGCTGTTATCGGGTTAGCACTCTTTTTTGTGGAGTGCTAACCACGAGTATGATGATACCCTGTTTAATGGAAAAAATCAACCCCCATTTTCAAAAAAATAGGGGTTGATTCCAAAAAATTCATGTTTCGTTCACAATCAAGCCTGTGGAGTGCTAATTCCACAACGGAGCTGATTGACAAGGCTGCTAATATTGCAGGTCAGGGGGATAGAAGAAATTCACTTTTTTTTGCGACAGGCCAATGACAAACTTTTGGCTGCGCATTACCTCTCCATCCACCACAGTGACCAGCTCCCGATGGGAGCGGATGGTCACACGGTTTTCCCGGTAGGGCCAGATATGATCTGGAAGCTCCAGATACCGCCCTTTGGCATACAGGCCTACCATACGAAGGAAGGGGAGCAGCTTGACTTTAGGCACTACTAGTACTTCCAGCTGTCCGTCGTCCGGCATATTGTCTCCAACAGGCATAAAGCCGCCGCCGTAGTATCGACCGCTGCATACGCAGATGAGCACCGTCTCTCCTTCGTAGTGAAGGCCGCCTACATCCACCACGGTGGGACAGGTGATCCCTTTGAATAACACATTGACCATCAGGGACAGGATATAGGCTCCCATGCCGCGGACCAGGGGGATAGATTTATAGCGGTGGACATCAGCGGCAATTCTGGCATCTAGCCCGGTACAGGCGATATTAATTCCCAGCCGGCCATTGCAGTTGATGAGATCTAAGGCAGTCTGGGGACCAGAGGACAGGGCGGCCAGATCTTGAAACCGAGCCTTGGACTTTTTGCCAAAGAGCCGCAAAAAGTCATTGCCGGTGCCCATAGGGATGTTGGTCACTGCTGCATTGTCAAAGCCCGCGGCACCGTTAACCACCTCGTTGAGGGTGCCGTCTCCACCGCAGGCATAAATGCGCACCGGGCGGCCGCTCAAAGCCGCCTCCCGGGCAAGACGTAGTCCGTGGTCAGCGCCCTGGGTATAGGCAATCTCCCAGGGGATGTCCAAGGTGCGGATAGACTGCTCCAGCCACTGTCTGCCCCTGCCTTTGCCGGCAACGGGATTGATGATAAAGAGATGCCGCATGCTATTCACCTCCGATTTGTTTGCTGGCCAGGCTTCAGGGTGTGTTGTACAGGAAGAAGTCGCATTTGAGCATGCCATTGTAAAGTTTACGTTTTTTATCAGCGGGGCGGCCAAAGGCCCGTTCAAACTCGGTATGAGAGGATAATACGCCGATCTGCCAACCCGATGACAGACCCTTTGCCGCACGGCCAAAGGCCCGATAGAGAGCCTCCGCTTCTTGACGCTCCATCAGCCGCTCTCCATATGGAGGGTTGGTGATTACCCGGCCTCGGGATTCCCCCCGATGGAAGCGTGTGGCGCAGGCCACCTCAAATTGGACGATGTCATCCACCCCGGCCAGACTAGCGTTGTGACGGGCCAGGCTGATGGCGGCGGGATCTATATCACCGCCCCATATGTCATAGTGTCCGTGGAACTCCTTGGAGCGGGCCTCATCAATGGCCTGGGCCCATAGCCGGCTGGGGAGCCATTTCCACAGTTGGGCGGAGAAAGAACGGTTTAGCCCGGGAGCCCGGTTTTTTGCCACGAGAGCGGCCTCAATGGGGATGGTGCCTGAGCCGCAAAAGGGGTCGCAAAAGGCATCTTTGCCCCGGTAGCGGGATAGGGAGACCAGAGCGGCGGCCAAGGTCTCCCGAAGAGGGGCGGCCGTTCCCTGGGCCCGATAGCCCCGCTTGTGCAGATTCGTGCCGGAGGTATCCAGCATGAGGGTGACTTGATCTTTGATAATGGAAAACTGAACCTGGTATAATGCGCCGGTCTCAGGTAGGGTTTGTAAACCATACACCGACCCTAATCTAACTGCCAGAGCCTTTTTCAAAATGGACTGGCAGGATGGAATGGAATGGAGCTGGGAGGAGATGGAGTGGCCCTTCACTGGAAAACATCCGTCCTGAGGGATGTAATCTTCCCATGGCAGGGAAGTAGCTGCCTGGAACAGCTCCTCAAAAGTGACAGCCCGAAAGGAGCCCAGGCAGATCAACAGCCGCGCGCCGGTGCGCAGGTTGAGGTTGATCCTGGGGATATCTGCGGGGGTACCGCTGCAAAGGACCCGGCCGTTTTCCCCGCGCACATGAGTGAGGCCCAATTTTTTGAGCTCATAGCTCACCAAACTCTCCGCCCCCATGGGAGCGGGAATGACAAAATCTAGTAATTGATTCATGACGTTCGTTCCATTTCCAAATATTTTTGAATAAACCCTTGACCTTCGAGCGGGTGAAAGGTGTACTATGAGGCCATGGTACAAGGGAGGGAGGAATGTTGGTAGATAAGAACAGTATAATGGAAAATGGAAGGGCTGGCAACAAAAATCCATAAAAGTATCTTCCATAAGTCTATGAAATGTGGTAGACTGAATACGTGATATAGAAAGGAGTGAGGCATAATGCCCCTTGAGATGGAGTGGATCCAAGAAATCGTCTGGTTGGCACTGCTGATTGTCTTTGCCCTTGGTGAGGCGGCCACAGTGGGCTTGACCTCAATTTGGTTTGCTGCGGGTTCCCTAATCGCACTGGTTGTGGCTCTGCTGGGGGGATCAATATGGCTCCAGTTGGCTGCGTTCATTGTTGTCAGCTTTCTATGTATGCTGGTGGTGCGCCCAATCGCTAAAAAGCATTTCAACAATAAGGTACAGCGCACCAATGCCGATGGCATCATAGGACGAGAGGCGCTGGTCACAGAGGATATCAATAACCTGCGTGGAACGGGCACTGTTACCATCAGCGGTATCACCTGGACGGCCCGAAGCGATGGCGATGCTGTCATTCCCGCCGAAACCCTGGTTCGGGTGCTGCGCATTGAGGGAGTCAAGGTCTACGTAGAGCAAGTCAAAGAAGCGATGACAATTAAATAAAAATAAAATTGATAATTTAAGGAGGAAATCAAATGTTACAGCTTGCCTTAACAGCAAACCCCTGGCAGGTGGCGACTGTGGCCGTCCCCATCCTTGTGGTGCTTATTATCGTACTGCTCATTTTGGCCGCTAATATCAAGGTGGTGCAGCAGTCCAAGGCCCTGGTGATTGAACGGTTGGGCGCGTTTCAGGCCGTGTGGGGCGTTGGCCTCCACCTGAAGATTCCATTTATTGAGCGGGTGGCCAAATCCGTTTCTCTGAAGGAGCAAGTGGTGGATTTCGCGCCACAGCCTGTGATCACCAAGGACAATGTCACCATGCAGATCGATACGGTCATTTACTTCCAGATCACTGACCCCAAGCTGTATACCTATGGGGTGGAGTATCCCATGAGCGCCATCGAGAACCTCACTGCCACCACCTTACGTAACATCATCGGCGACTTGGAGCTGGATCAGTCCCTCACCAGCCGCGACCACATCAACACCCAGATGCGGGCGATCTTGGACGAGGCTACCGACCCATGGGGGATCAAGGTCAACCGGGTGGAGCTGAAAAATATCATCCCGCCTCGTGAGATCCAGGACGCCATGGAGAAGCAGATGAAGGCAGAGCGTGAACGCCGTGAGGCTATCCTCCAGGCAGAGGGTCAGAAACAGTCCCAAATCCTGGTGGCGGAAGGCGAGAAGCAGTCTGCTATTCTGCGGGCAGATGCTGACAAGCAGGCCGCCATTCTTCAGGCCGAGGGAGCCAAGCAAGCTCGTATTCTGAATGCTGAGGCCGAGGCAGACGCTATCCTCAAGGTGCAACAGGCTACCGCCGATGCCATCAAGCTCATCAACCAGGCGGCGCCTGGGGATGGGGTAATTAAGATCAAGGCGCTGGAGGCATTTGAGAAGGCCGCGGACGGCCGTGCCACTAAGATTATCATCCCCAGTGAGTTGCAGGGGCTGGCCGGCCTGGTGGCCAGCGCTAAGAGCGTGTTTGACACGGTGGAACCAAACAAACCCGCTGACAACTAATGCACGGTCAATATCGGTATACCATGAAGCGGCGGCCACCCCTATATCAGGGTGGCCGCCGCTTCATGGTATTTAGCCACGCAGTACCTGTACCATGTCCACCTCTAGGTCCAGGGCAAGCTGGGCTACATCACCGGTGTAAAAGCGGGTATCTACCAGGGTGAGGGTGGAACAGTCCAGGGCTAGGAATGGGGTAATGGCACAGGCCATGGAATCCCGCACCAGCAGAATGGAAGGGCCGTCCAAGTTTTGATGGTTCTCAATGGTCACTAGGTCAAAGTCGCCGCCGCTATAATAGAGGTAAGGGTTGCCGTTGTAGTAATCCTTGACCTCAATCCATTCTGAAAAGAGGATGGTATCTTCCATGGGACCCTTTCGCACTATTTCTTGGCTGGGAATGGATAAGGTAAAGCTGGTGTCAAAGGCTGGCGTGATCACTTCAAAGTCATCTGCCCCTCCAAACAGTGTGCCCACTCGTTTGCCTTGAGAGCCTAGAAACCACTCTTTCAGTACTGTGCTGTGGTAGTTCGTTTTGTCCTCGTAAAAGGGGTCTGGCGTCATGCCATAGTCTGATCGCAGGGTATTACAGATGGCCTGGAAAGCGAAGAATCCACCGGCAACGTTCCAATGGTGGTCTGTGCGATAGAATAGATGGCTGTAGTCTCCCATGGCCTCAAAGGAGTCTCGCAGATCCAGTACGTTTACCCCATTCTGCTTTAGTCTCTTTGTCAGGGCGCTCATGCGCAACACTGGCCAGTCGGCAAGCCAGGGAGGCAAGCCGGTGTTCGTGCGGGGAGTTTTTTTTGGATAGGCAATGAATAGCAGGGGAATGTCGGCCTGGGCCAGGGTGCGGGCCCAGTGAGTGATCTCATCCACCGTGGGACTGTTGTCTGGCAAAACTTGATGGTCTAGATTGACAAAAGTGAGGGCACCATTGTCCAAACGGGCCACTGAGTAGTCAGAAGCGGCCAAATCCTCACTGACCCGCTTGCCGGCCAAGTGAAGCAATCCACCATATAGCTCTACCGCCAGATTGCCTCTGCGCAGACTGGCGTTGAGGGCATTTTCAAAGCCGTTGGTAACGGCATCCAAACGGGACACCGTACCGCCGTCAGCGCTCTGCCAACTCGAACGAATCTCCTCGTAAATGCGGGCTGAATCGGTAAGGAGAAAGGCTCCAAAGCCAAGGATAAAGGCTAAAAAAACAACGGCGGTAAGGGTATGAGGGGTTTTCATGGGCTAGGCCTCCCACTCAGAAGTTAAAGTAAATAAAGGGGTTGTAGCTGCCTCTGGCAATCAGCACAGTCACTGCGGTCAAGGCCGCCAGGGTGAGTGCGGCTTGCCCCACCTCCACCACCATGCCGTAGCCCCGGGTGCATGCCCGAAGCCAGGGGACGATGGGGAAGGCGCACAGGATACCAGCTGTCAGTAATATCCAGTTTTCCTGAAGAAAGTAAGCCGACTGCGCCGACCACAACGAGCCGCCAAGTCCCACCAGCGCACCCCAGTATCGAACTCCTGCCCCCACCGTGGGCAAGCGAAAGATGGTGACGGTGAAGGCGAAGCATAAATTGGTGTATAGGCAGCCCAGGGGCTTGGGTGCTTTTCCTTCCAGCCTGACCAGCCGCTCCGCCATGAGAAGGGCGAAGTTCAGTATGCCCCACACGAGATAGGTCCAGTTGGCACCATGCCAGATGGCTGAAAAAATCCAAACAGAACTCATGTTGAGCAGCAGTCGTGATTTGTGTTTAACTTTGTTACCGCCCAAGGGGATATAAAGGTAGTCTCGAAACCAAGTGTTCAAGGAGATATGCCACCGCTTCCAAAACTGTGCCAGGGAGGTGGCGGCATAGGGATAGCGGAAGTTTTCAAGAAAATGAAAGCCAAACATCCGTCCAAGGCCAATGGCCATATCCGAGTAGCCGGAAAAGTCGAAGTAGAGTTGAAGCATATAGGAGAGGATACCAATCCAGGCGGTGGCCATGGGTAGGGACATGGGATCATAGTTCAGAATGCGGTCGGCCACCAGGGCGAGTTGGTTGGATAACAGTACTTTCTTGGACAGGCCGGCAACAAACCGGGATACTCCTGCGGAAAAATCTGCCCAATTCTCCTGACGGTGGACAATCTCCTCAGCCACTGTTTCATACTTGACGATGGGGCCTGCGATGAGCTGAGGAAAAAAGGAGACGTACAGCCCTACATAGAGTAAATTGCGCTGGGGCTGACCGTTGCCCTGGGAAATATCCAGCACGTAGCTGAGGGCTTGAAAGGTAAAAAAGGAGATGCCTATGGGCAGCTGGATCACCGGGATGATAAACTGTGTTCCGAGCAGATTCAGATTTTCCAGGACAAAGGTGAGGTATTTGAATACGAATAAGAGAGAGAGGTTGGAAACAACCGCCATCGTGACCGGCAGGCGGGTAGAACGCCCCTTAGACAGACGGGCCCCAGTCCACAGACCCAGCAACCAATTGAGCACAATGGCGGTCATCATCACAAGGACAAACCATTTCTCTCCCCAGGCATAGAACACCAAGGAAGCGATCAACAGCAGGATATTCTGTCCCATCCGCCACCGGCGCAGAGGAAGGTAGTACAACAGAAGAACGGCGGGGAGGAAAAGCAGCAGAAACACGCTGCTGGAGAAGAGCATGGCGGGCACCTCCATTTGGGGAAAGATTGGGATAAATTAAAACATTGTAACAGAATAGGAGACTGTGGCAAAAAGGATCACCGGTTATGTGAGATCATAATAGCCGGTAAATGTAGAATTAAACCAATTGCCCGGATGGGCTGGGGAGATGGAGATACTTTTTCTGATAAAAGTCCAGCCACTTGCGAAATTCCGGCTGATCTCCCTGCCGGATGCCCCTGGTATAATCGTGAAACTGCAAATCGCTGTTTTGCACCTCAAGCACTGCCAGGGCAATATTGGAACAATGGGCGGCCACACGCTCAAAATTGTTGATGCAGTCGTTGAAGACAAAGCCCATTTCCAGGGTACACTCGCCTCGCTGAAGGCGGCGGATATGACCGGTTTTCACGCTCTCCAACAGTGTGCTGATGACCTCCTCCAGTGGCTCTACCTGCTGGGCGATCTCCATATTCTCTTCCGTAAGAGCCTGCTGGGCCAGGGTGACAATATCCCGCACTGCTTCAATACAGCGCCGTATATCTCGTTGGCCGTCGGGGGAAAAGGTCATTCCCTTGCTGCGGACTTCCTCTGCAAGCTGGGCCAAACTGACTGCGTGGTCGGATATCCGCTCCAGATTGGTCAGACAGTGAAGATATTCTGAGGTGACCAAGGTTTCCCTCTGGCTTAGTTCCTGGCTGTTGAGTCGAACCAGATAGTTGCCCAGCCTGTCTTCATAGCGGTCCACCGCAGTTTCCCGCGCCATAATTTTTTCAAATTTCTCTGGGTTGAAGTTCTGAAACAGTTCCATGGCCCGCTCCAGGTTTTTAACCGAAGCAGAGGCCATGCGTTCCACTGTCTTGCCGCATTGCTCCAGGGCCAGGGGAGGATAGCCCAGGAACCGCTCGTCCAGCAGGTTTTCCTCAAACTCCTCGTCCTCCTCCGAATCGGGGAAGGTGGCCACCGCCATTCGCTCCAGAGCGCCGATAAATGGGGTGAGGATCACAGTGGCGGAGAAGTTGAACACAGTGTTGATGATGGCAACTCCCCAGGGGGCCAAGGGGTCCTGGAAGAAGGAGAACTGGACAATGGCGTGGAGGCCATAGAACAGGGCCATGAATACCACTGTTCCCACAAGGTTGTAGTACAGATAGATAATAGAGGTGCGCCGGCCGTTCTTGTTGGCGGTGATGGCGGACAGCAGCACCGGGGCACACGCGCCGATGTTCATGCCCAAAACCAGAGGGAGCGCCATGTCCCAGGTGACGGTTCCCGTTACAGCCAGGGCCTGTAAAATGCCCACGCTGGCGGAGTTACTTTGAATAATGGCGGTGAAGAGCGTGCCGACAAGCACCCCCAGCAAGGGGTTGGACACCATGGTGATGGCGTTTAAAAAGAGGGGGCTCTCTTGAAGGGGGGCCACAGCAGCACTCATCATTTTCATACCGGTCATCAGCAGAGAAAAGGCGATCAGCAGTACGCCGATATTCTTTTTGACACTGCCTCTGCCAAACATATGCAGTACGATACCAACAAAGGCGGCTAGGGCAAACATAGAAGAGGAGGAAAATAAGCCAGTGGATTCCTCGATGCCCGCAAGGGTCAGAAGCCAGCCCGTGACTGTGGTGCCGATATTCGCCCCCATAATGATGCCAATGGCTTGTCCCAGTTTCATCAGGCCGGAATTAACGAAACCCACCGCCATCACAGAGGTGGCGGAGGAGGACTGGATCACCGCAGTGACCACAGCGCCCAAGGCGATGGCCTTGAGGCGGTGGGAGGTGAGCTGGCTTAGGATGGTTTCCAGCCGGTTGCCGGCCACCTTTTTCATAGAGTCTCCCATCAGGGACATTCCATAGAGAAAAAATGCCAATCCGCCCAACAGGGAAATGACGTCCGCAATAACCATTGTTTTCCTCAAATCCTTCCATGGAAATGGAGAGCCGATGTGGATTGCTGAAACCACCAGGCCATTATCCTTGGTCTTGTGGAGAAAGTATATCATAACTTTCCCACAATTTCTCGTCTTTTTTACAAATTCTCAAAACACGTTTGTTTGAGAGGGGGGAAAGGGCTTCTTTTTGGCAAAAACATAAAAAAAGTGGGGGCAGCTATGCAGCCGTCCCCACAGTATTTCCGGGAAAAGTGAAAGCTAGGGTCGTGCTTGGCCTCAGCGCCGTCCGCCCCCTCGTCCGCCTCCGAAGGAGCGCCCACTGCCGAATCCGCCGGGACGCCCGCCTCCGAAGGAGCGTCCGCCGCCAAATCCACCGGGACGCCCTCCTCCAGAGAAACCGCCGAAGAAACTGCCTGACCGTCCCGCTCCACCCGATGGGCGCCCCCCTCTAAAGCCGCCTCTCGGAGGAGGTCCGCCAAAGGGGCCTCCGGAACGGTGGCCCGGGCCGGTCATGGGGCCAAAATGAGGGGGACGAGGTGGTCTTGGAGGGAAGATGAAAAATGGACGATAGACGTAGCTGGGACCGTAAAAGCCGCCGAAGTAGCGCCGGCGGTGAGAACCTTCTATCACAGCCAAAAGGATAATGACCGATGCGATGATGATGAAAAAATCCGCAATTTCTATATAGCTCCCTTCGTACCGGTAGTAATTGCGATACCAATCAGATAGCCCGCGAATTAGGGAGAGGACAGCGCTGTTATAATCCCTGCGGGCAAAGTCCCGCTCTAGATACTTGTAGGCGTATTCAGAGCAGTCGTCATCGGTAAAGGAATAGGCTAGGTCGGCGCCCTGAACCAACCAATAGTTGTCTCCGCTGATATCCAGTACCACGATCATGTCATAGCCGCTTAAACCGATGTGTTCGGCATAGCTCAAAGCATAGCTGGACAGATCGTCTTTACCATAGTTGCAGGTGACTACGCCCACTGCCACGCCGTAGTTATCCATCAGCTGACGGTTATACTGGTCCAGCTGTTCTTTGGTGGAGGAGGACAGAACATGAGCGTCATCATGGACATAGGTTTGCAGCGCAAGGCTAGGTTTGGTGGATGGGGGAGGGGTGGCCTGACGTTTGAACTGCCCGACGCTGACTGCCAGTGCGATCATGACGAGGGTGACCAACCAGGCGACCCATTGTTTTTTGAATACACCCATGGGAGACTTCCTTTCTCAAATCCTTGCTCTACCAGAATGGTGGTCTAGGCGGATCAGCCTCTCAGCTCCAGCAGTTTTTGTTTGAGTTCCCCTTCAATACGGCCCAATTCTAACTCGGCCTCTTTGCGCTTCTGGGCACCGTCCTTCTGAATTTGCATCACCTCGTCCAAGGTGGAGATGAGCTGCTGATTGGTGTGCTGAAGGGTTTCAATGTCCACTACGGAACGCTCCGCCTCCTTGGCCGTCTCGATGGTGCCCATCTTCAGCATATCCGCGTTCTTTTGCAGCAGTTCGTTGGTCATCCGGGTGACAGCGGATTGGGCTGCGGTGGCCTGACGGGAGTGCTCCAGGCCCAAGGCCAGAACCATTTGGCTCTTCCATAGGGGGATGGTATTCACAAGGGAAGACTGAATTTTCTCCAGCATCAATGTGTCATTGTTTTGGATGAGCCGGGTCTGGGGACCCATTTGGATAGAAATCATTCGTGTCAGCTCCAGATCGTAGAGCTTTTTCTCAAAACGGCTGCACAGATTGGCATAGTCGTTATAGGCCTGAGCGTCCTCTTGAGCGCCGGTTTCGGCGGCCTTCTGCCGCAGGTTTTCCAAGGTTCCGGCACGGGCCTTATCCAACGCCTTTTTGCCGGCCAGGATATACATGGTCAGCTCTTTATAATACTTGGTATTTAAATCATACATCTGGTCCAGCATGGCGATATCTTTCATCAAGGTAACCTGATGCCCCTCTAAGATGGAAGCGATTTTGTCCACGTTGACCTCTGCTTTGTCATAGCTGGCTTTCAGCGCAAGGGCTTCATTTTTCTTTTTTTGAAAGAAGCCGAGAATGCCGCTTTTCTCCTGCTGGCCAAAGGTCTTGAGTTCCACTACCAGGGAGGACAGGGCCTGCCCCACCTCCCCTAAATCCTTGGTGCGCACGTTATTTAAGGAATTCTCAGAGAAGGAAGCGATATTCTTTTGAGCGGCGGCACCGTATTGAAGCACGATGGTGGAGTCACTGATATCGATCTTCTCCGCAAAGTCATCCACCATCTTCCGCTCCGCATCAGTGAGCTGGTTTTCATCCGGCCCCGCTGCCTGAGCATCCTGGACAGACTCATTTGCCGTCTGTGCCGGAGTGGCAGAGCTGTTCAGGGTGAGAGACGGAACTGGGGCTGCCGCAGCAGCGGCTGTCCCGGAGGGATCCAGTGTAAGCTCCGGGGTCATATCCATTTTTTGATCCATGTGGGTTCCTCCTATATTCATTCTCCATAGACGCTTTTATGGCTGTTTTCTTGCACGCAATGCTTGCTGCGGAGCCTCCCTGGGGCAATCTGTATCCCCAGTGGACGCCAGGTAGGCCCATTGCCCATATTAGAGGTTTTGCCAAGAAGGGCTGCTATTTCCATCATGGGTTGGAGCCGAAGGTCATGCCCCTCAGTCCCTCCTGGGCCAGCAGATTTTCCAGGACCTTGATGTCGGTGGAGATGTCCATGGCTTCCTCACCGTACAGGGCATCCAGCTGCTTGTCAAATGCGGCACAGACAGTTTCCAGCACGTGCTCAATCTTACCCTTGGTACCATCGATGTTGGCGCCGGAGACACCGGTGGCATCCATTCGGTCATAGGCGTTGAGCAGCTTCAGGGTGGTGGGGAGATAGTAGTTCATAAACCTGCGGATTTGAGGCAGTTTGGAGGGCTTTTCCACCACTGTGTCGATAATCTTGCCGGCGGTGGCCTCCATACGATCGATTTGGGCGGAGATGGTCGGGTCTAAAATAGCGTCATTGAGCCGGCGCATTTCAGACACCGCCCGGTCACGCTCCTTGAGCAGCGCCTCAATTTCAGGAGGACGGGATACCTTGGGCTGCTGAGTCCGGGACTCGGCCTTTGGGGGGTTCTCCTTGGAGGAGGCGGGTTGGGATTGGACCTGGTAGCCCCGGTCGGGAAAGAGCGTCTTCCCCACAAAGTAGACAACGGCAGACATCAGTGCAGCCATGACATAGTGAGTGGGCCGGTATAAAGGGGCAAGCCACGCCCATATCAGCCAGGTGGCCCCCACAAAATAAATGGGTAGTACGCTGTGTTTTTTTATATGGGACACCGACACCGGCTCCTTTCTAAAGATAGGATAAAACACCTTAATATTTTACCCCCATAGAGGGAAACTGTCAAGAACAGGAAGGGCAGGGCCCTTTCTTCTGTATGCCAATATGTCATGGCCATGGCAATTTCACGAGTGCATCTTGTACATCAGTGGAGTTTTGGAAGAAAATCAGAACAATAGATCGGAATGAACTGGGAAGGATCAAAGGGAGGGAGGAGCGGCCATTGACTTTTCCCTATCCCTGGGAGTATAATACCAAAATCATATTTACGTTTATTATTTTACTTCACATATACCGAGAGGCGGAGGAGTCCTTTTCTATGATGACATTAGATGACTTCAAGGCGGCAGGCAGAATGCTGGAAGGTGTGCTCTACCGCACCGACCTGATGTACAGCCCCTTCTTCTCTAAGACCACCGGCAATCAGGTATACATCAAGCCGGAGAATATGCAGGTCACTGGGTCGTATAAGATTCGGGGGGCCTATTTTAAATGCTCTATGCTGAATGAGGAGGAGAAGGCCAAGGGGCTGGTCACCGCCTCTGCCGGCAACCACGCCCAGGGAGTGGCCTATGCTGCCCAGGCCGCCGGGGTGAAGGCTACCATTGTGATGCCCACGACGACTCCATTGGTGAAGGTGAACAATACCAAGGACTATGGGCCGGAGGTGATTCTCCATGGAGAGACCTTTGATGATGCGGCGGCATTGGCCGCCACGTTAAGCCGGGAGCAGGGGCTGACCTATGTCCACCCCTTTGACGATTTGACCGTATCCACCGGACAGGGCACCATCGCCTATGAGATATTTCAGGATTTGCCCGATGTGGATGTGGTGCTGGTGCCCATTGGAGGAGGCGGGTTGGCCGCCGGGTTAGCCACCTTGGTCAAATTGCTCAATCCGTCGGTGCAGGTCATTGGCGTGGAGCCATCCGGGGCTGCGTCGATGAAGGCCAGTTTGAAGGCGGGCCGGGTGGTCACACTGGAAAATGTGTCCACCATTGCGGACGGTGTGGCGGTCAAGATGCCGGGAACCAAGGTCTTTCCATACATCCAAAAACATGTGGATAAGATTATTACAATTGATGACGATGAGTTGGTGGATGCCTTTCTGGATGTGACAGAGCGGCATAAGATGATTGTGGAAAACGCGGGCCTGCTCACCATCGCCGCACTCAGACACTTGGATTGTAAGGGAAAAAATGTGGCGCTGGTGCTGTCCGGCGGAAATATGGACGTGCTCACTATCTCCTCCCTGGTACAGTACGGACTGATCAACCGCGGGCGTATTTTTGCCTTCTCGGTGCGTCTGCCTGACCGGCCCGGTGAGTTATTGCGCATTGCTGAATTGGTGGCTCGGGAAAACGGCAATATTATCAAGTTGGATCACAACCAGTTTGTCAACATCAACCGTCAGGCAGGGGTGGAGTTGAAGGTGACCTTGGAGGCATTCGGCCATACGCACAAGCGGACCATTCTAGATGCTTTGCAAAAGGTGGGGTATCAAGTAAGGGAAACGCCTCCATCAGGTACTATCACCGGATGAGAGCTTGTCCATTAGATGGGCAGTTCGCTTGCTACCCGGCGGAAAAGATCCCGCCGGGTAGCTATATTAGGTGCGGGGTGCCGCACGGACCTTGAGCGGTGGGCGCAAGTGGGGGCGCGGGGAGCCTCCCACCGCTGTCCGGCAGCAACCTCCGCGTGTTTTATCTTATGTCGCCAAGGGCTGGCCGGTGTGCCTTGCCGCTGACTGGGACAGGCTCATAGACCGGCTTGATTCAAAAAAAGGAGGAGAATAATATGGTGAAGGTGGCTCCTTCCATCCTCTCGGCGAATTTTTGCAATTTGGCAGAGGAGATCCGCCGGGTTCAGAGCGCGGACTGGCTCCATCTGGACGTGATGGACGGTATGTTCGTGCCCAACATCACCATTGGAGTCCCGGTGGTACAGGCCATTCGAAAGCATACGGATATGTTTCTCGATGTCCATCTGATGGTGGAAAAGCCCCACCGCCTGATCGATGCCTTTTGTGAGGCTGGGGCAGACATGCTGTCCGTTCACTTGGAAGCGGACTCACCTCGGGGCATTGATCAGGCCCTGCGGGCGATGGAGGCCAATGGCGTCAAGCGGGCCATCGCCCTGCGGCCGATTACAGACCCAAAGGCGGTGTTGCCTTACTTGGAGCGGGTGGATATGGTGCTGGTGATGACAGTGGAACCTGGCTTCGGGGGACAGAAGTTTATGACTCACCGGCTAGAGGCAATCCGGGAGGTGCGTGGGTTAATAGAACGCCACTATCCCAAATGTTATCTGGAAGTGGATGGAGGTATTGATCTGGTCACCGCGCCCCAGGTGATTGCCGCTGGAGCAGATGTGCTGGTGGCGGGTACAGCTGTATACGGCGCGGACGATGTGCCCCAGGTTATCAAGGGACTGAGAGGCGTTTAACTCGGCGGTAAGGATGGAGGAGAAGGGAATGGAGTATTTTCCAGCGGCATTGGAACATCTGGTTGGGCAGTTTGCCAAACTGCCTGGTGTGGGACGTAAAAGTGCCCAGCGGCTGGCCTTTTGCATCCTGGATTGGCCGGAACAGACGGCCAGGGAATTTGCCCAGGCCATTTTAAATGCCAAAGCCTCCATCGGATGCTGTCCAGTGTGCCAAAACCTCACGGAGGGGAATGGGCCCTGCAAGCTGTGCGCTTCTTCCAAGCGGGAGCATGGAATTATTTGCGTTGTGGCGGACCCTAAGGATGTGGTGGCTATGGAACGCTCCCGGGAATACCAGGGGGTGTACCACGTCCTTCATGGGGTAATTTCACCCATGAATCATGTGGGGCCAAATGACTTACGCATCGCTCAACTGGTGGAGCGGGTGGCATCTGGAAATGTGCGTGAGGTTATCATGGCCACCAACCCCGATACGGAGGGAGAGACCACCGCGCTGTATATCTCCCGACTGCTCAAGCCATTTGAGGTGAGAACCACCCGGCTTGCTTATGGAGTACCGGTGGGAAGTCATCTGGAGTTTGCCGATGACGCTACGCTGATGCGAGCACTGGAAGGCCGGAGAGAGATATAGGCAAGCTAAGTTGGGGCAGTCAATAAAAACCATCTGATTTGGGCGGCGTAACTATAGTTACGCCGTCTTTTTTGCGTTTCTGCATGGACGATCGTATACCATATTTAATTTCAGAACCATATGGCTTGTTCATTTCTAAAATGTGGAAGCGGCCCATCTTGATAGGGATCATAGCGATGCTCATGACGGCCAAATTCCTGCAAAAAGCAATACGACCCATTTAACCAGGACTATTCCATCAGGGGATTCTACTTTGCCGTTATTCATTGCGTTTTTGAAACACCATTGGACGATGGTCTGGTCTTCTTTGTGAAAATACTGCTTGATATCTCATTGAAGAACCGTGCCGAGCATATTCAATCTCAGACTAATGTCGGACTTTTCGCCCGGCGTCTTTATCATTGCCGCTGTCAATCAGGCAAACGTTTTGACTGTCCAACCGCACTAGTCCGATTTTCGATGGGCTTTGGATGTAGTAGCTCCGCTCCGAAACCTGTATCAGTTCGTACATCATCCAATGTCCTCCTTTATGTCGAATCTTCTTGCAATTTAGTCACGTTGGGCTGTCTATAAAAATTGGGGGGGAGGTAACTTCGGTGTGTTACCTCCCCCGCGGCGGGGCCTGTCTGTTTATATTTATGATAAGGCATCATTCTTGAGTGTGGTCATTCCAGGAGCCTGAATTTCCCCAGCAACCCTGATCGGCATCAGAAGGGTCCTCCTGGACACCGTCAGAGGACTGGCTGTCGTCGGTGAGATTGCCAGCAGCTTTGATGTCGGCAATGCGCTCATTGTTATAGGCGATCTTGGACAGGGAACTGGAAATCTTCTGACACTGGCCAGCATAGGCGGCCTCAGGAGCAGAACCCCGCTCAGCATAGTACAGCTTGCCAAGCTCAAGATAGGCCTTACGAATGGCCTCTTGCTCCGCTGCATTCTGTACCTTTAATTTGCTAATTTCTGTCAACTCCTTGGCCTTGGCAACGCCGGTGCCAGTGAGTTCCTTGGCCTTGGCCATACCAGTCACGGCCAGGTCCGCCATCTTATCCTTAAAGTTTTCAAAATCGATATCCATGGTAAAATTCCTCCTTATCAAGTCCAACGATGTGTCTTATGCGCTTTGTGTCTATTGTATGCACTGCGAGGGAAAAATGCAAGCGACAGGCGAAAAATTTAAAAAATTTTGCCCATTCTTAAAATAGATGAGAGTGGGGCGGCTCAGGATATTGGCCCATGGTCATCGTCTAGTATTTCCCGAATAATAAAGCGGGGACGGCCTTTGCTCTCCAGATAGAGCTTGCCCACATATTCTCCGATAATCCCCAAGGACAACAGGATCAGCCCGCCGATGGCCCAAACAGAGCACATTACGCTGGCCCAACCCATAATGGTGGCTCCCGTGGCCCAGCGGACCACAGAGTATACCAGCATAGCGGCTGCCACAAGAAAAATAAAGAAACCCAGCCCGGCGATGTAACGGATGGGCTTGGTAGACAGCGAGGTGACCCCTTCCATGGCAAAGGAGAACATTTTGTGAAAAGGATACTTGCTCTCCCCGGCAAAGCGTTCTCCCCGCTGATACTCTACCACGTCGGTGCGATAGCCGATCATGGGGACTATGCCGCGAAGGAACAGATTGACCTCTTTGAATTGAGCCAGACCCTCCAGCGCCCGGCGAGACATGAGACGGTAATCAGCGTGGTTGAATACTGTCTCCGCGCCCAAACAGTTCATCAGCCGGTAGAATGCTTCAGCAGTGGTGCGCTTGAAAAAGGAGTCCTTCTTCCGGGAGGAACGCACACCATACACGATGTCCACCCCCTCCAGATATTTGTCTACCATGGCGTCCACCGCATCCACATCGTCTTGAAGGTCGGCGTCCATGGAGATCACCATGTCAGCTTTTTCGTGGGCGGTCATCAGTCCGGCCAGCAGAGCATTCTGATGGCCGCGGTTACGGGACAGATCTACCCCACAAAACAGATGGTTTTCCTTGTGAAGGCGCAAAATTTCCTGCCAAGTGCCGTCTTTAGAACCGTCGTTGACAAATAGAACGCGGCTTTGGGGACCGATTTTACCAGTGGACATCAGTGACCTAAGCTTGGCCCCTAAGCGGCGGGCAGTTTCGGACAGGACCTCCTCCTCATTATAACAGGGGACCACAATGTACAGGATATTGGGTCGCATAGTGCCGTCTCCCTTCATGGGGCAGCAGCCCCATCGGTGTGCTTCTGTTAGAATTTCTTTCACATTATAATATGAGGCGGCAAAATTGTAAAGGCCCCATCGGGGCCTTTAGCAGGTGGATAGTATAGTTGGAGGGCGACAGGTGGATTAATTAGTCTGTCAACGCCTCCCTGAGATGCTGCACAGCCCGGCGCTCAATGCGGGAAACTTGCACTTGGCTGACGCCAAGTATCCGGGACACTCGTTCCTGGGTGAGGTTTTTGAAAAAACGCAGCAGAATAACCGTGCGCTCCCGCTCAGGAAGCTGGTCAATGGCTTGACGCAGGGTAAGCCGTTCTACCAAATCGTCTTCAATGCCATTGTCTCCCAATACAGACTCTAGGGAGAAGCCGTCTGCACCCATCTCCTCTTGAAGGGAGGCCACAGACAGCACGGCGGATTCTGAGGTTGCGATATCTTCTGGCTCCAGGCTGGTGGCCTCTGATAGCTCGGAAAGAGTGGGATCCCGCCCCAACTGTTGGCTCAGTCTTTGGCGGTGCTGTCGAATGAGGGCCGCTCGTTCCTTTACACCGCGACTGACCTTGACTGCCCCATCGTCCCGGAGGAAGCGGCGGATTTCTCCGGCGATCTTGGGAACGGCATAGGTTGAAAATTGGGTGCCGTATTCTGTGTCGAATCCCCGGATGGCTTTGAGAAAGCCAAGACAGCCAAGCTGGTATAGATCCTCCGGATCCACACCCCGGCCATAGTAACGTCTGGCTACAGACCAAATGAGGCCGCTGTTGTCCAACAGCAGGCGCTCACAGGCCTCGTTGTCCCCCGCCTGGGCAGCTTCCAACAGGGAGGGGGCGTCCAGCCCTCTCACCGGGGAACGCCCGCCCGGCGGGCGATTCGCTTGCGCATGGTAACTGTGGTGCCTCGACCCACCTGAGAGCGCACTTGAAGTTTGTCCATAAAGCTCTCCATAATGGTGAAGCCCATGCCGGAGCGTTCCTCGTTCCCGGTGGTAAACAGAGGGGTGCGGGCCTGCTCCACATCGGGGATACCCATACCGGTGTCCTTGACCTGGATTTCCAGCTGACCATCCTGATACAGGCGAAGGCGCATGGTTACCTTACCCAGCCGGTCGGGATAGGCATGGACGATGGCGTTGGTCACCGCCTCACTAACGGCGGTTTTGATATCGGCCAGTTCGTCTAGGGTGGGGTCTAACTGGGCGGCAAAACAAGCTGCTGCAGCCCGGGCAAAGCCCTCGTTGGCAGAACGAGAACTGAAGGAAATGACAGCTTGGTCAATGGCACTCACTCGCATCTATGTAACCCTCCTTGCTCAATCTAATGTGATCAACCGGCCTACGCCGGCGGCATCCAGCACCCGGCGGGCTTGGGTGGGAATGGAGGTCACACGGAGCGAGCCCCCCAGATGATTCATTTGCCGCAGGGTGCGCAGCAGCACGGCAATGCCAGAGCTGTCCATAAAGGTGACCCCGGACAGATCTAAAACCAGATGGGCCGGCAGCCAGGTGGAGATGGTCTCTTCTAGCTGGCTTATCATGGTCCGGGCACCGTGATGATCAATCTCTCCGGACAGCAGAATGGTAGTGGCGTTGGCCCGATTGGTGACTGTGATGGGCATAGCTTGTCCCCCTTTTCTTGAAATCGGGATGGCTCCCCGCCCTCTCAGTGCAAAAATGAGCGCGAGGTGGAGATGGGCTCCACATCGCGCTCATTATAATGCTTGTCCTCAGTCGCAATTTGCTGAAAGGGAGAAGGTTTGGAAAATATTACATGCTAGCCAGTTGTTCCTCTAGCTTGGCAATGAGGGATCTTAACTTCTCCAAACGCTCCTTTTCCGCGTTTACCACTGCCTCAGGGGCTTTGTTCAGGAAGCCGGGGTTGGACAGTTTGCCCTCCAATCCCTTTAACTCGCCCTGTTTCTTGCCCAGTTCCTTGGTGAGCCGCGCTTTCTCCTGGGCCACATCCACCAGGTCTGCCAGGGGCAAGTATACTTTGGCCGTGTGGGTGACATCGCACACCATGCCGGCGGGATCGGCTAGGTCATCGGTCTGGATATCCACGGAGGAGGCCCAGGCCAAGCGCTTCAGGTGGGCCTGACCAGCGGCGAACACGTCGTGCGCACGGGTGACAATGGTGAGGGCAGCCTTTTTGGAAGGGGGCACATTCATTTCTGCCCGGCGTGCGCGGACAACACGGATGACATCCATAACCGCTTCCATGGATTCCTTTGCCTCTGGGCTGGCCCAGGCGGGGTCGGCCTTTGGCCAGCTCTGAAGCATGAGAAAGCCGCTTGGATGAGGGAGCGACTGCCAGATTTCCTCGGTGAGGAAGGGCATGAAGGGGTGCAGCAGCTTCAGAGTCTCGGTGAGGACATATACCAGCACTTGTTGGGCCTGTTCCTTGGCCTGCTGGTCCTCCCCCTGAAGACGGGCCTTGGTCAGCTCAATATACCAGTCGCAGTAGTCGTTCCAGATAAAGTCATATACCTTGGCGGAGGCAACCCCTAGCTCATATGCCTCCATGTTTTCCGTCACCTCGTTGGTGATCTCCCCAAGGCGGCACAAGATCCATTTGTCCTCCGGCTCCAGAGTGCCGGGGAGGGTGCAGTCACCGATGGTGAGGTTCATCTGGACAAACCGGCTGGCGTTCCAAATCTTATTGGCAAAGTTGCGCATGGCCTCGCATTTTTCCATATAGAAGCGCATATCGTTGCCAGGAGAATTTCCGGTGATGAGGTTGAAGCGCAGGGCATCTGCGCCGTATCGCTCCACCACCTCCAGCGGATCGATGCCATTGCCAAGGCTTTTGGACATCTTGCGGCCTTTGTCATCCCGCACCAGACCGTGAATGAGGACCGTGTGGAAGGGAGGGTGCTTGGTGTGCGCACAGCCGGAAAATATCATCCGGGCCACCCAAAAGAAGATGATATCATAGCCGGTGACTAACACGTCGGTGGGGTAGAAGTAGTCCAAGTCCTGGGTCCTGTCCGGCCAGCCCAGGGTGGAAAAGGGCCACAGGGCGGAGGAGAACCAGGTATCCAGCACGTCCGGATCACGCTGGATGTGTGTGGACGCGCACTTGGAACACACCTCCGGGTCCTCCCGGGCGACGGTCATGTGGCCGCAGTCCTCACAGTACCACACGGGAATCTGGTGGCCCCACCAGAGCTGGCGGGAGATACACCAGTCGTGAACGTTTTCCATCCAGTTGACATAGGTCTTGGAGAACCGCTCGGGGACAAACTTGGTCTCTCCCTCGTTCACCACCTGAAGAGCCTCCTTTGCCAACGGTTCCATCTTCACGAACCACTGGGCGGAGATGATGGGCTCCACGTCGTTGTGGCAGCGGTAGCAGGTGCCCACGTTGTGCTGGTGATCCTCCACGCGCTCCAACAAGCCCAGTTTCTCCAGGTCGGCGATGACTGCTTTCCGGGCCTCGTAGCGGTCCAGGCCCCGGTACTTGCCGCCGTTCTCGTTGACCACGCCGTGGTCGTCCAGCACCCGGATGGTGTCTAGATTATGGCGAAGACCAACTTCAAAATCGTTGGGATCGTGGGCTGGGGTCATCTTCACGCAGCCCGTGCCAAATTCCAAATCCACATACTCGTCGGCTACGATGGGGATCTCACGATCCATCAGGGGGAGCAGGCATTGCTTGCCGATGATGTCCTGATACCGCCCGTCGGCGGGACTGACCGCCACACCGGTATCCCCAAGCATGGTCTCAGGCCGGGTGGTGGCTACCACGACATAACGGCCAGGTTGACCCACAATGGGATACTTGATGTGCCACAGATGGCCGGGTTTATCCCGATACTCTACCTCTGCGTCGGATAGGGCAGTGACACAGTGGGGACACCAGTTGACGATACGGCTGCCCTTGTAGATCAGCCCCTTTTCATAGAGGGAGACAAATACCTCCCGAACCGCTTTGGAGCAGCCTTCGTCCATGGTGAAGCGGGACCGTTCCCAGTCACAAGAAGCCCCTAGCTTTTTCTGCTGGGCTACAATGCGCCCGCCGTACTTCTCCTTCCAGGCCCACACCCGCTCCAGAAATTTTTCCCGGCCCAGGTCGTGACGGGTTAGGCCCTCATTGACCCGGAGCTCCTCCTCCACCTTGATCTGGGTAGCGATACCTGCATGATCGGTACCGGGCACCCACAGGGCGGCGTAGCCCTGCATCCGCTTAAAACGGATCAGAATGTCTTGAAGGGTACAGTCCATGGCGTGGCCCATATGGAGCTGGCCGGTAACATTGGGAGGGGGCATAACGATGGTAAAGGGCTTTTTTGCCGGGTCACGGTTTCCCCGGAAACAGCCGTTGTCTTCCCACATTTGATAGACACGGCCCTCTACCTCCTGAGGCTCATACACCTTTGGAAGCTCTTTGCGCATAGGTTGACACTCCTCTCGGGATAATGCGGAGATATATAAAACCGCCCCAAGCACATTGCTCAGGGCGGTTTGTATAACCGCGGTACCACCTGAATTTCCCTTTCGGGACGCTCGTTGCCTCTGTAACGGGAGGACCCGCCGGTTCTTACTCAGGGTTGGGAACCGAAGCTCCGGGACGACTTCGCCACAGCTAACGTTACGGCCTTGCACCAAAACGGCCGCTCTCTGAAACGCAGGGGTGCGGTTACTGCTTCCCATCCATGCTTTTATTGTTGCTTAGTATATGGGATAGGGATAGATTTGTCAAGGGAAACCTCTCCCAGAGAATAAAGAGGAAGGAGGCGTAAATCAGAAGGCTCCTGGCCAGGAATGCGATACATGTCCTATTTGATCAGAGAGCAGACCAGATGGGTATATGCCGCCGGATCGTCAATGGGAAGACCGGCGATGAGCAGGGCCTGATGATACAGGATCTGCACATAGGTGGCGGCTAGATCCTTATGATTCCCCTCCAGCGCTGATTTCAGCGCGGCAAAGGGGGAAGAGGAGGGGTTGAGTTCCAGGACACGCTCAGCCTTCATGCTGCCCATGGCCCCACCCTCCATCTTCGAGAAGTATTTCTCCATCTCGAGGGTCATAGGACCATCTGCGGTCATGCACACAGGGGCGGTTTTCAGGATCTTAGAGATGCGGGCCTCCTTGATCTTGTCCCCCAGGGTTTCTTTCACAAAGTCTAAGATGGGCTTGCTCTCCTGGGCCTGCTGTTCCTGGGCCTGCTTTTCTTCCTCTGTCTCGGGCAGAGCGTCCGGATCGGAGACAGACTTGAGCTTTTTGCCGGATATCTCTGACAGGGCCTGGGCCACAAACTGATCCACCTCCTCGGTGAGGTAGAGGATTTCATAGCCCTTGTCCGCTACCCGCTCCACCTGGGGCAGTTGAGAGGCCTGACTGCTGGTCTCAGCGCAGACGTAGTAGATAAACTCCTGATCCTCCGCCATGCGCTGGACGTACTCGGCAAGGCTGGTCAACTGGCTGTCCTTGGAACTGGTGAATAGCAGCAAGTCCTGAAGTAGATCTTTCTTGGCGCCATAGCCATCTACGACGCTATACTTGAGCTGACGGCCAAAGGCATCCCAGAACCGTTGATAAGTTTCTCGGTCGTCACGCATCAGCTTGGCCAGCTCATTCTTAATTTTTTTCTCCAGTGCAGCGGCGATCACTTTGAGTTGCCGGGTGTGCTGGAGCATTTCTCGGGAGATGTTGAGGGAAAAGTCAGGGGAGTCCACAACACCTTTGACAAACCGGAAGCAGTCCGGAAGCAGGTCCGCGCACTTGTCCATGATAAGCACACCGGACGAGTAGAGCTGGAGGCCCTTCTCATATTCCCGAGTATAGAAATCATATGGAACAGCTGAAGGAATGAACAGCAGCGCTTTGAAAGTGACGGTGCCCTCAGAGGAGGTGGTAACGGTGGACAAAGGCGCTTGCCAATCGGAGAACTTCTCCCGATAGAACTGGTGGTATTCCTCCTGCTTTACCTTGGAGCGGGGCCGTTGCCACAGAGGGACCATTGAGTTGATGGTCTTTTCCTCCAGCACCGTCTCCCACTCGGGCTTGTAGTCATCCCCGGCGTCGATGGGTTTTTCCTTCTCACGGTAATCTTCCACCTCCATGCGAATGGGATGGCGGATATAGTCGGAATATTTTTTCACCAGCTCTTGGAGACGGGTACTCTCCAGATATTGCTGATACTGCTCGTCCTCTGTATCAGGCTTGAGATGCATAATGACATCGGTGCCGACACCTGCCTTTTGTCCCTCGGAGATAGTATAGCCGTCCACTCCCTCGGACTGCCAAATATGAGCGGTTTCCTCACCGTGGCGGCGGGTGACCACCGTCACTTGGTCGGCAACCATAAAGGCGGAGTAAAAGCCGACGCCAAATTGACCGATGATATCAGAGGCTTTGTCTGCCTCCACCTCCTTCTTGAACTGGAGGGAGCCGCTGCGGGCTATGGTACCCAGATTACGCTCCAACTCTTCAGCGGTCATGCCGATGCCATTATCAGACACGGTAAGGATACGCCCCTGCTTGTCCACAGAGATGGTGATCTTGTAGTCGCTGCGCTTGCTCTTTACTGTGTCGTCTGTGAGGGCCAGATAGGCCAGCTTGTCAATCGCGTCGCTGGCATTGGAGATGATCTCCCGGAGAAAAATCTCCTTATGGGTATAAATGGAGTTGATCATCAGATCCATCAAACGTTTGGATTCTGCTTTGAATTGCTTCTTTGCCATGCTTGTGCACACCTCGGTCTATCTCAAAAATTTTGTAAATAGGACATTAGCACTCTGGTTTATTAAGTGCTAAGTAGCACTATAATACGATTTGACGCCGTTTGCAATAGGATTTGCAGAAAATTCACAATTGTTATCGCATAATTTTCACCACAATGGGTATTATAGATCTGTCAAAAATATGGTTTTCACTTTCGAACTGGTATATAGAAGCTGATGAATTTGGATAAGATGGAAAAGTTTTAGTTGCCTTTCTTTACATGGGATGCTATAATATAGGTGCAATGATGGATGGTTGCGCCCATATATATAGTTACTTATATAACAATAGATAATTTGCCCCTTGGGGTATGATTAAACTGGCTTGGCCGGAAGTTTTGAGGTGCAGTTTTGAAAAAATATGTCATTCATGGCGGAAGGCCCCTTTATGGAAGAGTAGAGATTAGCGGCGCAAAGAATGCCGCTGTAGGCATTATTCCCGCAGCCTTGTTGGTAAAGGGAACATGCCGGATTGAAAATATCCCTGAGATCAGTGACGTCAATTTGTTTTTGAATATTTTGCGGGAGTTGGGCGCCCAGGTGCGCACGGTGAACCAGAACACCGTGGACGTTGACTGCGCCAGCATTATCAACCGGCAGATCCCATATGAAAATGGGCGAAAGATCCGGGCAAGCTACTATCTGCTTGGAGCGTTGCTGGGCCGCTTTGGAAAGGCTGAGGTGCCCCTCCCGGGAGGGTGTGACTTTGGCGGACGGCCCATTGACCAGCACATCAAAGGCTTTACCGCGTTGGGAGCCAAAGTGGATGTGCGCAACGGCTATGTATATGCCGAGGCCGAGGGAGGACGCCTGAAGGGCGCGCAGATTTATCTGGATATTGTATCAGTAGGCGCCACCATGAATCTGATGATGGCTGCTGCATTGGCTGAGGGGACAACCATTATTGAGAATGCGGCCAAGGAGCCTCATATTGTGGATTTGGCAAACTTCCTCAACTCCATGGGTGCAGATATCACCGGCTCCGGCACCGATATTATTAAGATCCATGGGGTGGAGCGCCTTACAGGCGGCGAGTATTCCATTATTCCGGATCAGATTGAGGCGGGCACCTATATGGCGGCTGTAGCAGCCACCGGCGGCGAGGTGCGGGTGTGCGGCATCATCCCAAAGCATATGGAGTGCATCACTGCAAAGTTGGTAGAGATGGGGGTAGAGGTGGAAGAGGAGGACGACAGCCTCATTGTCCGCCGAAACGGTCCGCTTCAGCGCACCAACGTCAAGACCATGCCCTATCCGGGCTTTCCCACCGATATGCAGCCACAAATTGCCGCAGTGCTCTGTCTGGCACAGGGAACCAGTGTGATTACGGAGGGGGTATGGGATAACCGCTACCGCTACACGGAGGAGTTTCGGCGGCTGGGCGCAAAAATCCAGGTGGATGGCAAGATTGCCATTATCGAAGGTGTGAATCAGCTTACCGGGGCGCCTATGGAGGCCTGTGACCTGCGGGCCGGTGTTGCCATGGTCATTGCAGGGCTGGCTGCTCAGGGGGTCAGCGAGGTGTCCAATGTGGGGCATATCGAGCGGGGATATGAGAACCTCATCGGAAAGCTGTCCGGCATTGGTTCGGACATTCGGGCGGTGGAGGTGCCGGATCCGGAGAAACAGCCGGTGAGCGCCGCGGGATGATGGGTTCAGGGTCAACGTGAGCCCATGATATGCCATAAGGATTACGATACGGAGAACGAAGAGATTTTACAGGCTCTGACGCGGGGTAAAAGCAGGCGCAGGGAGCTTGTGCCAATGGGGGCGGCATTGGGCCGTCCCTTTTTCTTGGGGGGAGACAGCCATGCTCAAAGTGGCCACCATAGCCAGCGGTTCATCAGGAAACTGCGCTGTGGTCAGCGATGGAACAGTACATATTCTCATTGACGCGGGTATATCGGCCCGAAGGATTACCAAAGGTTTGCGAGAGCTTGGCATTCCGCCAGAGAACATTGCAGGCATCCTGCTCACCCATGAGCACGCCGACCATATCGCCGGGCTGCCGGTGCTGTGCAGGCAGATTGGCGCCCCTATCTACACGGCTGAGGCTACCGCCCGGCAGATCTGCCGCCGGATGGCAGGGATGGAGCGGCGTTTTTTTGTCTTTGATCCAGGGGATCGATTTGTGATCCAGGACTTGACGATAGCAACCTTTGCCAACAGTCACGACTGTGCCTGTCCGGTGGGATATAGCGTAGAGCGGAGCGGGCGTAGGATGGCCATTTGCACCGATACCGGGATAATTACCCCGGAGGCTCGAGAGGGAGTGCGCGGGGCGGATCTGCTGATTGGAGAATTTAACTACAGTGTTGACATGCTCCGGGCTGGATCATATCCTGTCCATTTAAAAGAGCGGATTTTGGGACAGCGGGGTCATCTATCCAATGAGATGGGGGGAGCGCTGGCCGGTTGGGCAGTGCAGCATGGGGCTCACAAGGTGGTGTTGGCCCATCTGTCTAAGGAAAACAATCAGGTGGACATGGCGTTGGAGGCTGCTGGACAAGCCATGGAGCGTATCGGGGCCAAGGTGGGACAAGATGTGGAATTGACTGCCGCCCCTAGAAGTCAATGCTCAGAATGGCTGGAGGTGTGAGCCTTGCTCAATGTGACACTGATCTGTGTGGGCAGGTTAAAAGAAAGATTTTACATGGATGCCGCCGGTGAGTATCAAAAGCGGCTAAAGGGATATTGCAAGTTGGAGGTGGTAGAACTCATAGAACAAAAGCTGCCGCCAAAGCCAACATCAGGCCAGATTGAAGGGGCGTTAGAGAGAGAATACGAGGCTGTGCTGGGGAAGCTGCCAAGGGATGGGAAGCTGGTGGCCATGTGTGTGGAGGGAGTTCCTATGTCCAGCCAGGAGCTGGCCCAGACATTGGAGCATTGGATGGTGAGTGGAACCTCCTGTGTGACCTTTGTCATCGGAGGCTCCAATGGCCTGGCCCCTAGGTTGAAAAGAGACGCAGCCCTGCGGTTGTCCATGTCAGCGATGACATTTCCGCACCATTTGGCTCGGGTCATGCTGTTGGAGCAGGTCTATCGGGCGTTCAAAATCCAGGAGGGCTCGGACTACCATAAATAACAAGTTATGACAGGGGACCCCGGCAAGATTGAGAAATCTTGCCGGGGTCTTTTTATATTTGCATGGAGACAGGCAACGAAAGGGGGATGCCAAAGGGGAGATGTAAGGAGGGGTGGCATGGATGAAGAGATGAAAAAGGTGAACCGGCGAAACAGAAAGGAGCTGTTTGCCTATCTGCGCAAGCTGGTCAAGTGGAAGAACAATGATGCGGTGAGGCTGGTTTTTTTGGAACAGGAAAACCTGGAGCAAATCCGGGAAATGGATCTGACCGGCCTGGCGGAGCTGAAGCGAAGCCCAAACGGAACCCTTGAGATGAAGTTTGTGGACAGGGTGCAGGTGTTGACCATGCTTCAGAAGCTGCTGGAAGAACAGGAGACAGGGGCATTGGATGGGCTGATGGCTGCGCTGGGTCAGTATGAGAGCGGCGATGAGGGGTGAGCCGGGTCAGATTTTCACCAAAGCAGAGGCAGGTGCTGAGTTGGTGGAGGAATGGGCGATATGATGCGCTCATTTGTGACGGTGCGGTGCGCTCAGGAAAGACATTGGCCATGGGGACGTCATTTTTTCTGTGGGCTATGACCTGCTTCCAGGGACAGCGCTTTGGGCTGTGTGCTCCTACTATCAACGCCGTGCGGCGCAATCTGTTGGCTCAGGTCAGGCCCATGATCACCAGCTTGGGATTTCAGTGGGAGGAACGGATGAGCCGGAATGAGATCACCATCCGAGGCGCGGGCAGGGAGAATATGTTTTACCTCTATGGAGGGCGCAATGAGGGCAGTGCAGCGCTGATTCAAGGGGTGACCTTAGCGGGGGTGCTATTGGACGAGGTGGCACTGATGCCACGCAGTTTTGTGGAACAGGCCTGCGCTCGGTGCTCAATCACAGGAGGGAAGTTATGGTTTTCCTGCAATCCTGCTGGACCGGAGCACTGGTTTTACAAGGAGTGGATTTGTGGTGCAGAGGAGAAAAACGCATGTTACCTGAGGTTTGCCATGGAGGACAATCCAGGTCTCACAGACCGGGTAAGGAAGAGATATGCACGGATGTTTCAAGGGGTGTTCTACCGGCGGTATGTGCTGGGAGAGTGGGTGGCAGCCCAGGGACTGGTATACGACTTTTTTGATCCAGCCGCCTTGGAGGAAGCGCCAGCGGGCCCATTTCAACGGTGGAGAATCTCCTGCGATTATGGGATCAGAAACCCTGCCTCGTTCGGGCTGTGGGGAGAAAAGGATGGGGTGTGGTACCGGGTGCGGGAGTACTACTATGACGCCGTAGCTCAGGGGAGGCAGAAAACGGACGGCGAATATGTACGGGATTTAGAACGGCTGGCAAGGGGACGGGAGATCCAGTGGGTGGTGGTGGATCCATCTGCCGCAAGTTTTATCCAGGCACTGCGCCGGGAGGGGTGGAGGGTGCAAAAGGCTAACAATCAGGTGCTTGAGGGCATCCGACGGACTGCTGAAGCCCTCAAGGAGGGTAGAATCGTCATTTGCAGAGAGTGTGCGGCCGCAATTCGGGAGTTCTCCGTGTATTGTTGGGAGGACGATTGCGTAAAAGATAGGGTCCGTAAGGAGAATGACCACGCAATGGACGACATTCGATACTTCGTGATGAGTATGGAGAGGGAGGGGGGCTGTCTGGCTGCCGGATATGTGGAGAGAGCCGGATGGTAGACGCCGCTGCGCGTCGGGCCTCCTAAACAGCAGAGGGCTGTTTCAGTATGGGAAATACCCGAAGGGGATTTCTATATAACAATGAGAGGAGAAGGGATATGAACATTGATTTTCAAGGTATTGGACAGACGGTAGCCACCTTTCAGACGGAGGATGAGACACTGACAGCAGGCATGGCCGTCACCATGACTGGGAACGGTACGGTGGGATTGGGGGCTAAGGACGGACTGCCCTGCGGTGTGGCATTGGGAGTAGTCCGAAATGGGGCTGTGCCGGTCCAGATTGCCGGGGTGGCAGAGGTAAAGTACTCTGGAACTGCACCTGGGGTGGGTTATGCCATGTTATCCTGCGATGGGAAGGGAAGCGTGGCTGTGGCAGCAAGCGGCGGATACAGATGTCTTGTTTTGTCGGTGAACAGAGAGAAAAACACTGTGGTCATTAAGCTGTAGGCTAACCAAGATAGTATGTCAGTTGAGTGAGGATGGCCTGGATAGGCTGATTATATGGGAAGGAGACATTGAAGATGGCATATCGATTTGACAATGTGAAGTTGGAAAAGGGGATGTATCACGAGGCGGGCCGCTCTTTTACCCAGGTGCTGGAGAAGCTGGACCCCAGTGAACAATATAAGGGCACCGCTTTGGAGGGATTGGATGCTTATCAACGCCAGCTCAAACGATTTGATATCCGGGTGAAGGGCGCCGGTTCCGATCTGGTGGATAAGTTTTTCTCCACCTCCCAGGCCGCGGTGCTTTTTCCCGAGTACATCGCCCGGGCGGTGAAGGTAGGAATGGAAGAGGCCAATATCCTACCTGATATTACAGCTACAGAGACCCTCATCGAGGGAATGGACTATCGCTCCATCACCTCCGTGCCAGAGGATGAAAAACAGCTGAAACGAGTGGCGGAGGGAGCTGCAATTCCACAGACCACAGTGCGCACCCGGGACAGCTTAGTCAAGCTTAACAAGCGGGGCAGGATGCTGGTGGCCTCCTATGAGGCGATCCGCTTCCAGAAACTGGATCTGTTTTCTGTCACTTTGCGTCAGATCGGAGCCCAGATTGGCCGGATGCATTTGGAGGATGCCATCGATGTCATCATGAACGGAGACGGCAACGACAATGCCGCTCAGGTGAAGTCAGTGAAAACCGCTGGCACCCTTATCTATGATGACTTGCTTACTTTCTGGAACGGCTTTGAACCATATCAGCTGAACACCCTGCTGGTAGGCATGGACACAATGCCTAAGCTGTTGGGGATGACCCAGATGCAGGACGCCGCTGCCGGACTAGATTTCCACGGCACTGGGCGGTTGATTACCCCCATGGGAGCCAAGGTGCTGCGTACGTCCGCTATGCCTGCAGGCAAGATCATTGGATTGGATAAGAACTATGCCCTGGAGATGGTCAAGTCAGGAGATGTGATGGTTGAATATGATAAAATCATCGACCGCCAACTGGAGCGGGCCGCGATCACCACTATCTCCGGCTATGCTAAAATATTTGAGGACGCCAGCCAGGTGCTGTCGGTGTGATGAAAGTGGGGAGGCGGAATATGGGCCTTCTAAAGCGGGTGAAAAAAACGCAGGGGGCTATGGCTACCCAGCTGCGGGATACCGGCCGGCATCCGTTTACCCAGTTGGATGGATATGTGCCCTTGAACAATGGGGAGATTGCCCTATATCGGGCGATCCGAGAGGGTATCCCTGTGATTGATGCGGCCGTATGCAAGCTGGTGCGGCTGTGCAGCGGTGTATCTGTCAAGTGCCGGGATAGACGGGCTCAAGAGGGGTTGGACTACTTCTTGCGCACCGTTTCCACCGGGCGGGGCCAGCGCAGTTTACAGTCCTTTTTGGATTGCTATTTGGATTCGATGCTCACCTGCGGCCGAGGTGTGGGCGAGATCGTACCCACCCAAAATGGGCGGGATGTGGCGGCCCTGCTATGCGCTGATGTGAGCCGTGTTGAGATCAAGAAGGGGGACAGCCCGCTGGATTTCGCGCTGTGTGTCCGGGACTGCGACGGCACGGTTCGGGAACTGCCCAGGCAGGATCTGCTGCTGTTCACTGCCTTTCAGCCTGAGACCAGCGCGCCTTATGGGGTGTCGATGCTCCGCTCCATGCCCTTTTTAGCGGAAATTTTAATAAAAATCTTTCAGGCTATGGGAAAAAATTGGGAGCGTATGGGCAATGTCCGGTTTGCCGTTGTGTGCAAGGGACAGGAGGATGGTCTGGCTGAAGAGCGGTGCAGAAGGGTGGCCGGAGAGTGGTCCGCCGCCATGCAGGCCAGCCGGGACGGCGCCGTGAGGGATTTTGTGGCCGCCGGGGATGTGGAAATCAGAACCATTGGCGCAGACAACCAGATACTGGACAGCGAGGTTCCAGTACGGCAGATTCTAGAGCAGTTGGTATCCAAGACTGGAATACCACCCTTTCTACTGGGGCTGAGCTGGTCCTCCACCGAGCGGATGAGCAGCCAGCAGGCAGATATTATGACCAGTGAAATTACAGCCATTCGGCGCAGCCTGGAACCGATAGTGGAGCGTATCTGCGAGCTGTGGCTTAGGTTAAAGGGCTATGATGACCATGTAGAAGTGATCTGGAGCGATGTGAATTTGCAGGATGAGGAGGCTGAGGCAAGAGCAGCCTTATGCCGGGCTCAGAGCCATGCTTTAGAGGGGGAGAACAAGAATGGAGATCAGTAAAGATGCGGTGATCAAGGCGATCGGGCAGCCAGACCCTGGGGACATGGATCTGATCAATCAGTTGGCCCGCCGGGAGGTGCAGGAGGATCAGGTGTATACCTTCGCCCTTCGGCTGTGTGACAATGATGTGGATCGGGACTGGGAACGGTTCGATGATGAGGCCCTGGAAACATTGAGCCGGATGTTTGTTGGGGTGTCCGGCGTGTTTGACCACCAATGGTCTGCCAAGGGGCAGACGGCACGGATCTACCGCACGCAGGTGGTGGGTGAGCAGGGTGTTCTCACTGCCGATGGACGCCCCTACCGTTTTCTCAAGGGATGGGCATATATGGCGTGCACCAGCGAAAATGCCGGTCTGATCGCTGAGATTGACACAGGTATTAAGCGAGAGGTGAGCGTGGGATGTGCGGTGAGTCAGGTGGTGTGTTCCATTTGCGGAAAGGAATTGGATGGATGTCCCCATGAGAAGGGCCAGGAGTATGACGGCCAACTTTGTTACGGGGTGCTCACTGGGGTCACTGATGCTTATGAATGGTCCTTTGTGGCGGTGCCCGCCCAGCGAAAGGCAGGGGTCATCAAGAGTGCGGGACGTCAGTTGGAAAACGAGGCCCGCCTGGGCAGAAGGTACCTAAAGGGTCTGCGCCGTGAGATGGTGCGTCTGGCCGGTATTGCTGAGCCAGAGATGGAGCATGCTCTGCTGGAACGGGTGGCCAGTCGTTTGGACGAGGGGGAATTGCTGGGGCTGATCAAGCTGTATCAGCGCAAGGCAGACAAGCTGTTGGTGGCCGCGCCGCAGCTAAGCTATAATGAGGATGGGCAGTCCGCCCAGCTCCTTGATGGGGCATTCTTGATATGAGAGGAGATGGGCTATGACGGAAGCGGTATTGGAACTGGCAAAAAGCTTATGCGACCAGGGGACGGAGGAGGAGACGCTCCGGCTGATGTGTGCCACTGCCTGTCAAACGCTGGATCACTTGCTCCTCGATGGTGTGACAGCAGAAGATTGTGGGGATAGCTACAAGCTGGCAGCGGCGTGGATGGTGATGGATTGGCTGAAGGACAGCCAGGATTGGGCGGGGGTAACCGCCCTGTCCGCCGGAGATCTAACGGTGCGCAGGGAGAGCGGCCAGAAGGACAGCGGCAGACTGTCCCATCGGGCTATGGAGTTGATGGCGCCTTATATTCGGGACCACGCATTCGTATTTCGAGGGGTGAGAGGATGACGGAAACCTTTGGGTGGGTGATCCGGACCTATGGACAGAAGGCGGTATGCCACCGGGAGGATGGCTCGGAGATTGGCCGGGGAATGGCCATTGTGCGGCCAATGACAGAGTTGACATGGCAGATGACCGCAGGGGCATTGGGCAGCAGCTGGACAGACCGGTATTTGGGGCTTGCAGAGCCGGAGCTGCCGGTAGATCAAATCGGTCTGGGGGGGTGGCTGAGCTGGGGCGGAGAGAACTATGAGATCATGTCCGCCCAATCTATCCGGGTGGGAGATAAGATTACACACCTGTGGCTGGCCTTGCGGCCCGCAGGGGAGATCGCTCCATGACCGGGGCATTGAACGCCCTGAGACAAGGGGCTGTGAAGCTACTGAAGGAGTGTGGGCTCAACGCTGTGCTGGGTATGGAGCCAGAGCGGGCCAGCCGTTGGCGAGAGACGGTCATAGCGGTGTCGCTCAGCAAGGTGGTATGCGCTCCCGGCGGCTTTAAGGACTATCTGGGGATGCGTGAGGATCGTGAGGGCAGGCAGGAGGAATTGTACGGCCGAGCTGTGGAACTGACACTGGCTATGGATATCTATGCCCCCAGGGATGGGGGGGAAGGGGTTTGCCAAGAGGTTCTGGATAGACTGGCCGAGACGATCATGTGCCAGGGTCTAAATGGGCTCAATGCCATAGAACTTCAGGCAGGACCGATGGAATTTTTGGACAGAGAGGGCCTGTATCGCAGAAGGGTGAGTTGTCTGTTTAAGGCATGGCTGGTTGCGGCCGTGGATGGCGGCGGATTCTTTGTGGATATTGAAGTGAGGGGAAGAAGGATATGAGCATGACGGTGAAACACGAGCGACCGGGGGTGTACTCCTCCTATGAGACGTCGGGCTTAACTGCGTCCACGGCCAGGGGAAGCAATGTGGCCATTGTGGCGGCTGCAGATGGCGGTGACGGAACGTGGGCTTATCAGTGGACCAGCTACAGCAGAGCTGTGGATGATGTGGGAGATTGTCAGCTGAGTCAGATGGCTCAGATGGCCATCCGCAATGGTGCAGGGATGGTCTATGGAATTCCTGTAGGGGATGAGGACTATCAGACTGCGTTTGCCACGATGAGCGAGCTGGAGAATGTGCGCGTGGTGGTGTGCGACAGCACGGATCTGAGTGTACAGCAGCTTTTGAGGACGGCGGTGGAGAACTGCTCGGCTGCCCGGAAGGAGCGCATTGCCGTGGTGGGAGGCGCTTTGGGCGAGACCACGTCCCAGCTGGTAGCCCGAGCGGCGGGACTCAACCATGAGCGGATGGTGCTGGTAGCCCCTGGATGTGTGGACAGCACAGGAAAGGCCATAGGCAGTGAGCTATGTGCTGCTGCGGTTGCCGGCGCGATTGCGGGGAATACAGATCCGGCACTACCTCTGGGAGGTATGCAGCTCCATGGACTGAACGGATTGGAAAGTCACTATGGAGATGGCGAGATTGATCTGCTGGTGCGGGGAGGTGTCACCCCATTGGAGATGCTGGCAGGGGACTGCTATGTAATCCGGGGGATTACCACCCGCACCACCAGCGGCACTGCGCCGGATATCACTTGGAGAGAGTTAACTACCATTTTGGTGGTGGATGAGGTGATTCCCGGTATTCGGAATGCTCTGAGGGCCAGGTTTAACAGAGCAAAAAATACAGGACAGACGAGGGGGGCCATTCGCTCCCAGACGATTCTAGAGCTGGAGCGGCGCATGGCCAAGGAGATTATCGATGATTACGAGGATGTAATGGTGAGTGCTTTGGAGGATGACCCCACTGTGTGTCTAGTGGAGTTTTCCTTCACCGTGGCCCATGGCCTGAATCAAATCTGGTTGTCCGCCCATATCACAATCTAAAATGTGAAATGGATGAGAGCTGGGAGTTTGAAATGAGGAGGTTAAGTATATGAGCAAAATGCGTTTGGGTGAAGTGGGGTTTCCCACAAGCAGCGACATCTGGTTGGAAGTGGATGGGAAAAAGGTGGCGGTGGTGCAAAGCTACAACAGCAAGGCCACCAGAAGTTCTGTGGCAGTGGAGGCCTTTGGTGAGGAGGAACCGGTGGCCACGGTGCATGGTCCCCAGAGCCACGTAATCCAACTGACTAGGTTATATGCTACTGATCAGGCCATCGCTGATGGGGTGGACTTTTATGGTATGAAGAACTTTTCCCTAGTCATTTGTAAACCTGACCGAAAGGTGATCTACTCGGACTGTCAGTGGAGCGATATTCAGGAGGATGCCAAGCTGGGTCAGACAGTGGTGGAAAAACTCACGCTGGTGGCACGTAGACGAATTGAGACTTCAGCATAAGGTGCGGACTATGGAACGAGAAGGCAAGTTTTGGACCTGGGCTGACCACATCAAGGTAGATGAGGGGACCTTGCGGCTGTTGTCTGCCTGGGAGGTGTTGGAGGCCCGCCGGGAAGGAGAGACCTTGGCCCTGGACGGCAAGGATCGGGCGCTGTGCCACAATGCCTGTCTGATTGCCAAGGCCCTGGAGCGGAAAGGGAAGCCGGTCTATGCCGATGGAAGAGCTGCTTTGGATGGGCTGCGGGTAGAGGATATTGTGCGGCTGTCTGCCAGATGGGCACAGTTTAACCGGCAATGCAATCCTTCTCCGGTAGATACACAGGAGGCGTTGGACCGGCAAAAAAAAGCGTGGAGCACGCGCTTTATGAGCGCCTTCAATGGCGCGTGCTCCGCCTGTTTGGCGCTCTTCCAACGGAGGAACGGGTAAAAAGGATGAGGGACCGGGACTATCTATGGTGTGCGTTGAATTTGGCGCTGGATCGGGAGGAGGAGCTGGAACGGTTCTGTCCACAATGCCGTCAGAGGGTGGAGGAGTCCTGTCCAGCGTGTGGTGAGCCTAAGGATAGCTGGGGTGTGAACGACGGATTTGATTGGGCCAGATTTGAACAGATGAAGAGAGGGATGGGCTGTGATCGATTGGCTGGAGGAGCTGCTGTCGATGACAGCGGCGGAACATGTAGATGAGGATGCCAATGGGGAGAGCGATGTTCTCTATCTGGGCGGGATGGCGATAAATGCTGTCCCGCCCGGACAGGCCGATAAAGAGGAGACGACGGACCATGCCCTACAGGGCCAGGGTCCGTCGTTGATGGGCGCAGTGGATGAGAAGCTCCGGACAGAGAACGGAGATGTGGAGCCGGTTGCCCACGAACCAATTATTCCACAAAAGGCTGAAACAGGGGAGAAGGTGTTTGGGATGCGGTCCATATCCCCCTTCGTGGAAACCAAGGGGAAATCGGTTCGTGGCCTGTCCCGGCTAATGAGCCAGGTTGAGATGCCTGAAACCTTTGACGTGGTTAAAGGGGCCGTGGGAGAATGGCAGAGAGTGGCTGCTGACAGTGATGAGAGCGTTGAGATGGGGGAACAGAAGCGGGTAGAAACAGAGTGGGATACTGGACTCCAGGCCCTGTACCGGGAAGTGACACGGGGAACAAGCCTATTGGGTCAGGCGGCGGTGGGCCAGCCATTTGGAAGGGGGGAGGAGGCAGGGTTTCCCCAACAGTCTGGCGATCGACTAACCGTAGATGGGCTGGACCAAGCGGTGCGCCGGGACAGCAGGCGGTATGATGGGGGTATGACCCTGTTCTAAAGTTCCGGTGGGGATTGTTCTGTACCTGATATAAGGCACTTGTAAACGGAATCATGAGAGAGGAGCGGGGATATGATTCTTTCACCTATGCGATTTAAGAATTTTGTCTGGCCTCACAACCCCAGGGTATACACCATTACCTATGAGCGAAAGATGGCTGAGCACAAGATCCCCTTTGGCCGACACTATTTGCAGAGCCTGGGACAAACCAGGCGGGTGCTGAAAGGGAGCGGGGAGTTTGTGGGTGAGGGGGCCTATGACAAGTTTAGCCAGCTGGCCACCATATTTTATGAGGAGAGCCCGGGTGTGCTGGTACACCCCGTTTGGGTGACCACCACGGCTTGGTTTGCCAAGCTAGAGGTCAGGCAGGAACCAAGACGGGACTATGTGTCCTATTGCTTTGAATTTTGGGAGGTGTTCGGCGACGAAAACACTAGCTTAAAAGTGTGGAATTTGTCAAAGGGAGATCAGCTTGATTCCTCTCCAAGCACGGACAAGGGCGATGGACAGGCTGTATGGTACACAGTGGTTCAGGGAGACACGCTGTGGAAGCTGGCAAATCAGTATGGGATAGCGTTAGACAGACTGGTGGCACTCAATCCTCATATAAAAAACCCCAATCTAATCTTTATTGGACAGAAGGTGAGGGTGTCGTGATCCGATGTTGGGTGACAAAGGGAGATGGCAGTGTGCTCAGCCTGCCTACGGTGGTGTCCTGGCAGTTCAATTATGGAACGGACACCCCCTGTGACAGCTTTGCCATTAAGTGCGTTTGGCAGCAGGGACAGGAGAAGGACCTGTCCTGCGCTTGCCGGTTTTCTGCTCAATGGGATGGGCAGCGGGTATTCACCGGGGTGCTGGATGAGTTTGCCATCACCTGTGGAAGAGATGGGCTGTATCTAGAGCTGTATGGCCGCGGGATGGCCGCGGTATTGCTGGACAATGAGGCTATGCCAATGGAATATCAGAGGGCCACTCGATGGGATATCATAGAAAACCATGTGACGCCTTACGGAATTCCGGTCGTGGGAGGATGGCAGATGCCAGCTGTGGATGGCTTTACGGTGAGTGCTGGAGAGAGTGAATGGAGCGTGATGCGGCGATATGCCTGCTATTACGGAGGGGTGGTTCCCCGATTTGACCAGTTCGGGCAATTGCTACTCGACCGGTATGGGGATGAGGAGACATTGATTATTACAGACAGAACTCCCATTACCAACTGGGAGTACCGGGAGGAACGCAACGGTGTGCTCAGCCAGGTGGCGGTGCGCCGCCGGAGCCGGGAAGGGATCCAATGGGTGTCCGACTCAAGGTTCCAGGCGGAAGGAGGGTGCGCCAGACGCATTATCACGGTGCCCAACACTATGGGGACTGCCGCCATGCGCTATACGGCTGACTATCAGCTTCGGGCCTCCCGCAGAGGGCGCGTGCGGATGACTGCTGTGATTGCCGGGGCATTTTTAGCTTGGCCGGGACAGCTGGTGACAGTGAGTCTGCCTGGATTCGGGGCCAATGGGCGGTACCGGGTCGCACAGGCAGAGGTGAAATGCGGCCAGAGTGGATTGACCACTGCGCTGGTTCTAGGCGAGACAGATAGCATGATTTGAAGAGAGGAGAGGGTTGGCGTGTGGCTGAGTGGACAGCATAAGCGTCCTGCGGAGTATAGTGAAGGCCAAACGGGAACCGTTACCATAGGCGGGGACAAGCTGGCGGTATTGCTGGACAGTGAGCGGCGTGGAGTGGAGGTATATGGTCCGGCAGGCTACCGCTGGACGCCTAAAGCGGGAGAGCGTGTGCTGGTTATCCAGGGCAAAGGAGAAATCCCTGCTGTGGTTGGCACTAGGCAAGGGGACTACGTTCCAGAAAAGGTGGCCATTAGGTCGGACAGCCTGGATCTACAGGCTGAGGTGATGATACAGGGTGTGCCGCTAGACACGTATATCATGATGCTCATTGCCAGTATGCTGGGGGGAGGTGGAGCGGGATGAGCCTGTTGTTGCGAGATGGGGATTATGTGGCAGATGATCGGGGGCGCTTAGTTGCTGTGGAATACGGAGAGGCGCTGCTCAATGAGGTACTGTTTCGGCTGACGGTTCGCCGTGGCAGCTTCCCTTTTCTGCCGGGACTGGGCAGCCGGATGCACCAGCTGCTCAGGGAAAAGGAGTCAGCCTGGGAAAGTCTCGCCCGGCAGTATGCTGCCGAAGCGTTGGAGGAGCTTGGGAATCTGGCTGTCACCGGAGTACGGGTGAGCAGGGATGGAGAGGCTCTCATGATTGTGGTGGAACTGTGGTGGCAGGAAACGCAGATGATGGTGACAGCACAGGTGGAGGGATAAGGATTCATGACATTAGAGGAGATTTATCAGGGGCTGGCAGCGGAATTTCATCAGCAAACCGGTCAGACTACCGGAGGAAGCAGCGATTTGGCGGTGAGGTTTTATGCAGTGGCTGCCCAAATATACAGCCTATATGTGCAGACAGAGTGGACCCGCCGGCAATGCTTTCCGCAAACCGCGGTGGGAGAGGATCTGGACAGGCATGCTCAGCTGAGGGCCATATCCCGCCGGCAGGGGACAAAGGCTACTGGGTACATACGCTTTTATTTAGATCGGCCTCGGGATATAGACACTGCCATTCAGGCTGAAACGGTGTGTATGACTGCTACTGGGGTGCGGTTTATCACCACCCAGGAGGGGATGGTGCCAGCGGGAGAACTACACACAGATGTACCAATAGAGGCGGCGGAGGTTGGTGCTGAAGGCAATGTAGGTGCAGGGACAATAGTGTACATGGCAATTCCCCCTACATGGGTGGTGGCATGCGCCAATCCCGAGGCGTTCGTCAATGGCCGGGATGAGGAAGATGATGAGACTTTACGGCACAGGGTTATGGAGAGCTATCGCCGATTGGCCAACGGGGCCAACAACGCGTTCTACCGGCAGGCGGCGATGTCCTTTAATGGGGTGGCGGAGGCAACGGTACTGCCCCGTAGCCGTGGTGTGGGCACGGTGGATGTGGTGGTGGCCGCTCAAGGAGGGGTGCCAACTGACGCACTGTTGGAAGAACTGCAGGCATATTTTGACCAGGTGCGGGAGATTGCTGTGGATGTGAATGTGCGAAAACCAACGGTGAAGACGGTGGACCTCACCGTAACGCTTACGATAGGTGAGGGGCAGGAGTTTGAGCAGGTGGCTGAAAAGGTGCGCCGGGTTCTGGAGGGTTGGTTCACGGGAGAGCGTTTGGGCCTGTCTGTATTCCGGGCAGAATTGACTACGTTGATATTTGGTGTGGATGGCGTGGAAAACTGTGTGATTACCCAGCCAGAGCAAGATATACTGCTGGACGAGGTGACGCTGCCTATACTGGGGCAGTTGACCATTATGGAGGGGTGATAGGAAAGTGGCCATGTACTATGAAGAACATTTGGTGGCGCTACTCCAACCCCTGGGCGTCTATGACCTGCGGAAGGGAACCCTCAACCGGGGAGAGCTGGCAGCCTATGGTATGGAACTGGACAAAGCTAAGGCAGAACTGGACAAGACCGCACAGGAGATGAATCTGACAACTGCGAGGGAATTTGGCTTAGAGCTGATTGAGGAGTTGCTACCCTACCGCCCAGTATGCCAGACTGTCCAGCAGCGCCGGGAAGCGTTGGCAGCCCTGCTGCGCATTAACGGTGACAGCTTTACGCTCAAGGGAATCAATGGAACGTTGAGTGGCTGTGGCTTAAATACCGTGGCGGTAGAGACAGGAAGACCGAATTATGTGGAAGTCCGATTTCCTGATGTGATGGGCATTCCAGATGGATTTGAGCGGATGAAGGTGATTATTGAGGAGGTCCTGCCAAGCCACCTTGGTATTACATATGTATTTTGGTACAATAGTTGGGCTGAGTTGAGACAGCGCCATCACACCTGGGGCGGAGCGGCTGCCACCGGGTTAAGCTGGTATGGATTGGCTACCCAGCGAGGGTAGAAGAGAGGGGGAGGCTGTGCCAAAGGGTGCGTGCTCCCTCTCTTTTATTTTTTTGAAAAAATCCACAAAAATGGGTTGACAGATCTGGGGGTCTATAGTATAATACAGACAGAAAGGAAAAGGTGAGACCAATGATTTAAGAAGTCCACACCAAAGACCTTTTGAGTTGGAACCGCACTGTTGAGAAGGAAGCCTGAACCATTCCAAACGCGCTTGTGTAAGCATTGGGGGACAGCGGAGGCTGAAACACCTAAATGGGTTTGAGGGAATGAGAAGTAGGCTGGGTCATGGGCAGTTCCAAGTCGGAATTTCAGCAGAAATGGAAGGTATCCGCCAATGAACAATCAAGATCAGGAGTAGCCCCCAGCTGCGACGTGGGACAGCTGGGGGCTTAGTGTTTATATAAGCGGGAATTTGCCACCGGAGACGGTGGCTGTTTTTTTGCGTGAAAATGGAAAATATGACAATGAAATTGCAAAAGGGTATTGCAAAATAGAGAATTGTCAATTATTATTATATTACTTCTTTCATGTGATGGTATTTAGGAGTAGTTATGGTGCTTTTTGGGAAGACTTCCAAGGCGCAGTCTGTATATTTTAGGAGTGAAGACTATGTCTCTGTTTGCAAAGGATATCGGCATTGATCTAGGCACTGCTACGGTGCTGGTCTATGTGAAAGATAAGGGCATCGTTCTGCGGGAACCCTCTGTGGTGGCGTTGGATAAAAATACTGGTAAATTGCTGAAGGTGGGCACCGAGGCCCAGCAGATGCTGGGGCGCACTCCGGGAAATATTGTGGCTATCCGGCCTCTGCGGGAGGGTGTCATCTCTGATTACGATATGACTGAACGGATGCTTCGGGAGTTTATCCATAAAGTAGCTCCGGTCCGCCTGTTCAAGCCGCGTGTGGTCATTTGTGTGCCCTCCGGCATCACTGAGGTTGAGGAGCGGGCTGTCATTGACGCAGGTATCCAGGCTGGGGCCCGCAAGGTGTATCTCATTGAAGAGCCTCTGGCTGCCGCGATCGGAGCGGGTATTGATATCACTCAGCCGGATGGTCATATGGTGGTGGACATCGGCGGAGGCACAGCGGATATTGCGGTGATTTCCCTTTCTGGTATCGTGGAATCCGCCTCCATCAAGGTGGCGGGAGACGCGTTTAGCGAGGCGGTGGTGAAGTACATCCGTAAGCGGCATAACGTCTTGATCGGTGACCGCACTGCGGAGGAGTTGAAGATGACCATAGGCTGCGTATTTCCCCGGCCAGAGGAGCTTTCTATGGAAATTAAGGGGCGCTGTCTCATGACTGGCCTACCTCGGGTGTTTTCTGTCAGCTCCAGTGAAATGATCGAGGCCTTTGAGGAGCCCTGCTCTCGTATTTTGGAGGCGGTTCATGGAGTGCTGGAGCGCACCCCCCCGGAGCTGGTGGCGGATATCTCTAGTAATGGCATTATCATGACCGGTGGCGGCGCCCTGGTTTGGGGCTTTGATAAGCTGATTGAATCCCACACCGGCATTGAGACCTTTGTGGCTGATGACGCGATCTCCTGCGTAGCGCACGGAACCGGGCGCAGCCTAGAGTGGGTGGATGATATGCAGGACGGGACCATGAATATTTCTCGGAGCCGTCAGATGCTGTGAGGCCCTGGGTACTAAGAAAAAAGCCCTGTGTTCATTGAACACAGGGCTTTTTTAAAACGCAGTTAGCTTTTTGGTTGGAGGTAACATGCTGATTAGAGAATACCAATTATCAGACTGCAAGGAACTGGCAGAACTGTTTTACAACACGGTCCATACAGTTAATGCGAAGGATTATACAATAGAGCAATTAAATGTATGGGCAACAGGGCAAATGGAGTTGGAGAAATGGAACCGGTCATTGCAAGAACACTATAGTGTTGTGGCAGTTGATAAGGAAGTTATAGTGGGTTTTGGCGATATAGATCAATGGGGCTATCTGGATCATTTATATGTTCATGTAGATTATCAGGGTAAGGGGATTGCCACTGCTATTTGCGATAAATTAGAACAGGCAGTTGATGTAGAAAAAATAACAACGCATGCTTCAATCACAGCAAAACGGTTTTTTGAAAGCAGAGGATATTCAACAGTCAAAGAGCGGCAAGTGGTTAGGAATGGAATTGCTCTGACAAATTATCTTATGGAGAAAAAACAATGATCGATGCATCAGGCAGTTACCTGTACGGGTAACTGCCTGATTTTTTCAGAGATGAAGGCAGATGGGAACAAACTGTCTATCCCGCCAAGTGAAAATTAAAAGGAGCGATTCCTACCCCAGAGCCAGTCGGTTTTAGTGTGCTGTTTCTTTAGATTTTTGTGTATGGCCGCCGCTCTGTACGAATCTGTGTGATATATTCCGTGTTCCCGAGCGCTGCAAGATGGGCTGGCATACCGCCATGGCGCTGCTCATATAATTAATGTAACTTATGGGACCGAGGAATGTCTAAAAAGGAGGAGCCATATGCGCACCATTGACACCATCCAGATTGGAGATACTGCCTCATTTTCCAAAACTGTCACAGAAGGAGACATCTGTTTATATGCTGGGATTAGCGGCGATTTTAACCCTGCACACATGAATGCGGAACGAGCCAGGGAGGGGATGTTTGGACAACGCATTGCCCATGGGATGCTGTCCGCCGGTTTTATCTCCAATGTCCTGGGGAACCAACTGCCTGGGCCGGGCACTATTTATGTGAGCCAGGAGCTGCGCTTCGTCAAGCCGGTGTTCATCAATGACACGGTAACTGCCACAGTCACAGTGACCCAGCGGGATGAGGGGAAGAACCGCCTGAAGTTGGAGACAGTTGTCGTCAACCAGCGGGGAGAAACGGTCATTACTGGGACAGCTACCGTGATGCCACCAAAAAAGGCGTAGGCATATCTCATCCCTGCCGATGAGGACGAGCGGGAGGGGGCGTCGCAGCATTTTGTCTGATTGATCAGGAGGTAATGATATGAACAATCCCTTTTGGGAACAACAGCAGCGGCTATTTAAGTTGTGGAACGGAGGGCTGGAGGCGGGAAAGTTCCCTGGTATGGAGACGTATCAGAAGTTGTACAAGGCGATGATGCCCGGAGTAGCTGAATATTGGGATAAGGTTGCCCAGATGGCTCCCGGAGTGGGTAGTTACTGGAAGAATCTTTCTCAGGGTACTGCCGGTTCTGATGCCTTTGCGAAGGGGTGGGCCGTTCCTATTCCCGGTATGGAATTGTACACTAAGGTGTTTGATCTTTGGAAAGGATTGGGGGATCCGATCACCTTTGCGCAGGATTATCAAGAGAAGTATAACGACGTCATGCAGGACTTCTTCCAAAGTGTTCTGCCCACAAACGCCTCTCAGTTTTTCGCTAAGCCCTATGAACTGACCCAGGCTTGCGTAAATCTGTACAAGGAGGTGTTTTCTCCTTGGATGGAGTTGGATCCTGCCCTGATGGAGCGGGTGGCCGCCGGCGATCAGAACGCCTATGTAGACTTCTTCAAAGAGCTGCAGTCCAAATACGATCACACCTTTAACAAGGTGTTTAACATGATGGGCATGGGTTTGAACCGGGAGTCCAATGAGGACTACATGCAAGCCATCAACGCCTACTACAAGATGCTGTTTGCCTGCGGCGAGCTGGTTGCACTGGTTAGCCAGGCGGGAAGCAGTGGGATGCAGGCCTTACTGGAGCGCTACCGGGCTAATCTCCAGGAGGGTAAGATGATTACAACCTTCCGGGAGTTCTATAACCTATGGTATCAGGTAAATGAGGATATTTTGCTAAAGCTGTTCAATACGGATGAGTTTTCAAAGGCCTTTGGAGAATTTGCCGACAAATATGCAAAGTACATGATTGCGGCCAATAAGATATGTGAGCGGCTGTTGGCACCGCTACCTATTCCTACTAAAAAGGACATGGACAGCTTATATTTAACAGTTTATGAGCAGCGTAAAGCTATCCGGGATATCAATCGGGAGATGGAAGCGCTGAAAGCTGCTCTGGAGCAGAAGTGAGAAAGGAGTGAGATGGAATGAGCCGGAATGTGTATGAGAAGAATCTGGAGAAATTGTCCTCCTTTCAGAAGAACGCCATAGAGGGTATGTTGGAGATGGCTGGCCAGTTCGACTTTCAGAAGACGGTGGATGAGGTAATTGCCATGCAGGATAACATCATCACGGGTATGAATATCCTGATGAATATGAAACCGGAGGACGCCGTCTCCGACGCTATGGAGAAAGAGCAGGTGCTGAAGATCGGAAAAATGTGTCTTTACCACTATAAGCCGGTGGCGAAGGAAAGCAGCCGCTCTAAAGTACCCACCCTGATCGCCTATGCGTTGGTCAACCGCCAGTACATGATGGATATTCAGCCGGACAGAAGTGTCATCAAGAGCTTTCTGGAGGGGGGTATGGATATCTATGTCATCGATTGGGGATATCCTACCGGTGAGGATATGTATATGACCATGGACGACTATATCAACTGGTATATGGACGACTGTGTGGAGTATATCCGAAAGGCCAGCGGTCAGGAGAAGATCAATTTATTGGGCGTGTGCCAGGGCGGAACCTTTTCCACCATCTATACGGCGCTCCATCCGGAGAAAATCAAAAATCTTATTACCATGGTGGTGCCAATTGACTTTTCCACCGATGAAGCTCTGCTCTTCCGCTGGAGCAAGTTTATGAACATTGATTCGTTGGTAGATGCCTATGGGGTAGTGCCCGGTGATGTGATGAACCTGTCCTACTTGATTTTAAAACCATTGAGCCTGACCATGGATAAGTATATTGGGATGATGGATAAGATGACTGACCCGGAATACTTGACCAATTTTATGCGGATGGAAAAGTGGGTATTTGATAGCCCGGATCAGGCGGGGGAGACGCTGCGCCAGTTTATCAAGGATTTATACCAGGGAAATAAGCTAATCAAGAACGAGTTGGAACTGGGTGGCAGGCGGGTAGATCTAAAGAAAATTGATATGCCTCTGCTGTGTGTCTGCGCCGAGTATGATCACTTGGTGCCCCTCTCAGCCAGCCGGCCTTTACTAGAGGCAGTGAGCAGCTCCGATACCCAATTTCTCTCTTTCAAGACAGGGCATATAGGGATGTATGTATCCTCCCAATCCCAGAAGAGTATTGCCCCAAAAATTATTCAATGGGTTAACGCCAGGTCGTAACCTGTTGTTTAGCGCCATGGGAAAAGCGCAGAGAGTAGTTGCTCTCTGCGCTTTTTTTGCCGGTACTATCTGTCCTCCCCAAGCAAAAAGGTGCATAGGGCGGGAAGGAATAGCTGTGGAGATTCCAGAAAGAAGGCGTGGCCGCCGGGTAGTACCAGCTCCTGATAGCTGCCTGCATTTTTTTGATACATGTCCAGCACGTGGCGGGTCTGGGTCACCATGGGCTGCGGCTGAACTGCTAATTCCCCGGGCAAGCGAGGAATCATCCCGTGCTCGCCGAGTTCGCCAAATTCCAACAGGGAGTGATCGCTGACCACCAGATCGTTGCTGCCACGTATCCAGAGGATGGGCGGTTTGTGATGAATGTGGGCAAGGGCGCTCACATCGCCGTAAAGAGGGGAAATAGCGTTTAGGATTCCCCGGTCCCCCGCTGCCACAAAGGGCCATTGGGGGACAAGACGGTAATTACCCGGATATTGATCAGGGCCGATGCGGGTGCGGGCGATGCTGTCAATCAATCGGTCCTCCCACTGAGATTTCATGCGAAAAGGGGGCTGGAAGTACAGATGGTTCAGCGCGCTGCGCAGCAGCAGACGGCTGTGGTGGGACAGCGCCCAGACCAGCTGTGGATTGGCACATCCGCCGCCGGAGGCTAAGCCGGGGGGGAACAGGGGTGTTCCCTCTGCCCCCTTGGTGCCTCCAAAGCCATAGGGGGAGCCGGGGGCTAGTAGAATTAGCCCAGTCAGGCGCTGGCCGTGATCGATGGCATACTGCATGGCCACACCGCCGCCCATAGACCAGCCGGCCAGCGCGAATTGATCCCAGCCCAAGGCGTCTGTGAAAGAGGCCAGGTCATCACTCCAGTCCCGATAGCCCCGTGTAGCATCTATGGGCAGATCTTCTGTATCCCCGAAGCAGCGCAGGTCAGGGGCGACTACATCAAACCATTGGGCCAAAAGGGGAAATAGAGGCAGAAAAAAGACGGAGGAGGACAGGTTCCCATGGAGCAGAAGGAGTTTGGGGGCATCTGGCTTTCCTGCCCGGAAATACGCGGTGGTCAGCCGTTCTGTGGTTAAAAAGGATTGCTGGGTCATCCCAGAAAGCCTCCTATGGATGAAGTTTGTACCCGGTTGGTCAGACAGGGCACCAGGCCAAGCCGGATCAGGCCCGAAAGACAGGGAGCCTGCCTACATCGAGGCGTGGCTCCACAGTCAGGAGCACCGCCATATATCGTATGCTTCATCCGTCACAACGATGAAAGGACTAGCATCTATGTGTGGTTATGGGCTGTGGGGGAGATGTACTCAAGGGGCAGTTCTCTTCACCTTGGGATAGCGAGCGGGAATGATCCGGCTCTGTGTCAGGGCCAATATCAGAGGGGGCAGGACAATCAAATGAAGGATGATGGCGGGTATGCCGCCAACCAGATAGCCGCTGGCCCAGATGGCCATGGAGTATCCCTGGGCGGTGAAGAGATAGAACAGGGCCCGGGCAATTCCTCCGGCGATGCGGCCCAGCAGAAGGGCGGGAATAAGGGACAGGTATAGATCTGCCCAGCTTCGGCCGGTGCGGATCAGCTTCATGAGCAGGCCGCAGGTCAGGCCGTAGACACACAACTCGGGCACCATATAGATGAGCTTTATGGCGGGGGGCATGGAGGAGAGCAAGCTGGAGAGGACGGGTCCAGCAATCCCACAGATGGCGCCATAGTGCCAGCCGCACACTAAGCCGCACAGCAGGATGGGTAGGTGCATGGGGGAGAGGGCTGAGCCAAGGGACAAACTGTGGAAGGCCATAGGCAGTCCATAGCACAGGGCCACACAGATGGCACAGATACAGGCTTTTTTCGCAGAAGACATGAGGAAAACTCCTTTACAAATAAACGTGGACATTGGTGACGCCCAAGATAGAGGTGGATATTGACCGATCTGACGCTGGTCAGAAGAAGGGGATGCAAATGGTTTATTGAGTGGCCGGCTCCAGCAGGGTAAGGGTTTTACGATCTGCATCCAGCCTGTACCGAAGCCCATATGGGAGGATCCCAATCGGCTCAGCGTGGCCAAAATTTACATTATACAGGATGGGCAATTCCGGATGTCCGGCCTCCTTGCCAATCACCCGACGATAGACTTCTTTATACGGCTCATACTTGCTTCTGCGAGCGGGCTTGCCCACAATGACCCCGCGGATGACGTCAAAGATGCCCTGGGCCTGTAAATTTTGAAGAATCCATTTCAGGTAGTCACAGGGCATGTCCTCCTCGCTGGTCTCTAAAAAGAGCAGCTTGCCGGACCATTGCTCTAGGGATGGCCAGATAGGTGTGCCGGTAAGCTGGAGGAACACGTCCACACATCCGCCCAACAGTTCTCCCTCCACTGCGCCGGAACCCTGGAGAATTTCATATCCAATCTCCTCTGGATGGAACTTCTTTTGTACATGTTGATTTTCCGGTTTCCACCAAATCTTTTCATCCTCATCATCATACCAATAGGGGGCGGAGGGAATGTCAAGAGTAGGTTGGGGGTGAAACAGTGTATTCTGAATCATGTGCAGCGTGTAGTCGTTGATGCGCACATATTCCGCAAAATTGTTCATTACGCTGGCCCCGTAATAGGAGACCAGTCCGGCATGATACATCATCAAGTGGTTGGAAGTAGTGTCGGAAAAACCGGTAAAGATTTTGGGATGGCTGCGAATGACGTCAAAGTCGATAAAGGGAAGCAGGCGAATGGTGTCGTCTCCGCCGATAGCGTTGAATACAGCCTTGATGGAGGGGTCACAAAAGGCGTCCATCAGGTCCGCCGCCCGGGCTTCCGGGTGATCGTCCAGGTATTGGATGCCCTTCAGGGCATTGGGCATTACCGTCATTTGAAGTTCAAAGTGTCCCTCCAGGCGTTCCCGGGCAATATCCAGTTTGTGGATGGCCCATTCCTCGCCCAATATACCGCTAGACAGACTGACGATGGCCACCTTGTCTCCCGGGCGCAACCGTTCAGGCTTGATCATTGAGTAGCCTCCTTTCGTTTTGATAGAATCGATGGGGGTGTGGCGATTCCCACACCCCCATCGATCAACAACTATTTTAGCATTTCTACCAAATTGGATTTGATTTGTTTTTTGAGCCCAATGTACCTTTTCCACAGGATGACATTGAGAACGATGGAGGCCAGTACAATTCCGATGGAAATGGGTAGCACCTCATATTGTTTGGAGGTATAAGCAACAAAAGACCAGCATGCACAGCCCGCTCCCGCCGCAATGGCGGCCACAATGGCGGTCATCAGCGCGGGCAACCTGCGGCAGTGGCCGGCATTGGCAGGGGAGATGCTCTGGGGTAAGGGCGCTGTCTCCGGCGGGGCAGGGGATATGGGGACGGTCTCTGACGGTGGTTCATCTGAGGCCGTCTCCAGCGGGGGGACGATTTGCTCGAGAGGGGGCTCCGCAACGGTCTGCGGGTTTGAGACAGCCTGGGAAGGGGCATTTTCGCCCCATAGATAGGGGAAGCCCAGCTTTTTCATAAAATCGGTCATCTGCCAAGGATTGCCCACACAGAACTGATCGTCTGGATAGGCGGTGGATGGCTGGGCGTCGTCCAACAGCTCTTGTGGCCATTCCACCAGGTAGTGACGAATAGTCCCTTGATCAATGTGAAAGTGTTGGGCGATGACGCCGCTGTTTCCTGCAAGGCGCTGCCTTTTCTCGGGTGGGGTTTTCTCTAAGCCGCCGGGGATGGGATGGAAGCAATCCAGCTCCCTTCCGCTGTCATAGAAGAAGTAGCCCCAATAGTGTTCATCGTGGATATACAGCAGCAGGACGGGACTGCTCATCTCCTCCGACAGGGCTTTGGCCAGTTTGTCGTAATCTGTGCGTCTCTCAGGAAGAAGAATCTGTACCCCTTGGCCACACTGTTTGTATTGGCACGCCGCTGGGGCGAGGGATGGATCCTTTTGCGCAAGGTGCTGCAGGGCTGAATTGACGTCGGATTCTGTACAGTTTTGTGCGATAGCGGTGTTCAGAAATAATCCCATGCTCCGTTCCCTCCAAACTGTTCTCGGCCGGAGATCTCACCGTTGCGTGGAGGCCGGCCGGATTGCCCTTTCTCATTGACAAGGGTTATCGTATTATATGATACCATATCTTGGGAGAGATGTCAAAAACTTTTTTAAAATCACATATTTTTTTATGAAAAAGTGAGATGAAAATGACATAGTTTTGCTGTAATGAGTTACATAGAAGGAAGCTGGACCATTCCACCGGGCAGTGTGTTCTGGGACTGGGGGGCGTGCAGGATAGAGGCAGCATTTTGGAGGCATTATCCGGAAAAATGTCTGAAATAGGGCAGAAAGGATTTGACAAGTGAAGGAGTATTTAGTATAATATCATCCGTGTCATTATGCGAGGTGTATCATGAAGCTGAGTTTAAAGCAGTTTGCCCAGGAACCAGGAGCCATACTGCCCTTTTCCCTTCGGTTGGATCTGACCGGAGAGGAGTGGAATGGGATGCGGCCATTCATCCAGCCCGTCCAGGTGGAGGGCGAGGTGAGGAATATGGCTGGGGCTATGGTACTCAACGCAAGGATGAGTACCATTCTGTCTTTGGTCTGCGACCGGTGTGCCAAGCCATTTGAGAGGAAGAAAACGGTGGGGTACGAAACCCTGCTGGATTTTGAGTTGGCAAATGGAGAAAACGACGACATCGTATTGCTGGACAAAGAGGGTGAGTTGGAGCTAGACCCTCTAATGCAGGAGATATTCCTCCTTGAAATGGACACGAAAAACCTCTGCTCTCAGGATTGCAAGGGGCTGTGTCCCGGCTGTGGGATGGATTTAAACATCAAACCATGCCGCTGCAAACGAGAGGTGGATCCCCGGCTGTCCAAGTTGGCCCAGCTGCTGGAGCAGCAGGGGGAACAGGAATGAGTATGCTGTATGTCCCAGGACATAGATCGATAAGGAGGTGTCAAAATGGCCGTCCCAAAGAGTAAAGTATCCAAGCAGCGCAGAAATAAGCGCCGCAGTTCGGTGTGGAAGCTGACTGCGCCTACCGTCAACACCTGCCCTAAATGTGGGGCTGTGTGCCTGCCTCACCGCATTTGCAAGAGCTGTATGACCTACAATGGCCGTGAGCTGGCCGCTCAGACCAACCAGTGACGCCACAAAGAAAAGCTGCCGCAGATGCGGCAGCTTTTCTTTGTGAGAATTCTCTATCTTTTTTGCGAAATTTCTGGTATACTAACAACGTGACTGACTAAAATGATTATGGGCCGGTTTGGCCCAAAGGAGGGACTGGCTATGGCAAAGCCCCTAGTGGCCATCGTCGGCCGCCCCAATGTGGGGAAGTCCATGCTATTTAACAAGCTGGCTGGAAAGCGGCTGTCCATCGTAGAGGATACGCCGGGGGTCACCCGAGACCGGCTGTATGCGCAGGCGGAGTGGCGGGGCCGTACGTTTCGGCTGGTGGATACCGGCGGCATTGAGCCAAGCACTGACAACCGGATCCTGGCTTTTATGAGGGAACAGGCGGAGATCGCCATCTCTTCAGCCGATGTCATCATCTTTGTGTGCGATATCAGAACTGGGATGACCGCCGCTGACAAGGAGGTGGCGGGGATGCTCCAGCGGGCGAAAAAGCCGGTGGTGCTGGCGGTCAATAAGATGGATTCCACTGGACATACCGATCCGGATATCTATGAGTTTTACAATTTGGGCTTGGGAGATCCCTATCCTGTGTCCGCTGTCCATGGCCATGGAACTGGCGATCTTTTGGATGCTTGTTTTGCCTTCCTTCCCCAGGAAGAAGAGGGGGAGGATGATGAGGAGGAGGACATCACCAAGGTGGCCATTATCGGCAAGCCCAATGTGGGAAAATCCTCTTTGGTGAACCGTATCTTGGGGCAGGAGCGGGTGATTGTCTCCAATGTGGCCGGTACCACCCGGGACGCGGTGGACAGCTACCTTGAGAACCAGCGCGGAAAATATCTCATCATTGACACTGCGGGAATGCGCAAGAAGTCCAGAGTGGATGACCGGGTGGAGAAATTCTCTGTTTTGCGGGCCGCCATGGCCATCGAGCGCAGCGATGTATGTCTGATCATGATCGATGCCCAGGAGGGCGTCACCGAGCAGGACACCAAGGTGGCCGGTCTGGCCCATGAGGCTGGAAAGGCCTGTGTCATTGTAGTGAACAAGTGGGATATGGTGGAGAAGAATGATAAGACCATGAGTCATATGGAGGAGGAGATCCACCGGGATCTGTCCTATATGTCGTACGCGCCAATCCTCTTTATTTCCGCTCTCACTGGACAGCGGGTAGATCGGGTGTTTGACTTTATTGATAGTGTGGCCCAACGAGCGGCCCTGCGCATCCCAACTGGCGTGCTCAACGGGGTGTTGGCGGACGCCCAGGCCAGGGTTCAGCCGCCCACCGACAAGGGAAGGCGGTTGAAGATATACTATATGACCCAGATTGGGGTCAAGCCGCCTCACTTTGTTTTTTTCTGCAATGATGCCCGCCTGTTCCACTTCTCCTACCAAAGGTATCTGGAGAACCAGATTCGCAGCACCTTTGATCTGACAGGAACTCCTGTGCGTATTACCATACGTCAACGAGGGGATAAGGAGGACTGAGTTATGCTGTCACGATTGATCCAAGATGCCAACGTCGCCCCGGGATGGCTGGCTGTGGCCGCCCTGGGGGTGGCTGTAGTATCCTATTTTCTGGGCTGCTTTAACGGAGCGGTAGTGGTATCTCGCTATATTCTTCGGGATGATGTGCGTGGTCACGGTAGCGGGAATGCCGGTCTGACTAACTTTTACCGCACCTTTGGCGGGCCGTTGACGGCGGTGGTCATCTTGTCCGATGTGGTCAAGGCAGTACTGGCCGTATTGTTTGCCACCTTTATCGCTGGGCAGATGTCCCCAGGGCTGGTGGTGCTGTTTAAATATTGGGCAGGGATGTTCTGCCTGGTGGGGCATATGTATCCTATCACCTTTCAGTTCAGAGGAGGAAAGGGCATTCTGTCCGGTGGCACAATTGTGCTGATGATGGACTGGCGCATTGCGCTGGTGGCTTGGGGAGGATTTCTCCTGCTGGCAGTGTTGACGCGCTATGTTTCGTTGGGATCCTGTTGGGCAGGACTGTCATTTCCGTTTATGTCAGGGTTTGTCTACCAGGACGTGCTGGTCACCCTCATGGCCATCGTAATCGGTGGATTGATCTTGTGGAAGCACCGGGCAAATATGATACGTATTGTCAACGGGATGGAGTCCAAGTTTACCCTGCGCAAGAAATCCTCGGATGAGGGAGCGGAAGAGGAGTCCGGTCAGGGACGTGAGGAGGATGAGGAATGAGGACAGCAGTCATTGGGAGTGGCGCGTGGGGTACAGCGCTGGCGCTGGTACTCATGGAGAACGGTCATCAGGTGGCTCTTTGGAGCCATAACGGGCAGGAGAGTGACAGACTGCGGGCAACCAGGGAGAACCCAATGCTTCCCGGGGTGGCCTTGCCTCAAGAGATGGAGCTGACCAGTGATTTATCCTGCGTGAAGGAACGGGACATGGTGATAATTGCCACCCCGTCATTTGCGGTGCGCTCCACCGCCCAGGCGCTGCGGGAGAAGCTGGATCCAGGCACTCCGGTGGTGCTGGTGTCTAAGGGTGTGGAGAAGGAGACCTCGATGCTGCTTCATCAGGTGGTGGAGGAGGAGTTGGGAAGGGATAACCCGGTGGTGGTGTTATCTGGTCCTTCCCACGCTGAGGAGGTGAGCAGGCGTGTGCCAACGGCGGTGGTGGTGGCTTCAGAGAGTCGAACAGCCGCCGAGCTGGTGCAGGACCTGTTTATGAATGGACGTTTTCGTATCTACACCTCTCCGGATATTGTAGGTGTGGAGATTGGAGCGGCATTGAAGAATGTGATTGCCCTATGCGCCGGCTGCTGTGATGGCATGGGATATGGGGATAATACCAAGGCCATGCTCATGACCAGGGGATTGACAGAGATTGCCCGGCTTGGGGTAGCCATGGGGGCAAGGAAGGAGACCTTTGCCGGTCTGGCTGGGGTGGGGGATCTCATTGTCACCTGTACCTCTATGCATTCCAGGAACCGTCGGGCGGGTATTCTGTTGGGTCAGGGCAAGACGATCCAGCAGGCCCTGGAGGAGATGGGAGGCGCGGTGGTGGAGGGATACTATGCAACTGCCAGTGCCAAGGAGTTGGCCCAAAAGGTGGGGGTGGAGATGCCCATTTTGGCTGGGGCATACCAGGTATTGTACGAAGATCAGAATCCCAGACAGGTGCTTAACCAGCTCATGGCCCGGGAGAAACGGCATGAGTTAGAGGTAGAGGAATCCTGGATTTGAGCAAAGAAAAATGCCTCGTACCCGGTGGTACGAGGCATTTTGTTGCTATAGTCCAAATCACACCGCACGAGTGACTTTGCCGGAGCGGAGGCAGCGGGTGCAGACATAGACATGCTTAGGAGAGCCGTTGACAACAGCCTTAACGTGCTTGATGTTTGGCTTCCAGGGGCGGTTGGAGCGGCGGTGAGAGTGGGACACCTGGATACCGAACGTTACGCCCTTGCCGCAAAACTCGCATTTAGCCATATTGACAAACCTCCTCGCTGGTTAGAATTACATTTAACTATGTTAGTTTAGCAGAAGAACCTGCGAAAATCAAGTATGAATTTGCAGAATCACCTATTTTTTTTGGAGTCGAAGTGTGTTATAATAGACATCATTACAATAGTTATAGAGCATGAGGAGTGTGGGTGCGGATGAGTGAGGCGAACAGCGTTTTGCTGGGAACCATCATCGATCAATTTCACTTGGAGGTATTATATGGGCCGGAGGGATACCGGGAGCGAAGGATTACCATTGAGGATGTGAACCGGCCAGGCCTCCAATTGACGGGTTTTTTTGATTACTTTGACCGGGAACGGATGCAGATGATTGGATTGGTGGAAATTTCCTATTTGGAGGGACTGGATTCCGGCGAGCGGGAGCAGCGGTTTGACCAGCTGTTCTCCTATCAGACTCCGGCGGTCATTTTTGCCAGGGGGCTGGAGCCCTATCCGGAGTGCATGGAAATGGCACAAAAGCACCATCAGGCCATTTTACGCACCCGGGAGAATACTGCCAATATCATGAGTCTGCTCATTGCCTATCTGCGCATGGCGCTGTCCCCGACCATTACCCGGCACGGTGTGCTGGTGGAGGTGTATGGCGAGGGCGTGATGCTGGCGGGAGAGTCCGGCGTGGGAAAGAGCGAAACCGCCATTGAACTGGTCAAGCGGGGCCACCGTCTGATTGCCGATGATGCGGTGGAGATTCGTCGCACAAACGGTCATGGATTGGTGGGCACTGCCCCTGAACTTATCCGCCACTATATCGAGCTGCGGGGCATTGGTGTGGTAGATGTGCGGCGGCTGTTCGGTATGTCCGCTGTGAAATTTGAGAGTTCCATTGACCTGTTGGTTAACTTGGAGAGTTGGCAGGATGGGAAGATATACGACCGGCTGGGGACGGACGAGTGCTTTGCCAACCTGCTGGATGTGGAGATACCTACCCTCACCATTCCGGTGAAGCCGGGACGGAATTTGGCTGTGATCATTGAGGTGGCAGCCATGAATAACCGCAATAAGCGGATGGGCCACAATGCGGCACTGGAGTTTTCCCGCCAGGTGGATGATCACATCAACCGGCAATATCTGAAGAATAATCTAGGGCAGGTTTAAGCCCAGCCCGAATACTTTGAGGAGGAAAAATTATGTGTGGAATTGTAGGATATGTGGGTAATCAGGAGGCAGCGCCCATTTTGCTGGACGGACTGGCCCGTCTGGAATATCGGGGATATGACTCAGCCGGGGTGGCAGTGTTTGGCAACAGCGGACTAAAGGTGGCAAAGGCCAAGGGGCGGCTGCGGGTGCTGTCTGATCAGATCCAGGAGGGGAGGGCCATCCAGGGACAGCTTGGCATTGGGCATACCCGGTGGGCTACCCACGGGGCTCCTTCCGATGTCAACTCCCATCCCCAGGTCAGCCAGAGTGGAAAGATTGCAGTAGTGCACAATGGTATCATTGAGAACTATGCTCAGCTCAAGGAGTTTCTGGTGGGCCATGGGGTGCCCTTTACCTCTGAGACGGATACGGAGGTGGTGGCGCAGATGATCGAATACTTCTATGATGGGGATATCTTAAAAGCAGTGGGCCGGGTACTCCACCGCATTGAGGGAGCCTATGCTCTGGGTATTGTGTGCAGCGACGAGCCAGACCGGCTGATCGCCGTGCGTAAGGACAGTCCGCTCATTTTGGGCCTGGGGGAAGACTTCAATTTCCTGGCCTCTGATGTCACAGCCATTATCAAGCATACTCGGGACGTAATCTATATGGAGGATGGGGAGCTGGCTGAGCTGACTCAGACAGGGGTGCGGTGTTACAATAATCTGCTGGAATCAGTGGAAAAGGAGGTATTCCACGTAGACTGGGAGATCGACGCAGCGGAAAAAGGTGGCTATGAACACTTCATGTTCAAGGAGATCATGGAGCAGCCAGAGGCCCTGCGCCGCACCGTCTTTCCGCGTATCAAGGATGGGGAAGTGATCTTTGAGGATTTTGGCCTGGATGACGATTACATTAGACAGATTAACAAGATATATATTGTGGCCTGCGGCTCATCCTACCATGTGGGCATGGTGGGCAAGTACAACTTAGAGCAGCTGCTGCGCCTGCCGGTGGAGGTGGCACTGGCCTCTGAGTTCCGCTATATGGAGCCCATCGTGGATGAGCGCACGCTGGTGGTGGTCATCAGCCAATCAGGAGAGACGCTGGATACCATGGCCGCCCTCCGGGAGGCCAAGCGGTTGGGAGGAAAGATTTTGTCCATCGTCAATGTGGTGGGCAGTTCCATCGCGCGGGAGTCAGACGTAGTGCTCTACACCTGGGCAGGGCCGGAGATCGCTGTGGCAACAACCAAGGCCTATTCTACTCAACTGGCGGTGGTGGACTTGCTGGGCCTATACTTTGCCCGCCGTCGGGAAACGATGACTGAGGAGCGGTATGGGCAGGTTATCCAGGAGTTGTTGCTGCTCCCATCCAAACTGGAGCAGGTTCTGGAGAGCACACAGGATATCCAATACTATGCCTCCCAGTACTTTAACCACGACAGCGTGTTCTTTATTGGGAGAAATATGGACTACGCCCTTGGGCTGGAGGGATCTCTAAAGTTAAAGGAGATCTCCTATATCCACTCAGAGGCCTATGCTTCGGGGGAACTAAAGCACGGTACAATTTCACTGATTGAGGATGGTACGCTGGTGGTAGCTTTGGCTACCTATGACAAGCTGTTTGATAAGGCTATGAGCAACGTGGTAGAGGTAAAGAGCCGTGGGGCGGACGTACTGGCTCTTACCACCAAAAACCATGCGGAAGAGATGGGTAAGACGGCCAATGGGATGATTACCATTCCCACTACGGACGAGCTGTTGCTGCCCTCTCTAGGAGTGGTGCCCTTGCAGCTACTCTCCTATTACATTGCGCTGATGCGGGGCTGTGACATCGACAAGCCTAGGAATTTGGCAAAGTCAGTGACAGTAGAGTGATCAGGTGGAGAAAAAAGACAAGGGATAAAACTTTATAGAGAGTGAGATAAATGGTGCCATAATATCTGTTCTTGATATGCAATAGGATTGTGTGGTGCTTTGTGTGTCCTTGTGTGGACAGCTGTCTATAACCACGGTAAGAACAGGAGAAAAGGGCGGCGGACGGAAGGCCGCTGCCCTTTTCGGACTATGTGCGCTCATATTCCTCCCGGAGCTTTTCCAAAGCTTTCTTCTCAATGCGGGATACATAGGAGCGGCTGATGCCGCACAAAGTGGCAATTTCACGCTGGGTGAGGGGAGGGCAATTGTCCAGCCCATACCGTAGGCGAATAATATGGGCTTCTCGGCTGGACAGGCATCTGTCCACACAACAGCGCACCTTGGCGCAGGCGTCTCTTAGATCCAGTTCCTCCAGCATATTATCGTCCACCCGCACCACGTCGATAAGTGATAGGGAGCTTCCTTCCCCGTCGCCATCCAGGGAATCTGACAAGGACAGTTCTCCCTGGAGTTTCCGCTGGGAGCGGAAGTACATAAGGATCTCATTTTCTATACATCGGCTGGCATAGGTGGCCAGTCGCACGTTTCGATCGGCGCGAAAGGTAGACACCCCTTTGATGAGGCCGATGGTGCCAATGGAGATCAGGTCGTCCTGATCTCCATTGGCGGTGTAGTACTTCTTGACAATGTGTGCCACCAAACGCAGGTTGTGCTCGATGAGCATATCCCGGGCGTCATTGTCCCCCTGGGCCATCCGGGCAAGACAGTCCTGTTCCTCCTCCCGTGTGAGCGCACGGGGAAAGGAGCCGGTGCTCCCTGCCAATCTCAGTGTAAAAAACAACCCATTCAGCGTCAGTAAAAGCCATGCCGTCCACATGGATACCACCTCCATGTGGAACTATATGCCGGAGCAGATTGTCCATATTATGACAAAAAGCCCCGCCCGAAAGAAAACATCAGGGCGGAGGCTTTTCTAAGTATCAAATTTGCTTTAGGCTCAGGAGACTGTCAGACCAGCCTTGGTCAAAAGCTGGGCACCCTCTGACATATCTGTGACAGCGGCGGTGACCTTTTCCTGAATCTTTGTAGAAGACTCGGTAAGCTTGCTTGTGGGATCATCGGAACCGGCCGCATCGATGACAATATCCAGATAATCGAGCATGGCCTGACAGCCAGACTGCATTTTTGCGTGGCCTTCGTCAAACTCCTTGGGGGCCTTAACATTCTTAAAGTCCTCCAGAGGCTTCTTGAGCTCAGTCAGCAGCTTGGTGGCGGCGTCTTTGTCATTGACATCAAGATCATTGGCCTTGGCTTGAATATCAGCGAAGTCTTGAGTCAGCTTAGTGACGGCTTCCTGATACTGCTCTTTGGTGAGAGTATCACCTTTCTTGGAGCAGGCGGTCAGGGCAATTGCCATGACGCACACCAGAAGCAGGGCCATCAGGGAACGAGAGGTTTTCTTTTTCATTGTACTCTTTCCTTTCCTTTTTAAATTTTGACTTTGTAAGATAAATTTACAAGGTCAAAAGCATTATATCACTTTCTTTTAGATAAAACAAGTTCTTTCTAAGGGAAAACCACAGGATGATGAAAAACCATAGCGCCTGTTACAAAATGTTGTGTGTGGGTTCTTGACTTTTTTATTTTTATGTGCAATTATTTAGTGTGACTTACACCTATTTTTATGTGTGTATCAAAAATTTTAGACACTTGCTTTGTTGCTTTGCATGGCAACCTTTATGGCATGATAGTTTCATGCCATAAAGGTGTTAACGCTTTGTAGGCATTTGACAAAACAGTGGCGGAAGATAATGTAAAGGGGGAAGGGCTAACATAATCTTCTGAGATTAGGACGGGAATCTAAAGCTGGAGGCGTGTCATGAAGGGCAATATTTAAGTGTGATAACTGATTTAAGAGACTGACGGAATGTGCAATTAGGAGGGGTTTATAGGATGAAAAAAGTGTTTTCAATGATCTATTTTTTCTTTTTTGCCTCATTGTTATTTTCGGTGACAGCGTTTGCCTATTTTGATCCGGCTTCCATGTTATATATCGTCCAGATCATTGCGGGCGTTGCCATTGCGATAGGGGCAGGGTTTACCTTCTACTTCCGCAAGTTCAAGCGGTCATTGTCCAAACTGAATAAGAAAAAAGATTGTGACGCCAGTCAGTTCTGTGCCGAGGAGAGCGATGACGATGATGTAGGTTACGGAGGATACGAGATGGATGGAACTGGAGTGGATAACCAAGCAGCTGGGCTGGAGGAGGCGGACACACAAGCGGATGAAGCAGCCCATCAAAATCGCGCGTAACAATGAGGAAACGTTGGTGGTTTATTCCAGGGCTGGCGATCGTCCTGGCCGCTGTGCTAAATCTTTTTATCCTGGTGAATGCTCACGTGCCATCTGGCTCCATGGAGCCTACGATTCCCGCGGGGGCTATGGTGCTGGGTAACCGCACAGCCTATCACTGGGGGCAGGAGCCAAAAACGGGGGATGTAATTTTCTTTTACCACCCCGAACTTGGAAAAAAGTGGATTGTCAAGCGTGTCATTGCCGTCCCAGGGCAGACCTTTGCTCTCTGGAAGGGGCGGGTCTATCTGGATGGCCAGCTACTGGATGAGGGGTATGTGACGGAGTTTTCCTCAGACAGCTATCCGGAAACGGTGGTGCCAGAGGACAGCTACTTAGTGCTAGGAGATCATCGCTGTCATTCCAACGATTCCCGCTTCTGGAGGGATCCCTTTGTCCGCCGGGAGAATATCCTGGGTCGGGCGATTTTTGTCTACTTTCCCAAGCTCCATAGGCTATAGACAGGGGCTGGATTAACAGAGAAACGAGGTGCTGTTTTACAGCAATGGAATTGATCAATAGCATCATTGGTACGCCCTTAGGCTATCTGATGTATTTGTGCTACCGGCTGCTGCGCAATTACGGTGTGGCCATTATCGTGTTTACCCTGCTGACCAAGGTGGTCATGTTTCCTATCTCCCTGCTGGTGCAGAAAAACTCCATAAAAATGGTAAAGATGAAGCCCCAGCTGAACATGCTGCGTTACCAGTACGTAGACGATAACGACGCGTTCATCGATGCCCAAAGTGCTCTATACAAGCGGGAACACTATAATCCAATGGCAGGTGTTATCCCTTTACTGCTCCAGATTCCCATTATTTTTGGCCTGTTGGATGTGGTATATAAACCGCTGAAGCACTTGCTTCACCTCTCTCCACAGCTTCAGCAGGCATTGATGGAGAAAACGGCGGAGCTGTCGTCTGTGACACTGGAAGAGCTGGGCTCCACGGCACAATTGGCGGTGGTGGAGCAGGTGCGGGCCGTTCCGGAAAGCTTTGCCGCCATCCCTGGGGCGGCGGCGGCCATTGGACAGATTCAGAATCTGAACATGAACTTCGTGGGAATCAATTTGGCAGCGACTCCAAGCATCCAGGCGTTGAATGCCCTGTTTTTGATTCCGGTCTTGGCGGGATTGTCCGCGCTGCTCATGTGCTGGGTGCAGAATAAGGTCAATGTTCTGCAGATTGAACAAAACAGGCTGTCACAGTGGGGCATGACCCTGTTCATGATTGGGTTTTCCTCCTTTTTCGCATTTATTGTCCCCGCTGGGGTGGGGCTGTACTGGATCTTTGGCAATTTATTCTCCATTGGCGTGATGTTCTTGGTGAATGCCATCTACTCGCCAAAAGAGTATATCGACTACGGTGTGCTGGACGAAATGAAGCGTACTGCCGCGGAGGATCGGGTTCGTAAGAAAAGAAATTCGGCCCTGGCCAAGAAATATTATAAGGAGTTTTTTGCACCTGAAAACAGGGGGAATATTCGGGTGATGTTTTATTCCGAGGGCAGCGGGTTCTATAAATACTTCCGGGCCCTCATCGAGGCGCTGCTGCGGGATACGGATCTGACCATCCACTATGTCACAAGCGACCCTGATGATGCCATCTTTCAAAGCGGTGAGCCTCGTATCCGGCCCTATTATGTGAATGATACCCGGCTCATCTCTTTGATGATGAAGGTGGAGGCAGACATCGTGGTGATGACCACCCCTGACCTAGAGAAGTACCATATCAAGCGCTCTCGCTTGAAGGATAATGTGGAGTATATCTTCATGGACCACGGGTGCAGCAGCGATAATTTGGCCTATCGCACTGGAGCGCTGGATGCCTATGACACCTTGTTTGTGGTGAGCCGGGAACAGGCAATTGAGGCCCGGGCGATTGAGAAGCTCAGGCATACCAAGAAAAAGCGCATCATCGAGTGCGGCTACGGGCTCATTGACGATATGATAGCCGGCTATCAGGCCATGGAGAAGGAGGAAAACAAAAAGAAAACCCTCCTCATTGCCCCATCGTGGCAGTATGATAACATCATGGACTCTTGTTTGGACGACCTGGTAAACGCCCTGTACGGCCAGGGCTACCGCATTGTCATCCGTCCACATCCTCAGTATATCCGCCGGTTTCCCATGAAGATGAAGGAGATAATTCGGCGTTACCGGGACAAGGTCAGTGATGACTTCATGATTGAGACGGACTTTTCCTCCAACGTGACCGTGTACACCGCTGACTTACTGATCACCGACTGGAGCGGCATTGCCTTTGAGTTTTCCTTCACAACTGACAAACCGTCTCTCTTTATCAATACGGAGATGAAGGTGGTAAACGAGGATTGGCAGAAGATTCCCCTGGTGCCCTTTGATATCACTGCCCGATCTAAGGTGGGACGCCAAGTGGAGAAGAGTGAAGTAAAGGATCTGGCTGCTATTGTGGAGGAGTTGTTGGCCCACCAGCAGGACTATCGGGATCGTATTATTGCCCTAAAGCAGCAGCACTTCTATCATCTGGGCCAAAGCGGAGAAGTGGGAGCGGAGTACATCATTCACCGCCTCCAGCGCCGCTATGGACCGGAGAGCGTAAAATTAGCTGCCACCTCTGCTTCCGGCAAAAAAAATGGAGGCTGAGGTTTGGTTTTACCATGCTGCCCCTGGCCACACTAACATACTTGGCCAGGGGCATGACTAAAGTCAATTGTTCGCAAAAATAAGGATATATCATATTATGAACATTCAAGCGTACGATATCTTATTGTCGTTAAGCCAATTCCCCTATGAGACACAGCGCCTTTTGGCGGATCGTTGCGGCCACTCCCTTGGAACGGTCAATCAATGCCTGCGAGAGTTGATGCGGGAGGGATGGTTGAGCAACAGTGTCCAGCTTACAGAGAAGGCCCGTCTAGAATTTGTCCGAAGAGCCCCAAGAAACGCTGTTATTTTAGCGGCGGGCTTTGGAATGCGGATGGTGCCCATCAATATGGAGACGCCTAAAGCGTTTCTGGAGGTGCGTGGGGAGCCCCTGATCGAACGGTTAATCAAGCAGCTCCATGGGGTTGGTATTCGTGAGATTTATGTAGTAGTTGGTTATATGAAGGAGCGGTTTGAGTACCTTATAGATGACTATGGCGTCCAGCTCGTGGTTAACCCAGACTATGGGGAGAAGAACAACTTATATTCCCTGAAACTGATGGAAAACCAGTTGTCCAACAGCTACATTCTCCCCTGTGACCTGTGGTGTGAAGAAAATCCCTTCCGCCATTGGGAGCTGTATTCCTGGTACATGGTGGGGGATCGACTGGACAAGGACAGTACGGTGCGGGTCAACCGCAAGCGGGAACTGGTGAGCATCTCTCAGGGAGTTGGCGGAAACGTTATGACGGGGATCGCCTACCTGGGAGACGAGCAGGTGCCAGCTGTCCGAGCGCAGATCGCCGCACTGTGCGGTGACCGGCGGAGCAATGGACTGTTTTGGGAGTCTGCCCTGTACCACAAGGACAAAATGATGGTCAAGGCCCGGTTGGTTCCCGCCGGACAGGTGGTAGAGATCAATACCTATGAGCAGCTGCGGGAGCTGGATGGCGATTCTGGTCACCTGCAATCGGACAAAATGCAGGTGATAGCAGAGGTTTTAAAGGCGGATATGGAGAAGATTACCCACATCACCGCACTGAAAAAGGGGATGACAAACCGCTCCTTCCATTTCGTCTGTGATGACAAGAAATACATCATGCGCATTCCCGGGGAGGGTACTGGCCAGCTCATCAGGCGGCAGGATGAGGCGGCAGTGTACCGGCTGATTCGGGGCAGGGATATCTGCGAGGATGTGGTCTATATTGATCCGAACAGCGGATATAAAATCAGCCGCTTTATTGAGGGGGCCAGGACTTGTGATCCATTGAACCCAGATGAGACAGGGGCGTGTATGAAAAAACTGCGTTCCTTTCACAGGCTGTCCCTGAAAACCGACCACGAGTTTGACCTATTTGACCGCATTGATTTTTACGAAAGCCTGTGGGAGGGACAGCCTTCCGCATACCGGAACTATCAACAGACCAAGGCCGATGTGCTGCGTTTGCGGTCTTTTATTGACGCTCAGGCGGGGGAAAAGGTGCTCACCCACATCGACGCGGTACCTGACAATTTTCTGTTTTATCAAAATGCCCAGGGTGAGGAGAAAATCTGTCTCATCGACTGGGAGTACGCAGCCATGCAGGATCCCCATGTCGATATTGCCATGTTCTGTATCTATGCCATGTATGACCGGATTCATGTGGATGGGCTGATCGACCAGTATTTTGTGGAGGGATGTCCGATCAATACCAGGATCAAAATCTATAGTTATATCGCTGTCTGCGGTCTGTTGTGGAGCAATTGGTGTGAGTATAAGAGGAGCTTGGGTGTAGAATTTGGGGACTATTCCCTGCGGCAGTATCGGTATGCCAAGGATTACTACCGCATTGTGATGGAAGAGCTTGAGAAGACAGGGGATCGTGGACTATGCATACGGTAAAAAGGGCGATTATCCTGGCGGCGGGGCTGGGCAAACGGATGTACCCCATTACACTGGAGACGCCAAAGCCCATGGTTCGGGTAAATGGCGTGCGAATGATCGATACGGTGATCTCTGGGTTGTTGAAAAACCATATCGAGGAGATCTATGTGGTGGTAGGCTATATGAAGGAGCAATTTAAGGTGCTGGAACAGGAGTATCCCAATGTAAGGCTGGTTGAAAATCCCTACTATGCCAGCTGCAACAATATCTCTTCTCTCTATGTGGCCAGGGAGCATCTGCGGGATGTGATTATCCTGGACGGAGATCAGCTGATCTGTGACGCGGGAATTCTATCTCCGGAATTTGAACGGTCAGGCTACAACGTGGTGTGGACAGATGGGCCCACGGAGGAGTGGCTGCTGAGAACAGAGGGAGATGAGATCCTGTCGTGCAGCAGGACAGGGGGGGCAAAGGGTTGGCAACTATACAGCGTCTCCCGCTGGAGCGAAGAGGATGGACAGCGGCTCCGGCGGCATTTGGAGATTGAATTTGAGGAGAAGAACAACCGGAAAATCTATTGGGACGATGTGGCACTGTTCTGTTATCCGGAAGAATACCAGCTAGGTATTTTTCAAATGAAGCCAGGGGATATGATAGAGGTGGATAGTCTGGCAGAGCTGGCCGACTTGGACTCTGGATATCAAAGGTATTTAAGGGAGGCGCAATAATATGGACAGACACCCGGATCGGAAAAAAATCGATTGGGTTATTACCTTGGTGCCCTTAGGCTGTATTCTGTCACTGAGCGTGCTGTTTATCTGTTTTCCCACTAGATCCAATGAAGTGTTAAGCGGTATCCGTTTTTTATTTGGAGATACGTTTGGACTCTACTATCTTATCATTGGGCTTGGCATATTTTTGCTGTCCATGTTTGCGGCGGGCCCCAAATATGGGAATATCGTCTTGGGTGGGCCTGAGGAAAGGCCCCAATACTCATTTTTTAGCTGGGGCGCTATGATGTTTACCGCTGGTCTGGCAGCGGATATCCTGTTTTATTCCTTCTCCGAATGGATATTGTATGCTGTAGACCCCCATATCGCTGAGTTGGGAAGCGTTCAGGACTGGGCCAGTGTCTACCCAATTTTTCATTGGAGCCTTATTCCCTGGGGATTTTACCTCATGCTGGCAGTTGCCTTTGGATTTATGCTCCATGTTCGGAAGCGTGAGCGGCAAAAATATTCCGAGGCCTGCCGCCCGATTCTGGGCCGGCACACGGATGGTATTCCTGGAAAGCTCATCGATCTGTTGGCGGTTTTCGCTCTGTTGGCGGGGACGGCCACTACGTTCAGTTTGGCCACCCCTCTCATGGCCAGCATTATTGAGGAGCTGCTCCCTATCCAGCTTGATCGGAATATGACCACCGTTATCATTCTGCTGGTGACCTGCCTGGTATATACCTATTCTCTGCTCCATGGGTTCAAGGGGATCAGCCTGCTGGCAAAGTCCTGCATTTATTTGTTTTTCAGTCTGCTGATTTATGTGCTTCTGCTGAGCGGTGAGAGCCGCTATATCATCGAGACCGGTTTTTCCGCCTTTGGTCGGATGATACAGCACTTTTTTGAACTGGCGACGTTCACTGACCCAGGCCGAATCACCTCGTTTCCTCAGAACTGGACGATTTTTTACTGGTCATACTGGATGGTGTGGTGTGTAGCAGCTCCCTTTTTTATTGGCAGCATCTCCCGGGGACGGACAGTGCGTCAGACGATTCTGGGGGGATATGGGTTCGGGGTGGGCTCAACTGTGGTCAGCTTTGTCATATTGGGCAACTTTTCCTTGAGTCAGCAGATGTCCGGCGTGGCGGACTTCATTACTCAATATCATGAGACTGGCGATCTGTACAGTCTGATCATCTCCATGATCCGCACGTTGCCGGGCGCCCAACTGGTGTTAATCCTGGTGCTGGTCACCATGATCGCCTTTTACGCAACCTCTTTTGATTCCATTGCGCTCATTGCCTCCTGCTACAGCTACCGCAGGCTGGGCGGGAACGAAACGCCGCACTGGCTGGTGAAGCTTATGTGGTGCTTGCTTCTAATCGCCTTGCCCATTGCTATGGCATTCTCTGAGAGTTCTATGAGCAACTTGCAGTCTGTGAGTATCATCGCGGCCTTTCCGATTGGAGCGGTTATCGTATTGATCACCACCAGCTTTTTTAAGGATGCCAAGCGCTTTTTAAAGGAATATGAATGTTAAGCAGAACAAAAAGTTGGAGATGGCTACCACAGCATATTGTAACAGGCCCTCCCCAGCGGGGAGGGCCTGTTACATCAATTTAGCGATGGGGGAAAGGTGGCGTCATCCTGCGTTCTTTCGTTTGGACAGGAGTCAGGCAACGAAATGAACCAACAGCACCACACCACCCGCAGCAATCGCAGAAAACATAATGCCGAGAATCACGCAACCGGGCATCAGGGGAATCCGGCCAGTCCCTGTAGAAGTTAAAGTCATTGGATGAAAGATGAGCTAAGAAGCACAACTGATATTAGGGCCGGGATAGGCCCAGGATATCACCACCCCCTTCCGGCAAAAACGGTTGCCAGAAGGGGGTGGCATAAAAGATTTCTAGCTGTTCCTAATAGCGGCCTGTGCGGCGGCCAGCCGAGCGATGGGAACCCGGAAGGGGGAGCAGGAAACATAGTCCAACCCGATTTTGTGACAGAATTCCACGGAGGAAGGATCACCTCCGTGCTCGCCGCAGATGCCCAGATGGAGGTGAGAATTGGTGGAGCGTCCCAGCTTGGCGGCCATCTCTACCAGCCGGCCTACACCACTTTGGTCCAGTTTTGCAAAGGGGTCGTTCTCATAAATCTTTTTGTCATAATAGGCATCTAGGAACTTACCGGCATCATCACGGGAGAAGCCGAATGTCATCTGGGTTAGGTCATTGGTACCAAAGGAGAAAAAGTCAGCCTGTTTGGCAATTTCATCGGCGGTGAGCGCGGCCCGGGGGATTTCAATCATGGTGCCCACCAGATATTTCATGTTGGAGCCGGAGGCCTGAATGAGCCGGTCAGCGGTAGACACCACCACACTTTTGACATAGGCCAGTTCCTTCACATCACCTACCAGCGGGATCATGATTTCAGGGACAATATTCCAATCAGGGTGCTTTGTCTGAACATTTAAGGCGGCCTTGATGGCGGCCCTGGTCTGCATGGAGGCGATCTCCGGATAGGTGACGGCCAGACGGCAGCCACGATGGCCCATCATCGGGTTGAATTCGTGCAGGCTGTTAATGATGGCCTTGATATCGCTGACCGTCTTACCCATGGTCTTGGCCAGAAGCTGGATATCCCCCTCATCAGTAGGGACAAACTCGTGCAGGGGCGGGTCTAGGAAGCGGATGGTGACAGGACTTCCTTCCATGGCCTCATAGATGCCTTCAAAGTCAAACTGCTGCATGGGTTCCAGTTTGGCAAGCGCCCGCTCCCGTTGTTCAGCGGAGTCAGAGCAGATCATCTCCCGGATAGCAGGAATGCGGTCCTCGTCAAAGAACATATGCTCCGTACGACACAGGCCAATGCCCTGAGCGCCAAACTTCCGGGCTTGGGCGGCATTGTGCGGAGTGTCGGCATTGGTGCGCACCTGGAGCCGGCGGTACTTGTCTGCCCAGCCCATCACCCGTCCAAATTCGCCCACGATAGAGGCTTCCACCGTGGGAATGGCCCCCTCGTAGATTTTTCCGGTGGAGCCGTCTAAAGACAGCCAATCTCCCTGATGAAAGACCTTGCCGGCCAACTCAAACTGTCTAGCCTCCTCATCCATTTTAATAGCCGAGCAGCCGGATACACAGCAGGTGCCCATACCTCTGGCCACTACGGCGGCGTGAGAGGTCATGCCGCCGCGGGCGGTAAGAATGCCTTGGGCAGCCTTCATGCCCTCAATGTCCTCGGGAGAGGTCTCTAACCGGACCAGGAGCACCTTTTCTCCCTGGCCGGCCCACTCCTTGGCCTCTTCGGCAGAGAACACGATGCGTCCGGAGGCAGCGCCGGGGGAGGCAGCCAGAGCGGTGGCCAATACGGGGGCCTGACTTAACGCCTTGACATCAAATTGGGGGTGGAGCAGGGTGTCTAGGGAGCGGGGATCAATCATGGATACGGCCTGCTTTTCATCAATCATCCCCTCGTCTACCAGATCGCAGGCAATTTTCAGTGCGGCGGCGGGGGTGCGTTTACCATTCCGGGTCTGGAGCATGTAGAGCTTGCCATTTTCTACGGTAAACTCCATATCCTGCATATCCCGGTAGTGATTTTCCAGGATCTTGCATACCTTTTCAAACTGGGCGAATGCGGTGGGGAACTTCTCCGCCATTTGGCTGATGGGCATGGGAGTGCGCACCCCGGCTACAACGTCCTCGCCTTGTGCGTTGGTCAAAAATTCACCAAACAACTTCCTCTCGCCGGTGGCAGGATTGCGGGTAAAGGCCACACCGGTGCCGCAATCCTCTCCCATGTTGCCAAAGGCCATGGCCTGTACATTGACAGCAGTGCCCCAGGAGTAAGGGATGTCATTGTCCCGGCGGTACACGTTGGCCCGGGGGTTGTCCCATGAGCGAAATACCGCCTTGACAGCACCCATCAACTGTTCCTTTGGGTCGGAGGGGAAGTCAGTGCCGATCTTGGCGTGGTATTCCGCTTTAAACTGCATGGCCAGTTCCCGCAGGTCATCGGCAGTGAGTTCTACGTCCTGAGTGATTCCACGAGCTTCCTTCATCTGGTCAATGAGCTGCTCAAAGTACTTCTTGCCCACTTCCATGACCACATCGGAGTACATTTGGATAAAGCGGCGGTAGCAATCCCACGCCCAGCGGGGATTACCCGACTTGCGGGCCAGCACGTCTACCACGGTGTCGTTAAGCCCAAGGTTCAGAATGGTGTCCATCATACCTGGCATAGAGGCTCTGGCGCCGGAGCGGACAGAGACCAGCAGGGGATTTTCCAGATCACCGAATTTCTTTCCGGTGATCTGCTCCATCCGGCCAATATATTCCATAATCTGCTTTTGGATCACGTCGCTGATCTGCCGTCCGTCCGCATAGTATTGGGTGCAGGCCTCTGTGGTGATGGTAAAGCCCTGGGGAACCGGCAGGCCAATGCGGGTCATCTCAGCCAGGTTGGCGCCTTTGCCACCCAGCAGCTCCCGCATGTCGGTGCTGCCCTCGGAGAACAGGTAGACGTACTTATGAGCCATAGTCAACATACCTCCAAAAAAGATTGGGATGAACAATGGTAAAACAATGGTAATATTCTATCAAATTAAGGAGGGTTGTCAAGGGAAAATTTGTGAAATGGGGAGAAAATCAAGTCGTTTCTGGAGAATATCCGAAATGGGAGGGATTTGTCCCGGTATGGAATATCACAAAAAATGGGTTTTGGCATAAGAGAAAGCTGATTTTTGCACTGGAATTTTGCATGGATGCAAATTTAAGTTGACAAAAGTGGGGGACTGCCTTATACTAAATGAAGAAACAGGAGGATGGGGGCGTTCCAGACCAAAGGCGGTTGGAGCGCTTTTTTGCTACATGTGCCGTGGCCTGTGGGGAGAGCTGGCTGCTATTGGGCAAGACATACATATTTTGATCCGCGTTCCAGTATCATGAAAGGGGAAATCAATCATGGGTTATACCAAAGAGGACATTGTCCGCATTGTGAAGGAGGAGAACATCAAGTTTATCCGCATGCAGTTTACTGATATCTTCGGTCAACTCAAAAATGTGGCAATCACCGCCTCTCAAATTGAGAAGGCCATGAACAACCAGCTTATGCTGGATGGCTCCTCCATTGAGGGCTTTGTCCGCATCAATGAGTCGGATCAGTATCTTTATCCCGATTTAGATAGCTTTACTATCTTCCCGTGGAACCAGCAAAATGGCAAGGTGGCCCGCCTGATTTGCGATATTCACAATCCGGATGGATCTGCCTTTGTGGGCGACCCCCGGGGCGTGCTGGAGCGTGTGCTGGAGAAGGCCAAGAGCATGGGATTTGACGCCTTTAACGTGGGGCTTGAGGCGGAGTTCTTCTTGTTCCAGACCGATGAAGAGGGGAAGCCCACCACCAAGACCAACGATGAGGCGGGGTATTTTGACCTGGGTCCTTTGGACCATGGCGAACCTACCCGTCGGAGAATTTGTCTGGCGCTAGAACAGATGGGATATGAGATTGAGGCATCCCATCATGAGGTGGCCCCTGGGCAGCACGAGATCGACTTTAAGTACGCGCCGGCTCTGGAGTGCGCTGACAAGATCATGACCTTTAAGCTGGCAGTGAAAACCATTGCCCAACGGGATGGCCTCCACGCAACCTTCATGCCAAAGCCCATCTATGGGTTGGCAGGGAATGGGATGCACACGAATATGTCGCTCTTCCGCAACGGGAAAAATGTATTTTTCAACGAAACAGGGGAGAAGAAGCTCTCCAAGGAGTGCTATTGCTTCATCGCCGGCCTTCTGGCCCACATGAAGGGGATGGCGGCTATTACCAACCCGCTGGTCAACTCCTATAAGCGTCTGGTACCTGGGTTTGAGGCACCCTGTTACATGGCCTGGTCTGCCTCCAACCGGTCCACCTTGATCCGGATTCCTGCCGCTCGGGGCCAGTCCACCAGGGTGGAACTGCGCTGCCCTGACCCTGCCTGCAACCCGTATCTGGCGTTGGCAGTGTGCCTGGCAGCTGGTTTAGACGGCATTGAAAAGGGGATGACACCCCCCCCTGAGATCACCGACAACATCTTTGATATGACGCCGGCCACCCGCAAACGCCGGGGAATCGATGGACTGCCCGGTTCGCTGGATGAGGCTCTGACCTATCTGAAGAAGGACCGCCTTATCATGGCTACGCTGGGGGAGCATGTCAGTACCCAGTATATTGCCGGCAAAGAGGCTGAATGGAATGAGTACCGTACTCGGGTATCCAGTTGGGAACGGGACAAATATATTATCAACTATTGAGCAGTGCCCCGTTCCACATAGCTGGGCTGAAAAAGCATGGAGTGACGGAAGTGGCTATGAGCGTATACAAGCGGCGTTGCGGCGTATAGCCGTGGGCCCGCAAGCAATACATCAGACAACAGAGGCGGCAGTTTCGCAGAAACTGCCGCCTCTGTCTATCATAGGAATGGGAAATGGGGGAAGTGCTGTGGAATTCGCAAAAATGCATGGAAGTGGGAACGACTATATTTTTATCAACTGCATGGCATTTACACCAGATGATCTGAGCCAATTGGCCCGCCAGCTGTCTGACCGTCACTTTGGGGTGGGAGGGGATGGACTCATCTGTATCTGCCCCTCCAATCGGGCGGATTTTCGGATGAGGATGTTTAACGCTGACGGCTCCGAGGGGGCAATGTGCGGCAATGGCATTCGATGCCTGGGCAAGTATGTCTACGACAAAGGACTGACCGGCAAGACATCCCTGAGGGTGGAGACGGCAGCGGGGGAGCGTGGATTAAAGCTGATGCTGAGGGATGGACAGGTGGCCCAAGTCACCGTGGATATGGGGATACCTGCGGTCAGCGCACCGATTGAGATAGACATAAAAGGAAAGTGTTATACCTCCATTCCGGTCTCCATGGGAAATCCGCATTCGGTGGTGGTGGTGGATGACCCGGCTGCCCTGGATCTGGAGAAGATAGGTCCGATCTTTGAGCACTGGCCTTATTTTCAGGATCGGACCAACACGGAATTTGTCCACTTGATCTCCCGGAATCGGCTGGGGGCCCGGGTATGGGAGCGGGGCAGTGGGGAAACGCTGGCCTGCGGCACCGGGGCATGCGCCGTTGTAGCTGCGCTATCCACCGCACGGCTTTGTCAAAGGGAGGCCGCTGTAATCTTGCCTGGAGGAGAGTTGCAAGTGTGTTGGAATCCGGAGAATGGACATACCTATCTCACCGGTCCAGCAGTAACAGTATTTGAGGGGAAGACGGAATCGGTAGGGGAAATAGGATAGTGGTTGACATGACGGAGAAGGAAAATATTTTACATCTTGCGCATTGACGCAGGTAGGGAGTTCCTGTAAAATAAAAAACAATTCAAAATTGTGTGGGAGAGTGGAAAAATGGCGCATATCAATCAAAATTTTCTGAAATTGCCAGGGGGCTACCTCTTTCCGGAGATTGGCCGCCGGGTACGGGCCTTTTCAGCGGAGGGCACCCCCATGCCGTTGATTCGGCTTGGAATCGGGGATGTAACCCAGCCCTTGGCCCCGGCGGTGGTAGAGGCCATGAAGAAGGCGGCAGAGGAGATGGGGCACAAGGATACCTTCCGGGGCTACTGCGAGGAGACCTGCTGTGCTTACGACTTCTTGCGATTTGCAATCCAGAATTCTTACCGGGCCCATGGAGTGCATATTGCCGATGATGAGATATTTGTGTCCGATGGGGCCAAAAGCGATTGCGGCAACATTGGGGATATCTTTGCCGTGGACAATGTGGTGGCGGTGTGTGACCCGGTGTATCCCGTCTATGTGGACACAAATGCCATGGCCGGACGGGCCGGGGAATTTGATGGGGAGCGGTGGAGCAACTTGGTCTATCTGCCATGCACGGCAGAAAATGGCTTTTTCCCAGAGGTGCCAAAAGACAGAGTGGCAGATCTTATCTATATCTGCTCTCCCAATAATCCCACGGGTACGGCGGCCACCAGGGAGCAGTTGAAGGTATGGGTGGATTACGCCAACGCCAACGGCAGCGTCATCCTCTATGACTCAGCCTACGAGGCGTTTATCACCCAGCCTGAGGTGCCCCACTCCATCTTTGAGGTGGAGGGAGCCAAGACCTGCGCCATTGAGTTTCGCTCCTTTTCCAAGACAGCCGGTTTTACCGGTACCCGGTGCGCCTACACTGTAGTGCCAAAGGCGCTGGAGCGGGATGGCGCTTCTCTCAACGCGCTGTGGAACCGGCGTCAGGGCACCAAGTTCAATGGTGTGCCCTATGTGGTTCAGCGAGGGGCGGAAGCCGTGTTCTCTCCAGAGGGTCAGGCCCAGACCAAGGCGGCTATTGCCTACTATCTCAATAACGCCAAGGTCATCAAGGAGGGGCTGAGTGCCGCCGGACTGACGGTGTATGGCGGGGTAAACGCCCCTTACTTGTGGGTGCGGACGCCGGAGGGCATCGGCTCATGGGATTTCTTCGACTTGATTTTAAAGCGGGCCTGTGTGGTCACCACGCCTGGGGCAGGGTTTGGCCCCAGCGGCGAGGGATATATCCGGGTCACCGCCTTTGGCGATGCGGACGCCACTCGGGAGGCGGTGGAGCGCATCAAGGCTGTTTTGTAAAAAGTGACGGGGCAGCCAAAGGGCGGTTATCTATCCGTCTGATAGTACGAAATACCAGGGTCATAAAGCCGTGCTATAATTTTTTAAAATTTTTTGTTGCTTCACGTGGTTTTTCCTCTGAAACCGTAGTATATAAGCAAAAGCAGGGAACAAGATTTGTGGCTTGTTCCCTGCTTTTACATATCGCTTTAATCCTCGCTGATTCCCTTCCCTTGTATTTCCTGCCACTCCGTAAACTCCCGATGGCCCTGTTCACTGTCATAGTATTTTCGTATCTCAGGGAGGAGAAAACGGGCAAAGGTTTCTATGATAGCTTGCGGCAGCTCAATTTGACAGGGCTCAGTTTTAATTTTAGCCTGTTCTTTTGGCAGATAAGTTCCCCCTTTCCGCTAACAGAGCGTTCAGTGGCACAGGTTTTGCGCGCAAAGCCGCTTTCTGCAGAGAAAAAAGTGAAGAAAAATTTTTGGGCCGCGGGGAACAACAAAAATCGCCCAACAGGGCATAGATCCACCGGGCATAGCAGCCATTCAAAGGATTCTGTAAAAAGGGAAAATGTAATATATTGCTTGCATGCTATAAAATCATTCAGAAAGGGGGCTTTTCATGACCGACTTTGGGCAATACCAGGTTATGATATGCGGTCAGGGGATTATCCTCTCTAACGGTGAGCTTGCCGAAGCCCTGTCCTCTCTGCCGGAGAAAAAAGAGAAGTCATTGGCGGGGGCAGAATTGCAAAGGATGACAATAACCGCCCCGCCGATCTGGAAAGGAAATTATTGATGATGGGGCATACTTTCCCATTGGCTTTGCTGCCTGATGAGGATGGCTTTCATTTTGCAGATTATTATTTAGCATAGCTGCGCACGTTAAAATAATATCATCCCCATTTCCATATACAGGGTACAACATAAAACAATGAAATTATTTCAAGATGCAGATATTTTCGACCTTTTTCAACATTGTACTTTCCATTTATAGGGTATAATGTTGAATATAGCAAGTGAACATATTATTATATTGAATGGAGGTTTTTAAATGAAAATGCGCATCGTCAAAATAGTATCGGCTTTGGTGACTGCTGCTTTGGTAGGATCTAGCTTAGGCTATAACGCAAGTGCGTATGAATTGCCAAATTCAGAATCTTCAACTACTGCCACGCAGCTTTTGTCCAGATCCAATGCTGTACAGGATTCCTATGCCCCAAGCAGTATGGATGAAAAATATGTGCCCTATCCAGCCTATATTGATTTTATATGTAATGGGGAAGATATGCTGGGTTTCAACGTAACCGTAGGATCAGGCGACAGAATTGTATTCTCTGATTTTGGACATGCTTATGGTCCTGTCCAGGGTGGCTCATATACGATAGAAGTATATGACAAAAGCGGAACAAAGCTGCTTTCTACGAGTATTGGCGGAGGACAGTATGTAGAATACTGGGGTATACAATTTTACAATGGATTAAGTAAAGCAAATATAACGGTAGGCTGTTATATGAAAATAACGGCAACAAACAATCTAAAGGCCAGAATTAATGGACATGCCACCATGAATCAGAAATATTATGTGTTTGATTCAAGCGGTATTGTGGAACTGAATAGTGGCGCCTCTGAGTTTCAGTATCCGGGTATATTCTCCTTGGGAGCACAGGACAGTGACTTTAAGTTTTCTACCCGATATGTTAGTGAAGATATCCGTAATCACAAAGTCGAATTTGAGAAAGTATCTTTTGATAAATCCCGGTTTGATGATACCTATATCATAACGGTTACTCACATGAGTGGAGAAATCATGTATTCAAAAATTATATTTAACGGTGATTCAGCGAGTGTGGCCGATACTCTGATTCAGGAGCTGAATGATCTTGAAATCGGATTCGGAGACGGTATTAATATAATCGTTATACAGAATAGTCAGGTTACACTCAATGGCACTCCGATTGATCCAGATCTAAGATACCAATTTTACAGCACACAGATACGTAGAGAGGAGCCAGTGCAACGCAGCCTCCGATACCCCGCATCTATGTATCTCGATACCTCTGAAGGTATGAGCGAGATCACTATGGAAATGGGGTCAGATGGGTATTTAAAATTGGGAAAGGGGCGTTATTGGAGCGGCACATTTGATGATAACTACACGTTCAATATACATAACCCGGATGGAACAGTAAAAGGCTCGGTTAGCGTTCGAGAAGGAGATGATGCAAAAACTGGTTCCACCAATATTGTAGATGGATTAAATAATATGAGGATACAGGCCGGGGATGCTTTAACCGTTTCTGATATGAACGCAAGTAGTTTGCATATCAATCTATCCGCTATTAAAGCGGGAGAATCGTTAACTTTTACTGAATCAGGCATTATTTTAGACGAATTTGCAAGACAGTATAGCGCTACAATTTGCTTAGGAGCCGATCCCGATGCAGGAAGGGCAACTTTTACGGCTGTCGTAGACAACGAGGGTGATGTTAGTTTTACACCTGTTTTCTATAATAAAAACGTATCTTCGACTTTTACTGACATCTTTGTTATTACGGTATCTGATACGAACGGAAACGTAAAATTTTCTCAGCATATAGGCGAGGGCCAATATATTAATTACTGGGGAGAACTGCTGATCAATAATTTAAATGCGGCCAACATAAAGGTCACAGATCACTTTACTATAACTGGTATGCAAAAGCATAGTGTGACAGTGAATGGAAAGGCTCTGGATCCATCCAAAAATTATGTATTCGGCACCATAGGTGTATTTCCCAGGTAAACTATCAGTTAAACATATTATGCACACACCTAAAACGGCGTAGAATAGAGCAAAAATATTTGAAGACGGAAGGGAGTAGGTTAAGCCTACTCCCTTTCCTTATGCCTTAATCATCAAATGGAGAAAAAGGTCGAAAAATAGTAGGCCTCTCCAAGGATTATTGATACTATAAAAATATATAAAATGCCTCAGATAGGAGAAGCGCTGATCATTATGTTTTGCAAACAATGCAGGAAAGGAGCGCCTGATGGAAGCAACTTTTATCCACACTGTGGGGCGCAAAATGCTATTTCGCCAGGTCAAAGCTTGTCGCCTGTGACGAGGTGGCGGAGGTGCTGTCCCAAGTCATCTTGGACAACGTCAGCTCCGCCGAGCAGATATCCAAAGACGCGCTTCATCACCGGGGACGGACGGTGTTCCAAGGCTATCTGCTCGACAAGGGGCAGTTTTAGAATGGGGGCGGCTCCTATGGCACGAAAAAGGAAGCCAAACGACTACTGCACAGGAATATCCCTCCATGAAGTGGAAGCCCTGGCCCGGATGCTGCGCCCTGAGATTCAAGCCTTTTTCGAGAGCGAGGAAGGGCAGAGGGAATTTGCCGAGTGGAAAGCACAGCGGGACGCAGGACAAAAGGCACAGGCATAGCACAGGGCGGGAACATCTTCAATGATGCTCCCGCCCTGATTTGAGTGTAGCGCACTGCCGATATATCAAAATTTGAATACTACGATTTTATGAACGGTAATTGATTCACTCATGACCCGGACAGTGCGGGGACAAAGGTAGTCCAACCGTTGCCGCCGCGCAGTTCCGCATCGCGGTCGTCCGAGAGGGTAAAGACATAGACCGGCTGACGGAACCCTTTGCTGTCGGCCATGTATTCCAAATCACAGGCGGTGACCCGCACCTGATTGGGCTTTAAGTAGTCGAACATAGGCACGTCCCGCCAGGAGAACCGGCCTGCACAGAGGAGGTCATAAGCCTCTTGGGAAGAAATCACAGTGGCATCTCCGTGAAGGGTGCTGACAGAGAGGGCGTTGTCCACCTCATAGAGAATGCCGCCCTCCGCAATGTGGCAGGTCAACTCACCGGCGGTCAGTACACCATCTTCCACCACACATTCCGCTCGGAACGCATACTCGCCCCTTTCCTCATCCACAGTAACAAATTGGGCTGCGTCAGGTACATCAATGCCCAACGTCCCCAGGGCGGTGCGAAGTTCATTTTCTGTAATTCTCCCGCCTTTGTCGCTATAACGCAAGTCGCTGTCTACCCGATAATCTGTGTACTTATAGGAGCGGTCATTGTGATTGACGATTAGGCTATATGTGTGGTGGTCAGAGTAGTAGGTGGTGTTGTCATAGTAATTTACATCGGGGCTGCCAAAATTGATTTCTGCGCCCTGCCGTCCAAGAAAATCAACAGCAAAAGCATCACAACTCTCTGTGGTAAAGGATTCCGTCCAATATACCTCGGACGGCCCCGGCTCATCGGACAACGCACATTCCTGTACCCACTCCACTCCTTTGGTGTCGGCGGCATAGATTGGGGCCTCTTCCAGATTACCATAGGGCTGGAAATGGTAGACAAGGAACACGCCCGTCAGGGCCACAATGGACAAGGCCGGGAGTAAGGCATAGGCTCCGGCAGTTTTCCATCGTTTGCCTGACAAGCTGACGAACAACATACACAGGCAGTACCCCAACATAGCCCCTAAAGTATTGCAAATGAGATCGTCCACATCGGCTTGTCCGCGGCCAAGGATGTACTGGGCCACTTCGATGATAAGGGATGTTCCTGCACCCGCCGCCAACATCCAGTACCACCGTCGAAAGGGTTTTGCCGCCAAGGGGAGAAACACGCCCAAAGGAACAAACATGGCGATGTTCAGCAGGGGGTTCAGCCAGACCTGAAGTGTAAAGGCGTTCCATGCTTCCCAAAACGCCAGAAATGGACAAAGCTGATACATTCGCATACCGTTTCCCATTCGGTTCATAAACGTGATGGCGACCAGTCCACCCAAGTAGCACAGCAGCAACAGGACGGCCACAGCTTGTCCTTTTGGAAACTGTGTTCCCTCCTGTCGGTGTTTCCGCTTCAGCAGAACGAGCAGTACTGCCCCTATTGCTAAGCAAATCAAAGCAGGAGGGATAGCCTGCTGGAATACATAGAAAATTGTGCCAATGAAATCATGCATGGGGAATTTGCCTCCTCTTTATCTAAAGACATATTAGGGCTATGATGGTCAACTTGCTACCAAGGAAATGTTTATCAGTATAGCATAACTCTCTGCAATAAGAAAGAGGGAGTGCGGCTTTTTAAGAAAGGATTCATGGGTACGCACCGCATGGTCTGTGGCCGTACATAGCCGTCTGTTTCGCCGCAGGCAGCTAAATCTATGAAAGGAGGGGACCCCAAAATGGCGAAACCGAAAGTGATATGCGTAAGATGCGTGACTGGATGAGCAATGTAATCGCAAACAATGATGAGGCGAGGGCGGCAATAGCCAGACTTAAGGGCGCGTTGCTTACACTGGCCCAGCCGCTTATGAACGTTGTCATTCCCGCATTTATTACACTTGTGAAGCTACTGACCGCTATTATCGGGGCCGTTGCTGAGTTTATTTCCTTACTATTTGGAACATCGATTAGTAAATCTGCTAAGTCCGCAAAGAATCTGTATGAAGAACAGAATACTTTGGAGGGTGTTGGAAAGGCTGCGGAAGAAGCCGCTGGGTCTTTGGCTGGATTTGATGAAATCAATACTATTCAGACGGAAAACGCAGGTGGCACGGGTGGCGCCGGCGGTAGGGCATCTGCTGGTGAGATCGCGCCTGATTTTTCCTGGACCGATGGGATTACTGATAAATTGAAAGAGATCGCGGCCCTAATCCTCTTAATTGGTGCAGGCGTTGCTCTGTGGAAACTTAGCGGAATCCTTCCAGGGGTTTTAGGGACAATTGCAAAAATGCTTGGCGGAATACTGCTAACTGTTGGTGGACTCGTCCTTTTCTGGAGCGGGCTGATAGATGCATGGGAAAACGGTGTTGACTGGCTAAATCTTATTGAAATGATTGGTGGTCTTGCCGCTGCCGCATTTGGCTTATACACACTATTTGGGCCGATTGCTGCTGGGATTGCACTGGTAGTTGGAGGTCTTGCCATGTTAGTGGCGGGCTTCCGTGACGCAATTCAGAACGGATGGAATCTGGAAAACGTGCTTTTATCTGTATCCGGAATTTTGGCAGCGGGACTTGGCATTGCGCTAATAACAGGCTCTTGGATCCCGGCTTTAATTGCTGCAATTGCCGCACTACTGCTGGCCATTACTGTGGCCACTGGGCGTGGTGAAGAACTGCTTAACGGTGTCCGTAAAGTCATGGAGGGGTTTGTTAACTTCTTCACCGGGATTTTTTCTGGCGATATTGAGAAAGCCATCGGCGGAATTGAGAAGATGTTTGATGGCTTGAAAATGGCAATTTTCGCTGTGATAGACGGCGTGAAGGATAGCTTTTTGAGTTTCCTTACATGGCTGGATGAGAAAACTGGAGGCAGGATTCACGGTATCATTGAGTTTGCAAAGGGTTTTATAACCGGGTTCTACGATACTGTGAAAAATACTCTAGGCGGTATCCTTGATGCGGCCAAGCAGATTTTCACTGGGGTTACTCAGTTTATATCCGGTGTGTTTACTAACGATTGAGACATGGCCTGGGAAGGTATAAAAAAATATCTTTAAGGGCGTTTGGAATGGCGTTATATCAATTCTAGAGGGGGCTGTAAACTTAATTATTAAGGGCTTGAATTGGCTAATATCCCAAATGAACAAAATCCATTTTGATATCCCTAGTTGGGTGCCTGGTGTGGGCGGGAAAAGTATTGGGATTAATATTCCAAAAATTCCAGCGGCGAAAATCCCCCGTCTTGCTACTGGTGCAGTCATCCCACCTAACCGAGAATTTCTGGCTGTCCTGGGGGATCAACGATCCGGCACAAACATTGAGGCCCCATTGGCCACGATCAAACAGGCGTTGGTGGAGGCCATGCAGGAAATCGGAGGTGCAGGTGGAAATCAGCCCATACAGGTCAATATTATGCTGGATAAAAAGGTGCTGGCTCGGGCCATGGTGTCAGAGGTCAATGATATGACGCGGCAGGCGGGCAAGCCAGTTCTGTTGCTTTGAGGTGGCATATG
>CAKNZJ010000264.1 GCA_932222125.1 uncultured Clostridia bacterium | reverse complement strand
TGGTCAGTTCCTTGTAGACCACATGAACAGACACGCCCGTGGTTTCGGAAATTTCTTTCGGCGTCCGCCCGTCCTCCCACAGTCTTTCGATTTTCTGGCGGTCCTCCAGGGTCCGAAAAGCATAGTCAGCCATATTTTCACCCCTTTCCCTTTGCCAGTTCTTTCAGGTCCTCAACCTCTTTATAAAGTTCCTGGCGGCGTTTATCCGTGATCATGCCCAGCTGTTTGGCCATATCCAACGCCCCGATATAGGACCAATACCACGCCAGCCTGCCGTCCCGCGTTTTGCTTTCGCTTTCGGACCGGATTTCCCGTTCCGCCTCCTCCCGCATGGCGGTGATCAGCTTTTCCACGTTCTTGTCCATGTCTTTCCAGGCCGCCCCACAGCTGGGGCAATACTCAAACGGTGGGGACTTCTCTGCGCACACCGGGCAGGTTTCCCCCTCTTCGATCTGATACAGGGCCACAGTGTCGCCTTTCTGCCCGTCCTCCAAATACAGATCGTCACCGCCCATGGCGGCCTCACTGCAGTTCAGAATAATGGCATAGTGGCCACAATACCGCTGGCTCTCCTCATACATTAGCAGGTCCTGGATCTCCGCCAACGTCAGCTTTCCGCGTTTCTTTTCGATCCGCAGGGCCAGGCGGCCCTTGTAGTCGTAAGCCCACGACATTTCAATGCCGCGTTTCATGCGTTCCCCCTTTCTTGCCCTCGTAACCTCCGGGGCGGGCTTTTGGTTTATCTGTACTGTGCGCCCAGCAGGCCGCAGATGGAAGTTGAGAGATCAAACGGGACCCCTCGTGTCACCCGTATCTTGTCCAGCATGGCATTGATCCCGGCGATCATCCAGTCGTCCACGTCCTCCTCCATGTTCACCAGGATATTCACCGCTGCGATACAGTCCGTAATGCTGCCCATCGCAACACGGGCGTTGTTCTCTGCGGTCAGCACCATGCACTTGGTTTCCCCGCCCTCCGTTTCGGCAGCCTGCATTTCTTTCACGGCGGCGTCCTCGCGCTTTTTGTTGTCCAGCTGACCGACATATTCCACGGTGTAGAAATACGCAAGGCGCTGGATCCGCTTTGCGGTTTCGCGCCGCTCCTCTTTGGTTGCGCTCCCGTCGTCCTCGGTTTCCTCCGCGCTGTCGCTGGTGATGGTGGCCTCCGCCGGGGCCTGGATCCAGATGTTGGCGCTCTTGCCGTCCGGCAGGTTGACCTCCAGGCGGTTGCCCAGGTCGCTGATCCAGGCGTTCACCCCACTGGCGGTGCTGTAATAAATGGGGTAGCCCGCCCGCTCGCTGCGGCTGGCGTCATGCTCATAACGGGTGGGGAAAATCTTTTGCACCTCTGCCCAGGCGTCCCGAATACTTGTAACTGTCATTTTTAGGCCCTCCTCGCACGTTTTGACGGTCGTATATATAAAAAAATTAGGTTACACTCGGTCGTTTGACCTTGTGTAACCT
>CAKNZJ010000263.1 GCA_932222125.1 uncultured Clostridia bacterium | reverse complement strand
TACAACTTCGGTCAGTTTTTATTATGCCTCCGTGCTGCCTTTAGCCTGCCGCCGGATGTTTTCACGCTCTGTCTGCTCCGCATTGCTGAGAGGCTGGAGGACTACGTTCGCGTTCAGCGTTCCGGTGAGGCCGTGTCCCTGCCGGGTGTCCAGCCGGGACATATCCGGCGTCACAATGGCAGTCCCCACTTAAAATAGCAACAGCACCATTTTGCAGGGAGCGACAAATATTACCGAATCAACTACTGTGCCATTTTGACTGGATCTACCCGTTATCAAGCGTCGGGGTTACGACATCCGTTTACCCTACCACAGCAACCAAATAGAGACTTGGAGCAGCTTTTACGTCAGATATGGTGCCCTAAACAACTATCGAGAATGGCAGGCTCATTGAGATAACAAGGCTGATCTCAGCCTAAGTAGTAGCAATCAGGGAGCTTTATTCTGGCAAACACAGCTGACGTGTGTCCAGGCCGGCCCAAGAACTGGCGTTCACACAGGATGAGCCGGCAGAGTTGAAACGTGCTCGGACGATGCACATCACGTTTGATAGGGGCTGTCCCGAGACACCCACCGAGTGCGGCCTCCGGTTTAGGCTGGTAGAGGACTACGCCCGCCGGAACGGATTTCCTAACCCAATTCATTTTACGGATGATAGTGATATATTTGAACCAAGTCAGAAAGCGCTTATGAACCAAGCCGTTTTCATGATTTGGTCCAATTTTTTGTCCTTTTGGGGCAAGTATTTACGGAGGTGCAGAATGGGCTACATTTTTGCTGCCAGTAATTTTAAGGGAGGATGTGGAAAAACCACCACTGTGCTGAATTTGGGAGCCGCTCTTTCCACCGCAGAAAAATCGGTTCTTCTTATTGATGGAGACGCCCAGGGCAACCTCACCGCCGCCCTGGGCTATACCCCGGCGGAACAGACCCGCACCCTGTCCAATCTGCTTCTGGCCGCCATCGACTACCCGGAGGATCTGGAGCTTCACCTGCAACGGGCCATCCTCCACACGGACAGCGGTGTGGATCTGATCCCGGCAAACCGCCGCCTGGCAGACGCCGCCGCCCGGCTCCAGGTGATGCAGCTCTCCCAGTATAATGCCGTGGGCGATGTGGATCGGGCTTGTGAAAAGGTCATGACCACGATGTTGGAGCAGTTGAGGGAGCAGTACGATTATATCATCATCGACTGCGGATTGAAACATGAGCTTTTGACGGTCAACGCCCTGGCGGCCTC
>CAKNZJ010000262.1 GCA_932222125.1 uncultured Clostridia bacterium | reverse complement strand
CCCATTAGGGCGTACCCTGGGCGGCGTCGCCAAAGACCACGTCCAGCACGGCATTGACCTCATCCTCTGTGGCAATTTCAAGCCCCGCCAGCTTGGCCTTGTCCTCGTCCGTGTAGTCGTTGGTGGACAGGCCCTTGCCAGGCGCCTTTTGGACATAGCCGGACAGATCAACCCCAGTGTCCCCAATCCGCTCCACCTTGCCGCCAATCACCATGTACTCATCGTACTCGTTGCCGGCCTCCGCATTTGCTTTTGGCGCCATGTAGATGTACTTGTCCGCGTCCTGGGCGGTGGTGTCGATGGCGTCTGCACTGGCCACAATGGTGCGCGTCAGGTGCCCCTGTCCGCCCCCGGTGGGCAGGGCGTCCACCCGCTGGCTCAGGGCTTCCAGCGCCTCCTTGGTGGCGTACTTCGCCTTGGCTCGTTGCGCCAGATTGACCAGGGCTTGTAGGTTGGTTACTTTGTTTTGACTCATGATTGGTTCCTCCTAAAAATTTGATGTTTATTCACCAGTGGTTACACCACAATGGTTCCGTCTCCAGCCACCCCAATGGTATCCGGCAGGGTGCAGCAGGACAGTACGCGCCCAGTAACATTGGCGTTGATGGCAACATTGGATGGGTAATTCTTCGCCCCATTGGACTTTCTGGCCAGGATTTGGTTGACGCCCTTCACAGATGGGCTGCGGGTAATCAGTTGTGTCCCGGAAGCATAGCTCTTCAGCAGCGTGTTAAACCAGGTATCTGTCGCAGTGGTGCAGATGGCAAGGGGGCTGCCCTCCTGGTTGTTGGACACGCCGCTATAGTTTTGGTACATCTCTATCAGCGATGGGGTAAACACCGCCCTCTGGATGGTTTTTAAGCTGCCTCCAGCAGTGATGAGAAACTTGGTTCCCCCCATGGCCTCCTGAATGGCCTGGTCAAAGCCCGCCTTGCATTCGCCGTTTAACCAGCTAAATAGAGTGCTTGCCTCCACATCGTTGCTGTCCCCATCATCAAAAGCCCGCAGCGTGTCATAGGGCAGGCTTCGAATGAGCAAGGTGCGCCCCTGGCCGTTTAGGTCTGGCTCGTAATTGTGCTGCCCCACCACAAACCGGGTCTCGACACCGTTTTCATTGAGCAGCACATAGTCTCCCTCGGCCATGTCTTTCAGCGCTTTCACCGCTGTGGGCTTTGGATAGGGGGCAACCTGGGTCCCCGATGCCAGGGCGAACATGGGAAATATCCAACACTCTTTCGAAGCTCCGGCCACATGTTGACCGATGGGGGAGAAGGTCCACATGCTTGTATTGGCGGTGGTCACCGGGGTGCGTGAGTACGCCTCCGCCGTTCCCCCCTTACCGGCCAAACGGCTTTTGATATAGTCCGCCACCCCGCCTAGAGACGTCCCCTCCACGTTGATATTGCCGGCCACCGCCCCCATCTCCGTCATGGACGGTGGGAAGATGGCAAACTCCGCCGTACCCACGGCATTGCTGCCATTGCCTGGAGTAGCCCGAATTTTTGTTGTCCCAATGGCAGTACGGGTGGCCTCGTCAAAGCGGCCGATGTAGGTTTCGTTGAGGTATTTGATCGCATTTGCTACGGCGCTTACATTGTTCATATTGCTGGCGTTCCACTTTATCTTCTCCTCCAGTGGATCTGCCCGAATGACTAAGGTTTTCCCTGTTCCGTTTAGATCAGGCTCATAGTCCTGGCCGGCCACGATGAATTTCACCGGCGCTCCGTCCTCATACAGCACAATGGGCTTGCCTATGTCCATAGATTCCACGGCAGAGGGGCTGTCTGGGTTCGGGCCATCACCTTCTCCAGTATCACCGCCGCCACAGCCGCATCCACCGCTTTGCTCCAGCGCCTGTACCCGCTCCTCCAGCTGCTCCAGCGCCTTGATCCGCTCGACCATCGCGGCAGTATCATCCAGCATCGTCTGATAGATAGCCCCAAGGGTATTGACAAGGTCAGGGTGGGCGTTGGCGTCTCTGTTGTGCATTTCAATACTCCACTCCACCCCACGGCATTTTTCCAGCTCCGTTGAGACCCGTGCCATACCATCTACAAACCCCGCTAGGGGCACCAGCTTATCTTCATAGTTGCCGGCCATCTTCGCCGCCTCCTTTCTCTCCAAATGCTTGGTCTAAGGCGGCGTTGACCTCGTCCGGCGTGGCAATGGCCTCCCCCAGTGCTCCAGCGGCGTCAACGGATATGGTTCCATCCTCCTCCACACCCACACCGCTGCCAACCTTCACCCCGCCCAGACGGTCTGCGCTGGCTACAGGCAGGGTGTAGCCTGTTCCAGTACCGCTCCCGGCCCCCTCACTGTACAGCTCCACTGAGATGGCGATGGACTTGGCCCCGATTTGCTTGCGCCCCCAAACTCGGATGCAGCTGTCCCTGGTCTCCACCGTGGGCAGGATCTCCATCGCCCTGACATAGGGCATATCCAGAATGTTTTGGATGATGACCCTGGCGCGGTGCCACTCCCTGCACCCCTCCACTGGGACATCTTGGTAGTAGTATCCTGTGGGGGCGTCACTTTCCACCCACGCTTGCCCACCCCCTATAATGAACGCCTCTACTAT
>CAKNZJ010000261.1 GCA_932222125.1 uncultured Clostridia bacterium | reverse complement strand
TGCCCGAGGACCGGAAGGGAGACGGCATTGTGGGCGACCTGTCCGTCCGGGAAAACATCATCCTGGCCCTCCAGGTGATGAAAGGCTTTTTCCGGCCCTTCTCCCGGGCCCAGGCGGAGGCCTTCGCCGATGAGTACATCAAGCTGCTGGAGATCAAGACCGCCTCCACGGACACCCCCATCAAGTCCCTGTCCGGCGGCAACCAGCAGAAGTGCATCCTGGCCCGGTGGCTGCTCACCGACCCCAAATACCTGATTCTGGACGAGCCCACCCGGGGCATCGACATCGGCACAAAGATCGAGATCCAAAAGCTGGTCCTCAAGCTGGCCTCGGAGGGCAAGAGCGTCACCTTCATCTCCTCGGAGATCGACGAGATGCTGCGCACCTGCTCCCGGCTCATCGTCATGCGGGACCGGAAGGCCGTGGGCGAGCTCACCGGGGAGGATCTGACCCAGTCCAAAATCATGGCCACGATCGCAGGAGTCTAATGGTATGAAGTCAAGAGGATAATAAGAGGAAATTTTGGAGAAATCAGTCAGGAAACAGCGTAATGGAGCATAAAAAGGCAATACAAACCAAAGCCCTGCCCCTGAGAATTTTTGAAACAGGGCCTGTTCGTCCGGGCGGCGAGCATCAGCTCAGCCCTCCGGCAGTTTATACAGGCGGTTGTCCTTCAGCAGTCGAAAGACCAACCGAACCAGTTTTCTGGCAGTTAAAGCGAGTGCGCGTTTATGCTGGTGCTTATTGACCTCCTTGAACTTGAGGTCGTAGTAGCGCCGGAACTCGGAGTCGCATCTTCTCACGGAGTTGGCGGCTTCCAGCAGATAGTAGCGTAAGTAGCGATTTCCAGATTTGATCAGATGAGTATCCTCGGCCTCAAACTCATTGGATTTGTGCTGCGTCCAGACAAGACCGGCATACTTGGCAACGGAGGCTTGTCCGGCAAAGCGGTTGATATCACCGATTTCGGCGATGATACCGGCAGAATAGACCTTGCCGATTCCGGGGATTGAGGTCAGTGTGTTTGGGATGATCTCAAACTGCTGCTCAATGGATTTCTCCAACGCCTTAATCTGGCTTTCCAGTGCCCGCATAGCCGCAATAGAAACCGACATGACCTGGTTAATCGAATCATTCACGGTTTTGGGCAAACGATAGGAACCCCTGGCGGCAGCCTGAACAAGCTTGGCAGTAGCCTCCGGGTCAGCAAATCTGCCATGCCCAGCCTTGTTTACAAAGGCTGTCAGTTCGTTCAGATCAGCGTTGGCCAGCTCGTCCACCGTCTCAAAGTGCTCCATGAGAGCAAGTGTGGTAGCGCTGGTGTTGGGGATATCCTTGCTTTGCGCGATGCCAGAGCATTTCAAAAACAGGTAGTTGGCAAACCGTTCTTTCTCCCGCGTGAGGTTCTGAACGGCGTAGAATCTGGCTCTGGTCAGCGTTTGCAGGGCTTTGTAGCGGTAATCGTCCATGTAGACCTCCTTGCCGATGCGTCCGAAACGGAGCTGGTCGGCAATCACAAAGGCATCCACAGGGTCGTTCTTGGGAAGCTCCGGATAGGACTTCTTAAAATTCTTGACCTGTTTGGGGTTGAGCACATGGATTTTCCGGTGAAACCGGCCCAGACTGCCATCCTCCCGGAGGGCGTATACCAGATTGTCTCCATAGACAGAGGTGGCCTCCATGCCAATTACCACAGTATCCAATCCCAATTTTGTGAGTGCCGACACGATTTTCTTTGAAATCATTTTAGCACCGCCGAGATCGTTTTGCATCGGGAAGCTGGAAAACTTGTCCCCATTGGGTTTCATAAAGTACGCTGCGTGTTTGGTGCTGCTCACGTCAATGCCAACGTAAAGCTGTTCCACAATTTCACCTCCCCGTTGTGGGTTTTCAGGCCAGCAGGCTTTGAGATACCCGTGATAACCGGAGCATCCGCAACCTCGCGTATCAGAATCATTCCGGGTCGGACCAATGCGACAGCCCCCACTGCTGAAAGGGCGGTCCACGCCTCGGCAAACAGCTAATGAGTTTGCAGCTAACTTCCGGCTCAGGGGAACTGACTCCCTCTGAAGCGGCTTCCCAGCCCAACAAGGTGATAGAGAACTTGACCCTGCTGTCCTACAGCTATTGTACCACGGGCATCTCATAGCCTGCTGGTATTGCAAAGTGAACTAAGCAGACCCACTATAAATCGTTTGCAAATCTTATTATACGAGGTGGTTTGAATTGGGAAGTTAGCTGTTCTTGACATATCGGAATCCGGCAAACAAATTGGTGAGAAGTTGCTTGCTCTGTT
>CAKNZJ010000260.1 GCA_932222125.1 uncultured Clostridia bacterium | reverse complement strand
GGAGATAGAATTTCTTGCGGAGTTGCAATTAAAAAATTCCAATAAATCCCTGTCTGACTGGAATTTTTTGATTCGTGAGAACGGTGAGATGTATGAGATCGAGTGAAAAGTTTCCACAGTACCTTAGCAATAGTCTAATAGGACAACTTTCGGTATGGTTAAGCCCTTCTCTTTAACCACAAAAAAGCGCGATGTTTTACATCGCGCTTTTTTGTGGTTAAATTATGTCGCATTTGTATGAGGCGGCGGCGATTCTTTTTGCTTTGCAGCGTACAGATGGAAATGCTGTAAAAAGGGTCGCGCAAAGCAGGTGGAATAAAGTGGGACACGCCCTCATAGAATGTGGCAGTTGAAAGGTCAGGTGATGGGAATGAATGGGCGAAGTCCATGGGAAGAGGCGGTCGGTGTGTTGCCGCCGGAGCTGATGCGAGGGCTGTCCACGTTTGACGAGGACAGGCTCCAGGAGTTGGAGGAGCTTCGCTTGCGCCGGGGTTTTCCTATGACGGCGCTGTTTCCAGAAGGGGAGATAGAGACGGTCGGGGCCCGGGTAACGGAGGCAGACCTGCGCCGGGTGGTAGAGAGTGCCAGCCAAGCATCGGCGCACACCGTGTTAGACCGTATGCGCCGCGGGTTTGTCACCCTGCGGGGAGGACATCGTATCGGGCTGTGCGGCACGGTGGTTAAGCGGGAGGGACAGACCGTCACCCTGCAATACCTGTCTTCTCTGTCCATTCGGGTGGCCCGGCCAATTGTGGGACAGGTTCGGGAGCTCCTGCCAAGTCTGATGGAGGGGGGACAGTATTTGAGCACTCTGATCCTGGCTCCTCCAGGGGCAGGGAAGACGACTCTGCTTCGGGATATGATCCGTGGACTATCAGATGGGGATATGGGACAGCCCCTCCGGGTGGGGGTGGCTGATGAGCGGGGAGAGATTGCCGCCCTGTGGCAGGGGGAGCCTCAGCTTTATGTGGGGCGGCACACCGATGTGCTGGATGGATGCGCCAAATCGGAAGGACTATCTATGCTGATGCGCGGAATGAACCCACAAGTGGCTGCGGTGGATGAGATTACAGACCCTACCGATGTAGAGGCGGTTGTCCAGGCTGCCGGGTGCGGTGTAGTTTTGTTAGCCACTGCCCATGGCCTGGATCGGGCAGATCTGGAGCGGAGGCCAATCTACCGGGAACTGCTTTCTGCCGGGGTGTTCCGCCGTCTGGTGACGCTGGAGCGCAGGGGGAAACGGCGGCTGGCGCGAACGGAGGTGTTGTCATGATTCGATGGATAGGGGCGGTACTGTTGACCAGCGGATCAGCTGCCTTGGGCTATCTGGCAATCAAGCACATGGACGGCCGGGTACGGGATCTGCGAGAGCTAACGGCTGGGATTGAGACCCTTCAACGAGAGTTGGGGTGGCGTCTGGCGCCCCTGCCTGAGGCCCTGAGCCGGGCGGCGGAGAGTGTGAAGGGACGTGCCGCCCAGTTTTTTCAACTGTGCTCCAGCGGAGCAGAGCACTTGAATGGCCGCATGTTCCAGCAGATTTGGCGGGATGCGGCAGAGGCCAGCCAAATGCGGCTGGAGCGGGAAGATATGGATCTGTTGGAGCAGCTTGGGTCGGTGTTGGGGAGATATGACGGGGACAGCCAGCGGCAGGCGCTGGAGATAGCTGGTGCACGCTTGGAGAGCCAGCGGGCGGCGGCGGCGGCGCAGAGGGTCAGGTTGGGACGGGTATATGGTGTGCTGGGACTGACTGCCGGACTGTTTCTGGTTATCCTGCTCATTTGATGAAACTTGAGGAGCCGGGTTCTTGGATGAGGCGGCGTAGGTGGGGACAGGCCTGCCGGATACATAGGATAGGAGGGAGACCCATGGATGTGGATCTGATTTTCAGGATTGCTGCCATAGGGATTTTAGTGTCAGTACTCAATCAGGTGCTCACCCGCTCCGGGCGGGATGAGATGGCCACAATGACCACCCTGGTGGCGCTGGTAGTGGTGCTGATGATTGTGGTGCAAGAGATCAGCACGCTGTTTGATATGGTAAAGGATCTGTTTGGGCTGTGAACGATGTGATGAAGGTGGCGGCCACGGCCATCATTGCTGCGGTGTGCGCTGTGGTGGTGCGCAAACAGGCTCCTGAGATGGGCCTTGTGCTGGGCATTTGCTCGGGAGCGGTCATTGTGCTGTATTGTACTGGGGCGATGATCTCAGTGATAGACTTTATGGACAAGCTGGCTCAGATGGGTGGATTGTCTCCAGCGGTGCTATCCCCTGTGATGCGCACGGCTGGCATTGCTGTAGTCACACGGCTGGCCTCTGATTTTTGCCGGGACGCCAAGGAGGGCGGGCTGGCCTCTGCGGTGGAACTGGCTGGGACAGTGCTGGCGCTGCTTGCAGTGCTGCCCTTGATGTCTGCCGTATTGGACATGCTGACGGGATTGCTGTAAAGGGGGGATGGTTGTGAGGTGGAGGATGACGCTGCTACTAGCGCCGTTGTTGCTGTTATCCACGGTTCTTCCGGCGTGGGGGATGAGTCAGGAGGAACTGATGATGAGGCAGGAAGAGGTGCTAAGATTGGATGAGTTGGAGCGGGCTGCCTCAGCAAACGGCGGCACGGCGGACTATGGGATAGAATTAGAGGAAGGGCTGGCTGGACTGCTCAACACAGGCAGCCGGGAGATCCGGGGGGTTGTACGCCGGGCGGTGCGGTCAGGGGTGATATTGCTGGTGATCCTCCTCCTGTGCGGTTTAGCCGAAACGGTTCAGGAGGGTATGGGGGGCAGGGAGAGCCAAGCGGTCACACTGGCCGGGACCTTGGCGGTGACGGCGGTGACGGTGGCTGATGTAAATACCCTGCTGGGGATGGGTACCGGAGCCATTGAGAATATGCGCTCCTTTGCAAATGTGCTGCTTCCCACTGTGGCAGCGGTGACGGCAGCCACCGGGGCTGTTACAGGAGCGGCGGCGAGGCAGATGGCGGCGGTGGTGTTTTCAGACCTATTGGTCAATCTCATTGGAGGTCTGCTGGTGCCGGTGCTGTATGGCTATATCGCCGCTACTGTCGCTTATTCCGCTGTAGGCAATAATGGGCTCAAGCAGGTAGCTTCGCTGCTGAAGTGGGCGGTGACCACGGTGCTTACCATTGTGATGCTGGTGTTCGTAGGCTACCTGACGGTGAGCGGTGTGGTGGCTGGAACAGCAGACGCCGCCACCATCAAGGCCACTAAGTTCGCTATCTCTGGGGCCATTCCGGTGGTGGGCGGTATTTTATCCGATGCGGCAGAGACGGTGCTGGCTTCTGCCAGTGTTCTGCGGGGGACAGTGGGAGTATTTGGGATGCTGACTATTCTAGGTATCTGTCTGCTGCCAGTGCTGCGTTTGGCAGTACATTACCTGACTTATAAATTGGTGGCAGCCCTGTCCGGCACGTTGGGCAGCGGTAGAGTACATGGCTTGGTGGATCAGCTGGGCGGAGCATTTGGATTGGTGCTCGGCATGACAGGAGCCTGTTGTCTGCTGATGCTGATTGCGCTGGTCTCATCAGTATCGGTGGTGTCTGTATGATGGATTGGATGAGACAGTGGCTCTTGGGTGTGACTTGTACTGCTCTGGTGCTGGCGCTGGCGGAGAGCTTGTCCCCGGCGGGAAATGTGAAGAAGGTGTGTCGGTTGGCGGGAGGATTGGCGCTGGTGCTGGCGGTGGTAAGTCCCATTCTGAGTTTGGACGAGGGCGCCATGAGTCGGGCGCTGTCAGAATACGGCTTTCACGTTCAGCGCTATGAGGAGGCGCTGTCAGAGCAAAATGATTTGCTGTACAAAACCATCATAGAGGAGAACACCGCCGCATATATTGTGGACAAGGCGGGGGAACTGGGAATATCCTGCCAGACGGAGGTGACCTTTGCGTATGATGAGGACGGTATGCCCTATCCTTGGGAAGTCACCGCCCGAGGTACTTGGACACAGGAGCAGAGACAGGCGTTGGCTCACATGCTGGAGGAGGATCTGGGTGTGCCACCGCAGCGGCAAACTTACGAGGAGAGACAGCCATGAAGGGGCAATGGAAGTGGCCGGAGACGGCAAAGATGTGGCAGTTTTTGGGCCAATACAAGTATGTGCTGATCGTCATCGCGGTGGGGATAGCCCTTCTGCTGTTGCCTTCAGGCGGGAAAAAAAGGGTGGCGGAGGAGGCTGGCATTGCCGGAGCCCAGGAGGACTTCAACCTGGAGGAATTGGAGACAAAACTCTCCCAAACCCTATCCCAGGTGGAAGGGGCGGGGCAGGTGACGGTGACTTTAACCGTGAAAAGCGGGATGGAGCAGGTGCTGGCCTCCGACCGCAGTACGTCGGTGTCGGGGGACAACAGTACAGTGGACGATCAGACGGTAGTCCTCTCAACAGGTTCGGGAGAGGAGGCGGTATTGATTACCAAGCGGTATCCAACCTTTCAAGGCGCGCTGGTGGTGTGCCAGGGAGCTGATAACCCGGAGATACGGCTGCTGATCACCCAGGCAGTGGCTTCGCTCACCGGGCTGGGCTCGGACCGGATCACAGTTTGCAAAGGGACATAAAAACTCAACTTGTATAATTGTATAATATTATGGAGGGGAAATATTATGAGTGTTTGGAAACGGAATGCGGTAGTGGTGGCTATCGTCCTGTTCGTGGGAGCAGCGGTGTATCTGAACTGGTCATATAACCGTCAGGCCACAGCGGAGGGAGCCAATGGCGAAAACAACGGCAAGGTATTGGGGCAGGCATCCCTGGTCAACGGGGAGGACCCAAAGGCCAGCGGCAGCGCCGATCCCAGTGCTACCTCCAGCAGCGGCCAGGATGGCCAGGGAAGTGCCTCCTCCGGCTACTTTGCGTCCGCCCGACTCAACCGGCAGCAGGCCAGGGACAGCGCTCTGGAGCTGCTCCAGAAGGCGGCGGCTGACGCGGGCGCCCAGCAGAGCGTGGTGGATGAGGCTAACGCTTCTATCCAGACCATGGCGGCCTCCGCTATGTCCGAGGCCCAGGTGGAAAATCTGGTGACGGCCAAGGGATATGGCGACTGTGTGTGCTTTATCAGCGACAACAGCGTCAGTGTGGTGGTATCGGCCACTTCTGATGGGCTGACAGAAAACGATACTGCGAAGATTTTAGAGATCGTAATGGAGGAGACTGGCCTGAGCGCGGGTAAAATCAAGATTATTGAGACTGAGCCCTAAAGGGAAAAATAGGATTGTATTTTGGCCGCGCCAGTGCTATAATAACCTCAACCTAAAAAGGAGCGTGAGGCGATATGGCCGAAGGCAAGGAATATATCTCCCATGAGGAGGAGTTAGGCAGTATCAGCATCTCAGAGGAGGTCCTGGCTGTCATCGCCGGTGCAGCGGCAATGGATGTGGAGGGGGTCAGCGCGTTAGGATCTGCCCTGAGCAATGACATGGCCGCCATGGTTCATAGCCGGAAAAGGGGGATGGCTAAAGGGGTGCGCCTGGCTGTGGAGGGAGATAAGGTTGTGGTTGATTTGACCATCTTAGTCCACTATGGCCATGTGGTGACCGAGGTGTCCAAGGCGGTGCAGGACGCGGTGTTCAGCGCGGTGGAGAACACCAGTGGACTGAGCGTGTCTGCGGTGAATGTGACGGTGAGCGGTGTGACATTTCAAAAGTAAACAGGGTGTGAAACAGCCGGGCATACAGCCCGGCTGTTTTTTCGCTCTTTTTGGAAAAAGGGGAAAGAGGGGGCAAAAAAGGGTTTCCTTTTCTTCTCTCATCGTGTATAATATGTTGCATATGTAAAATGGGTTGTTTTAGCGCTCTGAGGGGTGCGGTGATGGTTTGACGTAACTGCCGTGGGGAAAGGATAGAGATCCAAATGTACAGAACAACTGCGCGGGAATTGGCGATGCATTTTGCCTTTGAGCTGGCCTTTTCTACTGAACAAGCGGAACAGCTGCTCAGAAGGGAGCTGACTCCGGAGGCATTTCAGACCAGGGGAACGGACGAGCCATTATATTGTGAGTTCCCTGATAAGGAGCAGAGCGCCTACATTATAAAGATTGTGCGGGGCGTGGGGGAGCACGGTGCGGAGCTGGACGGCTATATTAGCCGGCACGCGAAGGGATGGCGGTTTGAGCGCATTGACCAGGTAGCCGCGGCCATTATGCGGGTGACCATGTATGAGATTTTGTATATGCCGGATGTGCCCAATAAGGTGGCCATCAATGAGGCAGTGGAGATCGCCAAGAAGTATGTAGATGATGATGTGGTGCGATTTATTAACGGAATCTTGGGATCATTTGTACGCAGCGAATGTGCGGAGGAACAATGAGGACGGTGCAGAGAGCTGTGGGCAAGCTGTGTCTGGGGCTGGACACCAGCAACTATACCACCTCTGCAGCGGTCTTTGATGGCCGGTGGGGGGAAAATAGGGGCAGACTCCTCGCTGTGCCGGAGGGAGCAATTGGCTTGCGGCAGAGTGAAGCCCTGTTCCAGCACACCAGGCGCCTGCACCTGATGGTAGAACAGCTTCGGGCAGAGGGGGCCTTGGGGCAAATACAGGCGGTGGGTGCCTCCACCCGGCCACGGGAGCGAGAGGACTCCTATATGCCCTGTTTTCTAGTTGGGGAGGGACAGGGCCGCAGTCTGGCTGCCGCGCTGGGAGTACCTTTTGTCCCTTGCTCCCATCAACAAGGCCATATTGCGGCGGCAGCCTGGTCGGCAGACCGGGAGGATTTGCTGGACAGGCCACATTTGGCCTGGCACCTATCCGGGGGAACCACTGAACTGCTATACATCAAACCGGCAGGCCACGCCGTACAAGGCGAGATTGTGGGTGGCACCAGCGATATCTCCGCAGGACAGTTGATTGACCGGACAGGGGTCATGCTGGGCTTGCCCTTCCCGGCGGGCAAGGCGCTGGATCAGCTTTCTGATGAGGCAGATGCCGATTGGGATTATCCTGTAAAGTTAAATGGGTTGACATTTTCTTTGTCCGGCATTGAGAATCAGGTCAAGGAAATGATGGAACGGGGGGAGAGGCCTGCCAACATGGCCAGGTTTGTGTTGAACACAGTGGCCGGGGTGGTGCTCCGGGCCACGGGAGAGGCACAGAGACGTTGGCCTGGCCTGGAAGTGCTATGCTCTGGCGGCGTGGCCTCCAACCGCCGCCTGCGTGCAGCCTTGGAAAAGAGCTGCAACGCGTTATTTGCCTTGCCGCAGTATGCCACAGACAACGCCGTGGGAGTGGCGATTTTGGCCCACCGGGCAGTCAATTGGGAGGTGTGCGAATGAATCTGTCTGGACTTCCTGTATATACCGTCTCCCAGGTAAATGGGTATGTTAAGGGGCTGATGGATGACGACGCTCTGCTCCAAAGCCTATTGGTACGAGGGGAGATTTCCAATTATAAGTGTTACCCCTCCGGACATCATTATTTCTCTCTCAAGGACGAGACCGGTTCCCTTAGATGCGTGATGTTCCGGGGGGAGGCAGTGCGGCTACGGTTTCGCCCTGCCAGCGGGATGAGAGTGGTGGCGTTTGGCAGAGTATCGGTATTCCCCAGAGATGGGCAGTATCAACTGTACTGTGCCCAGCTGCTGGAGGATGGCCGGGGGGCGTTGGATGAGGCATTTGAGCGCTTGCGCCGTAAGCTGGAGCAAGAGGGGCTGTTTGATCTCAGGCATAAGCTATCCTTACCTCCATATCCCAAACGGATTGCCTTGGTAACCTCTCCGGTGGGAGCGGCGGTTCGTGATATGCTCCGGGTGCTGGGTGCCAGATGGCCCATCGCTGAGGTGTTGGTGGTTCCGGTTCGGGTGCAGGGGCAGGAGGCCGCGGGAGAAATTGCGGCTGCCATTGATGGTATCAACTGCCGTAAGGATGTGGATTTGATCATTGCCGGGCGCGGGGGAGGATCGAAGGAGGATTTATGGGCCTTCAATGAGGAGATAGTGGCCCGGGCCATCTATCGCTCCCGAATCCCAATCATTTCCGCCGTGGGTCACGAGCCGGATGTGACCATTTCCGATTATGTGGCAGATCTGCGGGCGGCCACGCCATCAAACGGCGCGGAGCTGGCGTCTCCGGATCAGGATGAGGTGCGCCTGCGGTTGGAGCAATTTACCAGCCGTCTGGCCAGAGCGGTGCAGGGTAGGCTGACAGCGGGACGCAAGGATCTGGAACGGCTGAAAAACAGTCGGGCTATGCGCAATATAAAGGCTCCCATTGAAGAGCGCAGTCTGTTGCTGGATAGTCAGCGGCGGAGGATGGAAGGGGCACTGTCTGTTCAGATGAAGGACAGGCGGGCTGGGCTTGAAAAACTAGCGGCAGGGCTGGATGCCATGAGTCCCCTGAAGGTACTGGGCCGAGGCTATGCCATTGCGCAAAAGGGAGAGGAGGCGGTTTCCTCCATTGCCCAGATAGAGCTGAAGGAGAGGTTAAACGTGTTGCTATCCGATGGAGTCATCCATTGTGAGGTCATAGAAAAGGAGGAGAGATCATGGCTATAAAGGAAGAGCCCTTTGAGAAGGCCATGGGCCGTTTGGAGGAGATTGTAACTAAGCTGGAGCGTGGAGAGTGTGACTTGGACCAGTCCCTCAAATTGTTTGAGGAAGGGGCCAAGCTGGCAGGTCAGTGCCAAAAGCTGTTGGACAGCGCAGAGCAAAAGGTGAATCTTCTGCTGGCCAATGGTCAGGAAGAGTCCTTTGGCGGGGAGGAGTGAGCATGGACTTTCAGCAGGAGTATGATTTGCTGAAGGGCCAGGTGGAGAAAGCTCTGGCCAAGTGTTTTGGGCAGGAGCGCCATGGGGGTTCATTTGACGGTTTATTGGACGCCATGGAGTACAGCCTGATGGCAGGGGGAAAACGGCTTCGCCCAGTTCTGACCCTAGCGTTGTGCCGGGCGTGCGGCGGCGATGTGGAGTCCGCGCTTTCGGTAGCCTGTGCTGTGGAAATGCTTCACACCTATTCCCTGATCCATGACGATCTGCCCTGCATGGATAATGATGATCTTCGTCGTGGCAAACCCACTTGCCATAAGGTATATGGTGAATGCTCCGCAGTGCTGGCCGGGGATGGGCTTCAAGCGGAGGCGTTTGGGGCTATTCTACGCTGTGGCCTGCCTGTGGAGCGCCGGGCGGCCTGTGCACAGGCCTTGGCGGACGCGGCAGGGGTGGATGGTATCTGTGGAGGGCAATTCATGGATATGAACGGCGGGGAGACGGACATATCGGAGAAAGTGCTGACCGAGATGCAAAGTCGTAAGACGGGCAGTCTGTTGATTGCAGCCTGCCGCATGGGAGTGATGGCGGCCGGAGGCCCCAAAGAGCTGGAGGCGGCGGCTGTCCAGTATGGCGCTTGCCTTGGGGCGGCATTCCAAATCCGGGATGACATGTTGGATGAGTTTGCCACTGTGGAGGAGTTGGGCAAGCCCATCGGCTCGGACGCCAGCAATGGGAAGACCACTTTTTTGACGCTTCATGGCAGGGAAACGTGCGCACAAATGGTGGATAGACTGACCAAGGCCGCCAAGGAAGCGGTAGAAAAACTGCCTGATCCTGAATTTTTACAGGCATTGGCAGATGCCATGGCGGTACGAAATAATTGAGGTGAGGAGAGAATAAGGATGTTCCTCAGTCCTGCGTTATTTATTGCGGCGGTGGCCTGGATGGTAGCACAAGGGGCAAAGCTGCTGATCTATGCTGCGGTTGATCACAAATTTGACTTAACCCATCTGCGAGATAGCGGAGGGATGCCAAGCGCTCACTCAGCCTTTGTGTGCGCCTGTACAACAGCGATTGCCTTTGCCTCCGGACTGGATTCGGAGCTGTTTGCCTTGGCTGTGGTCATGTCCATCATCGTCATGTATGACGCCGCCAATGTCCGTCGGGAGACGGGAGAGCAGGCAAAGGTGCTAAACTATATGATGAAACATTGGCATCAACACCAGCCGGAGTTGTTTGGCGAGGAACTAAAGGAACTCATTGGGCATACTCCGCTGCAAGTGGCAGTGGGAGCCGTATTCGGGGTCATAACCGGCCTGGTGGGTGGATTAATCGTCTATTGATACAAATACTACATAAACGGGGAAGGGGGAGATAGCCCATGTTTCCAGAGCATTTGGGCGAAATTACAGATATGCAGTCCAAGCTGCTCTGTCAGCAGTTGAGAGAGCAGATTATAGCGGATGTTTCTAAGACTGGTGGGCACTTGGCCTCCAACCTTGGCGTGGTGGAAATCACACTGGCAATCCACCGAATTTTTCACCTGGATCAGGACCGGCTGGTGTTTGATGTGGGCCACCAGTGTTATGTTCATAAGATGCTGACCGGCCGGGGAGGACAGATGAATACCCTGAGAAAATTTGGAGGATTGTCTGGTTTTCCAAAGCCCAGGGAGCACCGTGCGGATGCCTTTATCGCCGGACATGCCTCTAACGCGGTGTCGGTAGCTTTGGGTATGGCCAGGGCCCGGACTCAAAATCATGAGGATTACAGTGTGTTGGCTCTCTTGGGAGATGGGGCCTTGACAGGGGGACTGGCCTTTGAGGGACTGTCTAACGCGGGACAGAGCGGTGAGCCGCTGATTGTTATCCTTAACGACAACGGTATGTCCATCAACAAAAATGTGGGCGGCGTGGCCAGCCACTTGGCCCGGCAGCGCCTGAAACCCCAGTATCTGCGCTTTAAAAAAGCTTACCGGCGGCTGGCGGCTCGTAGCGGTCCGGTTCGAGCCGTATACCGGGTTACGCACGGGGTCAAACAGATGGTAAAAAATGCGGTTCTTCACTACAGTATGTTTGAGGATATGGGCTTTACCTATCTTGGCCCGGTGGATGGACACGATGTGAATTATCTCACCCGGCTGTTGCGCTATGCTAAGGAGTTGAATTGCCCGGTTTTGCTCCACATCAAGACAGTAAAGGGAAAAGGGTATTTACCTGCGGAGAGAGAACCGGATCGATTTCATGGGGTAGGAGCCTTTGCCCCAGAGGATGGTTCTCCCTTGGATCAAGGAAAGCGGGAGAGTTTTTCCTCTATATTTGGGAGTACCCTGTGCCAGCTTGCTCAAGAGCGGGAGGACGTTGTGGCGGTGACGGCAGCCATGCCATCTGGAACCGGGCTGAACGAATTTGCACGACAGTTTCCAACACGCTTTTTTGACGTAGGGATTGCGGAAGCCCATGCAACCGCCATGGCTGCGGGCATGGCCAAGCAGCAGCTCACCCCTGTCATAGCCGTTTATTCCACCTTTCTTCAGCGTGCCTATGATATGCTGATCCATGACGTAGCTATCCAAAATCTTCACGTAGTATTTGGAGTGGATCGCGCCGGGCTGGTGGGCGAGGATGGAGAGACCCATCATGGCGTGTTTGATGTGGCCTATCTTACCTCTGTGCCCGGGATGAAGATTTATTGTCCAGCCAGCTTTGAGGAGCTGAGGGCTATGCTGCGCCATGGGGTGGAAAAGGAGCAGGGGCCAGTGGCCGTGCGCTACCCCCGGGGTGGAGAGGGCCAGTTCAAGGGGATGTGCGGCGTGGAAGGGGCCTCCATTCTTCGGAATGGACATGACGTGACCATTGTGGCATATGGATCAATGGTGAATATAGCGTTGGAGGCTGTCCATCTGCTGGAGGAAAAGGGCATTTCCGCCCAGATGGTGAAGCTGAACAGCATTGTACCACTGGATGTGGATACTGTAGTGGACTGCGTCCACGGAACGGGAACCTTGATCGTAGCGGAGGAGTGCGTGGATACAGGTTGTGTTGGCCGCCGTCTGGCTGCTGATCTGGCCATTCGCGGAAAGAGCGGCATCAAAATTGGACTGGTCAATTTGGGGGATCGCTTTTTCCAGCACGGCAGTGTGGGAGAGCTGCGCCAGTTATATGGTATTGACAGTGAATCCATTTGTAAAAAGGCATTGGAGTTGGTGGGCCGTGGCTAAAAAGCGGGTGGATATGCTGATGGTGGAACAAGGGCTGGCGGACAGCAGACAAAAGGCCCAGGCCCTCATCATGGCCGGGCAGGTATATATAGGGGAGCGCCGGTGCGACAAGGCGGGCTTGACTGTGGAGGAAGGCGCCATACTGGAGGTGCGCGGACAGTCCATACCCTATGTGAGCCGCGGCGGACTAAAGCTGGAGAAGGCTTTGCGTTGCTTCCCCATCACGCTGGAGGGAAAAGTTGCCGCAGATATTGGGGCCTCCACCGGTGGATTTACAGACTGTATGCTAAAGCATGGTGCACACAAGGTGTATGCTGTAGATGTGGGATATGGCCAGCTGGCTTGGGCTTTGCGCAGTGATCCAAGGGTGGTGTGTCTGGAACGGACAAACGCGCGATACCTGACCCGGGAACATCTGCCTGATCCACTGGACTTCGCCTCGATTGATGTATCTTTTATCTCCCTGGGATTGATCCTGCCCGCATTACGGCCTTTGCTTAAGGAGGGGGGGCAGGTGGCCACCCTGATCAAGCCCCAGTTTGAGGCAGGCCGGGAGAAGGTGGGAAAAAAGGGGGTTGTCCGTGACCCGGCAGTCCACCTAGAGGTGCTGGAGCAATTTTTTTATCAGGCCGCACATTCCGATTTTTCTGTAAAGGGAATTAACTTTTCACCAATTCGGGGGCCGGAAGGAAATATAGAATATCTGGGCTATCTGCACACCGGAGGAGGGGCGGATATTCAGGCGGATGTGAAGGAGTTGGTCAGGCAATCTCATGAGGAAGTGGAGGGGAAAGGACCATGAACATTGTACTCAGTCCCAACCCTTATCGAGACAGAGGGCTGCGGGCGGCGCAGGCGGCAAGACAAATTCTGGAAAAGGGGGGGACTGCGGTCTCCATCTGTCTGCCTTTTGAGGTGGAGGAGATGAGCCGGCTGGATATTCCCCGTGGGATAGAGCTGAAGCCGTTGGCCCAGGAGCTGGAGGGAGCGGACGCGCTGGTCTGCTTTGGCGGGGACGGCACTATCCTCCATGCCGCCCGGGAGGCCAATCCGAGGCGTATCCCGGTCTTGGGAGTCAACCTGGGCAGTGTAGGCTTTATGGCGGAACTGGAACAGGGAGAACTGTCCCTGTTATCCAAGCTGGCTGCCGGACGGTTTGGCATTGAGAAACGGATGATGTTGGAAGTGGGTGTGCGCCGTGAGGGCCGGATTATGTTTTCCGAACTGGCCCTCAATGATGCTGTCATCACCAAGGGCGCGGTGGCCCGGGTGCTGGATCTGGAGGTGACCGGGGACCGGGTGACCATTTCAACCTTTTCAGGAGATGGGGTGGTGATTGCCACCCCTACCGGTTCCACGGCCTATTCCATGGCTGCAGGTGGTCCAATTGTGGAGCCAACGGCAGAGAACATCATTATGGTGCCAATATGTGCTCACTCCCTTCACGCTAAGCCATTTGTGCTGGATAGTGCCCGGACTGTCGGGGTGCGCATGTGGCATGGGGGTAAAAAGTCTGCTTACCTGTCTGTGGACGGAGGCAAAGCGTTCAGGCTTCAGCAAGGGGACTGGGTGGAGTGCCATAAGTCCAGCCATGTCACCAGGCTAATCAAGTTGACCAGGCGAAATTTCTATGAGCGCATCAATCAAAAGCTGGGAAAGGTGTGAAGGGCGATGAAGGCCAAACGGCAGGCAGAGATTTTGCGTATGATCACCCAACAAGATGTGGAGACCCAGGAGCAGCTTCAGGAGCTGCTGAGCAAGCAGGGAATCCAAGTCACCCAGGCTACCATTTCCCGGGACATTAAGGAGTTAAACCTGGTGAAGCAGCCCGCAGCTGATGGGGCATACCGCTATGTGGTATCAACTGTGACGCCCGTCCGCCATGCCTTTGCGGGGCGGATGCAGAATATCTTTAGGGAGGGGGTCACCTTCTGCGATGTGGCCCAAAATATCGTGGTAGTCAAGACGATGCCAGGTCTGGCCCCGGGAGCGGCTGCCGCATTGGATGGAATGGGGTTAGATGGGTTGGTGGGTTCCCTGGCAGGGGATGACACAGTGCTGCTTATCATGCGTACCAATTCATTGGCAGATTCCCTGTGTAAAGAACTGGAATCTATGCTTCGTTGAGGAGGACCGGCCATGATCTCCTTGCTTCATATTGAAAACATTGCGGTGATTGACCAGGCAGATATCGCCTTTCATGAGGGATTTAACGTGCTAACCGGTGAGACCGGGGCGGGCAAGTCCATTGTCATTGATGCCCTCGGCGCTGTTATGGGGGAGCGCACCAGCCGGGACCTGATCCGAACCGGCGCCAAGTCAGCTCGAGTATCGGCGGTATTTCGGAATCTGCCGGCATTGGATTGGTTTGAAGCCCACGGTATGTTTCCTGACGAAAATGGGGAGGTGCTGGTGGAACGGGTAATTCAGGGGGATGGAAAGAATATCTGTCGGATGAATGGTCAGCCTCTGTTGGTGACACAGCTGCGAGAGCTGGGTATCCACCTGTTAAATATTCATGGACAGCATGATGGACAAAAGCTGCTGGATGAGGAGTACCATTTGAGCTACCTGGACGGCTTTGGGGGGACCCAAGCACGGCTGGCCGCCTTTGCCCACGGATATGAGCGGCTAAAAGAGGTGAGAAGAGAGCTGGAGGCCCTCCAAATGGACGAGGGGGAGAAAGCCCGGCGGATGGATACGTTGACTTATCAGATGGAGGAGTTGGAGCGGGCCGAACTCCGTCTGGAGGAGGAAGAGGAGCTCACAGCTCGCCGGGATGTGCTGAGAAATGCAGAACGGCTCACCGGAGCGGTAGACAGGGCCTATCTGGCGCTCACCGGGGATGACGATGGAGCTGGGGCGGTGTCGCTGCTGATGGAGGCTGAGGGGCAACTGACTCAGGGAGGAAGATACAGCCGGGAACTGAAGGATTTGGCGGAGCGTGCGGCCCAGCTGCGTTGTGACGGGGACGATCTGGCAGAACAGGTGCGGGATTTACGGGATAAGCTAGAATTTTATCCAGGGGAGCTGGATGAGATCGAGGAGCGGCTGGATGTGCTATACCGCTTAAAGAAAAAATATGGTGGTACGGTCCAGGAGATGTTGGAATATTTGGAGCGATGCAAGGATGATCTGGAGGCCATCCAGTTTTCAGGAGATCGGGTAAAAACACTGGAGCAAGAGCAGGAAAAAGCGTTGCAATATGCAAGGGAGCAAGGGGAACTCCTTTCTACAGATCGGCGGCGGGCGGCGCAGGAATTGGCTGCACGAATTCAGGAAGAGCTCACCCAGCTGGACATGCCGAATGTGCGGTTTGAGGTGGCCTTTGCGCCAAAAGATGGAGCGGATGGGATGGATGCCACTGGAATGGACACTGTGCGCTTTCTCATGTCAGCCAACGTGGGAGAAGCGTTAAAGCCAATTCAGAAGACGGCCTCCGGTGGCGAGCTGTCTCGCATTATGTTGGCGTTAAAAAATGTGCTGGCGGAGGTGGAGGAGGTGACCACCTTGATTTTCGATGAGGTGGATGCTGGTGTGTCTGGCCGGGCTGCCGGTAAGGTGGCGCAAAAGCTGTTCCAGGTATCTCAGAGCAAGCAAGTGCTGTGTGTCACCCATTTACCCCAGCTTGCGGCCATGGGAGATATTCATTTTTCCGTAGAAAAGGGAGAGCGGGACGGGCGTACCTATACCCGAGTGGAGCGTCTGGAGCGAACCCAGCGTCTGGAGGAGATTGCCAGACTCAGCGGTGGAACCGTGACCACCACAATGCTGGAAGGTGCCGCAGAGCTGTTGGATGGCGCCGAAAGATATAAAATAGAAAGATCCGATAAATGTGGAAGGAAATAACATGATAAAAGCTGTATTTTTTGATGTGGATGGCACGTTGGTATCCTTTCAGAATCGGGAGATATCAGACGGGTTGCGGGATGATTTGCTGGAATTGCAGCAGCGGGGTATCAAAATTTTTGTCGCCACCGGCCGTGCGGGGCAGGATCTGGCGCGCACCGGGATGTTGCGGGATGTGGGCTTTGACGGCTATGTGACACTCAATGGACAATGCTGCTATGAGGCTGGTGGAGCAGTTTATCGGGATGAGCCTATTTGCCGGTCAGATCTGCAGGCGGCCTACCAGGTATTGCGGAACAATCCCGAGCTGCCAGCCTTGATGGAGGGGAATGGGGCCAGCTATCTTACCCAAATCAACGACCGGGTACGAGAGGTATATGACTACCTTCACACTGAACCGTATGAGGTCAGGACACCGGTGTGGATGTTGGAGGAAAAAATTTATCAATTTGTTCCTTTTGTAGATCGGAGGGAGGAGGAGCTGTTTTTGTCCGTCATGCCCCATTGTACCTATACCCGGTGGCATTCCAAGGGCATTGATATCCTGCCGCAGGGCAGAGGCAAAGCGGATGGGGTTCTGGCAACGATGGAGCGATACGGCCTTGCCCGAGAGGAGGTCATGGTTGTTGGTGATGGAGACAACGATAAGACGATGATGGAGATAGCCGGGATCAGTGTGGCCATGGGCAATGGAATAGATGAGGTAAAATGCATCGCTGACTATGTCACCGGCCGGGCGGAGGAGAACGGGGTGTCTAAGGCATTGCGGCATTTTAGGTTGCTGTCTGCAGAGGAATGATAAGCCTATATCTGGAGGAAACATCGGAGGGAATGTCCTTTTACTTTTCATGTTAGTAAATCTGAGCGCCGGCAAATTCGATAAGTCTTGAGACTGAAAATTGACTGTGGTATAATACGAGCAGCAAAATTTGATCTGTCGGAGTGATTTTATGAAGAAATTCATTCTATCTGCTGCAATATTTCTAGCAGCTTTTATGATTTCCTATATGGGATTATGTTATTTGATTCCTGGGTTGAGAATCAAGTTAGCGGCTGATGCAATGACTTATTTTATAGAGAGCATACGCCACATGGTTCCCCTAAAAAGTATCATTTCTTTTGTTATTGGGTTAGTGCTTGCAAGCGTTCCTTTTCTGGATGCTAAAAGAAAAGGAAAGATTCTAGGTCATTGAGCAGTTATCTATGACAGATGGCTGCTCACTAAGGCCATTTTGATGGGGGATCTGGAAAATGGACTTTCTTCAACACGAGAGGAAAAGGGAGGAAGGAATAAAGGCTTTGACAAGGAACGTGCACTGTGATATGATACTCAAAATGCAAAGATAAGGATCAGTAGCCAAGGCGTTTCTGCGCAGAGAGCCCCCGGTAGGTGAAAGGGGGAGAGGGTGCCTTGGGGAATACGCCTTGGAGCAGCCGCCTGAACAGACATCTCTCAGTAGGGTTGGACGGGTGCGCCCGATACAGCGCAGAGAGTCCTTTAGGGACTTTCTGAGGCCGTTTCCGCGAGGGGACGGCGAACAGAGGTGGTAACACGTCTTTGACGTCCTCTGCTCCAAGCCGGAGCAGAGGATTTTTTCTTTGGCCTAAGAAATGGATCCTGGCAACGGGGCCTAGCGGGATAAAAAAGGAAAGGGAGCGATCAATATGCAGATTTATGAGGAACTGGTGGCCCGGGGGCTGATTGCCCAGGTTACTAATGAGGACGAGATTCGAGAGATGATCAATGGCGGTAAGGCCACGTTTTATATTGGATTTGACTGTACGGCGGATAGCCTGACTGCCGGACATTTTATGGCGCTGACGTTGATGAAGCGGCTTCAGCAGGCGGGCAACCGTCCTATTGCCCTGATAGGCGGCGGCACCACCATGATTGGAGATCCATCTGGCCGTACTGATATGCGTAAGATGCTCACCAAGGAGGATATTGATCATAATGCGAGGTGCTTTCAACGGCAGATGGAGCGTTTTATCGAATTTGGCGAGGACAAAGCCATCATGCTCAACAACGCTGATTGGCTGCTGGACTTGAACTATGTGGATCTGATCCGGGAGGTGGGAGCCTGCTTTTCCGTGAACAACATGCTTCGGGCGGAGTGCTACAAGCAGCGAATGGAAAAGGGGCTGTCCTTCCTGGAGTTTAACTATATGATCATGCAGTCTTACGATTTCTACCATATGTTCCAGCACTATGGATGTAACATGCAGTTTGGCGGGAACGATCAATGGTCCAACATGCTGGGGGGCACTGAGCTTATCCGCCGCAAGCTTGGAAAGGACGCGCATGCCATGACCATCACCCTGCTCACCGATGCCCAGGGAAATAAGATGGGTAAGACTGCCGGCAATGCTGTGTGGCTGGATCCCAATAAGACCAGCCCTTACGAGTTCTACCAATATTGGCGTAATGTAGATGATGCCGATGTGATAAAGTGCATCCGTCTGCTCACTTTTCTCCCGCTGGAGCAGATTGATGAACTGAGCCGGTGGGAGGGCAGTCAGCTCAACCAGGCCAAGGAGATTTTGGCTTGGGAGCTTACGGCCATGGTGCACGGACAGGAGGAGGCAGACAGGGCCCAGGGCGCTGCAAATGCGCTGTTTTCCTCTGGTGGGGATGTCAGCAATATGCCGTCCACCAAGTTGTCCGATGCCGATTTTACCGCCGGTTCCATCGGTGCGCTGACGCTGTTGGTGAAGTGCGCTCTGGCCTCGTCCAACGGTGAGGCCAGACGGCTTATTCAGCAGGGCGGCGTCACCATGGGTGATGAGAAGATAAGCGATCCCGCATCCCAGTTTCCAAAAGAGAGGTTTGCCGGTGACGGTGTCATTATCAAGAAGGGCAAGAAGGTGTTCCATCGGGCAGTACTAGCATGAAGTTGCCCAAATACCTGCGCATTCAGGGACGGGAGATTGCGTACCGGACACAAAAGCCGGTGGGGATATTTGTGCTGAATTGGCGTAGGGTGCGAAACGGCATGTACAGCCAGGAGGATCAGGCGTTGTATTGGGAGACCCGGCAATGGTTTGTGGAGAATCTCCCGGAGCCGCCCTTTTATGGAGCGGACAATGACAATCCAGACGGCGCAGTGACATGGTTTAAAACAGAGTGTTGTGATTTGATGCTGGAGCATATCCGACCATTGATTGACCTGCTTGATCGCTATGAGGTGCCTTATGACATTGTTTTGACCAATCATCCCGGTAAAATCGTGTATGAGGATGACTGGCAGATTGGAACGGTATGAAATAACAGGGCCGCCCCCAGCCGGGGACGGCCCTGTTGATATTCAGCGGATCAGGTAGGACATATCATACATACCAGGAGCCTCCACCCCGGCTAGGAACTTGGCCGCTTTCACCGCGCCGACGGCAAATACCTCCCGGCTGGCGGCATGGTGGCTCAGCTCAATCACTTCGTCTCGTCCGGCGAAGATGACGGTGTGGTCGCCCACGATGGTGCCCCCCCGCAGAGAGGAGATGCCGATTTCCTGCCTATCCCGGGGCTTACGGACATTGTGACGGTCATAGACATACTCCGGCTTATAGGGCAGGGCAGAGCCGGCGGCGTTCGCCAGCATAAGGGCGGTTCCGCTGGGAGCGTCCAGCTTCCGGCGGTGGTGGCGCTCCTGGATTTCCACATCGAAGTCCTCCCCCAGCAGGGCAGCCGCACGGCCAATCAGATCCATCAACACATTGATGCCAAGGGACATGTTGGCGGAGCGGAATACAGGGATAGACTGGGCAGCCTGGTCAATCTGTGCCAGCTGTTCCTCTGCGTAGCCGGTGGTGGCCAGCACGATGGGCAGCCTGCGCTGGACACAGAAATCTAACAACCCGCCCAGAGCGGCAGGGTGGGAGAAGTCAATGAGCACTGCCGCCTCCACATCACAGGCTGCGGGAGTGGAGAACACTGGGAACCCATCCATGGGCTGACCCAATATGTCGATGCCGGCGGCCACCTCCACCTCTGAATCGGAGGCGCAGATGTCGGCCACCACACGGCCCATGTGGCCGCAGCAACCGGAAATAATTATCTTTCGCATGGGCACCTCCCGTTACAGCAGGCCCATCCTCTGCATGGACTGGCGTAAGATGTTCAGGTTATCTGCCGAGATATCGCACAAGGGAAGCCGCAGAGCGCCGGCATTCATGCCCAATAGATTCATGGCGGCCTTGATGGGGATGGGATTGACCTCGATGAACAGGGTGTCAATGAGGTCCATGTACTGGATCTGAAGCTGAGATGCGGCCTGGAAGTCGTTGTTCAGACACAGACGTGTCATCTTCACCATTACCTCCGGAATGAGGTTAGAGGCCACGGAGATAACCCCTTTTGCGCCCAAGGCCATCATGGGCACAACTTGGTCATCGTTGCCAGACCAGACATAGAAATCGCTGGGGCAGAGGAAACGGGTATGAGCCAGTAGAGAGAAGTTGCCGCTGGCCTCCTTCACGCCGTTGATCTTTGGATTTTGGCTCAGGACCTTGTAAGTCTCAGCGGTGAAGGATACCCCGGTGCGGCTGGGCACATTGTACAGGATGATGGGCAGCTCCACCCGGTCAGCGATGTACTCATAATGCTTGATTAGTCCGGTTTGGCTGGCCTTGTTGTAATAGGGGGTGACGTGGAGCAAAGCGTCCGCGCCGGAGTCCTGAGCATGCTGAGACAGGTAAACGGCAGCGGAGGTATCATTGCTCCCCGCTCCCGCGATGACCTTCACCCGATGATTCACCCGCTTGACGCAGAACTCCACTGCAGCAATGTGCTCACGAATGGACATGGTAGCCGATTCACCGGTGGTGCCGCACACGCACACCGCATCCACACCGGCGGCAATCTGTGTGTCAATCAGGTGGCCAAAGGCATCGTAGTCTATGGCGTTGCTGGAGTTAAAGGGGGTGATCAAAGCCGGACAGGCGCCGGTAAAAACAGGAGAACGCATAAAAACACCCTTTCAAAAATAATTGGAGCTCAGTATAGACTCAATGGGATTGGATATAGCCCTCTGCACACAACAGTTCTGCCAACAAAACTCCACCGCCGGCGGCACCCCGGAGTGTATTGTGGGACAGGGAGACGAATTTATAGTCGTACTGGGTATCGGGACGCAGCCGTCCGATGGAGACAGCCATCCCCCCCTCCAGATCCCGGTCCAGCTTGGCCTGGGGGCGGTCCGGCTCCTCGAAGTAATGGAGGAACTGCTTGGGGGCAGTGGGCAGGTCCAGCTCCTGGGCTCGGCCCTTAAAGCGCTTCCACGCCTCCTTTATCTGCTCCATGGTGGGCTTGTTTTTAAAGGTAACAAAGGCGGCGGCAGTGTGTCCATTAGATACGGGCACCCGCAGGCACTGGGCAGTAATGGAGGTGCCTGCGGCGTTGACGATGACGCCGTTTTCCACCCGGCCCCACACCTTCAGCGGTTCCTGCTCGCTCTTCTCCTCCTCACCGCCGATGTAGGGGATGAGGTTATCCACCATCTCAGGCCAGGTGTCAAAGGTCTTGCCCGCGCCGGAGATAGCCTGATAGGTACACACCAGTACTTTTTCCACCCCGAACTCCCGCAGGGGGGATAGGGCGGGGACATAACTCTGGATAGAGCAATTGGACTTCACCGCGATAAAGCCCCGCTTGGTGCCTAGCCGTCGGCGTTGAGCAGGGATGACCTCAATGTGCTCTGGGTTCACCTCGGGGATCACCATGGGCACGTCGGGGGTCCAGCGATGGGCGGAGTTGTTGGATACCACCGGGCATTCACACTTGGCATAGGCCTCCTCTAGCGCTTTAATCTCATCCTTTTTCATATCTACGGCGGAAAAGACAAAGTCCACCTGTCCGGCAATCTTCGCCACGTCATCCTGAGCGCTGAGCAGCACCAAGTCCTTGGCTTCCTGAGGGATGGGAACGTCCATAGCCCAGCGGCCGGCTACAGCCTGCTCATACCGCTTGCCGGCAGAGCGGGGACTGGCCGCAACAACGGTTAGGCGAAACCAGGGATGGTGTTCCATCAGCATGACAAAACGCTGGCCCACCATACCGGTGGCGCCAATAATGCCCACTTTATACTGCTTCATACGGTTTGACCTCCCAGCCAGCCGCCCGGCGCAAAATTTTTGGAAGATAAGGTTGAAACCAGGCGGGTTTATGCGTTATAATAAACAATACTGTCGAGACGCTGTCGGAGTGCGCCGACATGGACTTTAAAACAGTGAACGTATTGATACTATAACATCATCACACTAAAGTGTCAATTTATTTGGCTCTCTTGAAGTGGAGAAATGGAGAAGCGCATGAGAAAAAAATTCGTGCAACTTGTAGCTCTTTGTGTGGTTCTGGTACTGTTGCCAATCGGCAGAGCCTCTGTGTCAGCGGCGGCAGCCAGAAACAAGACCATTCGGGTGGGCCTCCACTACGGTACTGGGGCGATGGAGGGGATCAATCTAGAAAATGGCGTGGGTGCCGGATTTCGATTTGGATATTATGACAACGCCAACCAGTTTGTGGAGTTGGGTAGTACGGGACAGACCGCCATTTCAGCGGTACAGACAACCAATGTCTACTATGGCTCCTACGGCGGTTATACAAGCTATCACACGGCTTTGGCAGGAACCAGTAACATAGCGGTGGGATGCTATCATCTCCAGCTGAGCGAAAGCTACGGCAGCTATGCCAAGGCGCAGGCTGCCGCCAGCCGGTATTCAGGGGGATTTCCAGCCTATATCGGGGGGCGCTTTTATGCCAGGATTGGTAATTTTGTCACGCAGAGCGGAGCCAAGGCACTTCAGAGCGAACTGGCTGCCACTGGAGTAGAAACAAAGATTATAGGAACCTCGGCATATGGAATTAGTGTGGTGACCACCAAAACAAGCAATATCCTGTTCCAGTATGATGATGAGGGGGCCAGTACTGGCCTTGGGATAGAACCGATCCAAACCGGCGTGGAGAAGTGCGCCACCTGGAGTAAAGGCTATCTTTATAACGGCGGTTTCCGTTTTGAGCGGGTCAACGGCGGCAGTTTGACTGTGGTGAATATTCTGGAACTGGAGGACTATGTGAAGGGTGTGCTCCCCGCTGAAATGAGCACTAGCTGGCCCATGGAGGCGATGAAGGCACAGGCGGTGGCGATCCGCAGCTATGCCATCACACTGGGCACCAAACATGGCGCCCACCATTTTGACATCTGCAGCAGCACCCACTGTCAGGCATACAGGGGACGAAACGGCGCGGGAAGCAATTCCGACGAAGCGGTGGAGCAGACTGCGGGACAGGTGGCAATCAGCGGCGGCTCAGTTGCCCAGACCTTCTACTATTCCAGCAACGGCGGGGCCAGCGAGAGCGTGTCAGTAGTGTGGGGAAGTAACCAGAGTAGCTATCCCTATTTGACCGGCAAGCAGGATCCATATGAGATCACGCTCACCACGTTAAACAACAACTGGACCCGTACATTTACCAGCGCTCAGATTATTTCCAAGGTGCTGTCCAGGCACAATGTCAACGGTGCGATTGTCTCGGCAGCGGTGAGTGAGCGTACGCCTGCTGGGAATCCAAAGACCATTACCTTCACTGACAGCACTGGTAAAATCTATAAAGCGACAAGCGCCAGCGTGTACTCTGGCCTGGGCCTGCCATCGTTTAATTTTTGGCTTGGAAGCCCAGGGAGTACCCAGCCAACGGGGGGCGGAATTACCATCAACGGCTCGGTGACATTGGACAGCGCCGCCGGCCTGTACGCCATTGACGGAAAGGGGAACCGGGTGGCTGTCAATGGGGCGCCCTATGTTATCAATGGAAGCGGGAGCACTATTCAAATCCAACCTGGACAAGGAACCGACTCTGGGGGAGGGGTCACAGCAGTCAATGGGGCGTTCACCTTTTCCGGTAAGGGCTTTGGGCATAACGTGGGCATGAGCCAGTGGGGCGCTTACGCCATGGCAAATCTTGGGCATACTTATCTGGAAATTTTACAGTTCTACTATACTGGCATCACGGTGGGATATATGTGAAAACATCAGATTTTTATTTTGATCTACCCCAAGAGCTAATCGCCCAAACGCCGCTGGAGCGGCGGGACACGTCCCGGCTGCTGGCTTTGGATAAGGTGACGGGAGAGACCAGACATCTTCATTTTTATAATTTACCTGAGCTGTTGCGTGCTGGAGATTGTCTGGTAGTGAACAACAGCCGGGTGCTGCCTGCCCGGCTCATCGGTATGCGTGCCGGAGGTGGCGCCTGTGAGGTACTGCTTCTCATTGACCGTGGGAACAAGATATGGGAGTGCCTGGTCCGGCCCGGGAAAAAGCTGCGTTCTGGAGCGAAGATATCCTTTGGCCAAGGGGAACTGACCGGGGAAGTCATCGGGGAGGTGGAGGGAGGCAATCGCCTGATCCGCTTTGACTATCAAGGCATCTTTTTGGAGACGCTGGAACGGTTAGGGAAAATGCCCTTGCCGCCCTATATTAAAGAAGAGCTGGAGGACCGGGAACGGTACCAAACGGTGTACTCAAAGGTGAATGGTTCCGCTGCCGCACCCACGGCAGGACTCCACTTCACACAAGAGCTATTGGAGCAAATTCAGTCAATGGGTGTAAAGGTATGCTATGTAACACTTCATGTAGGGCTTGGCACATTCCGTCCGGTAAAGGCGGAAGAGCTGAGCCGGCATAAGATGCATGAGGAATACTGTGTGATCCCTCAGGAGACCGCAGATGTGGTGAATCGGACCAAGCGGGATGGCGGCCGGGTCATCTGTGTGGGCACCACCTCCTGCCGCACTATAGAGAGCTGGGCGGGAGAGGATGGAGCGCTCAGGGCGGCGGCGGGGTGGACAGATATCTTTATCTATCCCGGCTACCGGTTTAAGGTGCTGGACGGCCTGATCACCAACTTTCACCTGCCGGAGTCCACCCTTATCATGCTGGTGTCAGCCCTGGCGGGCCGGGAGAATGTCTTGGGGGCCTATCGTCAGGCGGTGGAGCGGCAGTACCGGTTCTTCTCGTTTGGAGACGCGATGTTTATCATATGAGAGGAGCGTTCCATTCCTTTCAGCGGAAGGAGTTTTTTTGTGTTTAAAGTGATTAAAACGGAGGGACTAGCTCGCCGGGGGATATTTACCTGCCCCCACGGCACGGTGCAGACTCCTGTTTTTATGAATGTGGGCACACAGGGGGCGATCAAGGGCGGGCTGTCCGCCCTTGATTTGAAGGAAATCGGATGCCAGATCGAGCTGTCCAATACCTATCACCTTCATCTGCGCCCAGGGGACAGCGTGGTGCGTCAGATGGGGGGACTGCATCAGTTTATGCGTTGGAACGGTCCAATGCTCACAGATTCCGGCGGGTTTCAGGTATTTTCTCTGTCTGGATTGCGGAAGATCACGGAGCAGGGAGTCACATTTTCCTCCCATCTGGACGGTAGGCGTATCTTTATGGGGCCGGAGGAGTCCATGGCGATCCAGTCCAATCTGGGCAGCGACATAGCCATGGCCTTTGACGAGTGTGTAGAGAATCCCGCGCCCTATGAATACGCCAAGGCATCCTGTGAGCGCACGCTGCGCTGGCTGGAGCGGTGTAAGCGGGAGCATGAGCGGTTGAAGGCTTTGCCCGATTGTATCAACCCGGGGCAGATTCTCTTTGGTATCAATCAGGGAGCCACCTATGAGGATTTGCGGGTGTGGCACATGCGGGAGACCGCTAAGATCGACTGCGGCGGCTATGCCATCGGCGGCTTGGCGGTGGGCGAGCCAACCCATGTGATGTACCAGATTATCGAGGCGGTAGAGCCCCATATGCCTGTGGACAAACCCCGCTATCTCATGGGTGTGGGAACGCCGTCCAATATCGTTGAGGCGGTGGCCCGGGGGGTAGACTTCTTTGACTGTGTCATGCCAGCCCGCAATGCCCGCCACGGGAAGCTGTTCACCTGGAACGGCGCATTAAACATCAAGAATGAGCGCTTTAAGACAGATGAGCGGCCTGTTGACCCTGTGTGTGACTGTCCAGTGTGCCGGAATTTTTCCAGGGCCTATTTGCGCCATCTGTTCGCCGCCGGAGAGATGTTGGCAATGCGTCTGGCCGTGATGCACAACCTATACTTTTATAACAGGCTGCTTGAGAAGATCCGGGAGGCCCTGGAGGCGGGTGAGTTCACCCCATTCCGAGTTGAGTATTCAGAACGGCTGGCGGGACGGGCAGAGTGATGGTTTGGGCTGTGATAAAATTTGGGGTTGTATTTACAGGCGGGAACCGCTATAATATTCCTATGCAAACACTGCCCAAACTTTGACAATGGAGGAAGATGCACTGTGCCTGTGGAAATTGTTATGATTGTGGTGATGATCGCCGCCTTCTATTTTCTGTTGATTCGTCCGGAGAACAAGAAGAAAAAGACTGCTGAGGAGATGCGTAACAACCTAAAACCAGGTGATGAGATCACCACCATCGGAGGGATCACCGGCACAATTTGTGCGGTTAAGGATAGTACGATTGTTCTGGAGACCGGTGCTGACCGGGTTCGCATTGAGTTTACCAAGTGGGCTGTTTCCAGCACGGGGACGCAGGCTACTGAGAACGCCGCCAACTCCGCCGGGGAAAAGAGCGGGGAGAAAAAGGGCAAAAAGAACAGTGACGGATGAGATTCCGGACTTCCATATGAATGAACAGGCACCCCTTTAGCATATGGTATAGAAACCATGTGAGAAGGGGTGCTTTTTATGCGGAAAGCAGAGGTGCAAGGAGCCAATGCCGTACAGATGACGGTGGCGGTGGTGCTGGGCGGACTGTTGGCCTTGGGCGTAGAATTGGTAATCTTACTGCTTGGCGCGGTGGCGGTATCCAAGGGGATCTTACGGGACAACATCTCCCCTCAACTGACGGCGGCGGCCTGCGTAGTAGGCTGCTTGATCGGAGGGACACTTACCTGTGCGCGGTGGAACTCACGCCGCCTCTTGGCCGGCCTGGCCACCAGCGCAGTGTGCTATCTGCTGGTGCTGGCGGTAGGACTGCTGATGAACGACGGACCGGAGCTGGGGTTACAAGCACTGATCGAACTGGCAGGCTGCCTGTGCGGCGGAGCTTTGGCTGGGATGTTCGGAGGAAAAGGAAAGAGGAAAAAACATTCCCCGGCCCGGAAAAAATGAAAGGGGAAGCATTGGCATCTGAATGACAACCTCTTGACAAAAATGCATAAAATCTCTATAATGCCATAAAACAATACATGATAATTATGTTGGCCGTGGAGGGGGAGACTGGATGGCTCACCGCCACGGCTGACCGCTGGAAGCAAAAATTGGCTCCAGCGGAACAGAAGAAAGGATGGAGCCGGATGGCTAAAGAATATAAGCTGAGCGCCGAGCGCTTGGGAGAGTTGAAGGATGAGCTGACCTATCTCAAGACGGTGCGGGAGAAGGAAGTGGCCGATCTGATCAAGGAGGCCCGCTCATTTGGAGATTTGTCTGAAAACAGCGAGTATGACGAGGCAAAAAATGAGCAGGGCAAGTTGTATTCCCGCATTGCTGAGTTGGAGAATATTCTGGCTAACTGCACTATAATTGAGGACTATGAGTCCGACCTCAACACTGTGCGAATCAACCGAAAGGTAACGGTGGAGGACATCGTGACCGGAGAACAGGAGAGCTACGAGGTGGTGGGTTCCCAGGAGGCAGATCCCATGAGCGGCCGCATTTCAGAGGAATCTCCCTTTGGACGGGCCCTGTTGGGTAAGGCGGTGGGAGAGACTGCCACAGTGGAGGCGCCTGTGGGTAATATTGAATATAAGGTGGTCTCAATTCAGAGCATCCAGCGGTGAGCATGCTAAGCTCATTTTTACAGAGGGGAGAGATGGCTTATGTCCGATCAAAACAACAACAACCAGTCAGCACAGGAGGAGCTTTCCCTGTCTGAACTATTGAGGGTCCGGCGTGACAAGCTAACAGAGCTTCGGGACAAGGGACAGGATCCCTTTATGCTGACCAGGTATGATGTCACCCATCACAGCCGGGATATTCGGGACGACTTTGAGCGGCTGGAGGGGCAGACCGTCCGGCTGGCAGGACGGCTGATGTCCAAGCGGGGCATGGGCAAGGCCATATTCTCAGATTTACAGGACGGAGCGGGCCGTATCCAGTTATATGTCCGCATTGATGATGTGGGGGAGGAAGCCCTGGCCGCATTCAAGAAAAACGATATCGGGGATATCGTGGGAGTGGAGGGCGAGGTGTTTCGCACCAAGCGGGGAGAAATCTCCATCAAGGCCAACACCATCACGCTGCTGTCCAAGTCGTTGCTGCCCCTGCCGGAGAAATTTCACGGTCTGACAGACGTGGAGACCCGATGCCGCCAGCGATATGTGGATCTAATTGTCAACCCAGAGGTGCGCCGAACCTTTGAACTGCGCTCCCAGTTTGTTCGTCACGTGCGGAATTTCTTGGACGAACGTGGTTATATGGAGGTGGAGACCCCGGTGTTGAATACCATCTCTGGAGGGGCCACAGCCCGGCCGTTTATCACACACCACAACACGCTGAATATCGACATGTATATGCGCATTGCCACAGAACTCCACCTGAAGCGGCTGGTGGTGGGTGGATTGGAGCGGGTATATGAGATTGGCCGCATCTTTCGCAACGAGGGGATGGACAACCGGCACAACCCGGAGTTTACAACTGTGGAGCTGTACCAGGCCTATGCCGATTTTAACGATATGATGGATCTGTTTGAGGATCTGTTGTCCTCCGCTGCCCAGAAGCTGTTGGGGACCTATCAGCTGGAGTGGCAGGGCCAGCAGCTGGATTTGACCCCTGGCTGGCCCCGCCTGACCATGGCTGAGGCAGTAAAGCAGTACACCGGGCTGGACTTTATGGCTGTGTCTGAGGATGGGCAGGCAGTTGCCTTGGCTGAGAGCATTGGGGTGGAGCTGCCGGACACGACACCCGCCACCTGGGGGAACGCATTGTATGAGGTATTTGATCAACGGGTGGAGGACAAGCTGATTCAGCCCACCTTCATCACCATGCACCCGGTGGACGTGTCGCCGTTGGCCAAGCGGTCTCCCCAGGACCCAAGGCTTACTGAGCGGTTTGAGTTGTTTATCTGCCGAAGCGAGATGGGCAACGCCTTTTCTGAGCTTAACGACCCCATTGACCAAGAGGAGCGCTTCCAGCGTCAGGTGGAGCTGAGAGAGAAGGGGGATGATGAGGCGGGGATGATGGATGAGGACTATATCACCGCTCTAGAGTATGGCTTGCCTCCCACGGGGGGGCTGGGCATTGGCATTGACCGCTGTGTGATGATGCTCACAAACAATGACTCCATCCGTGAAGTGTTGCTCTTCCCGACAATGAAGGTTCTGGGCAAGGAAAATCAGTAAAATCAAGTGTTAAAGTTCCCTTAATCCATGGAAGGGATTGACAAAATATAATGGGGGATCAAAACTTGAAGCAAGCAGGGCGAGTGAGTGTAGATTAGAATATATAGCGATATTAGAGGGTGCCTTTATTAAATAGAGGAGAGGAAAAGATATTTAATATTAAATCGCTAAAACGTAATATAATGGCTGTTTTCATAATGACTATAAGCTGTTTATGGGGAATTGGAATTATTTATTGGCAACTATCAAATAAAATGTGGAAATTGTATGGAATTGTTACCATACAATTTCCACATTCGCAAATGTAGGTGCTTTGCTTGAAGCTAAAAAATCATTTTACTATTATTTGCAACATATCTTATCCATGATATATAGGCTGTTCTTACTAAAATATGATAAGAGAATATCTATTATTTTGCAATATTTCCTTCAATGTTGTTTATGTGACTGCTATTTTGTTGGTGACGCTGGTTATCGTTTTGATAATGAGAAAAAATTCCATTAATCAGACGGCTGATTTATTGATGCTTTTGTTTTCGTGTATCATTGTGCCATGCGCTCTTTACCTATATGTTGATTAGTTGTAAAGGATAGTTGCTTTAAAGTACTTGAATTTACTGTGCTTGGGAGGTTGCTTGAACTTTCCGCCTGAGGTTTTTCAAGAAATAAAGTACAAGATACATACGTTCTTCCATAAAAACACGGTAGATCGTGCATTTCATGGAAACGGCAATGACCCTGCTCTAAATGACAAAAGACAACCGTATATGGGAACAGAGCAGTTGAGAAGGCTGTCCGATTAAGTTCGGGCAGCCTTTTTGTGCCTGGAAACAAGCCGACAGAAGCTGTGGGATTCTGTAAAGGGAGGGTATGGATTGGAACATTATGGACAGATTGCCTAGGTTGTACATCATTTTGGAGAATGAGATTGTGATTGCGGTATGGAATGGAGAAAACTGTTCTAATGAGCTATTTTCTGTAGGTTTAACCATGTTGTGCTTGCAATTATGAGGAATCTTAAATATAATGGAAATAGAAACGGAAAGGGTAATAGTCTATATTTGCTGGAGAGGGGAAAGGTGAAAGCCATGGGAAAGAAATTTAAAAGTAAGGGGAAGAAGGTTCCTGTCCTAAAGGGGCTGCATAAAATAATGATAGCAGTGATGATACTGCTATTTGCAGCCGTGGGCATTTTGGGGAATCCGTTTGTAATCGAGGCATTTGCTGCCGAGAATACAAGCAACTATATCTTCTTGTCTGATCTGGATTATTTAACGGGAGACACATGGTCAAGCAATGGATGGGCAGGACATGACATTCAAAAGGACAAAGGACAGGAAGGCGGTTGGTTAAGCCTAATTGTAGATGGTGAAACACGCACATTCATGAAGGGAATGAGCGTGCATGGTACCGGAAAGGTGAGCTACGACATCTCCGGACTTTCCAGTGAGTATACGCGCTTTACTGCAAAGGTCGGAGTGGATGCATCTAGGGGGACTAGAGGGACTGTCTGGTTTGAGATCCTAGTCTCTAATGATGGCAACACTTGGACCTCCTTGAAAAAGACCGGTGTCCTCAGGGGAAACTCAGAGTCAGTGGATATTGATGTTTCCATAGAGGGATATCAATACTTAAGAATTTGGGTGGATCAGGCGGATGGATCCAATGGTGCAGACCATGGAACCATCGCAAACGCACGTTTGGTGAAGAAGGATTTTCAAGATATAGATGCCTTCTATACCCGCCTTCATCCAGTAGAATATTATGATAACATCCTGAACGCTCAGGAACCCAATTACAATTATCAGAATAATTATCGACTGATTCTGGAGAGGGAGTTTGTGCAAAAATTGGGTTATTGGACCATTCAGGACAGTGTTCAAGGTATTCCTAACATGGTAGAGACCCTCGATTGGCTCTTAGAGGGCAACGAGAGGCTGGAACAGGTTATCGAGGTGGGGGAAATTACTGGAGTTCCCCGGTTTTTTCATGCAATCAATACCCTGTATCAGACCTATAAGACAGACTTTGGGGGAGCGGACGGATATGTCTATCAAAAAATGGCCATTGCCCTTGCGGCTGGATACTCCACGGATAGAGTGGCAAGCCCGCTTCAATTCGGCCACAAGATGCAGGATGATGGATATTATATTGAACGCTTCCGCATCATGAAGAGGCTGTACGATGAAGATAAGCTTCTACATAAGGACTGGTTCCAAAATTATCATGTGGCACTGATGCGCATGGTCATGCTCGACGGATTGAGAAACGATGAGACTGTTTGGCTAAACGAATACGCCAGAAAGTATAAGAATAGTGCGCTGGGTCCATGGGCTTGGATCAAATATGTAACACCAATCTATGGAAAAGCAATCTATCAGGATCCCGAAAAAAGGGATCAGTGGATGGAGCAATTCAAGTTAGAAGAATTTGATGAAAAGGTTCCCTATGGGGATGGGATTCAAAGGTACTGGATGGTTATTGAAAATGGTGGCATCTGCTGGAACCAGGGACGGTTTGTGCAAAGTGTCGCCAGAAGCCTTGGAATGCCGACGGCAGGGTACTATCAGTCTCAGCATGAAGCCAATTTTCAATACTCGCAGGATGCTGATGGAAATGGTTCCTGGATGATGTTAAACAGCGTGACCGGGGGTTGGGGTAGTTCCGCTACTACCTGGGGCGGAGGAAACCGCTATCGCCTGCTCCTGGACTGGGCTAACAAACCCTTTACGGATCAACTGGTCAGCGGGCCTAGGGCGGGCACCAGTATTTCATATCTGATCCTTGCCCAGGCAAATTTAAATCGCTATGAACAATTTAAGCAGTCAATCTACTGGAACCTCCTGGCAAACTCTTATAGCGATCCGGAAAAAAAGGCAGAGGCCTATAATTTGGCGTTGGCGGCAAATGATCTGAATCTGGACAGCTATGATTACAAGATTCAACTGTATAAGTCTATGCCCGCAAGCAAAGGCGAATGGCATCAGCTAGCCCTGGACATTATAGCTGCCTATGAGTATCATCCGGTGGCAATGTTTGACTTGCTCAAGGTGGTGAAACCCTATCTGGATCCTGTCCATAAGATTGATATTGATTTGAAGGAACATGCGGCTCTTGTGAATGCCTCCAATGCTGCTACCTCTGTCTATCAATCATCGGCGGTTCGCCACCAGGCCAGTGTCCTGCTGGGGAAAACGGAGGGAGATTTGGCCACCTTCTCCTTTGATGGAGAAAACGCGGGGAAGATTGTATTAAATAGCGTCTATGACACGGATATTCGGTGGTTGTACAGTTTGGATGGCGGAGCTACGCGCTCTGAGTATGTCGCTGAGATGGCTTGGCAGCTTACACCAGAGGAACTGGCTAGCATTACCAGTGAGAATGATATTCAAATCTATATTGTCGGACTCAGTCAGAATGTGCCAGCATTCACCATCGATATTGAAGAAGGGACACTGCCCGATACGATTTTTGCAAACGACCTGGAAAACAGAGTGGTTGGCGCAGGGGATGCTTTAGAGTGGAGGTTGGCAGGAGACTCTGAGTGGATTTCCTCTAGGGATGGAGACCCGATTTTTACAGGAGATACACAAATAGAGGTTCGGATGGGATATACCGGCAACCGTCTACCCAGCGATAGCACTACCTATACCTTTACTGAGGATAATCAGCCGGATACCAGAAGGTACGTTTCTGTCTCTCACTTGAGCATCCATGGTTTTTCTACCGAGGCTTCCGCCCAGGGAAGATATGCGAGACTGGCCATAGATGGGAACTATCATACCAGCTATCATTCTGCCTGGAATGGGACAGATACGGAACGGTATATTACCATTAAGCTGGATCGGCCAAGATATATTTCGTCGGTGGAATTTGTGCCAGGTGGCGGTGGCAATGGACGGATCAACAACGGAACTGTCTATGGGAGTATGGACGGAACCAATTGGGAAGTGCTGTCCCAAAGTACTGGTTGGACCTATAGCAGTCAGGCAAATACTATTGAGCAAGCGGTTGCCCATACAAAGACCTTTGAAATCACCAATCCAAAAGCGGTACAATATGTTAAAATCCAGGCCAATCGCACCAACGGGAACTGGTTTTCAGCGAGGCATTTTAATCTCTTTGAGGATATATCTTTGCAGCCAGAGGTAACGGCATCCGTAGAATACAGCACGATGGAGCCAACCAATGGAGCAGTGGTTGCCACACTGACCGATATCAGCACAAGTAATTATGAGATTCTGAGTGAAGGCGGGGAGACTCATACCTTTACTGAGAATGGTTCCTTTACCTTCCGATTCCGGGACCTCGATACAAAGGTAGAGGGAGAAGTGACAGCTGTTGTGGATTGGATCGATACGACACCGCCAACAGGTACTGTTCGTTACAGCACCACCAGTCCCACCAATGCAATGGTCATCGCCATTCTGGAAGCGGATAAAGACATCACGGTGACGAATAATGATAGCCGGTATCAGCTGGATGAGGATGGGAATGTCTGCAATCCTGCTGGAGAGATCCTGAACGGATATACAGCAGATGAAGAGGGCTTCGTTTATACGGATACAGGCGCGCTAGCCGGAGACATTCACGGACGGGCCTATGCCTTTCTTGGAAATGGCCGCTTTACCTTTGAATTTATGGACAGAGCCGGGAATACAAATTCCGTAACTGCCAGCGTGACTTGGATTGATACGGAGCCTCCGGAAGCAGAGCTTGTCTATAGCACCAGGGAGTTAACTAATCAAGATGTAGTGGTGACGGTTGAATTCCCAAATGAAACTGGAGTGGTCGTCTTGAATAATGGCGGCAGCCCTAGCTATACGTTTGACAAGAATGGGAGCTTTACCTTCAAATTCCGAGATGAGGTGGGTAATGTTGGGGAGATCACAGCTGAAGTCAACTGGATTGTGAAGGAAGCGCCTACTCCCACTATTACCTATGACAGGGAAGCTTTGACTAATCAGCATGTGAAGGCAACGATCTCTTTCCAGACAGCAGATGTGACAATTACCAACAATGAAGGAAATGCTACCTACATCTTTACCACAAATGGAAGCTTTACCTTTGAGTTTAGAGATGCTGCAGGCAATGAAGGGACAGCGACGGCTACAGTTACCTGGATCGACCGGGAGGCTCCCACAGGTGAGATTGAATACAGCACGGAAAG
>CAKNZJ010000259.1 GCA_932222125.1 uncultured Clostridia bacterium | reverse complement strand
GGACACAGCCACCCCGGACAGGTTCCCGCCGAAGTTTTCATCGTTAAGGTTGGGGACATTGGAAAAAAGGTGCATATCCTCCCGCAGGCGCTGCTTGTAGTTTTCCAGGGGAGTGTCGGCCACCTCTTTGATAAGCCACTGGATATCCCCGCCATCCTCCAGCAGGATGGCCCCGGCCTCCTTCATGTCTTTTATGTTTTGGGGGGTAACTTCCCCCATTTTCAGCACCTTAAGGATGGCCTCATCGTTGTACTGGAAAAAGTTGGCGGTATTGCTCTGCACCCGGTTATAGGCGTCCACCAGGGTGATAACCCCCTCAAAGTCCCCTATGCGCTCCTCATTGTTGATATATTCAATAAAGGGCACGTCCTGCCAGTAGTGCTCCACAATATCCGTAAGCTCCAGGGGGCCGCCGTGCAGGCTTATAAAATACCAGCACTCGGTGGAAGTCCAGAACTCCACCTTTTTGATGGGGTTGCCGTCCCTGTCCTTGGAATGGATAAACCGCAGGGCCGCCATGGGGGTGCTGTAGCCGGTCTCGTAGATCATGACACAGCTGCCGGGGGCCACCTTCACAAAGCGGATCATGGCGTCCTCATCCATGTACAGCATTTCAAAGCAGCTGCCGTCTATGCTGGCGGTTTTGGCCAGCTCTGTATTTTCGTCCTGCTCATCGTTATAGTCGAAAATGTCCTGCAGGGCCTGGAGGAAAGCATCGTCCTGGCTGGAATAGGTCACCGGCTTGCCCAGGAAGTACCCCACCGCCGTGTCCGTGATATACCGGGGCATATTGTTCACCAGCCGGTTATTGGGCACCGCCTTGTCCTTTTTGGTGTACCGCAGGATATCATGGTCTCCCACATAGTACCCCTCCAGGCGCTGGTACTTGGTGCCGCCCTCGTTTTCCTCTATGATTTTCTTGATGTCCCGCTCGGTAAGCCCCCCCAGGGCCGAGCGCTCCATGTAAAGTACAGGCAAACTATGCACCCCCTTGGAACAGCATGGGCGGGAAATGGCTTTCCTCCAGCTGCTGCTTAAGCTTTTCCAGGTCAATGGTAATAGTAGTATTTGCGTCTATTTTGACATGGCGGTAATCATGAGGCTGCAGTATGGGCTGGATCAAGGGCTGCACCAGGGGGGCGGCCGCAGGCTCCAAAAGCCCCTCGCCTATCAGCAGCTTATGGCTGCAGGTCTCCCGGTAGGGGCAAACCCTGCACCCACTGTAAAGCTTTGTAT
>CAKNZJ010000258.1 GCA_932222125.1 uncultured Clostridia bacterium | reverse complement strand
GGGACAAACAGCCGAAACTGCTTGTCCCTCCCGGTGATGGAGCAAACACCCCTCACCTGGTAGCCACTTAGGGGGGCAATCGTTAAGTAGGTTTCTGAAAAATTTCAAAAACTTTTTGCGGACAGCCTCAATGCTGTAATAGACTGCGACTTTGGTACAGCCGCACATCTCGGCAATCTCCGCATAGCTGAAATCATGCAGGGCGTAGAGCAAAAACCGCTCCCGCTGGGTGGGAGTGCAGAGGGCCAGCACCGCCAGAATTTCATCCAGTGTTTCCCGCTGGCAAATCAATTCTTCCGGGGTGGCGCAGTAAGGCAAGCGGCCCTCGGTGCTGATTATGTACTCGTCAAACTCGCGTCCATCCCAGTGCCGCCGCTGTTCATGTGCAAGGTTCTCCGCTTTGTGGTCGGCCTGGGTGAGATACTCGTAGACCTCCACCGAAACGGACACAGCTTGTCCATAGTAGTTGATGGTGATTTCCATCGTCCTTTCCTCCGTTCAGATTTTTGGGGTCTGAACGGAGGGGCGGGGAGCGGCAGCGGGGCCGTTGTCGCTGGGCAGGAAATGCAAAAGCCCCCGGACGGCACAAGGCCATTCGGGGGCAAGTAACAACATTATGAGCCGTCAGAAAACGACTATTTTTGCAAACCTGGGTAGGGGACGCCGTTGCAAGGGTCAGGCTTTTTTTGACAAGTGCCTATCTACCTGTAATCGCATGGCGGCATCCTCCTATATATGCCGCCAGCGGATATAAGAACGGCGGCTTTCAATTTCTCAAAAGCCGCCGTTTTAGGGCATGACAGGTTGTGCTGTACGACAGCTTTTTTTCTTTTGCCGTCGTGCGGCAGTTTTTCAAATATTGGCTACAAGTCAGTTTCCCAATCTGGTATTACTGCAAAAAATTGAGAACCAAGGCAAGGGCGACAATCCCCAGCATTATCAGCACCAGCGCCACGCTGATTACCGTGGACATGATGTTAATGGCGCTTCGGCTTTCCTCGCTCTTTACGCAAATCACGGAGAACAGGAGGCCCGTCAGCGCAAGGACGATGTTGCAGATCGCCCAAACCATGCGTACACCATCCGGCAGGGTGATTTTCAGAAACACCGGGACAAGGGTTGCCAACG
>CAKNZJ010000257.1 GCA_932222125.1 uncultured Clostridia bacterium | reverse complement strand
ATTTATAATACAGTAAGGGCTGGGGAACGGGGAAAACGGGGGACGGAGAAACGGGCAAGCAGGGCATGATGGTCCCATCATGCCAAAAATGGACGCCCCGCCTCCCGGCGAGGCGTCCATTTTGCTTGTTGAGGGCAGCGCCCCCAAACCCCTTTGAACAGCTCCATTCTGGAGCTGGCTGCGCGTCCCTAGCGGGCCGCTTGATGTGGGCCGCTGGCCCACAGAAGATGAGCGGAACATCAGCGTTCCTCCTGACGCTCCGTTTCTTTGTCTGGCTCCGCTCCGCCATAGCCCATTAAGCGGTCCACATTGGCACGGACCGTCAGCAGCTCCTTCATCTCATCCCGCGCCCTGCGGTAATCAGTATAGGCGGATTTCTTCTCCGCCAGGAGCGCGGCATACTCCGCTTGCAGGCTCTTGACCGTGGGGAGCTTTTTCAGCCCCAGCCCGTCAAACGCTTTCTTTGCCGCCTGATGCAGCAGTATCTCGCTCTCATGCTCGGCCTTGAATTTTTTCGAGTACCCGGCCTTGCGGTAGGCCACATACACATCGCGGGTCTTGGAGTAGTTGATGATGTGCGTTTTCAACACGGCGATCTCGGCCATGCGCCGCTCCGCCGCCTTGATCTTTTCGGACAGGCCGTTGTAACGCTCGGTGGCCGCAGCCGCTTTTGCCGCGAGGTCGGCATAGTCCAACAGTCCATGCTCCGTCAGATAATTCATGGTCTGCGCCATCTGTTTTAAGTTGAACACGCTGGCCCACCGCGCATAGCCCGCGCCCTTTCCATCCCGGAGTTTGGCCTGGATGTCCACCAGCAGATTGACCTTCGGCGGATCTGCGCGGTGGACCTTTTTGGGGCTGGGCGTGTGCGTCCGCTCCCCGGAGAGGACGCACAGCAAAGCGGAAATATCGTACTCTGCGCCCAAGCTGTTCCCATCCAGCCGGACGAAATTTTTCTGTCCCGGTGCTCTTAGCCGGATGAATTTTCCCCGTGGCGATACCTCAATGCCTGCTTCTCCCAGGAGCTTCAGCAGCGCGTCCAGGTCAGCGGGCTTTTGGGCGAGGGCATCATCTATTGCCATGCGAAGCCGGTCCCGGTGGCAAGGCGGCTTACTGCCCAGCCATTTGTTGTAGCTCTTGCCCCGGCGCTTGGGATTGGCCACAATAGAGTATCCGTTTTCGATGCAAATGGTATCGTTCAGCCGCCGTACCGCCCTCCCGGAACCGAGAAAGTCCCGGAATTTTCGGGTACAGTCCAAGGTTGTGGAGTTCCAAATGATGTGGTTATGGATGTGTGCTTTGTCAATGTGGGTGCAGACAATAAAAGCGTGGTTGCCTTTGGTGAAGCGCCGCGCCAGCTCACAGCCCAGGCGGTTGGCCTCCTCCGGGGTGATCTCGCCGGGAACAAAGGACTGCCGGAT
>CAKNZJ010000256.1 GCA_932222125.1 uncultured Clostridia bacterium | reverse complement strand
GGCAATGAACTGTATACACCTTTATCCTCGTTTGTGTAACCGAGGATAAAGGTTTTCCCAGCAGTTACAACAGGGGTTCTATAGCTGTCATTATAATCTGCGGATTCGACGATATACGCAGTAGGCTGCTCATATGACAACAGTTGCCCCAAGGAGTATTCAGTCCAGCTAGCCATCTCTTCGCCCTCTGGAACTTTCTTTTGCAGCATCGACCATAGATTTATATAGTTCCTTTTGCATAGAGTTCCAATTTGGCGCATTATCCCCCAATTCTTTTAATACTTTAGTTGCTGCTTCCATTTCCATATCTGACATTGCCATATTACCACTCGCAACTTGTGAAAAGAGTTTTGCAAAACTAATCATATCGAAAAAAGTCATTAATATATCCTCCTTTACGCCACCAACTCCACATTCAATTCCATCAAAATCTGCTCATAATTCTCCCCGAACACTTCATAGAATCGCCCCAGGCCGCCCTTGCGGTCAAAGGGGCTGAGATCCAGATCCTCCGGCTCCACGCTGAGGGAGGCGGCGATGTGATCCTTGATGAGCCGCAGCCACTCCATCTGCTCCTCGGTAAAGTGGACGGCCCCGGCGTTGCGGCGGAAGGACCACTGCTGGAAATTGTAGCTGACCCGCTCGGCAAAGGGGACGAGGGTATCCGCTGTGCCCACCTAAAACCGGACAAGGGAGACCAGATCAGCCAACTGCACGATTGTGCCCCGCTTTACCTTCTTTGGCTGCTTGATGGCGTAGCAGTCCCACAGCCTGTCCACCGTGATGTTTCGGGCTTTCAGCCTTTCATACAGCGCCTTGAGCTTGGCAATCGCCATGGGGCGGTTTTTGTACCTCTGGTCGTAGATGATGCGCAGGGCCGTGATCTCGTCCCGGTTTTCCTGAATAAACTCCCGGAAGGTCTCAATGACCCGGCCGGCAGTCTCCTCCTGGCTGACGTCGTACCCGGCATATAACACCGTATCAATGTTCACATTGTCAATAATCTGCTCGTGGTTCCGGCGGACGTTTTCGATGTAGTCCCGCACCTCCGGCCTGTGGAACGGGGCGGCGGCGGCAGAGGAGAGCTCCCGCTGGGCGGCATCCAGCAGGGCCTGCTGTTCCTGGGTGGGTTCGCCCTCCTCTGGCAGGGACACCCCCGCATGGGCTGCGATGACGTCCGGGTCAAAGGCGTCCAACAGAGCCTGGGCGGTCTGACCGGCGGAGGCCCCGGTGATCTCCTGAAACTCCTTCCGCTCAGAGGGTGTCATTTGGGCATTCAGGCGGACGATGCGGCTGGCCAGGGAGGTGAGAGTGTCCTCATCCTTCGCCCCCAGCGCCACATTCATCATCAGTTCTTTCAGGGAGACGGAGGGCTTGCGCTCCAGGGCACGGGTGTCCGATTTCTTGGATCTGGTGACGCCCACCGCGTCCACGATGACAAAGTG
>CAKNZJ010000255.1 GCA_932222125.1 uncultured Clostridia bacterium | reverse complement strand
GGGGAGAACGCAGGAGGTCGTGTGACTACGTTGGTTAGGTACTGCTAACTACGAAGCATACGTTAGCACAGGTGGGGACTTTTGTCAAGAGATAAATTGGAATCTGCTTTAATGGCCGTCTCTTGGACAGCCATCGTGACAATAGATAAATTTTCCTGTTTCAAATACCGTTTTTCTTGTTCAATCATGCGGTTGTGTATGGCTAACCCGCTGTGTTATACTGACTTCGCTGTGCGTCGTGATGGGCGAGTCTCTCAGATTGCCGTCTGACGCATTCCTTTATGTCCTATAGTTAGCAATAACTAACTTTTGCGGAGGTGGCTGTCATTAAAAAACATTTGACTACGATTGTTTTGTTCGCTCTGCTCCTGGTTCTGGCCGTTTGGTCGCTGTTCGTTGGTGTTCTGGATGTGGAACTTTCAGGGCTGTTACAGGGGGACCGGGAGCATTTGGAGGTATTCCTGATCTCCCGCCTGCCCCGCCTTTTGGCAATCCTCTGCACCGGCATCGGCATGAGCGTGGCGGGCCTGATCATGCAGCAGCTCTGCATGAACAAATTTGTCTCTCCAACCACAGGGGCCACCATTTCCTCCGCACAGTTCGGTATCCTGCTGGCGCTGCTGTTCCTGCCCAATTCCACCCTGTGGGGGAGAGCCGTTTTTTCTTTCGTATTTGCGGTCCTTGGCACCTGGATATTTGTCTGGTTCATTCAGCGTGTCCAATTTAAGGACGTGGTGATGGTTCCGCTGGTGGGCATCATGTTCGGCAATGTGATCGGCGGCATTACAAATTATCTGGCGTACAAGTATGAAATGACGCAGGCGCTCTCTACCTGGCTGGTAGGCCACTTCTCCATGGTCCTGCGGGGACGGTATGAGATTGTCTGGCTGACGGTTCCGCTGGTGGCGCTGGCCTTTCTGTTTGCAAATCATTTCAACATCGTGGGTATGGGGAAAGACTTTTCACAAAATCTCGGTGTTCCGTACAACTTTGTGCTGTTCCTGGGCTTGACGATTGCCGCGATGATCACCGCCTCCGTTGTTGTGGTGGTAGGCTCCATCTCCTACATCGGCCTGATCGTTCCCAATCTGGTGGC
>CAKNZJ010000254.1 GCA_932222125.1 uncultured Clostridia bacterium | reverse complement strand
CTTAGCCATCGCGGAGGAGGTGGCAGATGTGGAGATCATGCTGGAGCAGATCAAGCTTATGTTTGATATCCACAAGGATGTTGGGCGCGTGAAGAATGAAAAGCTGCTCCGGCTGGAACAGCGCATGCTGTAGTAGGGCGGGTATGTACTGATTTTGAGAGAGGGTGGATAGGCAATGCTGGTGATTACCGTTGAGGTGGACGCTCCCGAGGGACAAGCCATAGGCATCAAAGAGGACTTGGCCATGTATTTAGAGCGGTTTGGCAGCGCCAGTGTGGTATCGGTGGAGGTGGTGCCTGACCAACAGGCTATGCCTCAGGTGATTCCAGAGAGCAACGGAATCAAGAAAATCAGGGAGGAGAGCCAATGACGCTAAAGGAACTGTCCCAGCTGTACTACCTCAACCGGGAGATAGAAATGGACAAGCTCCGCCTCCAGGAACTGGAGGCCAGGGCCTTGCCTGGGGCACAGGCTATCACCGGGATGCCATATGGCCCCGGTGCAGTGGACAAGGTGGGGCGGTATGCGGCAGAGATCGCTGACTTGCGGGGGATCATTGAGGCCAAGCTTCGGCAATGCCTCTATGAGCGCAGCCGCCTGGAGCGGTACATAGCGGGTATTGATGACAGCCTGACCCGGCAGATATTTCAGCTGCGTTTTGTCAACGGATTGCCCTGGCGCCAGGTGGCGGCCTGTATCGGTGGGGGGAACACTGGGGATGGGTGTCGCAAGGTGGTGAAACGCTATTTAGAACGGAACTAAACTTGTCCGTTTTGTCCGTTTTGTCTGTGCTATAATGCTATTGTGGATGTGTGGCGGGCATATCCATGTGGCAACCTCCTTTTCTTGACATGCCGCCCGGCCCCGAGGCGGAGAATATCGGGCGCATATGCCGCTGTAGCTCAGCTGGGAGAGCTCTGGGAGAATAACTCGGACGACGCTGGTTCAAATCCAGCCAGTGGCAAACACTTTGCTCTGCGCGGGCACACGAAAATGGTTTCAAAGGGTGCAGTACAGGCTGGGCCGCTCCCATCCGTGAAAGCCGGACGGATTACAGACCGATAGTAACTGTGACACGACGGAGAGTGACGCCGGATATCCCACAACGAGAGGGAGGCAGACACGCCGCCAACGGACCTTGTGAGCCGGAAAGATGCGTGCCCATATGCCGGGTGCAGAGCAGAAGCCCAGGCCGCAGCCGTGGAAACGGCGGCGAGGATGTGGCGGGGCGGACCCGTCTCCCGGCCCCATATGGCGCATTAGTCAAGTGGTTAAGACACCGCCCTTTCGCGGTGGGAGCATGGGTTCAAATCCCATATGCGTCACTAGATAGATTTTGACTGAGAGGTGGTGGAGTGTGGCCAGTGGAAAGTTTGAATATTGGCTGACCGAGGACGGGCTGACGCTGTTAGAGGGGTGGGCTCGTGATGGGCTGACAGATGAACAAATCTCCCACAACATGGGCATTGCAGCTGGCACCCTCTACGATTGGAAAAAGCGCTTTTCTAAGATTTCTAAGGCCCTAAAAAAGGGGAAGGAAGTCGTTGATATACAGGTAGAAAATGCTTTGCTAAAACGAGCGCTGGGCTATGATTATCAGGAGGAGCGGGTTGAGCGTTCGGGTAAAGATGGCGTGAAGGTGATTCAGACGCTGAAGCACATCCCGCCAGATACCACTGCTCAGATATTCTGGCTGAAAAACCGCCGCTCAGATAGGTGGAGGGATAAGCCGGAAGTTTTAGCAACGGATGGGCAGGTGCAGATCATAGATGACATATAAGCTTTCTGAGATTATATCCCAGGCTTTTGCAGATTCACACCGTGCAGTGAAGGATTGCCGCGTAAATGAGCTGGTGGAGAAAGGCGGGCGCGGCAGTGCCAAATCCAGCTACATATCTGTCGAAGTAATCCTCCAATTGTTAAAGCACCCAAAGTGCCATGCGGCGATTTTTCGCAAGGTAGGCAATACACTGCGCAGTTCTGTCTATGCGCAAATCTGCTGGGCGGTTGCGGCGCTTGGACTGTCCAGTAAGTTCCGATGTACTGTCAGCCCAATGGAGTGTACTTACTTGCCCACTGGCCAAAAAATCATGTTTTTTGGGTTGGATGATCCTGGGAAGGTCAAGTCCATCAAGGTGTCGTTTGGCTATATTGGGATCGGGTGGTTTGAGGAATTAGATCAGTTTGACGGCCCGGAGCAGATTCGCAATGTAGAGCAGTCTATTTTCCGCGGCGGCCCATACTCCATATGCTTTAAATCGTTCAACCCACCCGCTATGGCACGCAACTGGGCCAATCAGTATGCGCTGGAGAGAAAGCAGAGGAGAAGGGTCCACCACAGCACCTACCTGACAACTCCCCGAGAGTGGTTAGGCCCCCGGTTCTTAGAAGATGCAGAGCATTTGAAAGAGACGAATCCGACAGGCTACCAGCATGAATATCTAGGCGAGGTAGTTGGAAGTGGGACGGCGGTGTTTGAAAACCTGCGTATTGATGCTATTACGGATACGCAGATTCAGACGTTTGACAGGATCATTTCCGGGGTGGACTGGGGCTGGTTCCCGGATCCATGGGCCTGGAACCGAATGCACTACGATGCCGCCCGGAGGACGTTGTACATCTTTGATGAGTTGACCCGCTGGAGAACCAGCAACCAGGATACGGCCGCATTGCTGAAAAAGCGCATCGCAGATGACGAGCTAGTAATTGCGGACAGTGCGGAAGAAAAAAGCATCAGCGATTACAAAGCTTTTGATCTGCGGTGCCGCGGGGCAGAGAAGGGACCAGGCAGTGTCCGGTACTCAATGAAATGGCTCCAAAGCTTGGCTGCAATTGTAATTGATCCAGAGCGGTGCCCAGATACCGCGAAAGAGTTTACAGAGTACGAATACGAGCGTGACAAGAAAACAGGGGAAGTCTTATCTGATTACCCGGATGCCTCAAATCATCATATAGATGCAGTGCGCTATGGGACAAACCGGATCTGGAAGAGGAGGGGTCAATAATCAAACGATTTATGGAGTGGCTCCAGTTGACCTTTTTGCCTACATGGGCGAAGGATCGTGTGTATGCTGAGAATATGGCGCTGAAGGAAGAAAATGCAAAGCTTCATGGCAGAATCCGAGAGTTAAATGCCTATATAGACGGCTTAGAAACAGGGATCAGGGCAGGAATGCGCCCATTAATTAATAACAAGGTAGATGGCAAATGAGTGTGATCACAGCGATTTTTAACAAAACTGCATACAGTTATGAAGATGCGTTCAACGACAGGGACTGCACATCAGACGCTATGCGCGCTGCAATCCAGGAGTGGTTTGATCTGTACTTTAACGCTCAGCCCACTGAGGATGAGGATCCGTGCCAGCGCATCGCTTACACTGTGGTCAACAAATTGGTCAAGACGGTGTTTGGAGAGTACACAGCGACCTCTGCGGACGCTTTTGTCCAGGCTGCTTTGGATTCGCTGGAGCAGAAGCGGGAGCAAGCTATGCAGATGGCGTTGATTGGAGGAGAGTGCCTGCTCAAGCCGGTCCCAACAATCAATGGCTGGCAGTGGACAGTCATCAATAGGGTGAGTGTGCTGGTATTTGGCAGAGATGCTAACGGACAGCTAACTGACATTGGACTAGCCGAGTATACAACTGCGGACAAGTCCTACTATACGCTGCTTGAGCGCCGAACATTAGATGAGGACGGATACTTGTCTATCTCCAACAAGCTCTATCGGTCATCGCTCCAGGGTTCGCTTGGGATGCAAGTGCCGCTATCTACACTGCCCAGGTATAAAGACCTCCCAGAATCCTACACTTTTCCCCACAAGTTCTACAGCTTGGGTGTGGTGCGGGTAAAAACCCCTATGGCAAACTGTGTGGATGGAAGTGAGGACGGTGTGTCAGTCTACGCCGCGGCGGTTGGATTAATCCACAACATCAACCGCAACGAGGCTCAGCTGAATGGGGAGTTTGAGCGCGGCGAGAGCCGGATCATTGTCAGCGGAGATCTGCTAAAAAAGGAGAAAGATGGGACTCGGAGTTTTAGGGATCACATCTTTACGGCGTTGGATGAGGATGCTGAGAGTATTGGCGTCACCGTTTTCTCCCCGGAATTGCGGGATGACTCTTTTTTAAATCGTAAGCGGGAATATCTGCGCAATGTGGAGACAGTACTTGGAATCAAGCGTGGGCTACTGTCTGAGGTGGAAGCGGTGGAGCGTACAGCTAAGGAGGTTACTTCCAGCGAGGGCGACTATAACCTGACCATCATTGACTTTCAGCAGATGTGGGAGTGCGCGGTGAGGGAAGCCATACAGCTATGCGGCACTATGGGGCAGCTATACCATGTGCCAAATGCTCATGAGGTAGATGGCGATGATGTTACCATTGACTGGGGCAACGGCATTCTGTATGACGAAGATAAGGTGTGGGACGATTATAAGGACATGGTAGCTACAGAACTGCTCAAGCCAGAGATCGCCTTAGGTTGGCGCTTTAATCTGCCCACTGAGACCTCTACCGACTTGGCAAAAATCCGGGAGAAATATATGCCAGGGCTAGACCAAGTATCAAAAAGGGAAGAGAAGGATGAGGTCTGATGTTGACGCCAGAGCAGATTGCCGCCCTGCGAGACCGGGCATGGCAGATCACAGATCCGATCAATGACTTCCTGCTTGAGGACATTGCCAGACGAATTGCCCAGGCAGGGAAGCTTACCAGTACAGCGGCGTATCAAATCTGGCGGGCCCAACAGCTTGGCGTTTCCCAGCGGAAGCTGAAACAGGAGCTGCGCCGGCGGCTGGGTCTGTCCCACCAGGAGATACGGCGGATCATGTACCAATCAGCCCAGTCGGGCTACGATCTGGATGTCAGCCGGTTCCCCTATATCCAGGCGGTACCCTTTGAGCGGAGCGCCGCCCTTCAACAGATTGTCGCCGCCGCCGTGGAGCTGGCTCAGGAGGACTTTTCCAATATTGTGCAGACCATTGGGTTTGTGAACCCGTATGGTAAGACGGAACCGCTGACCAGGGCCTATATAACCACCTGTGACTTTGCCTTCAAACAGGTCGTCACCGGCGCGGCCAGCTACACCGAGGCTATCCGGCAGGCCACCCGCAATCTGGCAAAGCAGGGCGTCCGGGTCATTGATTACCAAAGTGGGGTATACACCTCCCTGGAGGCGGCCGTCCGGCGAAATATCTTAGGAGGCCTGGGCCTGATGCAGGAACAGATCAGCCAAATGAACCATGACAAGCTTGGGTGCAACGGCTGGGAGATCACTGCGCACGCAAACAGCGCCCCGGATCACGAACCAATTCAGGGCAAGCAGTACAGCGATGCTGCATATGCCGAGCTGAACAACGGATTGGTGCGGCGTATAGGCACCTTGAACTGCGGCCACGCCGCCTTCCCCATCATCCTGGGGGTGAACCGGCCCCAGTACACCCCAGAGGAGCTGGAGGATCTTAGAGCCAGCAATGAAAAAGGGGTGGTTGTGGATGGGCGCCATTATACAGGCTATGAGGCAACTCAAATGCAGCGGCAGCTGGAGCGGTCCATACGCAGGCAAAAGCGCCGTATTTTGGTGGACAAAGCCACAGGAGATGAGAATGTGGTGCGGGCAGACCGTATCCGGCTCCAAAGGTTGCATCAGGAGTACGAGCGTTTTTCAAAGGCCGCTGGGCTAAAAACCCAGCATGAGCGGATGGATGTTGTGGGGTTTGATGCCGAACGGCCAGGGCCTTACCGCAAAATTGGAAGAACCTTTGAGCAATTTGCGGGGATGAGCGATACGACACTGCCAAATGGGGTGTCTGTAAGGATCACAGACCATGTAATTGAGCAGGCTATGAGAAGAGATGTTTCAGGGGCAGCGGCTGTGAATGCCTTGCAAAATCCGCTTAAAACCAGTACAATCAAGTATGACAAGTTGGGGCGGCCAAGTTATCAGCTCATCGGGGAGAGAGCCACAATTGTGGTCAATCCAGAGACCGGCGCAATCACAAGTGTCTGGCCTACACATACAAAAGTGGCTAAAAGGTTAAAGGAGGGCCACGCATGAAATACAATTATCCAAAAAAGTATCATGAATTGATTCGGTCTTTAGCGCTTGGCTTTGACCCGTTTGGGGCCATTGATGGCGAACAATTGCTTTTGCTGATTGAAGCTGTTGAGGCAGTCATTTCTGAGCGAGGCGTGAATGAGGCGGGAGATGGTGAGAGCGAGACCGGCACGCTTTGCGCAGATCTGCTTGCTTGGCTGGCAGGACATGAGTAGCGAGATCGTCCAAGCCATTGAAGCCATTATCCGGCGTGGAAATGACGCTGAGATACGGCGGCGGGGTGATGGCTATATCGTCTTAGAGGTCAAAAAGACAATCAAATACACCACTCAGCGAATGGGCGCTGAGGAGAGCCATAGGGGCTGACTGCTAAGGATTATCTTGGTGGTTGGCTCCTATTTTTGTTGACTGCGGGCTGCTGCCCGTGTTCATACCATCTTTGACCGCCCCGAAGTCGTAAAACTACGGGACCGCAGGGGATGCGACCCCCATTATCAAAGCGGAGCGGAGAAAGGAGTGCTATGAAGCGTGAGTTTTTGCAGAATTTCAAGGTAGGTGATCAGCCTTTGCCAAAGGAGATCGTTGACGCCATCATGGAGGAGAATGACCGGGACATTGAAGCGGCTAAGAAGCCTTTTGAGGACTATGACCTCATCAAGGATCAGCTTCAGACCGCAAAGGATGGTCTAAAGGCCTTTGATGGCGTAGATGTAACAGGACTTCAGGGGCAGATCACAAAGCTACAGAGTGACCTGACTGCTGCTGAGAGTAAGTACCAAGCTGATCTTGCCGACATGGCCTTTAACGGCGTGCTGAAGGACGCTATTGCTGCGGCCAGGGGAAAGCACGCTGGCGCCATTATCGGCGCACTGGGGGCGGAAAGGATTACCGCCTTGAAAGACAGCAAGAATCAGAGCAAGGACATCGCCACCGCATTGGAGGGGCTGAAAAAGGACAGCAGTTATCTGTTCGAACCGGAGCAGACTCCTCCACCTTTTGCCGCTGGAACAGGCGCCAATCCGCCTCCGACTGGGGTCTTTAACTTTGGATTCACCGGTATCCGGGCGAAGCAAGGCACGAATCAATAAATCTGAAAGGAGCTAACACAATGCCGAATGCACTAAACTATGCCCAAGCATATTCCCAGGCACTGGCCCAAGCCTACCCTAACGTACTCCACTTTGCCGCTCTGCGCAGCACGGAGAATGACAGCCGGTATCGCTGGATCAACGCCAACACCATCCAAATCCCCAATCTGACCACCACCGGGCGGGTGGACGCAGACCGGGACACCATCAACGTTGCCAAGCGCAATTTTGAGAACGCTTGGGAACCCAAGATACTGACCAATCATCGGAAATGGTCTACGCTTGTCCACCCAATGGATATTGATGAGACAAACCAGGTGGCCTCTATTCAGAACATCACCAGGGTGTTCAACGAGGAGCAGAAGTTCCCTGAGATGGATGCCTACCTGATCTCCAAATTGTACGCAGACTGGGCAGCGGCTGGCGGGACTGCTGATACTGCAGCCCTGACCATTGACAATATCCTGTCCGTGTTTGACGGCTATATGGTGGCTATGGATGAGGCCAATGTGCCTAAGGTTGGCCGCATCCTTTACACAACTCCTGTGATTAGGAGCGTGCTGAAGAACGCGAAAGAACTGAGCCGCTCTATCAAAAACGGGGAGGGGGCTATTAGCCGGGCGGTAGCCTCTCTGGATGAGGTGCAGATTGAGGATGTACCAAGCGCCTTGATGAAGACCGCTTATGACTTTACCGAGGGCTGGAAGGACGGGGCCGGAGCCCAGCAGATCAACATGGCCTTAGTTCATCCCTCCGCTGTCATTACCCCAGAGAAGTACACGTTTGCCCAGCTGGACGCGCCCAGCGCTGGGTCGGAGGGCAAGTGGATCTATTTTGAGGAGTCCTACGATGATGTATTCCTGCTAAACAAGCGGAAAGCCGCCATCATGTTCAATGTGGGAGGCGGAAACTGATGAAGACAGTCATGCGTGCCAATAAGCAGCTGCGTATCCCGGATGACCAGCTGGAATCCGTGGAGAAATTGGGCTACGTTGAGGTGGATGAAAAGACTGGGAAGCCCCTGCACGCCCCCGCCAGAGATGCTGACGCCGCCGCGCTCAAAAAGGAGAACGCAGCTCTGAAGAAGGAGAATAAGGACTTGAGGGCACAGGTTGAGGCTCTAACACCCAAGGACTGAGAGGAGGTGCCGCTGTGCCAGACTATGACTTTTACCGGAATGTCTACCACGGCAGCGCCATCTCCGAGGAGGAGTGGCCTGTCTATGAGGCCCGTGGGGCGGCACAGCTGGCCCGGTATAAACGGGCCTATACAGTAACCGCCCCCACACCAAACAGCGAGGCTATGGCGGTCTGCGCCATAGCTGAGGCTTTGTACAGCTTTGATCTGGTAGCCAATGGTGAGGGCGGGCCGGTTCAATCAACCTCCATCGGGTCTGTGTCTGTCAGCTATGGCGGCACATCCGAAGCGGCTATCGACATCAGCTCAGCTGGGCAAGCTAAGGAATTGTACCGCTGTGCTTGCCTCTACCTGGATATCTATCGGGGGGCGGGCTGATGGTGCGGATTAAGCGCCGTAGCCCAGTGGACTACCGGCTGTGCAATCAGACCGTCACCCTCTACCATTGGGATGGCGGGGATGTCTATGCCCGCCGGGTCATTGAGAAGGGCGCCTTTCTGGACTTCAAAAAGACTCAGGACGTGTCCAAGACAGGAAGCAAGGAAGTCAACAGCTTTCTGTTGGTGATTCCCTGTGATGAGGTGACCGTAGCCGTGGGGGACAAGGTGCTCCACGGTGAGGGGCCGGAGATTTTGACCAGGGAGGATTGGGCGGGGCTGATTCCGGCAAAGGTGCCTGGGTTAGGTGTGATTCGATACGTTGACCCAAAATACTGGATGGATCGGTTGGTCCATGTGGAGGCGGGCGGATGAATATTGTAGGCAGTATCAAAGTGGATTTGAAGCCGGTTAAGGTGGTCATGAAACGGTTGGGGGTCACAGCGGGTGGGGATGTACAGAGGGTCCACACCGCCAACGTCCGCCGCCGCATCCAGAAGTACATGCCGTTTCGAACCGGGGCAATGATTAAACTTATGATCACCCAAAGCCCGGTGGAGGAACCTTTTATACGTGTGAATCAGCCCTATGCCCGGATGCTATATCATGGAAAGGTTATGGTAGACCCAAAGACTGGTGCGGCCGGCTTCCTGACGCCAAACGGCTGGCGCTCCCGGAAGGGTGTGCCGAAGGTGCCGAGTAATCGGGATATCGATTATAGCACCACAAAAAATCCTCAGGCAGGGCCATACTGGGACCGGCGTCTGATGGCCGCAGAGGGGGCACAGATGCAGGCTGAGTTGCAAGACTATGTCAAGATGCGAGGTGGCGCACGGTGACTGCCTTACAAAAAATGAGAGGTTTTGTAGAGCGCTACCCTGGGGCAAGTGACTTTGATGGGTATAAGGTCGATTATACAGACCAGATCCCTTCTAACGGGGGCATCTTCCCATCTGGGCTAGTGGAGGTGGCCCGGCAGCAGGATATTCTAGGGAACATTCGTGTGACGAATCAATACAATTTTGGCTTGTATTGCGTATTCTCAAAGACTCCAGGAGATGACATTGGGGCCACTGTCAATGCTGATTGGGTGATGGGGTTCCAGGCGTGGGTCCAGGAGCAGTCCGCAACTGGAGCGGCGCCAGTGTTTGGAGATATTCCAAACTGCGAGCACATCACTGCCCAGAATGGTGTGCTCTATGATGCGGACGATGAGGGGTGGGCTATCTATAGCGTACAGCTCTCGGTTCAATTTATCAAAAAATATGAGGTGAAAAATAAATGGCTGACATGACATACACCATTAATACCCCAGCGGGACAGACGGTTGACCGCAAGCTGTATCTGGTATACGGCAACACCGGGACCTATGCTGACCCAAAGTGGCATGTGATCGGAAAACGAGTGGAGGACTCCAGCGCCGAGAATGACTGGAGCGATGAATCAAAAACGGATATTTTGGGCGATACCTACAGCACCATGAAGACCCCGATCACCACCCAAAGCTTCGACCCTTGCGAAATCGATTCTGGGGACGAGTACCAGGCGAAGCTGATACAGCTGGCCGTTGTTGATCTGGACGCCCATGCGCTGGCTAACCAGGATCTATTGCGGGTACATCTTTATCTGACAGACGAGCAAGGGAACGCCTTTGCCGAGCGTTACCCCTCAAGCATGGTAAAGCCCACAAGCCTGGGCGGCGCTGGCGGCGGCTCTTTGACCATGCCTGTTGACGTGACCTTTGGCGGGAAGCGTGAGGTGGGCACTGCCGCTGCGACTGACTCAGGCGTAGAGTTTACAAAGGGTGCATGAATATGGGGGTGGAAAAGCAGATGCCTGAAATCAAATTTGATACCGGACTTGTGGTTTACGACATCAACGGCCAGTGTCAGGTCTCGTTCAATCCAACGGACAGCGCCTTTGTAGAGCGTTTATTCAATACCTTTGACACTCTGGATCAAAAGCAGGAGGCGTACAAAGCGGAGATTGAGAAGATGGGGGATAAGAGGAAAATCTTTGAGGTTGCCCGCGCCCGAGATGCCGAGATGAGAGAGATGATTGATGGCGTTTTCAGTGTGCCCATCAGCGAGAGGCTATTTGGTGGGATGAACGTCTATGCCTTAGCTGACGGACTCCCTGTGTGGTGCAATCTCTTGCTTGCGGTTATGGATCATGTGGATTCGGCTTTTGCGCGAGAGCAGAAGCGGACTAATCCGCGAATCGCTAAATATACGGCGAAGTACCACACATGATCTATGACTTGCCAAGCAGCGTCTGCGTGTGTGGGACTGAGTATCCCATACGGTCTGATTACAGGGCGGTGTTGGATGTTTGTAAGGCTCTGACAGATCCCGAGTTGAGCGACCAAGACAGAGCAGAGGCAATGATGGACATTTTCTATCCAGACTTTGCGCAGATGCCGCCAGACCACTACCAGGAGGCCATCAAGCAATGTTTTTGGTTTATCAACTGTGGTGCGGAGGAGGAGCAGGCAAGAAGGGCGCCTAAACTAATGGACTGGGATCAGGATTTTCAGTTGATTGTCGCCCCTGTTAACCGTGTGCTGGGACAAGAAATCAGAGCAGCTCCATATGATCGCAAATCAAATACAGGCGGTTTGCACTGGTGGACATTTATTGGAGCCTACTATGAAATTGGTGATTGTCTGTTTGCCCAGGTCGTCCATATCCGGGAACAAAAGGCCCGCGGGAAGCCGCTGGACAAGGGTGACCGTGAATTTTATCAGCGCAATAAGCAGCTAGTGGACTTAAAAACCACGTATACAGACAGCGAGAAGGATGTTTTGAATCGGTGGGGCGTGTGACCACCAAATTTGCACCTTGAAAACTTCATATTGAGATAGCGGGAAAACTTGATTGATTACCACATCAACCTATGCTACAATCGCTTTAGGGATTTGCCAAAATTTTGAGGGGGTAGAAAAATATGAAACGCATCTTTTGTTTGGTTATGGTCATGATGTTGCTGTTGTGCTCGTGCGGGGATGGAAGTTCGAGCGGCAAGGAAAGTAACTCTCCGCAACAATCGGCTTCCACAATAAGTGAGCCAGAAAAAAATCAAAACAGTGTCGGGCTGGATGGAACCATATCGGGAGACTGCTTTGACATCTCTATTGTGAGTGCAAAGTGGGTTGATGAACTCGAAATGCCCCTTGGGCCGGTTTCTTCGCAAAAGAAAGGGAATAAACTTCTTTTCCTGGTTTTTTCTGCCAAAAATACAACGGATGAAACAGAAAACTTGGGTTCATTCAACGCCTATGTCGATAAGCAGGCGACACTTCCCACTGTGGCGGTTGGCGAAATTGATGGTGCGATGCCGTTTGTTGGAGCAGTTGCAAGCGGGATGGGAATGAAAGCCTATCAGGTCTGGGAACTCCCGGAAGATTGGGAGGAATTCCAGATTAACTACTTTGAAGCAACCGGGCCAGAGTGTAAGCAGTATTTTGTGATCAATCGGGAAGATATTGGTTAATAGCAAGCAAACGGCCCCCGCTACTTTTTGAAGCGGGGGCCGAATTTTTTTTTGAGAAACCTCTTGACTTTTGTGTCACCACATGTATAATAAATTATGGTGACACAAAAGGAGGCGATGGGAGTGTCTCCAAGAACTGGACGGCCTACCACAGACCCAAAAAATCATGAAACACGAATTAGAATGTCAGATGAAGACATCAAATTATTGAAAATCTGTTGTGAAAAGACAGGGTTAAGCAAAGCCGATGTAATTCGTCAAGGCATTCGGGAGGTCTATGAGAAGGTAAAATAAGAAGGGCTCCGGCTACCGTGGGAAGTAACACCGAAACCCTAATCACCTACACCAAGAGGTGAGGCTAAATCTATTATAGCCCTCCTCCTGGTGAAAATCAAGGAGGTTTTTGAAAATGAACGAAATGCAAAATAAAAAACCCAATCTTTTGCGGGTTGCCGCAGAGCTGGCAACGTATGGCGACAGGGCCATGATTGTTGCCCATGCGGCCATGTCAGTTTTGGCTAACACCTCTTTTTATACAAAGGAGGGTGACGCGGCATGAATGAACTGAAAATCTTTGAGCATCCCAAGTTTGGAAACATCCGTACCGTCACCGAGGACGGCAATACGCTGTTCTGTGGAAAGGACGTGGCGGCGGCGCTGGGGTACAAGCGGCCTGCCGACGCTATCACTGCACACTGCAAGGGGGCGGTGATTCGCCGACTCCCTACTAAGGGCGGCGAGCAGGATGCAAAGTTCATCCCCGAGGGCGACATTTACCGTCTGGCGGCCAAGTCAGAGCTGCCAGGAGCGGAGGAGTTTGAAAGCTGGATCTTCGATGAGGTTTTGCCTTCAATCCGGCGCACGGGCGGCTACATCGCTGGGGCAGACAACCTGACCCCGGAAGAGCTGATGGCTAAAGCCCTGACAGTGGCGCAAAAGACCCTGGCAGACCGAGAAGCGCGGTTGGCGGCCTTGACCGTGGACAACCAGATTATGAAGCCAAAGGCGGACTACTTTGATGAGCTGGTGGACCGCAACCTTTTGACCAACTTCCGGGAGACAGCCAAGCAATTGGAGGTCAAGGAGCGAGACTTCATCCAGTTCCTCCTCAACAAGAAATACATCTACCGGGACAAGCGGGGCAAGCTGATGCCCTATGCGGATAAGAACAACGGTCTATTTGAAATCAAGGAATGCTTCAACGAAAAGACCCAGTGGAGCGGCACCCAAACGCTGGTGACGCCCAAGGGGCGCGAAACCTTCCGGTTGCTGTTCATCGGGGCTGCGTAAGTGAATAACCATCATCCTCCGCTATCTCAATATGAGGTGGCGGGGGTTTTTGTGTAATAAGGGGTGAATTTATGGTGGATGGATCTATTACATTTTCTACAAAGCTAGACAATAAGCAGTTGCAGAAGGATATAACAAATACGACCAAAAAAATTGAGAACATGGAGCAAAAGCTGGCCCAGAAGGAAGCGGACAGACTGCCCATTGTGGAGTAACTGAAAGAAGCAAACCGTGAGGCAGGGGAGGCATATGCCTCTGTTGAGAGGCTGCAAAAGGCGTTAGCGGCCAGCCAGTCGGTCACGGCTATTGATGGGGTAGGCACGGCAAATCCAGAAATCTATATCAAGGAGCTAGAAAGGCAGGCACAAATCAAGGCTGAACTGACGGAGCAGGAAAGGCTGCTTAGAGAGAAGGAGAAGATTGCAGAGCGGCTGTCTGCACAAGATGACCGGGCCGTAAAAGCAATTCAAGCGCAAGCCGCTGAACTTGATCGGGAAAAAGCAAAAGCCGGTGAACTGGCCCAGCAGATGCAGGCTGCAAACGGTGCTTCGGCAAAAATGGAGCAAGCGGTAGATCGTGCCGGCAATTACATGGAGCGCTTTACCAATCGGGTAAAGGAATTGGCCTCTGGCGTCTTTGTGTTCACTCTGATTACCACCGGTTTGCGTAAGATGCGTGACTGGATGAGCAATGTAATTGCAACCAACGATGAGGCGAGAGCGGCAGTGGCCAGACTTAAGGGCGCGTTGCTGACACTGGCCCAGCCGCTTATGAACGTTGTCATCCCTGCATTTATTACACTTGTGAATATCCTTACAAGGCTAGTTTGGGCTATAGCAAAAGTTCTGTCTGTATTGTTTGGGACAACAGCTGAAAAATCAGCAAAGGCTGCAAAAAGCCTCTATGATGAGAAAAAAGCGCTTGAAGGGGTTGGGTCTGCGGCAAAGGAAGCCACTGGATCGCTGGCTGGTTTTGATGAAATTAACACAATCCAAACAGAAAATACTGCTGGCGGCGGGGGAGGTGGCGCGGCGTCATCTGCTATGGCCCCTGATTTTTCAGGGTTGATTGGTGTGGAGTTGGATAGGATTACAGCTATTGTGGCAGGGGCCCTTCTAGCAGTCGGCGCGATCCTTGCGTTTTCAGGGATCAACGTACTGTTGGGTATATCTCTGATGGCAATTGGCGCATTGGCACTTGCCGGGGTTGTCATGGAGAATTGGGGCGCTATTTCTGAGAAACTACGTGGGCCACTTGGCGGGTTGCTTGCGCTGTTAAGCGGGTGTCTTCTGGTTATCGGCGCGATCCTGGCATTCTCTAATGTCAACATTCCGCTGGGCATAGCCCTGATGGCCGCAGGAGCAGTGGGGCTAGCTATGGTAGTAGCTGCGAACTGGAATAGTATGGCGGAGGCCTTACAAGGGCCGATCGGTGTAATTACTAAACTGCTCAGCATAGCGCTCCTTGTGGTTGGTGCGATTTTGGCTTTTTCAGGTGTCAATATCCTGCTGGGAGTCGCTCTGGTGGCAGCCGGAGCAGTCGGCCTTGCCGCTACCAGATCTGTGGACTGGGAAACCATGCAGAATGCCCTCAAAGGCCCGCTTGGAGTGATTACGGCGTTAGTGGGCGCAGCGTTATTGGCCTTGGGTGCGGTGCTGCTATTTACAGGTTCCGCTATACCTCTTGGACTTGGGCTTTTGATCGCCGGGGCCGTCTCGCTCGCCCCATCAATTGCGGCCAATTGGAATTTGATTCTGGAGAAATTGAAAGGGCCGATTGGAGCGATCACAGCCTTGGTAAGTGCGTCCCTCCTAGTCCTTGGTATTATTTTGATGTTTACCCCTGTTGGAATACCGCTGGGGCTTGGTTTAATACTTGCGGGGGCTGTGGGCTTAGCTACCGCAATTGCCCCAAACTGGGATTTTATCTTGGATAAATTGAAGGGTGCCTGGAGGGGGATAAAAAACTGGTGGAAGAGCAACGTTTCTAAGTTTTTTACATGGGATTTTTGGAAAGTCCTGGGGAAAAACATGATTAATGGACTTTTGGATGGACTGGCGGGTATATTCAAAGGATTAAAAAATTGGGCTTCTAATGTTTGGAGTTCAATAACTGGGGTGTTTTCTGGGAAAAATGCCAAATCCAGTGTATCAAATAGCGCCCAAGGAGCTTCTACATATAGTAGGGCAGCTATTCCATCGGTTTCCAGATTTGCTGTTCCACATCTTGCTACTGGTGCGGTCATCCCACCCAACCGAGAATTTCTGGCCGTGCTGGGGGATCAACGATCCGGCACAAACATTGAGGCCCCATTGGCCACGATCAAGCAGGCGTTGGTGGAAGCCATGGGGGAAATCGGAGGTGCAGGTGGGAATCGGCCCATTCAGGTCAATGTTATGTTGGATAAAAAGGTACTGGCTCGGGCCATGGTGTCAGAGGTCAATGATATGACGCGGCAGGCGGGCAAGCCAGTTCTGTTGCTTTGAGGTGGCATATG
>CAKNZJ010000253.1 GCA_932222125.1 uncultured Clostridia bacterium | reverse complement strand
TTTTTCCGGTCGGCCATAATGACATTGTGGGAAAGGGCGTTCATGCCGTAGTAGAGGGCCTGCCCGTCCATCCGAAGCTCCCTTGTCATAAAGGGAATAAAAATCGCCGTGGAGCTGGTAGTCATGCCCCGTTTAATTTCCACCTCATTACAGCCCAGAGCAAGGGAGGACATAAAGCCCTGCTCCTGTTGCCAGTCCAGCCGCTTTAAGGCGCAGTTGTATTTCTGTGCGATGCCGCCCACGGTAAACACATCGTTTTCCAGCCGCTGGCGGGTAGGGGCAAGGTTTACCACGGTGAAAGCGAGAAGAAACATCCGCTCGTTGCGGGACTGGAGATCGGCAAGGAGCTCCGCCGCATCCTTGGAAAAGGTAATGAGGTCGGGCGGGAGGATGTCGGGATCATACCCGGAGCGGACGGCTTTCCGTTGTTCCTCCACTTTCATTTTCCCAATATCGGAAAGTTTCCCCTTAATGGTTTTGATGGCCTTTAGCTGATCCACGGTCTGGATATGGAGGGTCACGGTCATTTCCGCATCCAGCTCCAAAATTTCCGCCAGCAGTTTGTCCGAGAGCTCGGACGCTAAAATCTGCAAGTAGGACACGGCTCCCCAATACCGGCCCACCCGGAATGAGCGGGACTGGCGGAAGTCAAAGCTGTCCGGGGCGATAAAGTCCTTTGTCCCCAGCCCGGTCTGCGGAATATCTTTCCACGAAAAGCAAAACGGCTCCCGGTTGCCCGGGTGCATCTGGCTGTGGAGTAAGGCCAGCCTTGCCCGTCCGTCCATCGGCTCGGAGGGAACGCCCAGCCGCTTAAAATTCCCCATCACATCAGCCTCCACCCGCTCCAGCCGGGGCCGGGCCTCGGCAATCCCCTCGGCGGGGATGCCAAAAGTGATATATTTGGAGCGTTCAATGCCGTTGTTGCTTTTGGCGATCTGGTTTTTCAGCATCCCGGTATATTCCTCCCGGATGCTGTTGAAATCGTCATCCCCCTGGGGGATATTCACCCGGTAGCGGCTCCGGGAATGGGAACGGCGGTTAATGAAAGAAAGCTGGAACGGCAGGGAGCTGTCAAAGTAATTGAGGAATGAGCTCCAGCCGCCAAAAATCGCCGTCTGATCCTCGGTGCTTGCCACGGAATAATTGATGTCCTCATATTCCACGGTTTTTGTGTAAAGCCCGCCGGGGAGCCTGCACACCCCGTCCGGGTGCATCACCGTATAAGGGATTGACTGCTGGGCGGACAGGGCCGCCCGCTTTCTGCCCTTGGCGGCCCTGCGCCGTCCTCTTTGTTTTGTGGTCTGCAATCGCATCCTCCTTTCTCACAGGGCCCCGCCCGGTAAACGGGGCGTAAATGTTTTGTGTCTGATAGGGCCTTATCCCGGGACGGGTAAACCGGGCCCGGATGATGTTTTTTACCACTTTTTCCGCCGGAAGCCCGTCTTTCTCATACATGGCCAGCAGAAAGGCGGGGAGCATGATCACCAGCATGGCGAACATGGCCCCGGTGTTGCCGATGGAACCGCGGGCGAACAGGTAGGACGGGATGCCCACTGCCGCCGCACAGCCGAAGCAGACAAGCTGGCGTTTGGTAAGGTTAAAGGCCATTTTGGTTTTGATTTTGGATAAATCGTTGGGGACATTTACATAAGGCACTGCTTGACCTCCTTTCCGGCCCCGGTATCTTCGGGACACTTTGTCCCAAAGTCCGGGACGGTGCTTGCCACTTCATTTCCCCACACCTCCCAGCCGGGCGGGGACTGTCTGGCAAAAAGCTCCACCCGGGGCAGGTCGCCCATAAGGGCCACAATCTTTTCCCGGGCCTCGTCCGGCTTTTTGCTGTGGGCCTCAATGGGGGAAATGATAAACTGATGGATATTTGCCGCCTGCCGTCTGGGATGGCCCCTTGTTGCCAGCAGGCAGACCTCGGCGTTTCCCCTCGTCCAAAAGCCCAGCCCGTAAAACCAACTGTCCGCCTTTTTATTCTTTTTCAGCCAGACAAAGGCCACGGACTTATACTGAAAGCCCCACGCCTTAATAAGCCGCAGGGCCTCCGGGAGCTGGGGGAAAGTGGCCCACAAAAAAAGTGCGCTGTCCCTGGCGGCCAGATCCGCCACCGGGAGCGCACAAAGCTCATCGATCCCCATTGTGGGGTAATGGTTCTGTGCCGCCCCCTGGACTTTACTCCGCTGGTACTGCCAGGGGGGATCGGCATAAATGATAGAATAGTCTCCGATAGTTACACTCCTTTCTCCCCGGACTCCACCGACACCCGGGCGGTATGGATGCGCTCGCTGGCGGCGGCATAAAAGGCCGGGGCTGTTTCAAAGCATACAAAACGGCGGCCCGTGTTGAGGGCGGCAACAGCGGTAGTGCCGCTCCCGGCGCAGATGTCCGCCACCACCTCCCCGGGCCGGGTGTAGGTCTTGATGAAATACTCGCACAGCTCCACGGGTTTCTGCGTGGGATGGACGGTGCGCTGTACCGAGGAAAAGGCAAGCAGGTTTCCGGGAAAGCGCAGGCCGTCCTCCGACCCGCTGCTGGAACGCAGGAATTTTCCATAGTTGGGGCTGTTGCTCCCCTCCCTGGAGATTTTCTTATAGGGCTTGCCCTGTTCAAACTGCGGATCGTAATAGGGAAGTTTCTGATAAAATACCAAAATATTCTCCGTCCGCTTTAAGGGGGCCCGCCTTGCGTTGAGAAAGCCGGTACACCGGCTCTTATACCACACCCATTCATAGCGGAGCATGGCAAGGTTGGAGGCCCCCAGCACTTTATCATAGGGGCATTGTGCGAAGAACAGCACAGCCCCGTCGGGTTTGACGGCCCACTTGACCGCCTCCCACAGCTCCGGGAGCGGCAGGGGCACATCCCAAAAATTCCGGGTGGTGCCGTAGGGCGGATCGGTTAAGAGCATATCAACCGAGTGTTTCGGCAGGGAGCGCAGGCCCTCAATGCCGTCCATTAGGAACAGGCCCTCGGAGAGCTCCGGGTACTTCGGGACACTTTGTCCCAAAGTTCTCTCAGC
>CAKNZJ010000252.1 GCA_932222125.1 uncultured Clostridia bacterium | reverse complement strand
TGCGCTTCTCCTGCACATCGAATACGGTCACGCTCACTTGCATAGAGTGATTTCTTTTTCAGAGTATAGCCCATTGCGTTGATTGCCCGCTCTACGGTACTATAGCTTGCGGAGAGGCTCAGCTTCTCCCGGATTTCTTCAATTGTGATGTCAGGTTTTTCATCAATGCACTCACGGATATTTTCTTTATCCGCTGCTGTCAGGACCGGCTTCCGGCCTCGCTGGCTGGTTCGCAAGGCCACACTGCCTGTTTTCCGTTTCTGTTCGGCCAACCGGTATACTGTCCATTTGCTCACCGAATACGCCTTCGCTATCCCCTCGGCGTCATGGGTTGCTTCATAGCCTTGTACCAGTAGTTTCCGTGCTTCATTGTGTAGCATACCATCATCTCCTGTCTCTGTTATACCACCGCTGTCAACTTTTGGCTTTATTTTTGGTTGTTGCTATAGGTATTGCGAACAGGAGCACCCTGGCGTAACCTGCCTCCCGATTACAGGAAGTGGGGCAGTGTTCATCAGAGGTTCATCCGCAGGCGTAGAATATGAATGGCTGATGATCAACGCCAGCCATATCAAGGTGCATCCCCACGCAGCGGGAGCATCTTTTGCTGACCCCGTTTGATTTTTGCTGGCAGTTATACCTGGAGATTGAATTGGGGCGGCAGCTTCATTCAGATAGAGATGGTATGTGAAATGGCAGAGGAGAAAATAACTGCTTCAAGTCCAGAGAAAAATTCTGCGGCTCAACGAGATGAAGACTATGTTTACGCTACCGGGCACTCCGTAAAATCTTGTGTAAGCGATTTTCGACAAAGTCAAGTCTGGTGCTGTGGAAACAGTGCAGAAAGTGGGCTGAAGCCCTTCCACACCTATGGTCCCGGTGGGTGGGGCGGTATGCGCGCCGGAGGCGTGAATGCCGTCCCAAACGCAGGGACAGTCTAAGCTCAGGGCTCAGTGGGCGACTCGGTCCGTAAACATCAGCTGGAGCTGGCTGCGCACCAGGTCCCAGTTCTGGCAGCGTGCATGCCAATGCTTTTGGATGCGCTGTGCGGCCAGGTAAAGCATCCGGCGCAGGGAATCGTCGTTGGTAAAGCTGGGCTTGTTTTTCGTGATTTGACGGAACTGACGGTTGAGGCCCTCGATGATATTGGTCGTGTATATGATCTTCCGGACCTCGGGCGGGTATTCATAAAACGTGCTCAAAACGTCCCAATTTTCCTCCCAGCTCTTCACGCAGAAGGGGTACTGTTTCCTCCACGTCTCCCCGAACTGGGCAGGGCGTCCTCCGCCTCTTCCAGGGTCACGGCGGTGTAAATTTTTTTCAGGCCGGCCACTACCTGTTTGATGTCCTTATAGCTGACGAAACGGGTGGAAGAGCGGATCTGGTGGATGATACACCGCTGTAAACGGCTCTGGGGATACACCGCCTGGATGGCCTGCATCATGCCGCAAAGACCGTCTGTACAGAACAGATAAACATCCAAAACTCCCCTGCTTTTGAGATCATTCAACACATTTAACCAGAATTTGCTGCTCTCATGCTCCCCAATCCAGACCCCCAGGATGTCCTTCCGTCCATCCATGGTGATCCCCAGGACCACATAAGCTGCCTTGGTCACGTACCGGTGGTCCTCTTTCACCTTGTAGTCGATGGCATCCATGAAGACGAAGGGATACACCGCCTCCAAAGGGCGGTTTTGCCACGCCGTGACCTCCGGCATGATCTTCTCCGTGATCTTGGTCACCAGCTCCGGGCTGATCTCCACATCGTACAATTCCCTGATCTGCTCCGCGATGTCCCGCTGGCTCATCCCGCAGGAATACAGCGCCAGAATCTTCTCCTCCATGCCGTCTGCATTCCGGCTGTACTTGCCGATGACCTTCGGCTCAAACGTTCCGGTCCCGGGGCACCTTGATCTCCACCTTGCCCTGCTGCGTCTTTACCGTCTTCTGAGAGTACCCGTTGCGGTAGTTGGGCGCCGCCTCGGACAACTCCGTTCTCTGGCAGCGTTCCCGGCCAAGCTCCTCGTCCAACTCAACCTCCATGGCCGTTT
>CAKNZJ010000251.1 GCA_932222125.1 uncultured Clostridia bacterium | reverse complement strand
GTGACATCACCTACATTGCTGGAGCCAGCAGGCGTAATGTCAAAATAGACCGGCTCGGAGTTCAGCACATAACCGTAAGGAGCCTGCACCTCCACCAGAGAGTACCCGGTTCCATAGGGCAGGACTTCCGGGGTGATGAGGGTGCCGTCCGTGGTGGTATAGAAGGTGTCGATGGTGGTGACCGCCGGGTAGGTGAACCGCATGGTAACAAGCTGCCCGTTGGGGTCAAAAACCTGGAATCCGGCCCCGGCGTAGGGGATAGCCCTGCCGGTTTCCGCATCTGTCTTTATTACTTTGACGTAGCTGGTGAACGGCGCGTTATTGATGAGATACCGGTACACGCCGCCGTCCTTATTGATGAACACATCAAAATCCTTCATAAGCTCACGCCCATCCCAGCCCTTGGTCTGGCGGACGGTGTACACGCCGTAAGGGAGCAGCTTGGTTTCGGCGTAGCCGTTTTCATCACAAATCAGGTAGTCCCGCTCAGACTCCTTGGCACTGTCATAGCTGCCGGAGGATTTAAGGTACACGGCAAATTCTGCCCCCACCTCGGGAGTCTCGATCTGGGTGGAGCCATCGTCACAGTGCTTGATGATGGTGATTTTGCCCTTCTGCACGGTCTCAGGGCTGGTAAGGGCAGGCGCGGAGTTAAACTCCACCTCATACTGCTTGGGATCAGCACCTACGGGATACACGGTTTCGTCCAGCAGGTAGCCTTCGCTGGGAGTGATCTCCTGCACTGTCCAGCCGGGATCGCATACATAATAGCTTGTGGTGAAATGGCCCTCGCTGTCGGTGGTATAGGTGTCTACCAACTCGCCATCTTTATACACACCATAGACAGCACCCGCCAGGGTAGCGTCGCCCTGCTGAGTGCCGGTCTCGCCGTCCACCTTGTTAAGAGTAATATTGAATTTCTTGAGGACGTTGCGGAAGGTAGCATTGGTTGCTTTTTCCCACTCGATATTGGTGGTCTGAGTGGCGGGTACCACATAGCGGATTGCCGTGTCCACTTCCTCCAGGGTATACCCGCTGCCAATGGGCACATCGGTGAACTGCGCTACACCAGAGCTGTTCGTAGTGGCATACAAATCCACAGTTTCGCCCATGGAGGATGTGCCGTAAAGATGGAACCGAACGCCGCTGTTCAGCCCATCTTCGCTATTTTTGGTGACAGTCAGGCTACCTCTCTGCAAGCTGTTGTTAAAGCTGACGGTCGCCGTCTGTCCGGCCTGGAC
>CAKNZJ010000250.1 GCA_932222125.1 uncultured Clostridia bacterium | reverse complement strand
TTTTTTATGTTAAGGGATCACTTTCCCTTTGAGAGCGGGAATGACTTTGGTTCATGGAAATCCATGGACGCCAGGGATTTGGCCGATCATGCGGGGATAGATTCCGGATGGGCTGTCAGTTCCCCATGTTCCCGACCATCTTGTTAGGATCTCCGCTGCTGTCCACAGTGGCCTGGTTGACCTGTCTGGGAACAACCCATCCAAAAACGGGATCGTATACAGCTCCGTTTTCATTGGTGGTGCCGGCAGGAGGCGTACTGTCCTTTCCGGTATCTGTGGAAGAAGGGGCTGTTTCCGGGGCCGGGTTCACGGGATGGTCCTCGCCGGGGTCTGTGATGACAGTCTTGCCTTCCGGGGGAGGAGGCGGCGTTTCATCCTTTGTTTCTGTGGGAATGAAGTCAGCTACAACCTCCTGCTCCGATTCCTCTGCCACCTTTGGGTAATCTTCCAGCTTGTCCTCTGCATTGTCCTGATTCCGGATGTTGCTGTCTGCATGCTCCCAGGAGCCTTCCGTGGCATCCGGGGTATCCTTCCAGTCCTCCTGGACGGCATCCGGGGGCTGCCCATCCGGCAGGAAGGCGGTCTTTGTATCCCGGCCCACAAGCCAGCAGGCGGCGAGGATGGCGATGCAGGAAACAGAAAGGACGGTCACGAGGAACCCTTTAGATTTAAAAAATTTTTTCATATAGCAGTCATCTCCTTTTTTCTTTCTGTATCTCCTTTACGGTTTTATGGCAAAGTTTTTCAACAGAAGATTAAATTTATCAAACATTCATAGTTTGATGATCATAAATCAGTTCCTGCTGCCCTGCGGCGCCCGATCAGGCGGAAGGTCAGGAAGCCGGCAAGGGCCGTGAAAAAGGTGGCGAAAATGAATTTTTTGGATGTAAACAGTTTTTTCATAAGAAGTAAGCTCCTTTCATGGTTGGTCAAAATTTGGTGTTGTGGTAACCGGTCAGTTCCACGGGTCGGGTGATGGCGGGGTAGGAGTGACCGAACATGTAGACATAGAACTCGATATTGCAGGTAAATACATACTCCACCCGGTCGCCTGTTACATGGAACGCGAGGCTGATGTCCCTTACCTGGTAGTCATCCGTAGAAAGGGGGATCTTGCTGGCGAGCCCGTCTGTCACCATGTCCTCCAGCATGGCGGTATAGTCCCCGCTGGAGTAGAGGGTATTTAAGTATTCGCTGAAGTTGGTCTCCCTCTGGGAGCGGTAGGTGTCCGCGTAGATGCTGGCACTTAGATTGTTCAGCTCCATTTTTGCGCCATTGCGGATGTTGATGCAGGTAATACGGATGGAAGCATACAGCAGCAGGAAGGCGACCAGCATCACGATCCCCACCACAAAAAAACAGGTAAAGATAGAAATATCCCCACGGTCATTCCGGAGGGGATTCCTGCCTGTGCTGCCTTTCATGCGTTGGTACGGTTTTTTCATGCGCCACCTCACTTCCAGTAATGCTCGCTGACGCCGGCGCCTCTGGAGACAACGGTGATGTTCACCAGGTTGAAGTTCCAGAAGCCGCCCAGCTTTGCCCTGCCTGTGATGGTGATGTAGAAGGGGGTCCCAAGCTGGATGGCCCGGCTCATGCCGGACGGGGTGGGCGACTTGTAGGAGGCGTCAATGGAGTAGGAAATGTTTTCCGCCCCTTCAATCTGGGAGCAGAGGAAGTTAAAAAGCTGCTCTGTCTCTCCATTGACGCCCCCGGAAAGCTGGATCTGCTTCACCATCTGGTCTGCACAGTGGTCCAGTTCCTGTTTGGTGGAGATGATGCTGAACAGGTCCAGGATGAATGCCAGCAGGATCACCGCTATGAAGATGAACACCACCGTACTGAAATAGTTGACATCACCATTCTCACTTTTCAGTATGGCCGCCGGGTTCCTGCCGGGCCTGCCCTTCTGGGGAGACGCCCTGCCGGCTGCTTTGGAAATAGTTTGGGACAAAGTAAAACCACCGCCTTTCTGACGAAAACAGCCGTCTCCCGGAATGGAAAACGGCTGCTTTACATATTTTTGACTGTACCAAG